>NZ_MODU01000004.1:3135359-3762431 GCF_001885075.1 Alteromonas sp. V450
TACCAATAAGTTCTGCAAAGGTTGGTTTACCCTGAATATCTAACGGCAATTTCAGCGCGCGGGCAATATCACTCACGCTGATCACACCACGCACCTCGTGCGATGCACGGTCCATTACCAAGCAGTGATGCTGACCATAGTTTTTAAGGGTTTCTATGACATCTCCTACACTCGATTTTACGAGCTCGCCAAAGTCAAACGACATAAGTGATGTTTTAATTCTCATACAGTCTGCTGCGCTGATTTCTGGACGAGTTATTCGCAACGCTGTCATACGCTTAATAAGTGCCTGTTCGCCAACATCTTGGTCTGTGATGATACCCACAAAGCGGTTATGCCTATTTACAACCAGCATCATACGAACGTGTGATTGCCGCATAATCCCTTCAATCTTGTCGGCCCGTGTGCGCTCGTCGATAACGTGAGGCAAGTGTTGTTTGAAGTCCGTAAAGACCGCCATAGCAGAAGAATTAACAGTGACAGTGTTTTTAATTACCGGCCATGCTAATGCATCGATTGTTTCAGTTTTATAAAGATTCAAGGCGTGCATACCTTTCTCCTAATCAATAGTTAAAAATGGTTTTCATAATGATTAAGTGAAAGACGGTGGCCCTCGAATGATGTTAGCGCGCAGCCTAATTGAGGCTTTTGCATCAATCGCTTTACCAGCCGAAAATCGGTATTTTTCCAAGCCATTGGTGATGTTGAAAAACGAAATGCCATCGTCAATGTCGTCTTCAGATACTTCAGAAGCGGCGCTTTCCCATTCTCTAATGAGGGTTGAAAGCGTATTTGCACTGTTCGACTGCCCCGCAATATTTTGCACACTTCTTCCCTCTCCCAATACGGAGACGGATACTAGTGATGAAAATAACGCTGGCAGAATAACGGCCAACAAAACGTACGAAGCGCGCAACGCGTACAACCTCTACTGAACTAAACAACATTGAAGCAAGGCAGTCACTTTTGTTACTGCCTGTTTAAACTATAAGAGTATTTAGCGCGTTTAATAGAGGTGCTTAACCCATTTTAACGACCATTAAACGACACATCGTGGAAAACTAAACGTGTCGCAACTCAGGTTTGAGTGAGTTGCTTACTGTACATTCGTTCTAAAAACAAGAATAAACACTCCCATTAAATGTGATGTTTAACCAACGTAATTAGAAATACACTAAATTCACTTGGTCCATTAGGTGTTTTTCAGCGGGCTTATAACGGTTGAGATGGCGGATTAACTTAAGGCGTGAACAACCTAACTGCTAGTAAATAATAACGGAAGTGATATGAAACCTAGATGGTCCAGACCTATAGTTATTTTGCATTGGATATCTGCCATTGCCATTGTCGGTATGTTTGCTTCAGGGCTGTGGATGGTCGACCTCACGTACTACAGTGACTGGTACAAGACGGCGCCCCATTGGCACAAGAGCGTTGGATTAATTTTGCTAACCATCACTACGATTCGCTTAGTCACACGCGTTGTTACTTCAAGGCCGCCGTCACATGGCGCTCCGTTTGAAAAAAGATTAAGTCGTATAGGCCATGGGCTTCTCTACACCTTGATTATCATGCTTTTCGCCAGCGGCTATTTAATTTCAACGGCCGATGAAAGAGGTATCGATGTATTTAATTGGTTTTCTGTACCTGCAATGGGGGAGTTCTTTGAAAATCAAGAAGACATTGCAGGAGAGGCCCATTTTTATATTGCGTGGTCAGTGATTGTATTGGCGATTATTCACGCGCTGGCTGCGCTGAAACACCACTTTATTAGTAACGATGACACACTGAAGCAGATGTTACGGCTTCGATGATATTGAGGAAAAAGGAGAAATGATGAAGAAGTTAACACTTGCCTTGGCCGCTGCGCTGTCTTTAAGCACCGCTAACGCCGCAGATTATGTGATTGATAGCAAAGGCGCCCACGCGTCTATCAACTTTAAAATTCAACACTTGGGCTACTCGTGGCTTACGGGTCGCTTCAACGATTTTAAAGGTACTTTTAGTTACGATGACGCAGCCCCAAGCGCAGCAAAAATTATGGTGACTATCGATACCGACAGTATCGACTCAAACCACGCAGAGCGTGACAAGCACCTTAAGAGCGACGATTTCTTAAACGTTGACGACTTTCCAGAAGCGAAGTTTGTCAGCACAAAAATTGTCAATAAGGGCAATGGTATGATGGATGTAATGGGTGATTTTACGCTTCACGGTGTGACAAAACCGATTACTATTGAAGCCAAAAAAATTGGCGAAGGTGAAGACCCATGGGGCGGCTATCGAGCAGGCTTTATGGGCACAACGATAATTGCACTTAAAGACTACGGCATAGACTATGATTTAGGCCCAGCGTCGCAAACGGTAGAATTAGAGCTTCACGTTGAAGGCGTGAAGCAATAGCTATTTACATTTAGTCCCAGCGGACTAAATTTACGATTTTAGAAAGCCCCAAACATGGGGCTTTCTTTATATGTGGTTAGTGAAGCTTCAGCTTAGGGCTGATGGCCTGACTTAACTTCTTCACAAGGAGCTTTAGAGCACCTTTAATTTTTCCGTGTACAGCAAACTGGTGCATATTATACAAAGAAACGTAAACCAACTTAGCTAGACGCCCTTCAATGAACATACTGCTGTTTGACAGTGACCCCATTAAGCTTCCAACAGTGCTGTATTTACTTAAGTGAACCAAGGATCCATAGTCCTTGTAAGTAAAATCTTTCGTGTCTTTTTGAGTAAATAACGACGTTATATTATGCGCAACAATATCCGCCATTTGGTGGGCAGACTGCGCTCGAGGCGGCACCCATTTCCCATTTTCCTGCTGGAATCCACAGCAATCGCCTAACACCCAAATATTCTTATGAGATGAACTGCGAAGCTGCTTATCAACAAGAATTTGATTGGCTCTGTTCGTTTCAAAAAGCGCAAGTTTTGTTATGAAGTCTGGTGCTTTCACCCCCGCAGCCCACACCATTAAATCAGCATCAATCCGGCCACCGTCTTTTGTGATCAGCCCTTTCGCGTCAGCTTGAGCCACCATAGTTTGCTCTTTAATGTCCACGCCCAATTTATGCAGTGCTTTTCTTGCAGAATTCGCTATGCGCTCTGGCAATGCCGGTAAAATTCTATCGCCAGCCTCGACTATTGCAATTTGAAGGCGCGAAGCCGACATGTCTGGCATGCCGTAAGCCTTAGACAAATTCGCCACATGGTGAAGCTGTGCAGCTAACTCTGTACCCGTTGCCCCAGCACCTACAATAGCGACTTTAATTTTGGCGTCTTTATCTTCTTGTTGATTAATGCGAATAAGCTGATTAAGAAGCGCACGATGAAAGCGTTCAGCTTGCTTTAACGAGTCGAGGAAGTAGCAATGCTCAGCAACGCCAGGTGTGCCAAAGTCGTTACTTACGCTGCCAACAGCGAGCACTAACTGGTCATAATGAATTTCGCGTTCGGGCAAAACCTGTGTCCCTTCTTCATCGTTTAAAGGCGACAAGGTTATAGTTTGCGCTTGCGCGTTAAGCGAGCACATTTCACCTAATTGGAAGCGGTAATGATGAGCAGCAGCGTGAATGGCGTAGTCCACACCATCTGAATGTTTATCAATTACGCCGGCAGCCACTTCGTGTAATAGCGGCTTCCAGATATGGGTTCGACTGCGGTCGACGAGGGTAATTTCGGCTTTTTTCTTTCTCCCGAGGGTGCGGCTTAAGCGACTGGCTAATTCAAGACCACCAGCACCGCCACCAACAATTACTATTTTTTGCATGGGTATACCTATTAACAATCATTCCACGTATGTCGCCTAACCTTTGCAAGCGCAATACATGGCGTGACTGAGACCCATGCTGATGCCTACAGACTACGCCTGATGCCGTTGGGGTACAAGCAAATCACGGCAATAGTCTGTATTTTCACGTTTAATAATTACCTATTACCGTTGTTTATTTAACCCTACAACGTAAACGATGCTGTTATCATGAAGTTTCGAGGCCGTCCCGGAAAGTAACGTTGGCCTGTAAAGCTTGTAAAATCAGCGCGTTCAGCGTAGTTCGTATCAAATACATTATTAACCCGCGCATACAGCGTTACGTCTTCATTCACGCTATAACGTACACGCGCATGTACCAAGTCATGCCCCTCGTATTCGTTGAGATTTTCGGCGTCGGTGAAATAGCTTGAAACATGCTGCCACTCAAACTGCGTTTGTACCTTTCTTGATACATCAAAGCTTAAGCGAGTGTTAAACTGGAGTTTTGGCGCCGTATCAATATCGTTACCTTTAATGTCTTGTTCGCCTGAAAGCTGATTGTGCTCGTAGGTATGCCTTGCATAGGAACCAGCAAAGTCTAGGCGAAGTGCGTTACTAAGCTGCTGGTCAAAAGACAGCTCTACGCCTCTGTGCCACGTTTCGCCATTGCTTACGTTGAAAAAGTTGCTATCGCGGTAAATAACATTATCTTTTTGCAGGCTGTAAAGGCTAAGCGTATAGCTGCCGTTAAATAGCATACCGGTAACACCCACTTCGATATTATCGGCCGTTACCGAGTCAAGATCAGCAACGGTCTGTGCACGCTGCAAGCGATAGAGCTCTGTTGCTTGAGGCGCGCGATAGCCTCTTGCAATACCGCCAAATAACTGGGTTTCAGGGGTAAGTTGATAACGAAGTGAAAGCTTCGGGCTAAAGTTATCAAAGTCATTTTTACTATCTGCGGGTCTGGTGTATCTGCAGCCCCCAAAACCACACTGTGTGCCATCTTCGCGTACTCGACCTACATTCATATTGTTGGTGTAATCGTACCGCATAGACTCAAAGCGCCCGCCGACAGATATAGCCCAGTGTTCAGTTTGCCAATTAAAACTAAGGAAAGGTGCAATTAACGTGGCATCTACATCGTAATCGTAGTGCTTACCTACGGGGATAGTTTCAACCAAAAAAGCTGACCCTTCTGTCTCGCTGTCTTGTGACTGGGTCAATTCACCTTCTGTGTATTCTACGTCTAATCCTATATCCGCACTTAGACTGTCATTGATAACGTAATTGAACTGAGACAGCACGCCAATACCTTTTTGCGCATTCGTCTCTAGAGGTTTACCGGGTAAAAAGTGCATTCTGAAACGCATGTCCTGATTGCGTATATAGGGCGTAATTGACAGCGCGTGCCCACCGTTAAAGCCAGTATCAAACTTGCTCCAGAACCTAAAACTCTCCGCCTTTCGAAATGCTTCTGGGTTTGGGTTGCTTTTGGCTATTTGTGTATTTTTGTAACTTTCAAACCCTTCGATATAGCCGGCGGTCTCTTGGTCTAGATGAGTATAGGTTAGCCCACTAGTTATAACTGTGTTATCCCACTCTAGCCTATGACGAAGCGAGACTTTTTCTTGATCAACGCCTTCTTCATCTCTGTACCCAGTGTCTCTGGTAACACTAGCAGCAATACCCACGCCGCTGTTTCCGAAGTCTTTCCCTTCTTTAAGCTTTACACGATGAAATCCATAAGACCCATAATCAACGCTAAGCTCCCCTTCGCCCTGGGTTGTGTCAGGGGTAATCACATTAATCACACCATGTATTGCATTAGAGCCATAAAGCGCTGACGCTGGCCCCTTCATTACATCAATACGCTGTGCAATTTCACCGTGAGCTTCAAACAACTCGTTAATATTACAAAAACCTGCTGCACGTAACGCGATACCGTCTTCTGCTGCTAAAATTCCGCCGCACGCGCCTGCGCCGGTTAACACTGGCGAACGAAGGGCAGGCAAATACTCTTGCCCATTGCCCCTCTGCACGCCGGCACCCGCGATGTAATTTAGCGACTCTTGAATATGTTGAAATGAAAGCAGCGAAATCGTTTCTTCTGAAATAGACGCCACTGCGTAGCCAGAAGCATTCACACTCCCTTTTATACGAGAAGATGTCGTTTCAATTCTTTCTATTTCAGTGGTTTGTTCAGCAACGGCGGCATGCGAAAGCAAAGAAACCGTTAGCAACGACAGAGGAAAGCTTGGGGCAAAGCGCATTATCTATCCTTATGATGACAAAATGTTTTTTTAGTAATGGGGCTAGTGTATCGTTAATTTAGGTAAGAATGGGTTAAAACTCGCTAAACTGTTACGACGCCTGATAATTAAGCATGTCTCTGACCAATACGTTGGCGTAGACTTTGCAAAAAAACTTTACTGTCACAACATAAGTTTCAGTTCTATACACTGTTTTTTCTGTACGTTGATATAACGCATATAGACTGACTGTGCGTCAATAGATAGCAGCAATGGGTTAATTACTCTTTGCCTGATGTAAAAACACCAAACTTTGTTCGCTGGAGGAACCATTGGACACACTTATTCCTAGTCTTTCACAGCTTATTGAATTTGCTGTTGCTCCCGTATTTTTACTCACCGGTATTGCAGGCTTTCTCAATGTAATGTCGTCTCGGCTGGGCCGAATATCAGACAGAGTTAGGGTGGCAGAGCGTCAAATTCACACGCTTTCCGACCCCCACATTGTGGACCGCTCTAAAAAAGAAATTAAAGTGCTATGGCGTAGAGTAAAAGTAATTAATTGGGCTATAGGCCTTTGCGTGGCGGCTGGTTTAATGGTGTGTACAGTTATCATGGCGCTATTTTCAGGTTCCTTGTGGGTAGTCGACTTGAAAATGCCCGTTATTGTACTTTTTATTCTTGCGATGATGTTTTTGATAAGTGCGCTGATTGTGTTTTTAATAGAAGTTAAACTAGCTACCAACACCATCAATATGGTACGCACAATTCGCTAGTAAAGCAGGCGAAGCATGGCTTCGCCTTGCAAAACTATTGAGGCTTTTTAGCAAGTGTATCAAGGATTGAAAACAGCACGTTTGCGCCTATTCGCGATACCTCTTTGTCATATTTATGTTCAACGTTTACGCCAATCTGTCCACCTGCTAGGTCACTTATGGCTCTTACCACAACCCAATCAACATCATTAATAGTGCACACTTGACCAATCGCTGCCGACTCCATTTCTGTTACTTCGGCATTAAAAACCTCTCGCGTCCACTTTCTGTAATCACGATTATCCATAAATACCGAACCCGTTATACCGTTACCACCCACGAATAATGTTGCATCTCTTTCATTCAATACACGCTGTGTAGGAAGAGCCGCTATGGCGTGTTTCGCCGCGTCTAATAAGCGTGGCGTGGCGCTGAAGTAAGCAGTATCTCTCGGCTTGTCCATTCCCTCTTTTACGATAAGTACCTCATCAGGGTGTATAAAGTGAAATGGTTTGTAACGAGGAAGATAAGGGTCTTTTGCTCTTCTCGCATCTTGCTCTTCAAGAAATGCAGCGTAGTACTCGGGTAAAATGTACTGGCCAGGAGACGCGGGATCTTCATTGGTGTACACACTTTCATCGTGATAATACCAGCGAGCAGGGACAATAACGTCACCAGGGCGCCACTTCGGGTTTACCGCCCCCGCAATCCCCATGTAAACCACCTGTTCTACAGGAAAATAATCTAAGGCCATTTGCATTGTCATCGCAGCATTGGCAACGCTCATTCCCGTGGCAAATACTAAAATCGGCGTATCGTGATACGTGCCAAGCCGATAAGTGACCCCTTTAATCACTGTGGTGGAGTGTATGGCCGCATTAGGATCCGCGTTGATTCGCTCAAGAATACTGTCCATCTCGGGCGCATAAGCTACCGTTATTGCCGTAAAAGTTGGGCCCGAAAACGTGTTAGGTCCAAACTCGATTGCGTTTACTGCCCCTTTTCTGTCTGTGCTAGTACAACCTACTAGCAGTAAATATGGCAGTAACAAAAAGACCAAAATTATGCGTTTCACAGCAATGTATTTCATCGTAATAGGTGCCTTCAATAGCTAATGTAATGGTTAATACCAACCCGCATAAATATTTGCCTACTCAGAAGGCGCTGGCAAGCATCATAACGAAGCGTGGGAATGCAGGAATGCTGTTCCCCTTCAAATTCCCAGAATCAAGCTAGGAAATTTGCCAGGCCTCCCCGAAGGGTGAATTTAAAATGTCCGTACTCTTTGTTATATCACCTTGTTATAGAACCACTATTCTTGCAGTAACACACCGCCATTACGAACATTTTAACTCTCGCTGAGTGGGTAATGGTCTATGCGGACTGGTATAACCTACCATTAATTTAAACGGATGAAAGTAACAAACATGCGGCTTTACATTAATCAAACGCTTTCTACCCACCCGCATGAATACAAAAAGCAGGCATTGGCAGTCTATACGCTGAAAAATATTGCGTTTAAAGAATGTGTAAATGTGGGAATGAAAACGCTAAATTGCAATTAAATAAGGTAGAATTGGATTTTCAAAGCCGTAAATTTGATACAACTTAGGTACGTTTGTCGGCAGACTTATTAATCAACCCGTTCACTCAACGTAGCTTCTGCGAAAACGTTTACCTAAAGGTTATATTTTCACTCGCGTTAAAAAGGATTGCTCACGCAGTATGAACAACAAACTACTCCGCTCATTACAAGTTTTCGTTGCAGTTACGGATAGCGGCAGCATGAGTGTTGCCGCTAGAGAGCTGCACATGACCGTGTCAGCTATAAGTCAACAATTGCGAAAATTGGAGTACGACATAGGCCTTAGCTTATTTAATAGAAACACCCGCAGTTTAAGTTTAACCGAGGCGGGCAGAATTTATTATGATACGAGTTTAAAAATACTTGAAACCTCAGCGTTAGCCCAGCAAAAAATAGAAAGCCTGCAAGATTTACCCACCGGTAAAATTAATATTATTGCCCCCGAAGGTTTTGGAGGAGGCTTGTTAAGTGAGCCCTTACGCAAACTTTGCGATGAATTCCCCAAAATTACTATTTCATTAACGCTGACCGACGAACCGAAAGACATTATCGCCTCTAGCGCAGACCTTGTGCTATGTTTTGCACCAGTATCAGATACCAACTTTAGCAGTTTAAAGCTTGCAACGTGGGATCGTATATTATGTGTAGCGACTGAACATCCACTGGCCGATACAAAGCTCTCCACGCCTGAGCAATTAAGTGAGCATATCTACATATCACACCGCCATATTGAAGAGTACGTCATGCGCCACGAAAAAGAAGGTGAATTTGAACTGGATGCACAACGCATTCATGTAAATTCAATGCAAACTCTTATTCAATTGACAAAAGATAGCGTTGGATATGCGGTTCTTCCAGAGCCTGAAGTCAGACACTTGCTAAAATCGGGTGAGATGAAACAGCTCTTTACTGATTGGACCTTGCCTAATTACACCGTTTACGCCGTCACGCCAAAGCGTGAACTCATGCCGGCAAAGATAAGCGCAGCAATTACTTGCCTACAAGATTTGTTTGCGCAAATCTAACGTTTCATTCTCTTTCGTTACATCAGAAAAAGGTTAAAAAAAATGGCAGCAAGAGCGCTGCCATTTTTTCCCGTGCGCTTTATTAGCGCAAGTGTTTCATTTAGAAACGTGTATTTAGCTGAACGCTAAATATGTGCGCAGTGGCAGATTGGGTACCGGTAAATGTTGAAGTGAAAGTACCCGTTGAGTTAAGCGGACGTGTTTTATCGATATCGGCTTCTCGGCCGTCAATAAATACATAAGCAACGTCAATCGACGTGTCTTCGCTCATTGAATAAGTTAGACCACCTGAATACCAATGGCGATCTGTATCAGGGATACTTAACGAGCGGTTTTCAACCGTCACTACACCGTCGTCATAGGCAAAGCCGGCGCGCAGCGTAATTTCGTCATTTAGAATGTAAGTAACACCTACCGCACCACGCCATGAGTCGTCGAAATTTTCTTGCTTAATAAGAAAATCGTCACCGCTTGCTAAGTTGGCTTCAAGCTTTTCAAACGTACTCCAATCTGTAAACGTTAAGCTTGCTTGAACAGACCATTGCTCATCAATTTTCTGGTCTACCGCTAGTTCAGTAATAGCGGCAAGGTTTAAATCTAGACTACCAGGTTGATTTAACCCAGCAGTTAGGTTTGAACTTACTTCACCTTCAAGCTCTAACTTTGTCTCAGCGCGATATGAAAGGCCGATGTTTGTTTTATTAGATGGTTGCCAAAAAATACTCGCATTCCAACCAAAACCCCAATCATCTCCCTCTAACTTAAAAATAGAGGCATTAGCAGGTACCTGAGTTTGCAACGCGTTACTCAATACTGGAGACAGGCTGTTTGACACCGCTGAGCTAATCTCAGCATCTGCAAATGTGGCATTTAAGCCAAAGCCAACCATGAAGGTGTCAGTTACTTTGTAAGAGATAGCTGGGTTAAAGGTTACCGATTTTACTTCGGCTGTATCAGCAAAATGGAGTGCTTCGAAGTCATTTGAGTAGTCAGAGCGCAGACCATAAGTAGTAAATACTCCCACACCAGCAGATATTTTTTCACTAATTGGAGAAGTATAGAAAAAACCAGGCACAAAAGCCGTATCAGCAATATCATCTTCTTTGGCTGAAACAGCCTGTGGATAAACGTCTACTCCGCCCAAGGCATAATTTACTGAGCCGTCGATATCAACATTTGGGTCAATGAAACTGACTGAGCCGCTAAATTCAGCCTCTTTAAATACGCCTATTGCGGCTGGGTTAGTTGCTAATATAGAGGCATTTTCGGGTTTAGCAGCCTGCCCTGCCATAGCACGGCCTAGACCGTTTGCACTGTGCTCATTAACTTGAAAACCAGCTGCCAGCGCAGAAGAAGAGGCTAAAGTAGCTAACGCTAGGCAAATTGAGGCACGTAAAGAAAACTGTTGCTTCATATGATACTCATTGTAATAGGGGAAAATTGCGTCGGTCATTCTACGGATATGAGTAGTTTTGTTCAATGCAAGTAAACGCCATTTACGCACTTTTATCGCATTTTTTACAATTATAGCTACAAATTCGATGCATTTATAAGCAAGATTGCTAATATATAGTTAATTAAAGATCACCGCTTTGTTAACACCCTTTTAATAAATCATCATTGATTCTTATTGGTATTAACCCTGCCTTTCAATCAAATTGATAAAAACGAGTGCCCCAGGTTGTCTTTATACCGATAGGCCCCACCCTGTCTTAACAGGAAAGGGTTGATTTTAGTCAATCTTGGTGCGATTCAACATTGAGCACACCGTCTCATTTTACGTGTACAGGAGGAAACAATGTCCACATACAAAGCCATTACGCTGGTAAAGCGCCCCAACGATAGAAAAATAGGCCCACACCTATTCGAAACGAAAACGCGTGAAATACCAACACCGAAAGACGGCCAAATTTTAATTAGACAAACACACATGTCTCTTGATCCCGCTATGCTTGGCTGGATGAGCGAAGACAGAGAAAGCTACATTCCCCCAGTAGAGCTTGGCGATGTTATGCGCTCTAGCGGTGTTGGTGAGGTAGTCGAGTCGAATAACCCACAATTTTCCGTTGGCGATAAAGTGATGGGAATGACCGGGTGGAGTGAATACATTCTCAGTGACGGTGCGGGATTCAATAAACTTCAAGACGGCGTAACTGAAGAAATGGCATTGTGCGTTTTTGCGCTTCCTGGCTTAACCGCAACAACGGGCCTGTATAACTTTGGCAACCCGAAAGAGGGTGAAACGCTGGTTGTCACTGGCGCAGCGGGTTCCGTTGGTTCAATAGTAGGGCAGTTGGCAAAAGCGGATGGTTTGCGAGTTATCGGGGTAGTAGGAAGTGACGATAAGGCCGATTGGATTGTCAACGAACTTGGGTTTGATGGCGCAATTAACTACAAGTCTGACGATATAGCAGCCAAGCTAGAAACGTTAACACCAAATAAGATTGATGTGTTTTTTGAAAATACTGGTGGGCCTATTCAACAGCACATTTTTAATCGGATGAATGCACACGGACGAATAGTCGTATGTGGAATGATTGCTGACTACCAAGCAGAAACACCGTCGGCCGGTCCTAACTGGATCCCATTGATTAAAAAGCGTATTACTATTCGCGGTTTTGCAATGCCGGACCATTGGGGAGAAATTCCTTCTTTGCTTAAAAAGCTCACCCCTTACGTGATGCAGGGCAAGATTAAATATCGCGCACACACCATTAACGGCTTAGAGAACGCAGAGCAAGGCCTTAACATGCTTTTTGAAGGTAAAAACACCGGTAAAATGATAGTAAAACTTTGATATTTTACGGCGCTTTCAATAAGTAAACCTCAGCGCGACGCAGGATGTCGTCGCGCTACAATTCGGTAAGTACAAAACACGCTTTTCCATTTTCCTTTGCTTTGTATAAAGCTTGATCAGCCTTGTCTATCAGGGCATCGATGGTAATATTTTCGACCTGCTGCATAAACACAGCACCAATAGAACAGCTCATAAGTGAATGTTTGGCCTTTGGAGCATGTTTTACCTTGGCCTCTTGCCATAACGTAAGCAGTTGCTCGCAGTGTGAATTTACTTGCGCTTTATCAATATCACTCAACACCACAATAAACTCCTCACCGCCGTAACGCCCAGTGATATCAGTTTCGCGTTTAAATACGCTTTTCATGATTTTTGCTTGCATCTTGATGGCTTCATCACCTTGCTGATGACCAAAGCAATCATTGAATTTTTTAAAGTCGTCAAGATCTAACATCAGCACAGCCAATGACACCTTATGTCTCATACTTACCGCTAACAGCTTTTCACTTTGATTGCGCAACGCACGCCGATTGAGAAGGTCTGTGAGTGGATCGAACTTGCTCAGCTTGAATAGCCGATCGTTGCTCTCTTTGAGCAGCGCTACACTTCTGTCTAGTCGGTACCTTGCATACACACAAATAAACAGCGAGCCAACAACGAAAGATGCGGAAATTAGCACCCGGTCACCATAAACAGGGGCAACTATCATTAGTGCTAAAAAGCCAGCGATATTGACGATATTCGCAGCAAAAGCGAGTTTAAATGGAACACCTAAGACAAACACACAGTAGAAGGCATATAAGATAGTTCCTTCATAAGGAAACGAAAACTGATACGCTTGCCAACATCGCAGTATCAGCCAATAATTCGAGTAGGATAACGCCACCAATAAAATAGCGAACACCAAAGCCCGATGCTTTAAGAATTTTCCCCAAAAAGACACTGCTATCGTAATTAAAATAATCGATATTTGAAGAAAAAGTCGGTCGAACAGATACAAATGATACATATTAGGTGGCAGTAAGAATAAGTCGACCGCCATAAAACTGAGCACAAGCCCCGCCCCTATGACCAAGGCAATCCGCAGCCTAACTAAATCACTTCCACTCTCTAGTTCCATGTATTAAACCTTAAGGTAATAGTGACCATCTAATACCCGTAGGGCCAACGTCACATAGGCTCTACTGCACTGTGATAAGGTGAAGGGTACTGATACTGCTATGCGCCGATTTCAATCACGTTATCATTTAGTCACTTTGTGCTAGAAGCTTAACTAAACTGTCTCTCAACGCCTCTACCGTTACTGGTTTGGTAACGATATCGCTCATGCCTGCCTGCTTAAACGCCACATGTCGCTCTTTAAATGCTTCGGCAGTAAGCCCTATTATAGGCGTTTGCTCCCCTTTGTCTTCCAGCCTTCTAATGCGCTTTGTTGCTTCTATACCATCCATTACCGGCATATGAACATCCATAAACACAACGTCAATACCGCCTTCCTCTACACGAGCAACGGCTTTCAACCCATTATCAACGTGCTCAACATTACACTGTAATTGCTCTAACAACGCCTGCGCAACCACTGCGTTTATTGCATTGTCTTCAGCGAGCAGTACGTTTAAACCGGACGGTAATTCTGCGCGCTTGTCAGTGTCGTTCTCATTGTGATCGTGCGATATGTTAGGGGTTACTCGCGATTGCACTTTTGCGGTTATCGTAAAACACGAGCCTTCACCCACTTTACTCAACACTTTAATATCGCCATTTAGAAGCGTTGCGAGCTGTTTGGCAATCGCAAGCCCTAGCCCTGTACCACCGTACTTGCGAGTAATAGAAGAGTCTGACTGTGTGAATTTATCAAAAATATGTTCCAGCCTGTCGGGCTCAATACCAATACCCGTATCTTTTACAGAAATAACCAGCAGATTTTCAGTCACTTGCTCAGTAGGTAATGTTTTCAGCTTTGCGCTAACGGTTACCGTGCCTTTGTGCGTAAATTTAATTGCATTGCTTACTAGGTTGATAACTATCTGGCGTAGCTTGGTAATATCGCTGGTGACCAGTACTGACGCTAGGTTTTTGCTCTTATACACCAAACGCGTATTGTTTGCGCTTGCGTTAGTTCCAAGCAGCGTAATTAAGTCTTGAAGCATGATGTCTAAATCAAATTCAGTCACATCCACTTCCGACATGCCTGACTCAATTTTTGACAAGTCGAGTACATCGTTAATCACCGTTGCAAGTATAGAAGCGGAAGACTTCAGATCTCTCGCATATTGATGTTGCTTCTCATTAAGTGGTGTTTCAAGCAGTAAGCTAGCTAGGCCCTGAATACCGTTTAATGGTGTGCGAATTTCATGACTCATCACTGCTAAAAAGTCGGTTTTCGCTCTGTTGGCTTGTTGCGCTTGCGCAACATACTGCTCTATCTCACCCGACATGACTTCTACATCACGCGCTAAACCGCCTAGCTCGTCATTTTGTGACAGCGCAATGTCTACCTTTTTGTGGTCTACGGCAATACGGCTAGCCGCCGACTTGATTTTCTCAATGGGAGATACAACCAATACTTGCGCCACTCGCCCCATAATTAAACTCACCGTTGCACCTGCAACCACTGTCACTAAAAAGGTCAACCACGCGATAGTCGATAGTGACGATTGAAGTGAGTCAGCTGGCTGGATGACGGTCACTTTCCAATTCCACGGCGAGAATTCTGAACAAGCAAAAACTACATCATCGTCATTAATACTCGATTCACCAAAAGCCACTCTATGACTCGAAACCTCTGCAAACTGCGCATGTTCGATTGAGGGTTCAACAGCACTGTCTAAGGTGCTAAAAATAACACTGTTATCTATAGTGCTACTGATAATAAAATGTCGTGAAGTGGCCTTTTGCAGTCCATTCAGTTCCTCAAACACTTCTTTTTGGTAGGCAGTTAAAAAAACAGGAACATTCTCTAAACCAGCGTCAATGAGAAGCTCACGTCTTTCAATGATGATCTCTAATACATTTAAGGTGAGTGTTTGTGTTAGCAGCTGATACTCGCGCTCACGCACCGATTCATAAGCGGTTAAATAAGCCCAATAGCCTGTGAGCGCCATTCCGACAAACAAAATAGGGATATAAATAGCTAAGAGTTTTGATTTGATCCGCATAAAAGCTGTGTGTAATGCCTTATTGATAAACGTGATTTTTAGCTAACTTAAGGTAGTTTGACGGTATCGGCAGTTGAAGCGCAATGGCAGTAGATACATTTACTGCCACAGTATAGGTGTCCATTTTTACAACCGGGATATCGCCGACCTCCTGTTGTAAGAGAATGCGTTTCGCTTTTCGTGCTGCCGACTTTCCAATACTTTTTGGCGCCGACACTACGCCTAGTAAAGCACCGTCTTTTACCGTTGAAATTTTTTCTGCGAACAATGGTAGAAGACCTGTTTCACGTCTCACCCGTGAAATAAGCCTACTAGACTCGACTAAAGGGCCGGTTGATAACCAATACCCGTCTAATTGATGCGCCTGCGATTTCAACGCGCTTACAATGCCGTCAGTCATTTTTTCTAGACTACCGTCTCCCTCTAAGTACGGCGTGCTGATATCAATAAGCTCTATATTGGCATATTGATCTTCAATCGCCATTAACTGACGCACAGCTATGGTTGAAGAGGGATAAGTGGAATGAAGCAGGCCAATTCTAAGCGGCGTTCCAGATGAAGACGTTCTCAACAATCCATCTAGCATATCAAGCTTAACTTTTGCGTCGAGCACATGAGACTCACCCGTGATATTGCGTGCGCTAACCTCTCCATATTCGCTAACTATCCCTTCCTCTACGGGTGCAGCAACTGCCATAAAAAGTTTGGGTACATCCAAAAACGCATCGGATGCGTTTAGCGCACGTGTAGCAAGCGTAGCTACTGAGAGTATAAGGTCGGGCATAGGCTGCTGCGCCATCTGATCCAATATATCAATAGCTTGCGCTTCAGACCCCTGCGCATTATATAACTGAAAGGTTATTTCATGATTAGGCATTATTCGGGTGAGTTCTTGTTCGAATGCCTCTCGCGAATCGGTAACAATTGACACAGGCAGCGTTTCAATAATTGCGACGGTCACAGGCTCTTTTGCCAACGCCGTAAAATTTCCCACCACAAATAAAAAAACTAAGAAGCACGCCTTTGCCATGTCTTATCCTGCTAAAACTAACCTGTTTTTATATCTCCATATACATCATAAGGTTATTATGCGTAGATGCCCAGTAGAACTTTCTACTTTTGTCTAAGATGATGTAACAATATCAGCAAACATCTCTACGCTTTTTAATCTATCGCGAATATCGTAAATAGGCATAGATACTATGATTTCATCGACCTCTGTCGCCTGAATAAAAGAAGCAAGTTTGGATTTGACCGTATCTTTTGAACCGACTAATGCGTATCGCAACACATTTGACAATAACGCTTCATCTGCTGAATTACATATATCGGCAAGGTTTTTCATAGGTTTAGCAAAAGGTTTATTTAACCCTTTTCGCATGTTCAAAAACTGCTGCTTTACCGAGGTAAATAAAAACTCAGCGTCGGCATCAGTGTCAGCGACTACCGCCATCACTCCTGCCATAGTACGAGGAGAGGCAAGTTGTTGTGATGGAACAAACATACTGCGATATACATGAAGAGCATCAAAAAGCTGCTCTGGCGCAAAATGCGACGCAAAAGCAAAAGGCAACCCTAACTGGGCAGAAACTTGAGCGCTGTATAAACTGGAGCCGAGAAGCCACAAAGGAACATTACTTTTGGCGCCTGGCACTGCAATGACCGGCTGCCCCGGCTCAGGATCGCCGAAATATTGTTGGAGCGCTTTGATATCTTCTGGATAGCTATCGACGTTACTTTGTAAATTCCTTCGCAATGCTCTTGCGGTTGCCATGTCTGTACCTGGAGCTCGACCAAGCCCCAGCTCTACTCTTTCAGGAAAGAGTGCCGCTAGCGTACCAAACTGTTCGGCAATAACCAGCGGAGCGTGGTTTGGCAGCATGATACCGCCTGCACCAATCTTAATATGCGAAGTAGCATGTCCAATATGAGCAAGCACTACTGCCGTGGCCGAACTGGCAACCCCATGCATTCCGTGATGCTCTGCCAACCATACACGTTGATAGCCACTGGCCTCGGCTTGAATAGCCATTTTTCTCGAGTTTTCGAGCGCATCTGCAACATCAAAACCTTCAGCTATTGGGGCTAAATCTAGTAAAGAGTACGGTATAGTCATAATTCCTCAAGAAACGACGGATGCTCATTCACATGTATGGATAAAAACAAAATTAACAAGCGAGTTTCGTTGTCTATGCGTTCGATTGTAGAACGATGACGATAGTTTTCTTTGCAGACGTTTTACGATATTTAGCGCAGTTTCAATCACTCTTTTTGGATACGATGGAGACAACGTAGGTAAAAGTTTTACATTGCAATCATCAAAAAGTTAGTTTAATTTTTTATCGTCTATTTCGTATAACGCCATACCAACAATAGCAACGTTTTTAATCCAGCAGTATTCGGACCTTCAGTAGCGTCCCCTGCCAACAACCATCAAAGGGATTTCATTATGAATAAAATTCTAAAATCACTATCGCTTATCGCATTTTTAGGCCTACTAACAGCGTGCGGTGGTCACGGATATGAAGGAACCTACGAAGCAAAGTCTAATACGGGTTTGGACGACCTTTTTGGCAACTCTGAAGACCGTAGGCTTGAAATTGGCACTGACTACATTGAAGCGGATGGAAGTCGCGAAACCTTCGACGAAATCTTTGTTCGTGAATCTGCAGGTAAACAGTATCTGGTATTTAAGAGCGAAGACGGCGGCTCAGAAGAAGCATGGGCCATTAAGGATGAAGATACCTTGGTTCAAGATGCGGGATTCTTTAAAATTGAGCTAAAACGCGTTGACTAAACGCCACGGCCCTTTTTCGAAAAGTTGAATTAGGGCCATCATTCAAGAGCTCTCGCCGCTATTTCTCTAACGTTATTCACAGTACAACGCCCAAGATTACCCTTACTTTCTATCAGACTGCGAAGCGCCAACGTATATTTACGAGAAGTTTGAAAAGTAAAACGAAGGCGCGCCTTACAGGCCAAATTCGTACGGGAACGATATTGAAGCTCCCGTATATCAGCTAAAAATTACCCACAAAATCGTGACGATAAAGTCTATAGGTGTTGATGAAACCAGTCGGCTAATTCTTTCATAGCGGTAGGTTTAGTTTTAGGGCTCCAGCCATGTCCTTCATTCTTGTAAATACTAAGTCTATGAGGATGCTCTGATTTTTCTAAAGCATTAGCAAGCCACTTAGCATTTTCAACTGACACACGTTCATCCCTATCACCGTGTTGAATCAGTATTGGTACGCTTTTATCTAATTCATCTACCCATTTAACCACCGAACGTTTTTCTAGTTCAGCTTCTTTATCAACGTCATAATTTGGTATTCTAACTTTGTAGACATTTTCCATCGATTGCCTGAATTCTAATTCTCGTAACAGATCCGATGCGCCCGCAATAGAAGCAACAGCGTTTACCTCAGGCATTTTTTGCATGGCTAAAAAGGTTTGCATACCACCTCTACTCGAACCGTACATACCAACCTTGAGAGGGTTTGCATCTTTAATATACGGTATATACTTTGCCAGTTTGACCACGTCCAACACATCAGAACCGCCAAATTCGTCATATTTTCCTTTCACCACCTCTTTATCAAACGCGCCCCGATATTGGCTACCGATAATAGCGAAGCCTTGTTCGGCCATAGGAAAAAGATTGGCCACCATAGCGCCAAATACCACTGCTCCATAACGGCCATTGCCACCTCTGTTATATATCAGGACTGGCACGTCTGTTTGGCCTTTAGGTTTCATCACGTAACCAGATACTGTGAGGTTGCCTACCGGGTATTTGAAAACGCTACACTCAATCGATTCTTTATAATGGTCAAAACTTTCTCGGGTAAAATTCTCTTTGAATGCTGCTAAGCGTCGCGCTAACTCTTCATCTGTTTTTGCTTTTCGCTGAACACTCTTGGTTATGATGGACAACCAAGAATCATATTCAGCAAAAGGGCCTGAAAAACAATCTCGGTGGTCAAAAGTCTCTGTGTCGGTAAGTATTTTTTGCGCGAAGCTTAACCGACTCAACAGCAAGCCGAACAACAAAATAAAGATCAGCGATTTTTTCAAGATAAGTCCCTTTAATTCAAATAGCTAAAAATACATAGCGGTATGTAAGATTACACACTAAATATAATTTTGTTCAAACCCAATTTAATAGGCTCTGGCAGCACATGTGGAAGGACATCAAAGTTTGAAACTTTTTCACTCCCGCATTTCGATTCTCACATAGCAAACAGAAGCTTAGTGTGACAATAAATATTGAAATTTATAACCCATCAAAGTGGTTATCCAAAGAAAGTATGCCAATAAAGTTCGAAACTTATTTGTGCATAAAAAAGTTACAAAACCGACAGGCAGCACTCAAGACGTATTCCGGACCTTCACAATAAATTTCCATCTCCAAGGTCAGTAGACTAACACAAGAGCACCTGCACACTGATGTGCCAAAATTTGGTAAGGACACCATTGCTAGAAGATCACTCTCATACCTATAAACGACATCGGCCAGAGCAGACATTGCTGTATCAATTAGTCGAACATCACTATCCTGAATTTCTGGAGCAGCTTTCACACAAAGGGAAGTTGCTGCCAAAGCACGTAGAAAAAGAGTTTGAAGAATTTCTTAAGTGCGATCGCCTTGAACACGGCTTTTTACGCCTAGTATGTGAAGACTGCAAGTATGAAAAATTGGTTGCATTCAGTTGCAAAAAGAGAGGTTTCTACCCAAGTTGCGGTGCAAGACGGATGACAGAGAGTGCGAAATTACTGGTTGACGCCGTCCTTAACGGCTATCCCATACGTCAGTGGGTGTTGAGTTTACCTATTCCACTAAGGTTGTTACTCGCCGGATATCCCAAACAATTAAGGAAAGTCATGCAAATCATTCATCGCACGATTTCCACTGATATAATTCATCGCGCTGGTTACTTGAAGAAGTAGGTTAAAACGGGGGCGGTGACTTATATACAAAGATTTGGTAGTGCACTGAATCTCAACATACACTTCCATATGCTATTTCTAGAAGGCGTCATCAAAGAAGAGCGAGGTCAAACTAAATTCAAACGTGTTAAAGCACCGAGTCACTCTGACATGGAGGGTCTTATCAACACCATCAGCCATCGGATAGCGCAATACCTTGAAAAAACCGGACTGATCCAACGTGACATGGACAACAGCACCCTAGACTTGCCGATTACCACCAATACTTGTCGTGCCCCACCGGTTTTCGAACCCGTGCAAACCTCAGCGATTAACGACTACTCATTTCGTGCTATTTTCAGAACACACATTCAATATATGTAAAAACCCGATTTAAATTCAGCTGACACTATGTCTTGCCTATGGCGTTTATACTTCTTTTACTCAGTAGTTATACAATCGTTCATATATTTCAGTAAGGTTATAGAGTTTTATAATTCCTGTGTCTGGATATGAAACTAGAATAGCCTCAGCAGCATTGTTCGCTCCCCATACTTTCACTGCTGAGCCGGCACCTGCATCTAATTCGAACTCTACAGGATCAGCAAAGATGTCAATTGCAGTTGTGTTGCTAGCCCTATCAGTAATGTTATCGAAGAACAGTGATGTGCCTGATGTCTGTCTCACAACAACCAGATCCTCAATATACTGATTAAGTACTTCCACTCCGCCAAAGTTACCATGCAGTAATGCAACTGGAACGCCCTCAGTCCAGGTGTATGGAACAAGATGTATCTCGCCAGTTGACTCTTCCTGGTTCAATTGTACAAGTGCATGATTACCAATATGTTCTCCATCGGTAAGTAGCACAAACAGAGACCTTGGAACCTGAGATGGAGTCCCAACAGGAATGACATCAAGGATTTTCATATTCGCAGGTTGATTTTCGATGAAGTTGAAAGAGTCAATCTCCTCATAGGTACCATCTAAATCAGTATCAGCGATCAAGACAATCTCTGCAGAGTTATAGTCTATTCCGATTAGATCTGGAATTCTGGGAGTAAAGGGATCGTCTTCAACCAATGATTCGGCTAATTCTGTCGGGTACAGGAAGCACAGCGATCGTCCGTTTTGTAATTGTGGAACGACAGTATCGTTAAACCCAACTACCCTACCGTCTCCTTCAATAGGTTCTAATTCAACTGTTGAAAAGCCAATGTCCCTCTGGCCAACCCAGATAAAATTGATACCTGTAGAAGTGCGACCTCTTGAAAAACATGGTGCATCTATATCGATACTATCATCAGCACTGAATTCACCTGCTTGAGTGCCTGTTTGGTTGATGTCTTTTTTCGTCACCCACCAGTATTTATTTGCTGTTTCGGATAACACTGCGATTTCATCAACAAAAGTGTTTAACAACGTGAACGCCAACGCTTCTGTCTCAAGATAAGTGATTGATGGATACGTCTCACCAAAGGTTATGGTTGTATTGTCTTCAAAGTCAGAAAACTGATTAGTATCTGTGATGCCAAATGCTTGGAGTTGAACACTGTCAGTTGTTCCATCATTGATTGTTTGTGCACCTATTACATATTGCGCATTCAAACCACCACCCAAGCCATTAACGCTGTTGCCATTACCGACGATTAGATCGATAGCAGGGGTATATTGTGCAACGGCAGTACCCGCTCCTGATACGCCTTTTACAAGTATCTCAACTAGTTCACTATCCGTATCTTGATTGCCATTTCTGACCGTCAACTGGAATCGTAAATTCTCCTCAATATCCTGGTCATATTCTGGAGCTAAATACCTAAATGCTTCAGAATTAATATCACTTAGCCTGGTAGCCGGCGTACCAGATACTTGTTCTATTAGAATTTCACGACTACCACTAGAGCCACTCGTTGAGTCGCTCATGTCAAAAACTATCTCTTCACCTTCAAAGACAGCAGTTTTGTTTACTGTATAAACCAGCGTCGGAGGAACCCTGGCGGGATCGGGTGGTGTTGAAGGCCCTGAGGGTTGTCCCGGATCGCTATCACCTCCTCCACCGCCGCATGCTGTGATTAGGGAAGCAAAGACTAATGATATTGTTAATCGATAACAATCTCTCATGATTTAACCTTACGTAAGTATTGTGCGACTTCAACTCTATTGCCATCTTTATAAAAGTCTATCTTCAGGTTATGAGTCTTATCACAGGCTTTTACTTTCCAGTGCTCAGATACATATTTATCTGATTCACTCGAGTTATCTTTAAGCTGGCTAACAAATTGCTTCGATGATCGTCTCTTACACCCAATAGCACTCAGATATTGCTTGATCATAATTCCAAAGACTTTTTTCATGCTTCTACTTTTCTCAGTCACGCTAGCTGAATCGCTTCCCTTCTGTTTATTCCCGGCAGAGTATCCTGTGGTAAAAGTGATTAGTGCGATTAAAAGTATTAAGCGATGATAATTCATAAGTTCTTCTTCCTTTTAGAACCTTAACGTTTTGTTACAACAGCAAGATCGTGCGTGAGTAGTGTTCGACTAGTAGTCCTAATATGCAGTCCATATTCGTGTTATGGGTCTTATTATCTACTACTACCAAATTGAATATTGGTCGCCCATTCTAGTTACTAGGGATAATCCGTAGCCAATAGATACTACCATTAACCCTCCGATAATAAAGCCCTGATAAAAAAAGCTAAAAGGTAGCAATAACAGACCAAATATTGCTGTTTGTCGTCACCGAAATTTAACTTGCCTTCTTCAGCCAGTAAGGAAAGGCGAATACGGTGAATTGCTTAGATACGGATGCAACGTGAAACATAGTTTCTGGCGTAACGGGTATATCGTATTCTAGGTTTGCACTACCATAACCTTTTGAAAATATAATCTCTCCATCCTGCAGAACTGCAACTGAGGCCCCTAGCTTATTAATATCATCGAATTGGATAAACAGTCGATTCATTTGACCTTGGTAAGCGAAATTGAACAAGAGTGCCTTGTGAAAACTGCTGAAAGAGCTATAAAAGATGTAGTTGTCGATACCTAAACCTCTGATGCGGATGTTAATAGAGCCACTGAAACGAATTCATCAAATTTCATGTGGAGTTAATATTTACCGAGCTTATTTTTACGTACCTGGTAGTTTATCTAATTTTTCGATTTTCAGTGTTAGCCATCGTTGGAAGCTCACAGCGCAGACTTTTGGCCATTCTCGCTCGTGATGCTGGTGCAGTCGGCATGACCGCTTTAATCGCATTTATGGCATCGAAAGCAGGTCTTCACGAAGAAGTTCACCCTTTGATATTTCATATGGCCTGTTACGCCCTCACAATATCAGTCTTATCATTTATCGGTTTGTCTGTGATGAATAAACGCAACAAATCTACATCTTAGTACGATGGCATGGGGGGAAGTTCTTACACTCCCTCGAACCGTTAACTCTCTCAAACTATTTGCCACAACGTCTATGAAAGACATGCTTCAAATCTGATAAATAAAGCTTTTTCATTCATTTCTAATTCAAGTAGTCTTGAGCCCTAAACAACAGTGCTACGCTAAAAATACCGAAGATAATTTGCATTCTATCCACCAATGCTAGTGACTTTCTTTTAAAAGTCACTTTTCTATTCGCTTAAACCATCGAGAGATATGTTGTATTCGATAAAATTAGTTGTTGAGTTATACAATTTAAACATTAGAAATGGAGACTCTAAATGCAAGATGCTGTTCAACAAGCCTATGTGGGCGATCTTTTTTGTACTTCTACAGGAAGGGAAATCACTGACCTCCCCACACTCAAAAATGTTGATGAAGTAGACCGTACAGCTATTAAAGAATTACGAAAACACTATCCGAACGCACGGGTGGTAACTGGCCGCGTTACGTCGACCTATCTTTATAAACGTGTTTATCACTCCAGTAACAGCAACCTTACGGAGAGCTTTTGGTGGGTTGAGTTTGTTGATAAAGATGGCAAAGATTCTTCTTTTAGCCTAAGCGCTGAAAAGCCCCAATTTCAGAATCTGAAAAAAGGCGCGGTCCTCTCCTGTTTTTGGATATCAGGTTTAAGCCTGACTCACGATATCCAAGGTGCAGATGCTGACCGTATTGTAATGAACGATAGAACTCCGGGCGCAGTGATCATCCATAAGGATGATGGTCAATCATCGTTTATAAATGATGCTTACACTCCAAAAGCAAAGAAAAAAATATTTTTGTTTTTGCCTGCATTTGCAATTTCTGCAATCTTTTCCGCTTATCAGTTCGATTTTAATAAGATAGGGCTACTCGTGTCTTTTGGTGTTGGCGCACTTGTATTCGTTATCGAGGCTTTATTGCAGCACAATGACTACAATAAGAGAGAGCGGGCTTTTGAGTCAATTAAGACCGCAGTAGCCAAACTAATAAAGGTTTCGAAGAATACGCTTGGCTTTCATTTGTCAATTAGACAACCTGAGCCCAGCGACGTTATTTGTGGCGGGTGCGAACAACGTATACCAAACGACGCATTATTCTGCCCCAAATGTGGCGCCAAGCAGAATCAACAAGATGACAAACCATCAAACAGTGTTATAGCTATAGAGGAAGGCATTCTTAAGGAAGTCATGCCCCTGAACTATATTGATAGGTATACGCACAAGTACGCCATGCTGAAAAGCAATGAAGCTGACGTCAAAGTATCTTTCATGTTCGGGAGAGTGCTAAGTCGTGACACCTTTGCGAATGTAAATGACATAACCAATGTGACATCCACTTTTACTACCTATGAGGTTTATAAATATGGTGTTTACGTGGGTGATAAGACAGAAGAAAAACGTAGCGAGAGAAGGACAAAGACGTCTAAGATTGAAGGGTCTGTTCTGGTCAGATTGGCCGATGGTCGGCTTGAAGAGCACACCTTCCCAGAAAAAATGACAGGATTATTAGATGAGGGGGATTGGTTCATGTTCGCGCAATCTAAAGCTTTACTCGATAACCCTACGATGAACATTGAATATGCCTATAACTTAACGAAAGATAGAGAGCTTAGCACTTCGTCTTTTGAAAACTACAAGGGTCGTTCTTCGCTTGGTAAGTGGTTGGTGAAATTGTTGGTATTTGGTGGTTTGCACTGGGGTTGGTCTACATTATTCACGAAATTTATCCATACTGCACAAACCGTCAACAACGAGGCAATGGGTGCTGTAAGAGAGAATGCGTTCTTTGTTTGGGCCTCCAATAATATGTTGGTCATAGAAAATATCTTCATCTTCATATTTATAGTGTTGACATTGAAGTGGATGAGGAAAGGATTCACTTATCGAAAAGAAAATCGTAACGCCAGAAAGGCCATCATGACTCCACTGAATAAAGCGATAGCAGACGCTAAAGCCAAGCTGCCTTCGCTTAAAGAAAAAATCCTACGCGTAGATTGATTAAACCTCTATAACTTATCGACGTGTTCTTTCGAGCACGTCGGGTTCTTATTGCGTTCACATAAAAGCGAACATGTAAGGTGTACTAGTGTGATTACCAAGGGATTATGTCGGTCTAATTGTCTAATTACCGAGCGACTTTGTCGTAAATAGCATATAAGCCAGTTGCTAAACTGGCTATCTTTTATGCCGATTCAGCTAAAGCATTAGATTTTTCGACTCGCAATGCGGTGGTATTCATATTGTTTCTTAGCCACATGCTACGCACACCGCCCGCGCTAATATCAACACCTAAGGCTTCACAGAGCTTCATCGCGACTTTCTGCTGACCAAGGTGAGGGTGTTCAATGGAGAATTGCATAACGGCGTCTTCTATTGCCTTATCCACACAGTTTTTGTGCCGTAGATTAGGTGCTTCTTGGCGTTTTAATGCTTCAGGGCCACCTTGCTTAACTAGTCTTAAGTGCCGGTGAATTGTATCTCGTGATACGCCACTTTGGCGTGATGCAGCGCTGAAGCTTCCGAGTTTTTCGATTAACGCTAATACTTCAAGTTTCTTCTGTACTGCCAAGTCCTCTGATGCGAGTTTGCTTGGTTCATTAACTTCAGAGATCTTGAGTTTGCGGCCAGCGAAGTGAGCGGTAAACCCTTTTTTACTCGTGTTCCTTATCTCGATTTTCTGATTGGCAATGGAGTGCTTGCGCGGTGCATCTATTAAATAGAACTTGTTGCCATAACTGAAGGTATGGTCGTTACGTATTTTACGGTAGTCTTTAATGACGCAGATAAAGCCAAATTCGCCTACTCCACCGTTACCGACTTTGCCAAGTTTCTAGGCTGGTCAACGTCCGTACCTTTAATTAACGCCACATAGTAGCTCAATAGCTGTAGCGGCAAGGTATAAATGATAGGTGCAATTGGCTCGTCGCAGTGCGGTACGTCGATAACGCGCATGGTCTCGTCCCCTGCAAAGGCGGCATCTTTATCGGCAAACACGTACATAATACCGCCACGTGCGCGCACTTCTTCAACGTTCGACTTTAGCTTTTCGAGCAGTTCGTTATTTGGTGCAACCACAATTACAGGCATTTCATCGTCGATCAGCGCTAATGGGCCGTGCTTCAATTCACCCGACGCATAGGCTTCGGCATGAATGTAAGAAATTTCTTTTAGCTTAAGCGCCCCTTCCATGGCGATAGGGTATTGGTCACCACGGCCTAGGAACAAGCTGTGGTGCTTATCGGCAAACTCTTCCGCTAAATCTTCAATACCGCCTGTAATCGCTAAGGTTTCTTCAAGCTTTGCCGGTAAGCTGTGAAGCGCAGAAACGATGGCTTTGCTGTCGGCCTCGGCCATACCGTTTTCTTTGCCCAATGCGAGGGTTAGCATGAGGAAAGCCGCGAGCTGTGTGGTAAAGGCTTTGGTCGACGCTACGCCAATTTCCGCGCCAGCGCGGGTCATAAATGCCAGATCTGATTCGCGAACCAATGACGAGCCCTGAACATTACAAATGGTTAAACTAGACATATACCCCAACTCTTTTGCCAAGCGAAGTGCGGCTAGCGTATCGGCTGTTTCACCTGATTGAGAAATGGTAATGAGTAGGCTGTTTGGGTGCACTACCGATTTACGGTAACGAAACTCTGATGCAATTTCTACGTTGCATGACACATTAGCATACTGCTCTAGCCAGTAGCGTGCCGTCATACCTGCGTGGTAGCTAGTCCCACAGGCAATGATTTGTACATGCTGTACTTTTTTGAATATGTCATCAGCACCTTTACCAAATACATCAGCGGTAAGACCGTTTTCGTCAATACGATCTTTAAGCGCATTACGCACAACGGTTGGCTGCTCGTGAATTTCTTTAAGCATGTAGTGGCGATAACCCGCTTTGTCACCCGCATCGTGCTCTACATTTGACTCAATCACTTCACGCTCAATAGCGTTACCGTCTTTGTCAAATATTCTAACTTCGCGACGAGTTATCTCTGCCACATCGCCTTCTTCGAGAAAAATAAAACGACGGGTAACCGGCAGAAGTGCCATCTGGTCTGACGCAATAAAGTTTTCGCCAAGCCCTAGGCCTATAACTAGCGGGCTGCCCGAGCGTGCAACCACTACGCGGCTTGGATCTTCTTTATCCATGATGACGGTGCCATAAGCACCGTGAAAAGTTTTGACCGCGCTTTGTACTGCATCTAGCAAGGCTTTGCCCGACTTTAGTTCTTCATGCACTGTGTGAGCAATGGTTTCAGTGTCTGTGTCGCTAGTAAAGGTGTAGCCTTGCTCTTTTAGCTGCGCTTTTAAGCTGACGTAGTTTTCAATAATGCCGTTGTGCACTACAGCAACACGATCAGTTGAGAAATGAGGGTGTGCGTTCGCTTCTGTCACCCCACCGTGCGTTGCCCAACGGGTATGGGCAATACCTGTCGTGCCAAGTGCTTCTCCTTCTGCTACCGCATCAGCCAGCGCCTGAACTTTACCAGTACGGCGAATGCGAGTAAGCGTGCCATCGTTTTGCAACAGCGCAACACCAGCTGAATCATAGCCGCGATACTCTAACCTTTTTAACCCTTCTAGAAGAATTTCTACCACGTTACGCTCAGCAACAGCGCCAACAATTCCACACATAATTATTCTCCGCTCGGCGATGCAATAAGCACGGTCACGCCTTGATTTTCAATATTAAGTTTGTCTTGTTCACTAATGCCTTCATCAGTGATCAAAACAGAAATGTTTTTCCAGCTCAGCTCTAGGTTAGGCATTTTATGCGTTAATTTCTTAGAACTGGCTACTATAACCACTTTACTGGCAGCCGCAGCCATTGCGCGGGTTACACCAATAAGCTCATTGAAGGTAGTCGTACCTCTATTTACATCTATGCCCGCAGCACCAATAAATGCAATGTCAAAACTATAAGCACTAACTAACTGTTCAGCCATGGCGCCCTGAAACGACTGAGATTGCGCGTCCCATGTACCACCTACCATTAACACAGTTGGCTCTTTATCGCTCTGGGTAAGGTAATTGGCTGTCGATAGCGTGTTGGTCATTACCACTAAATCATCGATATGTGATAAATGAGGCAAAATTGATGCAGTGGTAGACCCGCAGTCTATCACTAATTTACAGCCCGGTTTGACAAGGCTTGCTGCGCGTTTACCTATAGCATTTGCCGCTGGGCTAATGGCCAAATGAGTCATGCCATCGTTAGTGGTAACTTGAGAAAGTTCAGCATTTACGCTTGTCGATGGTACAGGTACTGCACCACCAAACTGGCGAATAAGTAAACCTTGCTGTGAAAGAGCGGCTAAGTCTTTCCTTATGGTGACTTCAGATGTAGCAAAACGCACGGCCAAATCTTCAACTTGTGATTGACCATGCTCTTTCACCCACGCCACTATTTGCTGGCGACGCTGCTCTACAGATTTACTACTTTTCAATACAACTCCAATGCCTTCACAAACACGTTGTTTATCCTTCGTATTAGCGTTAAAGCTTGCTCATGAGTTACGTGGTAAGCAACCATTCACGATTACTTACTACTCTTAGTGTATAACTCTCTGTATAAGACCCTGTAACTTTCAAAACGAAAGCACAAAGTTTTAAAGTGAAAGAATCGTAAGTTAAATTGAAATATTTTTCAAGGTAACGGTTTAAATAAGCGTCAGCGTTTTCTTTTGTTCGCTCGCTTGTACCGCTCGCTCTATCACCCTAATCACCGGTACTACAGTACTTGCATCAGCCGGCGAGAATTTACCGTCTTCAATAGCGTGTGCTAGACGATTGAAAAACGTTAGATATTCACCTTTTTGCGTTTCTATCGTTTCCTCTACCAGCTCACCGGTTTCGTTAGCAACAGTTAGCACTCCGTGCTCCCGTTCATGGGTTAGTCCCCAGCTGGCATCGTCAAGAGAAAGGCTTGCACGCAGCTGGTCTTCTTGTGGATCTAAATAGAACTTTCTAAAGCTGCCTCTTGTCCCCTGCAAATCGTAGCGCAAGGTTGAGCCAGCCTGAAAGGCAGAACTTCCTAACTTTACCACCTTGTCATTATAGTGAAGCGTTATATCGAAAGTATCGTCTGACTGCCCTTTCTCACGCAAAGTCAGTATGTTTGCCGACACCGCGTCTGGTAAGCCGAAAAGCTGTAGCGCTTGATCAATCAAATGAGGGCCTAAATCCCAAAAGATACCGCTTCCTGGCCCTGCATTTTCACGCCATCTGTCACGCGGTACCGGGCGAAATCGGTCAAAACGGCTTTCTAGACGCTTTATATCACCAAGTCTACCGTTGTTGATAAGCTGTTTAATTGTGAGAAAGTCGCCATCAAAGCGCCTATTGTGGTAAACACAAAGCTGTTTTTTCTGCGTTGTCGCAAGGGCAACCAGCGCTTCAGCTTCTTCGCTATTTAATGTGAATGGCTTTTCTACCAGAACATGACAACTATGCTCTAAGGCTATTTTAGCTTGCATACCATGTAGATGATTCGGCGTTGTAATAATAACCAAATCTACATCGTGAATTTTAAGCGCTTCTTCTAACGAGCTATACACTTCAGCATGGGGTAAAACTGCGTTAACCACATCAGGTTTTGAAGAGATAACCACATCGACAGAAAACTGCGGTAGATAGTTTAGAAAGGGTAAATGAAAAGTTGTGGCTGAAAACCCAAAACCAACTAGCAGTGTAGATATCATTGAAGCTCCTTATTTTAATGACATTTAAAGTAAGTAAATACACACTATCAGCATTAGTAGATAGTAGAAAGCATGGAAGGTTCATTAATTCAGGGACGTGAGATAGGGTGAATAGCTAATTTAACTGAACCTACATTATTAGGCTCACCGTTAATATTGCAGGTTTACCGTCGCCGTTTGTGACGATTAGGTTGTTATTTTAAAGAAAAGAAATGCGTTGGCCAGCAAATCATTTTTGATATTTGCCGGCCCTTATTCTTAAACTAACCGATGCACAACTGGCAACCAGAGAACGCCTTTATTTTTTAGTTGGGCGCGGCCAATTTGGAATATTGCGCTGCTTACCACGGGCTACGGATAGAGCGCCTTCGTCAACGGTTGACGTTATTACAGAGCCTGCGCCCACTGTTGCACCTTTTCCAATGTTGACTGGCGCAACAAGCGACGAATTTGAGCCGATAAAGGCATTTTCGCCGATTACAGTTTTCGACTTATTCACACCGTCGTAGTTACAGGTAATTGTGCCTGCACCGATGTTCGCTTTGGCACCGACTTCTGCATCGCCAAGGTAGGTTAAATGGTTCGCTTTCGCGCCTTCTCCCAACGTAGCTTTCTTCATTTCTACAAAGTTACCCACTTTGGCATTTTTTTGCATTACAGCGCCCGGGCGCAGTCTAGCGTAAGGCCCCACCGTGCACGCTTCACCCACACTGGCTTGCTCTACAATCGAATTAGCCTCAATCACTGCGTTATCAGCAATAGTACAATTGCGTAAAATACAATTAGCGCCGATGGTAACATTGCTGCCTAGCGTAACTTTACCTTCAACGATGACGTTAACGTCGATTATTACGTCGTTTCCAGTATCAAGCTGACCGCGTAAATCAAAACGAGCTGGATCCAATAACGTTACGCCTTTGGTCATTAGTTCTTCAGCTTGGCGGCGCTGAAGCGCGCGTTCAAGGTTAGCTAACTGCAAACGATTATTAACGCCTTCCACCTCTACCGCCGACTGTGGCTGCGCTGATTGAATTCGCTTGCCTTCGGCCGCCGCCATTGCAATAACGTCAGTGAGATAATACTCACCTTGTGCATTATCGTTGCTTAACTTACTCAACCAGCGCTTGAGGTCGGCACCAGACATCATCATCATACCGGTATTAATTTCTCTAATTTCGCGCTGTGCATCAGTAGCATCTTTGTGCTCTACGATAGCGGTAATATTGTCATTTTCACGAATAATACGGCCCATGCCCGTTGGGTCGTCTAAATTCACAGTAAGCAATGCTAAGTCACAACTTTCCTTCGTCGCTTTTAACGCGCCTAATGTTTCTTCGCGAATAAGTGGTGCGTCACCCACAAGAACGAGCACGTCTTCGCCGTCTTTTATGTGCGGAACAGCTTGCTGGACGGCATGGCCTGTGCCTAACTGCTGGGCTTGCAAACACCAGTTAATATTATCCTCAACAATGGCTGCTTTAAGCTGGTCGCCGCCATGACCATAGATTAAATGGATATGGTCTGCACCGAGTGATTTAACAGTATTAATAATACGCTGCACCATTGGCACACCACCCACTTTGTGTAGCACCTTTGGTAACGACGACTTCATACGGGTACCTTTACCCGCCGCCAAAACAACCACTGAAAAAGCCATATAATTCCTTTATTCGCAAAGAGAATGAAAACGAGGCATAGTGTAGCTAAGGGACTAGAGAATGTCAGCGACTGATTATGTATACAGACATTTCTCTTCTTTGATATTTAGTCTAAAGTTAAGGTCTACCACCTAGCAGTAAATAACCTCAACAGTTATACTTGCATTAATGGGTAAGGTTCAGTCAGGCAAGGGAGCATGCGCAGTCTGTGAACACATTTAGAACACTACATCGAAGTATTCTGGTGTTATTTGCGGTAGTGGTTATCGCCATAGTAACACTCGTTCACTTCAGCATCTCGAAGATTGTTGCCGAACAAAGCCGCGCGCAACAGCAATCACTCTCACCTGCAATTTCACTAATTGTAGAACAGCTTCTAAAGCCTTTGCATATCTCTGAGGCACTAGGTCACTCTACTGAATTAGTTGATTTAATGAGCAGTGAGGATATTGATAGCGAGGCAGTATTTAACACCCTTGATCGCCTTGAAAGTGAGTTCGGTTTATCGTTTTTTATTGCAACAGAGTCTGATCGGAAACAATACAATTCAGACAGAACAATCATCAACCTAGTTGAAGGTGAAGTCAGTTGGTACTTCAAGTTTAAAGACTATCCCGCTGATGCCGTTGCAGATATAGGAAAATGGGAAGATACACATTTTTACATTGATATAAAAATTCATGATGACAACGGTGAGTTTTTGGGCTTTTTCGGTGTTGGGAAAAGCCTTCGAAGCTTTATTGAAGTATTTGACACTTATAAACAAAAATACGGATATGACTTTTTGTTTGTTGATGGCAACGGCGATATCATGCTGTCGTCAGATGCAAGCCTTATTGCATCATACTCAGAATTCACCAACCTTTCTGAGTTACCTTGGTATGCAAGCCTTCCTGCAACAGTTCAAGACCAGCAGGCATTAAATAACAAACTCGTTACCATCAATCAAAAGGACTTCCTCATTGCCGAAGTTAAGCTGAATCAATTCGGCTGGACAGTGTTTTTGCTAAGCCCTCTTGAAGAGCGCCAAGCAGAAATTTCTCAGGCATTTATATTTAGCATTGTGACACTATTGGTTGTTGTGTTCTCATTGTTCTTGCTTATCTATAATTTGTTGTATTACTTCAGAAAAGATATGCAACCTGAATTAATAGTAAGGCAAACCAACCAGCTCCCTGACAAAGAAAACCTTCAGCTTATTTATAAAAGCCTACTTTCTGAACACAAGTCTTTAAGCGTTATGCTGATTAGTATTGACGACATCTCGGATATTGTCGATACACATGGCCGTAACGCTGGCGATGACGTTTTAGATAAGGTGGTCACATACCTAACCGAACGCTTGCGTGATAAAGATGTGCTAGGACGTTGGAGTAGTGAGGAATTCATCGTACTCCTTCCTAATACAGGACCACATGTTGCATTTGATATTGCACAAAACCTTAGACATGGTATCGCTACACTCACACCTTTAGCTGACCACCCTGAGACCCCAGTAACGGCCTCAATTGGCATTTCGTTTACCGCCTCGTCACGGGCCATGCTAGAAGTAACAGCACATGCGGAAGATGCGCTCTATCAAGCGAAGCGCGATGGAAGCAACGTGGTACGAATGCAGCTTATAGACTAGTGCTTAAGCTGCCTTCGCCGCTGAACGTTTTAGTTTGAAAACACCTGTTGTTAACGCTACGCCGCATAGGATCATCAAGCCGCCCGCGATGGTTTGTACTGACAAATGCTCGTGCAAAAATAAAACGCCCCAAATAATGCCAAACAAAGGCACGAGATAAGCAACCGTGATAGCTTTAGACGGCCCAATATCAGCAATTAACTTAAAATAGAGGATATAGGCAATACCAGTTCCAACTACAGCCAATGCTACAGCATTTAACCACGCGTTAGCACTGGGCATAACTGATGGAAGTGTTGCTAAGGCAAACGGCGCAAGCATTATACTTGCCATCGCTTGGCTGCCTGTTGCAACGACCAAAGGCTTTACCCCTTGAAGCCATTTTTTCATCATACAAGCTGCAATACCGTAGCCCGTTGTAGCTAAAAGCGCGGTTAAAATTGGTAGCATGCTAATTTCACCTTCGCCTAATTTTTGCTGACTAATTACAGTCACCCCAGCAAAACCCAACAACAAACCTGCAACTGACATTTTCGTCAATTTATCGCCTAACCAGAGCCACGCTACAACGGCACCAAACATTGGGGCGGTGGCGTTCAAAATAGCGTTTACCCCTGCCTCTAAATGTAAACTGCTGTAATTAAACAAGACAAAGGGCACCGCGGTATTTGCCAAACCCACCAAGGCAATTGCAAACCAGTGATTACGAACGTCTTTAATCGAGCCACGCAACAATAAAAGAGGCAGCAATACCGCAGTGGCCAAGAGTGTGCGCAATGCCACAAGCCCATAGATACCGAATTCAGGCGCCGCAACACGCATAAAAATGAACGAGCCACCCCAAATACCCGCTAATATCAATAGCGATAACAGGTCTTTTATAGCCATAGTACTCCTTGGGCTCCTTCTAAGTTCAGCAAATACTGTTTGCGCTCTAACCCACCCGCATAACCGGTAAGAGTTTTATTGCTGCCAATAATACGGTGGCATGGTACTACTATCGCGACAGGGTTACGACCATTTGCCATCCCCACCGCGCGTACGCTCTTAGGGTTTTCAATCGCAGTAGCAATGTCTGCATAGCTTGCCGTTTGACCATAGGGCACTTCTAAAAGAGCCTGCCATACTCTTTTTTGAAAATCGGTTCCCGTAGCGTTAAGCGGTAAGTCAAATGAAGAAAGGCGCTTATTAAAATAAGCCGTAAGCTGGTCACACCCTTCTTGCGTAATAGCATTACCCTGAATGTGTTCTCCGCTTTCCTTTTGAACATCGCTCTTATCAACAAACGTAATTGCCGTTATTCCCTTTTCGTTTGCACACACTTCAACCATACCTTGAGGGCTTGTAATATATTGTTTATAAGTCATTTTTCACTCACTCAATTGCCATAACTGCAGTGTTAAATAACTACGCCATGGCGCAGCTGCGTTTGCATTTACAGGATATTTTTCACTTATTTTACGAACAATAAGATCGTTGGCTAAGTAAACATCGGGGTTTCGCTCGCCGCGCATTTTTACATAGTCAAGCGTCCACTGACCAATCCCCTTTATCGACAAAATATCGCTGTGATCAGGGCTATTATCGGTATTTGAAAAATGACATTGTGAACGCGTAAACAACTCAGCAAATTCTAGAAGCGCATTTTTCCTTGCCTGTGGCATTGCAAGAAATGATAAGTTGCTTTTAGCAACGCTCGCGGCTGAAGGAAAGAAAACGTGTTTGTCCGTTTTAGTCACTTTGTTGCCAAGATGATGTGCTAGCAATGTTGCTTGGCCTACGGCGGCTTTCACACTTACTTGCTGACCTACAATGGCCCGACAACCACTTTCAAATACGCTCCATGCTGAGGGTAGCCTCAAGCCCTTTGTTAGCATTTGTTCGGGTAAACCTGTCTGCCTAAGGCTGTCTTCAATAACAAGCGGGTTAGCTTCTAAATCAAGAACATGCTTTACGCGTTGAATAACCGCGTAAAGTTGAGTTAAATCAGCCAGCTCAATATAAACATCAAATCCATGTTTTGTCGGGTTATGCACAGCGCTAAAGAAGCCTGAGGTTTCGCCTAGGGTAAAGTATCGTTCATAACGGTCTTCAGCAACTCGCTCCACACCTACTATCGCTCTGCGACAAAGAAAATGTCGAACGTATGGCCAGTTGTATGGAGGACGGTATGATAAGAAAAGTACAACACCCTGAGACGAAACATCCATAGACTTTCTCAACGAGGAGGGCGTTGTAGCGCAATACTTTTCTACACCACGCTGCAGCTGTCGTAGTGACTGATAACCCGATGTAAGCGCGATATCTGTCATCGACAACTCAGATTGTTGAATTAAAGATTTGGCAAACAATGCCCGCTGCATATCCTGATATTGCTTGGGCGATATTCCTATTGCGTTAACGATCAATTTGCTCAAATAGCGGTCGCTGATCCCTAATCGCTGAGCTATTTGACTTACTTTTTGTAGCGGAAGCTGCCTTAGTAACGACAGTGCTCTGTTCACCGTAGCGCCTACCCCTAACCATGCGGGAGAGCTAGGTGCGCTGTCTGGACGGCATCGAAAGCATGGTCTGTAGCCTTGTTTCAGTGCGGTTTCAGCATGATGAAAATATTCCACATTTTCCTCTTTAGGCAGCCGGGCAGGGCAGATGGGACGACAAAAAATACCGGTTGTTTTTACCGCTATGAAAAATAACCCATCAAAACGTGGGTCGCGACTAAGCCGAGCCTTAGAAAAACTAGCATTACATTTAGCGGTTTCTTTCGACATGTTCTTAGCTCCCTCGCCAAGCGACTAAACAACGGCACACCTGAATTAAAATTATGAACCGTCTTCACTGTTGTAAAGTTGGTACTTTACCCGATGCGTTTACCAGCCAAATAACACGAAAGAAACGCCACACACCAAGACAGTGTAACGCTCATTTAAACCCTACGCGCGACAAAATCGGCACTCGCAGTAAAACGGCAGATGGGGGACAGGAATACCGCAATATTTGATCATTAGTTACGCTAACCGCATAATATTGCGAAAATAATGATGAATATCCACGCTTTCAAAAACCAAAGCTTGGTGTAACGAGCTGACTTTATGTTGAATTCTATACGCAAATTAACGTGTCGCCTTATTAATACATGGGTGTGCATTACGTTAGGTGCGTGCTTTGCATTTACTCCACTGGCCGGTGCCGACTGGCTAGATGAATATGCCAATTACGTAAAAAAAGAAGCGTCGAAATATAATGTGCCAGGCTATGCATTTGTGTTTTATGAACAGGGAAAAGCGCCAAGAGTTTATGTTTATGGCAAAACAGCTAAGAAAAGCGGCGAAAAGGTAACCAAAGACACCGTTTTTCGGCTCGCCTCTGTGTCTAAAACGTTCACCGCTTTACTCACCGCGAAACTTGTTGAAAAGAGCCAGCTTGCTTGGAACACGCCCATTTCTGCTTTGGTACCTGACATTCCTTTCAAGGGCAAAGGAATGAGCGAATTACAGCTTCAACATATTGTGGGGCAATCTAGTGGTTTTATGCCTAATGCTTACGATAATTTAATCGAAGCTGATTACTCGTTAGAGCGAGTATTAAAGGCATTAGGTGAACTGGAGCCTTTATGTAAACCAGGCGAATGTTATACCTACCAAAATGCTCTGTTTGGCGCACTAGAGTACTACTTTAGCCAAAACAACACCTCATACTCAAGGCAAATGCAGGCACAGCTGTTTTCTCCTTTGGGCATGGCTACGGCAAGTGTGGGTAAAGGCGGACTATTCGCGTCTGAGTCGTGGGCAAAACCACATATCGCCATTACACGAACAAAATGGCGCGAAGGAAATGTAGAAAGCAATTATTATCGTTTTTCTCCCGCCGCAGGCGTTAATGCGAGCATCGCTGACATGACCATTTATCTTCAAGCGTTGCTTGGAGAGTTTCCAACCATTGTTTCCCCTCAAATGGTAGATGAGGTTACCTCAGAAAGGGTAATAACAAAGCGAGAAACGTATAGAAGAGGCTGGCGCGGCATGATTGACAGCGCACATTACGGATTGGGTTGGCGAATTTACGATATAGACGGGACGAAGCTTAATTATCACGGAGGATGGGTTAAGGGCTATCGTGCAGATGTCGCCTTTTCCCCTAAACACAAAGCAGGCTATGTCATGCTAATGAACGCAGAGTCGAATATCATCAATACAACTACCGCAGAGTTATGGAAGCGTTTTCTAAAAGAAACCGACGAGGCAAGGTGATTGCTCCGTCGGTGCTTTTTAAACCCTATCGAACCTTTACTGCTTTAAATACGTATAGCCAGCTAAGCAACTTTCGTAAAAGTCGGTCCACCTAACGCCTTCTCGTGGATTCAACTTACCATCCCACACCTGTTTATCTATCATACGCTTAACATCTGATGCCATTGCACGTGGGTTGTACTGCATAACATTTAACACATCTTCTACCGAAGAGCCTTTCACAACTTCTTCAATATAGAAATCTTCAGGGTCGTCATCGTAGCTGTAAATGTGTACTTCATTTAAGCGACCAAAAAGATTGTGCATGTCACCCATTACGTCTTGGTATGCGCCAGTCAAAAATAGACCAACGTAATATGGCTCGTCTTTTCTAAGTGGGTGCATAGGCAAAACATCAGTAATTTCACGCCCAATAGTAAACTGGTCAATTTTACCATCGCTGTCACAGGTTATATCAACCAGCGAGCAGTTAACCGTTGGTTCTTCGTTCATTCGAGTAAGCGGAACAACCGGCAGTAACTGGTCAATAGCCCATGTGTCGGCCGCTGACTGAAATATAGAAAAGTTGCACAAATACTGCGACGACAGGCTGTAGTCTAGCTCTTGCAGTTCCTCTGGCACATACTCTTCATTGCGGTACCACTGCTGAAGACGCTCCATGATTTGCCAATAAAGCGTTTCAATTTTACCCAACTCTTCCAACGACAATACTCGAAGTTTAAACGCGTCAAGCGCCTGTTCTTTATACTGCGATGCATCATTGTATATTTCGTGCATATTAGATTGCTGGTCAAAAGTATCAGCCAGCTCACGCATGTTCTTTAAAAAGAAGTGCTCGCCTTCTTTTGCAGACGTATCCATTTGCGATGCATTAGACTTTATTTCGCCCACAATTTCAGTGATCACGCAGCTGTGGTGTGCCGTTATAGCGCGGCCGCTCTCGCTGACAAGGTGCGGATGAGGTACACCCTCTAAGTCGCACATTTCTTTCATGCCGTAAACAACATCGGCAACGTACTCTTGCATGCTATAGTTACGCGACGATTCATTCGTTGAATTACTGCCATCGTAGTCGATACCAAGACCGCCACCTACATCAACGTAGTCTAGTTCAAACCCCATTTTGTGAAGGTCTGCATAAATGCGTGCTCCTTCCGTAATGGCCTCTTTAACAGCACGTATGTCTGTAAGCTGACTACCAATATGGAAATGCAGTAACTTTAGACAATGCGCCATGCCTTGCTCTTCAAGGTAGCGCGCTGCATTAATAATTTCGGTTATCGTTAACCCAAATTTCGCGCGTTCACCGCCAGAACTCTCCCACTTCCCACGGCCTTTTACTGTCATTTTAGAGCGCACGCCAATGATCGGTTCAATGTCTAACTCTTTTGAGATTTTGACCAGCAAGAGAAGCTCGGTAAACTTCTCTACCACCACAACCACACGACGCCCCAATTTTCTTCCTAACAGCGCTAGACGCATCACTTCATCGTCTTTATAGCCGTTTAATATAGTCAGCGACGCTTCATTTGTATTCATGGCGAGTACGGTAAGTAGTTCGGCTTTCGAACCCGCTTCAAGGCCATAGTTAAATGGTTTACCTGCGTCTACAATCTCTTCTACCACTTCGCGCATCTGGTTTACCTTAACCGGGTAAACGCCTTGGTACTGACCTTGGTATTCAGCTTCTTCTATTGTGCTTTTAAACGCTTTATTTAAACCGGCAACTTGCGAACGCAAAACGTCATGAAAACGCACCACAACGGGAAATTGCACGCCTTCTTTACGGATATCTTCTATCACCGAGTTAAAGTCGATTCGGATGCTAGGATCTTCAGGAACAGGGGTTATATGAACGTTGCCATTTTCACCAATTTGAAAATAACCGCCACCCCATTGAGACACGCCATAGACGCGCTCTGCTTCTTCGATGCTCCAATCTGACAATTTATTCACCTGTAAGTAAATGGGCTAGGCCAATACCTAGCATAGTAAGTGCGAAAACAAGCAGCGTATTATAGACAACACAACACGTAGCGTGATGTAAAATATCTATTGTCGCGACGAATTTTGTTTATCGAACTAAAGTCTAGTTCAATTATTGGAAAGCCATATTTTAACGTATTGCACTACGCTGTCATCGGCTTTTTGTGCACATTGTTCTATGAAATCTGTGACACTCTTTGTACGGCTTAGCGTGAATTTGGTTTCAGCGAAAAATTTTTGTGCAACGTGATCCGCGTTGGTCTCATCATCTTCTAGCCAAAGTTCACTAACCTGATTACGTCTGTCTATTTTGATAGCGGCCTTCATTTGCGTGAAAGACTTCGCAGTGGGAATTTGCCATGAACGCATATCAACAATGAGATGAAAAGGGCGCCCCTTACGTTTGTTGATTTCTTCGGCCATGACAGCGAGATACTGAATATTGGTCGCCATTGTCCAATTGCCACGGAGGGTGACCAGAATACAATTTTTAAACTGCTCTATATTGTAGCTAGAGGGGCGCGTCATAATTCGTCTCAAACTGGCGTTAAGTGCACTGACTTTTCCTTTTGCATAGTAGGGAAGTTACACATTAACTACAACTTAAATAAAAGAGGCCAACAATGTTGGCCTCTAGCTACGAATTACCCGGTAAAGGCTTAATCGTCGCCAAACTCTCGAATAATGCTATTAATTGTATCTTTTGCATCACCCAAGACCATGCGAGTGTTGTCTTTGAAAAACAGAGGATTATCTACTCCAGCGAACCCTGCATTTGCGGAGCGTTTAAGCACAAATACGGTTTTTGCGCGATACGCTTCTATTACCGGCATTCCATAGATAGGGCTACCCTTCATTTCTTTCGCAGCTGGGTTAACAACGTCATTGGCGCCAATAACAATGACTACGTCATAGTTTTCCATACGAGGGTTCACGTCGTCCATTTCGTAAAGCTGATCGTAAGGCACATCGGCTTCCGCTAACAATACATTCATATGTCCAGGCATTCGCCCTGCAACCGCATGAATGGCGTAATCAACCGTACAACCGTTGTCTTCCAAAAGCGACTGAAGCTCACGCACGGCATGCTGCGCTTGAGCTACTGCCATCCCGTACCCTGGAACAACAAGCACCGCTTGCGCTGCTTCTAGCACATAAAATGCGTCTTGCGCAGACAGGATCTTTATCTCGCCTTCAATCTTTTCACCCGCTTCAACAGGTTTAGCGAAGCCAGATAGAAGCACGTTCATTAACGAGCGATTCATTGCCTTACACATGATGTTGGTTAGTATAAGACCCGAAGCCCCCACCAATAGGCCCGTTACAATCAAAATAGTATTTCCAGTTGCCAAGCCTGCTGCCGATGCGGCCACGCCCGAATAACTATTTAGCAGTGCTATCACCACCGGCATGTCGGCACCACCTATTGAAATGGTAGCCCACAATCCGAAGCTTAGTGACAGTGCAATAGCGCAATAAATCCACACTGGGTTGCTTGGATCCGTTGCAAAAAAGTAGCCAATCACTGCCATACCGATCAAATGCAGAATGCTAAGTTCGCGCAAACCGGTGAAAATAACCGCTTTAGAGTTCATCTTGCCCGAGAGCTTACCCCACGCCACCACTGACCCAGAGAACGTAATTCCACCAACTAAAATGGTGAGAAACAGCGTTACAAAAGTAAATACGCCTTGGGTTTCTCGTGCCATAGGCCCCATACTCGTGAGCGTAGCCCATCCCAGCAGTAGGGACGCTGCACCGCCAAAGCCATTAAACAGTGACACCATCTCAGGCATTGCGGTCATCTCTACCGTTTTTGCTTTCCACGCCCCAAATGCACCACCAATTACAAAGCCGAGAAGGATGTAGTGATAGCTTATAATTTGCTGATCAAGCAACGTGACTACTACGGCAACAAGCATACCGATAGCAGAAACAACGTTACCTTTTTTAGCCGTATCTGGATGGCTTAAAAGTTTTAGACCAAGAATAAATAGTGCAGCAGCAACTACGTACGCTAGGTTTATTACCGTTACGATATCATTCACTAGCGTACCCCTTATTTATCTTTTTTCTTGAACATGCTCAACATGCGGTCGGTTACTAAGTAACCGCCCACTACGTTGATGCTGGCTAGAGCGACCGCCGCTGTACCTAATATCGTTGTAAGCAGGCTATTGTCACTACCCGACGCTGCTAAAGCGCCCACCAAAGTAATTCCCGAAATAGCATTTGAGCCAGACATCAAAGGCGTATGCAACGTTGCGGGCACTTTACGAATAAGCTCAAACCCTAAAAACGCAGCAAGTAGCACGATGAAAAGTAAGTAAATGATTTCCATAATTAGGCCCCTTTGTAAGCGTTATTAAGCATGTCATTGGTTATTTTGCCTTCGTGTGTAATTACACATCCGGCTAAAATGTCATCGTCCAAATTCAAACCGAATGTTTTGGTTTCGTTATCGAAGAATTCGTCCACCAAGTTATAAATATTGTTGGCGTACATGTCGGTGGCGGCTTTAGCCACAAACTGGCTCCAATAGCCATTACCAATTACTTTCACACCATTTATTTCAACAGTTTCGCCAGGTACCGAACCTTCCACATTTCCGCCTGATGTTGCGGCCATATCGACCACTACACTACCAGGCTTCATCAACGCCAGCGTTTCCTTGGAAATTAATACCGGCGGCTTGCGCCCGAATAACTGGGCTGTGGTAATAACAATATCTGAATCAGCAATGGCATCACGCTGCGCTTCTTGCTGCTTGGCCTTTTGTTCGTCGGTTAACTCTTTGGCGTAGCCATCTTTTGTTTGACCAGTCTCACCAATATCAATCTTGAGAAATTTACCTCCCAAAGACTCAACTTGTTCAGCCACAACCGGGCGAGTATCGTAGGCAAGCACGTTGGCACCTAAACGTTTTGCCGTCGCTATAGCCTGAAGGCCCGCAACTCCAGCACCAATAATAAAAACTTTCGCTGGCTTGATGGTGCCAGAAGGCGTCATCATCATAGGCAAAATAGAAGGGAGCTGATTAGCAGCCTGCATGACCATAACGTAACCGGCAAGACTCGCTTGGGAACTCAATGCGTCCATTTTCTGTGCGCGTGACGAGCGCGGTATCATTTCAACCGATATGGCGGTTAACCCTTTTGTCGCTAAAGACTCAATGAGCGGCTGCTGAAAGAAAGGGTCAAGGTGACCCACCACGATGGCCCCTTTTTTCATCAACCCCAGCTGTGCTTCCGTGGGTTTATTTACTGTTACTACCATATCAGCGTCTGATAATGCGTCATTCACATCATCAATCACTACTGCACCAACTTCGCTATATTCGCTGTCTGAATAGCCTGAGTTCAATCCTGCTCCGCTTTCTAATAGCAGTGTTGCTCCCTTTTTCACCAAGCGCTGCGCACTACTCGGGGTAGCTGCACACCGTTTCTCCACCTTATTAAGGGGATCTGGTGCTTTAGATTCATTTAAAATTATGATTTTCACACGCTTCTCCTCACGTTCCGGCTTTGTTGAGAATGACACTAATACGCGACCTTAAAGCCATTTAATTCGCTTATGCCTAACATTCTCAGGCAAAATCAAAACCTGAACCGGCAACATTCTTATTTATCTATTGCCCACCTAGACACCAGAATTCGCTTACTATTTACGCGAATTAAAAGCGAAACTACGCGATACAGACATCGATAACCAGTATCATTTACTTACGTCTCATAACTAATATTTATATAAAACTGGCATACAAAGAAAAAATACCATTGATAAGCACACATAAATTCTGTGAATAAAAGAAAAAGTGGTTAATTTTTATGCAGGAGTAAAGGTGTGTAGCAAGAGGCGTAAAGTGATCAAAACGCCGTGTTTTTACGTTAATGGGTAGCCTATATTAAAAAGGGGATGTTCATGTTTGGTCTATTTAAGTCTAACCCTACAAAAAAGCTTCGCAAGCAATACGATGCGCTACTTGAAAAAGCAATGCACGCACAGCGCAATGGTGACATCAAAACCTATTCTTTACTTACAGCGCAATCGGAAACGCTGTGGAAAGAAATAGAAGCCCTAGAAAATAAAGCGCCACCCAAATAGCGCAGATTCAATAAAACCCTCGACTGACCTATTAGTTTGCGCTCGCAGCACTTACAATACGTTCAAAGCGAGCAGAAGAGCGAACGTTTGATGTTTTCAAAAAAACCGTTTCATGCGTTAAAAACAATAGTGTTAGCCACGTATGTTTTTTCACAATCGGTTAGCGCCATAGAAGCTGGGCAATACTATTATTTTATTTCTGACAAATGCGCTGCCAAAGGCCCTCAAGCCCCCGAAGAACGCGCGGTGGTCACGCCTGATGTTATGTTATTTGAAGTAGTACCAGCGGGGATAAGCGACTACTACGTGAACATGAACACAAGCGCACTGGTTCACTATGCAGATAAGGGGCAAGAGACGCTTTCTTCATTAGAGGCAGAGCAAGCCTATACTGCCGGGAAAGCCCCCTCAAAAGACAGCCTTAGAAAGGATGGCAACACCATTCATCACGACTTTATGCTGCAGCGCGAGGCAATAGATTTAAAAACATTAATAAACACGTTAAACGGGTTTTCACAACTGCAATCTGACAAAGGCTACTTTTTTAAGAAGATTGTCAGCCTTGCCAATTCAGACGCTAAATTTAAAGCCATTACCCGGGTTCGGTTAAGCGATATGGGTTACAACAAACGCATGATACTTACTAGCTACACCAGTGAGTATTTCATGCTGGACGCACAAGGAAAGGCCTCTGAAACCCCTTTTATTTCGGTAGACCATGGCGCAGCGCTGCGCAGTTCACTTCACGACACCACCAGCCCTTACGCCATTTTCACTCAAGATGTGGTATGCGGTGAAAAATGGGAGCCAGGAAACTCATTGAGCAATACATCAAACTAGTATAACGGTGCCTGATTTGTTCCTAATGGGAGTTTCGGCAGCCTTGGCCATTTAGACATTAATTACTGCGGTAAAGCGTTTTAATAAGATGATAGCCAAACCGGGTTTTCACCGGGCCATGCACTTTTAGTACGTCTTTTTTAAACACTACATCGTCGAAAGCTTTTACCATTTGGCCGCGACGGAATTCACCAAGATCACCGCCACGCTTTCCTGATGGGCAGGTAGAATAACGCTTTGCTAACGTAGCAAAGTCTTTGCCTTTCTTCAGTTGCTCTAGTATTGAAAGTGCTTCTTTTTCAGTTTTCACCAAAATATGGATAGCAGACGCTGTTGCCATTAATCAGCCTGTAAGTAAGTGCCACAAGATTGTAATTGTAACGCATTATCATTGTAGGAGTAAGTGAGTAAAGGTTTACCGCTTGTACCCTTTTTTTAGCGTGACGCGAGAGAAACCAGCGGGCAAAAACTATTTATCTTGTTATTATCTATCGCATTAACACCAAGCAAAGCTTCAACGGAGTGACATGCGACCGCTAATTGTTTTTTTATTTATCATGATTCAGGCTTATGCAGCTTGGGGAGCACAACCGAAAAATATCATATTTATATTGGCGGATGATCTCGGTTGGAACGACACATCTATTTATCAAGAAAATACATTTTACGAAACGCCTAACATCGATGCACTTGCTCAAAAAGGCATGACATTTACTCATGCGTTCAGCAACAGCCCATTATGTTCCCCCACTCGCGCGTCAATCCTTACTGGGCAAACGCCAGCGCGCCACGGTATTTTGAATCCGAATATTGAAACACCTGCGGTTAGGCTTAATGCATCAGAAAGACAACGTGGGCCAAGCAACCAACCATCAACGGCACCACTTACTGCTACGCGCCTTGATACTGCTATTCCCACATTGGCCAAAGTACTGAAATCTCAAAATTATAAAACAGCACATTTTGGTAAGTGGCATCTAGGCGACTCTCCATACAGCGCACTGGAACATGGTTTCGACATAGACATTCCCCATTTCAGCGGTTCTGGGCCCTATGGTGGGTATTTCGCACCATGGCGTTTTGCACCAAATCTTGTGCCTACGGAACCAGGCGAGCATATTGATGCGCGGTTGGCAAAAGAAGCAAGACAATGGATCTTAAATAACCACACAAGCGGCCCTTTCTTTGTCAATTTTTGGCCGTTTTCTGTGCATGCCCCTTTTGATGCTAATCAAAATGACGTAAACCACTTTATCGAAAAACGCAGCCCGTATAACAGCCAGCGAAGCGCTACTTATGCAGCCATGATTAAGCACTTCGACGATGCTATAGCTATTTTGTATAGCGCGCTAGTAGACGCTGGAATAGAAAACGACACCATTATTGTTTTTACATCGGATAACGGTGGAAACATGTACGATGTTTTGGGAGAAATACACCCTACCAGTAATTTTCCATTACGCGGTGGAAAAGCAACGCAATTCGACGGGGGGAGTCGCGTTCCTACATTTATTATTTGGCCAGGGCTAACGCAAACCAACACGCTTTCAGCCACGCCAATACAAACGGTGGACTTCTATCCCACACTGCTCAACGGCTTAAATATTGATACTCCTTCTGAGCATATTGTTGATGGGGACGATATTCGCCCTGTGCTGCAAGGTGAGACTCTAGCCCCTCGCCCCATCATCACTTACTACCCCACTATGCCACGTATCCCTGACTGGCTACCGCCATCTGCAACAATAATTTACGACGGTTGGAAGTTAATAAAAACCTTCTACTATGGAACGTCTGACATTCACCGCTACGCTCTTTACAACATTAGTCAAGATGTGGGCGAGGCAAATAATCTATCCCAATTAAGACCAGATAAACTCTTAGAATTAGACAGCATATTGTCTAGCTATTTAGATAACGCGGGGGCTGCGCTACCGCTAGAAAACCCAGATTATCGCACCGGTGCGTTTAATGTTGACACGATTGGTAAGCCTGCCGACCAATACCTATTGCCAGAAGAGCGCGTCGCATCACGTTTCGCTATTAACCTCGCTTCATCAGATACTGATGCAAAGGCGGGCGACACTGTTACTGTGAGCTGGCAGGTTGCTCACGCCCAAGACACAGCAACGATTAACTATCGTCAATTTATGGGCCCTGATACAGAGCTAGTTACCCAAGAGAACGCATTTAGCTTTGTTGCACCTGAGGTATACACTAAAACCTTTGTTGGCTTTGCTTTCATCGCAAAAAGTGGCGGTAAAACCATTCGACAACAGATTGCTGTTGGTATCGAGCCCGTGAACGTCGCGCCTACACTTTCATTATCTAGCGCAACGCTAAATGCAAAAGCTGGCAGCGATCAAAACATTTCCTACACTATAAGTGACGAAAACAAAGACCGATTAACATTGCATGCAAAAAGCGCGGTCTTGTCGCTAGACGAACAACTAGATGTTACCGATCCTACCTTTCGCTTTGAAATACCCAACTCATTGGCTGATACCACATTTCCCATCGAATTTACGGTATCTGATGGCCAAGCTGAACAAAGTAAGGTATTGCAGGTTACCGTTTCAAGGTTAAACCAAGAAAGTGGCTCCCCCAAAAGCACTTCAGGGGGCGGCGCATTAACGTGGCTATTAACGTTTCTTTGCGCAGGCTTGTGGACAAGGCGAGTGAAGCGTAAATGACCTGCGTAGTAAGTAGTTTCGATAAAAGAGACACATGCATAACTGCGCTTTGTTATTCCTCATTTTCATGGAGAATATGGAAACGATGATCGCCTAAATCGCCATATTCCCACGCTCTAAAGTCTGACTCTAGATAGGGCAACAGTTCTGATAAAAAACGGAGCGTTTGTTCTGCACTCATAACCGAACAGGGCGAAGCGCTTTCTCTTTTTAAAAGTTGAGCAAGTGCATTAAGCCCTTCATTCGACGACATAAGATAAAACATCCAATACCAACTGTTTGCGTATAGTATCGATGTTTCAATGCGAGGGCCGTTATGCCATATGTGTTCTGAGTTTACTAATATTACAAAGTCGTGAGCCGTATATCGAAAACGATATTCGGCATCTAACCAAGAAAAATTAGGGGTAACTTCTGGCAGTTGCGCAGTTGTAGTCATCATCTCAAAGTACTCTGCTAATCCTTCATTCAACCAGTTAGGTGTAGCACCAATAAACGCGTGATTTAGCGCATGAACTGCCTCATGAGTAGCCGTGCGAAGCGCTTGCTGTTCGTTTTTATAATTAACAATAGCCGAGACCGTTTTACTGGAATATACGCCTTGTGTTGATGTTAACGTGGGGGAAAGCTTCTCTACTTCACTCTCGTAATCATCACGACTTTTTAAAACGGTAAAAGTAAATGCAATACGACGAAGATTTTTATTGCCAATTAATACTCCGTACATTCGAAAAACCAGCCACAGTTTATGGGATAACGCTTTTTCAAACTCTGAGGTAACGGCGTCTCCGTTAATAGTAAGCGTAAAAAAATCTGTAACATCAATACTGCTGGTGTCTTCAATTTTTCCTAAATCGGGGGCAGTACAGGCATCCCCCCGAAGAATATATTTTTTGCGATGCACTGGCGTCAAAAATTCAGGCGTTTGAAGCTCAGCTTGACGCTGACTTTCCCGTTGTGAAGTATGCGTAGATGATGTTGACGGCTGTTGTTGAGGTTTTGGTTGTGAAAATTCTGATGAATCCGTATCTCTATGCCCTGCGCCTTTTTTAACGACAGCTGGCACAAACTCTTCCCTATGTCCCGCGGCAAACGAAATTGAAAAAAGGATGGCGACAACAACAAGCTTAACATCGTTCATTGAATGAAACTTCCGCGTATAAACAACACAGCATATAACTAGATCTAGGTGCGAGCAATCGCGATAGCGTTAAATTGAGAGGGCTAATTGTTCTCGGAAATTTGCACACAGAACAATTAAGAATGAGACAAAAAACGTCTCATTTACTAGATACAGTGCGGGTTGTGCAAACGAAATGAGGAAAACATTATGCAGTTCATTCGTAACAACAAAGGTATAGCAATCGGCAAACTTCACGTTTTAGATAACGGTGTTAAACGTATTTATTCACTTAATCCAAGCAGACTCTTGGGCTGGTATGACCCCACCTCAGATAAAACCATAGACGCAAAGAGCGGTAGCTGGATTGGCTTTGGTGATCAGACCTTTTTGTTACTCTCGAATACGCTTTAGGAGAATGCAGATGGATAGAATAGCAAGTGACTACTTTTGTTTTAGGATACCCCGCGACGCTCAGACAAACCCTGTATTGTTACTGGCAACCTCAGGTGTACTTAATGCATCCTCACATAGGTTTAAGTTGTTCATTGAATCAGTTAAAACTGAGCAAAAAAAGCAGCTCATGTTTGAAAATGCGCAAGGGATGAAAATGGTTGCACAAGTAATATCCTCTGATGATGAACTTATCACACGCTTTAACACGATGGGTTCTCCTGCTCAGTGCTATACCTATTTTGTAAGTGAATTCAAAACATTTCTTAAGAAACACAACGATAGTATTTATCTAAAGCCTCACGAGGAACCCACTTTGGAAGAATTGATGGAAGAAATAACAAGCGAAAATGAACAAGAAAACACTTGTTTGTACCTCGTACAGCAGCAAGTTGATAAATGGATAAAAAGCGTTGGTGTTGATTACTTCGATGAAATGACCAATTTATCGAATCTCATCGAAGAGACCGGCGAAGTAGCCAGATTAATTGGTCGCGAATACGGGCAGCAGTCTTTTAAACCAGGTGAACGGCCTGCTTGTGTAAAAACAGCCATTGCCGATGAGCTATCCGATGTCCTATTTATTGCTGTTTGTTTGGCTAATCAAATGGGCATTGATTTAGATAGCGCTTTTGCACGCAACATGAATAAGAAAACCAGTCGCGATAAAGACAGGCATAAAAACAATCCCGTTTTTAAGTCAAAACACGCGGAAGAAAATGAGTAAACTTGCGCTTCAAGCATTGATGATGTGGGATGATCCTCGATTATTTGAGGATCAAGCCTTTTATCAGCAGGTGCACCAACTTGTTACCACTCTGATAGCAAACAATGGAGCGATAACACAATTGTCTGAAAGCGACCGAAACTTAATGAAACACTTAGTAGCAGGTAGTATGGACGCGGTAAGCGCGTCCATAAAGAATAACGCTAATTCAAACTCAAGCGCCCAGCTTGTGGAAATACTCGAAGATTTGCTGAAATTCAGTGAAAAATTGACACAACACAGCCTTCATTAGGCATCTAAAGCTGTGGTGTCACTGTTATGGTGACACGCCCTCAAGAAATTGTTCAAACCATATACTTATTTCAGGTAGTGCTGCCGTTAGACTATGGTCACCTTCAAGAATATGAAGCGTTGCTTTAGCTTCCTGTGCGAATTGAACTGAGTTTGATGAGGGGATCACGTTATCGCTCCAACCGTGGACAACGACAGTTTTGCAGTTTACGGGATAGTGGTGTATTTGATAATTCGGCATATACAGCGCCGGCGCCAACAGAAATAAGCCTTTGACATTGTGAGTAACCGAGTTCACTGCACTGACGTACCCGCCCATGCTTGAACCTACCAGCACACAGGCACTTTTTTCTTTACTAAGATAGTCATCAAGACGTTTCACTCGAACATCAGGATCTAAAGAATCGGTATAGTCGATGCTTTCAACTACAAACCCTTTGCGCGTTGCAATATCAGCAAGCACCTTAATTTTTCGCCCCCAGGGGCCACTTTCTTTACCATGAGAAAAAACAACTTTCATAGCATTCCACTCTCTAATTAGCTAGAACGCTTACTATGAGTGTTTTCGGTAAAAGTTTCACTAGTTGAAACAAAAAAAGGCGTTGAGTACAAACCCAACGCCTTTCTTAAAGCTTCTTTTCGTCCTACATCATTGTCTACATTTGCGTATACTTAACTGTATACATCAAACATAAACCCTTGATTTAAAAGGACTATGAGAGACAGCAGTTGATTACATCATGCCGCCCATACCGCCCATGCCGCCCATGTCAGGCATTGCAGGTGCTGCTTCTTCTTTAGGTAGTTCAGCTACCATTGCTTCAGTCGTGATCATAAGTGAAGCAATTGAAGATGCGAACTGTAGTGCAGAGCGCGTTACTTTAGTTGGGTCAAGGATACCCATCTCAAGCATGTCGCCGTAAGTGTCGTTACCTGCGTTGTAACCGTAGTTACCTTCACCGTTCTTCACTTCGTTAACTACAACTGACGCTTCTGCACCTGAGTTGATAGAGATTTGACGTAGCGGCGCTTCCATTGCACGTAGTGCAAGCTTAATACCTACTGTTTGATCGTCGTTGTCGCCAGTTAGGTCAGCAAGTTTAGCTGCTGCGCGAACTAGTGCTACACCACCACCAGGTACTACGCCTTCTTCAACCGCTGCACGCGTTGCGTGTAGAGCATCTTCTACGCGGTCTTTCTTCTCTTTCATTTCAACTTCAGTTGCTGCACCCACTTTAATAACTGCAACACCGCCTGAAAGCTTAGCTAGGCGCTCTTGAAGCTTCTCTTTGTCGTAGTCAGACGAAGACTCTTCAATTTGACCTTTGATTTGAGCACAACGGCCTTCAATCGCTTCTTGGTCGCCGTTACCGTCAACAACAGTTGTGTTGTCTTTGTTGATAACTACGCGTTTCGCAGTACCTAAGTCTTCAAGCTGAACTTTTTCAAGGTCTAGACCAATCTCTTCAGAGATTACTGTACCGCCAGTTAGGATAGCGATGTCTTGAAGCATTGCTTTACGACGGTCACCAAAACCAGGAGCTTTAACCGCTGCAACTTTAACAATACCGCGCATGTTGTTCACTACTAGTGTAGCAAGCGCTTCGCCTTCAACATCTTCAGCGATGATCATAAGCGGCTTACCTGCTTTCGCTACGCCTTCAAGGGTAGGAAGTAGTTCGCGGATGTTAGAAATCTTCTTATCAACCAATAGGATGAACGGGTTGTCTAGTTCAACAGTACCGTTTTCTTGGTTGTTGATGAAGTATGGAGATAGGTAACCGCGGTCGAACTGCATACCTTCAACAACGTCTAGTTCGTTTTGAAGTGCCTGACCTTCTTCTACAGTGATAACACCTTCTTTACCTACTTTTTCCATTGCTTGAGCAATGATGTCGCCAACTTCTGAATCAGAGTTTGCAGAGATAGTACCTACTTGAGCAATAGACTTGCTGTCTGCACAGTCAGTAGAAAGGGCTTTAAGCTCTTCAACTGCTGCCGTAACCGCTTTGTCGATACCGCGCTTAAGATCCATTGGGTTCATACCCGCTGCAACGCTCTTAAGACCTTCAGTAACGATTGCTTGCGCAAGTACAGTAGCAGTAGTAGTACCGTCACCCGCTTCGTCGTTCGCTTTAGACGCTACTTCTTTTACCATTTGAGCGCCCATGTTCTCGAACTTGTCTTCAAGCTCGATTTCTTTCGCTACAGACACACCATCTTTAGTGATAGTCGGTGCACCGAAAGACTTGTCTAAAACAACGTTACGGCCTTTTGGACCTAGTGTTACTTTAACTGCGTTAGCTAGTGTGTTTACGCCTTTTAGCATTTTGCTGCGAGCGTCATCACCAAAACGTACTTCTTTAGCTGCCATGATTAAATTCCTCTAAAATTCGTTTTAACGTTAGTTGTAATTACTCAACAATCGCTAGAATGTCGCTTTCGCTTAGGATTAGTACTTCTTCACCATCCAGCTTTTCTGTTTTAACACCGTAACCGTCGTTGAAAATAACGGTGTCGCCTACTTTAACGTCTAGCGCTTTAACTTCGCCGTTCTCAAGAATGCGACCGTTACCTACTGCGATTACTTCGCCGCGTGTAGATTTTTCTGCTGCAGAACCAGTCAGAACGATACCGCCTGCAGATTTGCTTTCTTGCTCTGCGCGCTTAAGGATTACGCGGTCGTGTAAAGGACGAATTGCCATTTTCAAGTCTCCTGAAAATTCCACTATTCAAGTTTATGTGATTACCAACATTCAGACTGTCCGAATGTTGTGTGCCTGGGTTGCTCATTGCTGAGCAGTTAAAATCGTTTCTGCACGGATAGATGGGGTAGTACCCAGATAACTTCAAGGGTTTTTAAGCAAAAAAATGTAAAAAAATTGGTTTTTTCGCTAAATACTTATTTTTATTAGGCAAGTAAACGCCGTTTATCTTGGTAAACGGCGCTCATAACCTGACTGAGAGGGTGTTTGGGCTTGCTATTTCAAGCGTTTATCTGGGTCGTTGGTGGTATGGTCGGTATACTCGCCTTCAAACACATCACCATCGTTATTGTTCGAGCGTGGACGCTCACCAAATGGATGCTGCCCAAACGGAGACTGACCTTGGCCGAAGCCTGCAGTTCCCGGCCCCATGCCCGGAGCAACAACACGCATTTTCATGTGCTTACTGACCTGAGCAGCAAAGAAATGACGAGAGCCAGGCATTGCCAATAAGAAGCCGAAAATATCGGTAATAAAGCCTGGCGTTACAAGTAAAATACCCGCGACCACCAGCATTAAACCTTCAACCAGCTCTTTTCCTGGTACTTCGTTGCGCTGCATTTTTTCTTGCGCAGTTTGCAATGTACTCACGCCTTCACGTTTAACAAAATAAGCGCCAATAAAAGCAGAAAGAATGACTAAACCAACAGTATTCCAACCACCAATCACGCTGCCTACGTTTATTAACAGCGCAATTTCTAAAATAGGTAATAGGGCAAACAGTAAAAATAAAACCCGCAAAATGCTTCCTCTTTCATGTATTCATAAGCTGTTATAGGGTCTTTGTACGTAATAACAAGAAAAGGTGCCCGCGCTTACGCTTAAATAGCGACATAAAGCGACCGATAACGACCTTGATAGACTAATGCTGTGAAAGAATAATGTGGGTTATGAGGTCTAATTCACAGCACTGCGCTCATACGGCATACTGCGCGTAATGGTTAGGAGTAGTTAATGACAATAAAGCTTGTATTGTGTACAACACCCGATGAAAAAACAGCCGAGTTAATTGCCAGCTCGCTTGTCAACAGTAAGCTTGCTGCCTGCGTTAATATTATTAAGGGCATCAAGTCGGTTTACGAGTGGCAGGGTAACGTAGAAACCGACACGGAATGCCAGTTGCTCATTAAAACGAATACACAACATGTGTTACAAGCCTTTGATAAAGTAAACGAACTACACCCTTACGATGTGCCTGAGTGGTTAGAACTTAACGCAGAAGCCAGCGGCGCCTACGGCCAGTGGTTACAAACCACGCTGCAACGCTAATACAGCATGTATTGGTACAAAGAATAACGACAACATAAAAAAAGATAAAAAATGAAACGTAATTTTATGACAACACTTTCTCTGGTATCAGGCGCACCGTCAGCTTTATTGCTCCGTCGCTTTAGCGCTTATGTACTTTCAGCATTTTGTTTAATGACGTTATTAAGCGCGTTCGCCTTTGCACAGGTGCCAAGTGCATTTGACGACCCTTTTGCAGATGAACCTCAGTTTTTAGATGTAGACCAAGCGTTTACGTTCGATTTCAATCAAAAAGGCGATGTGCTTACGGTAAGCTTCGATATTGCCGATGGCTATTATCTGTACCTAAAACAATTCAAGTTTGTGGCTAAAGAAGCTGAAGTCGGCGAGCCTGTGTACCCCACTGGCGTAATTATTGAAGATGAGTTTTTCGGCGAGTCTGAAGTATTTTATAAGAGCGTATCTATTACTTTGCCTATTGTGTCGTCAGGCGATGATGGCGTGGTTAAAATTCGCTATCAGGGCTGTGCTGACGCAGGGCTTTGCTACCCGCCTACTGTGAAAGTTGTATATTTAAATGAAGTAGGCAGTAGTGCCGTTGCTAATACAGGTACAGCCTCAGAATCAAACAACGCATTGACATCTTCACAAAGCGAGCAATTCGATTTGGCGCAAAGGCTAATCGATAAAGATAACCTCGCGCTCACTTTAGCGCTATTTTTTGCACTAGGCGTAGGCTTAGCTTTTACGCCTTGCGTATTCCCAATGTACCCCATTGTGTCGGGTATTGTGATTGGTCAAGGCAAGCCTAAAACCGCATCGCATTCATTCTGGCTAACCTTTGTCTACGTTCAAGGTATGGCGATCACCTACTCGCTGCTTGGCTTAGTGGTCGCAGTAGCCGGCGCGCAGTTTCAGGCTGCGCTACAGCACCCTGTAGTACTCGGCGTGTTCATTGTGCTATTTGTGGCGCTAGCCGTTGCTCTGTTTGGCGGTTTTGAAATTCAGCTGCCAGCAAAGTATCAAGAAAAGCTCACTCACATGAGTAACAATCAAACGCCCGGCAGTTTCGCAGGGGTGTTTATTATGGGTGTATTGTCTGGTCTTATTGCATCGCCCTGCACTACTGCGCCGCTAACCGGCATATTACTATTCATCGCCCAAACTGGCGATATGACCTTAGGCTTCATTTCCCTTTATTTGCTTAGTATAGGTATGGGCGTTCCGCTTATTCTGTTCGGTATGACGGGCGGTAAGCTGCTGCCTAAAGCGGGTAACTGGATGAATGTGGTTAAAGTCACCTTTGGCTTTATGATGCTTGCGGTAGCCATTGTGTTTATAGAACGTTTATACAATAGCCCTGCCACTGGCTTCCTGTGGGGCTTGCTAGGTTTTGGTTTATTCGGTTATTACTGGGTACTCAATCGCGCCAGCAAAAATTCGCTCATGAAGCTTGTACGTGCTGTTGGGGTTGCAATGGGCATTATGGGAAGTGCTGGCCTTACCTATCAAGCTGGGCTCAACACCGGACTTTGGGGCGAACACGCTGATGGTGTTCACGCAGGGCACCCGGACTTTGTTGTTGCGCGAGATTTGGCAGACTTACGTAATAAAATAGCGGCGGCTAACGCACAAGGTAAAACCGTGATGGTCGATTTGTACGCCGACTGGTGCGTTGCCTGTAAGGAATTTGAAAAGTACACCTTCCCAGACGAGCAAGTGGTATCTGCACTTAGCAATACGGTATGGATGCAAATGGACCTTACCGATAACACACCAGAGCGCCAGGAGATTTTTGACACCTTTAGCGTTTTAGGTTTGCCCACTATCTTGTTCTTTGACGAAGACGGCGACGAACTAACTAGGGCCCGTGTCACCGGATTTATGAAGGCAGATGCTTTTGCCGATCATGTAAACCAGTGGCTTAAGAATGGGTCTAACATTAATGACGGTCCAAGTGGTCGCTTGGATTAAGGCGCTTCGATTCGAGGCCTTTCCTCTTCTCATATGGCGAGTATGGCGAGCGGTGCGAAGCGCCGCTCTTTTTATTTTGGGTAGAGACGGGTTTCAGAAAAGAAGGTTGGCTTCAATGCTGGCTTTCTTGTTAATTTCGCTCACTTTTTCCCTATCAGTAGCAGCGAAAACCACGGGGTGCTTTGATGACAAACGCTTTTGTTTTGCGCTAACGCCTTCGTCTTCCTCTCTTTATTTGGTCTCAGTCCAAAGAAAAGTAGACTTGCCAGTAGCCTTAACCCTTTATTCTCCTGTTTTGCAAGGTATCCCTACAGGCAATGAGGCGCTTAAATCAAAAGCCCACGTTAACGCGTTTTTAGATACCGACGATCAAGTGCCCCTTGGCGTGGTAAAAAATGCCGATGCGTTTTGGGCGTCTATGCGCGTTAAATGGACGGTGGGGCGCATAGACGCTGTACACGACAATGCCTATACGTATCTATCACCGCTACAGCCTGCTGGCGAATACCGCATTGTTCAAGGCTTTAACGGGAGCTTCAGTCATTCTGGTGCGTCAAGGTATGCTCTCGATTTTGCCGCGCCTGTAGGAACCCCTATTTTAGCCGCCAGAGAAGGGGTAGTGATCGACACGAAAGATGACGGCACGAAAGGCGGACCAACGCCGAAGTTTGCTAAACACGCTAACTATGTGGTTATTCTTCATAACGACGGAACCACCGGCGAGTACTACCACCTGAAATATAAAAGCGTTGTGGTAACAAGAGGACAAGCTATAAAGCGCGGGCAACTTATTGGTTACACCGGCAATACGGGGTTTTCTTCCTTACCCCATCTTCACTTTGGCATATATGTCGCCAAATTTCATGGTAAATACGTGAGTGTGCCGTTTTCTCTAGAAAGCGCTTCAACAAAAGCCACACCTTAGCATTTACAACAATACTTCATCAGTAATATCAATTAAAACCGCCAGCATTACTTTAACTAACGCCTTCTGAGAGTGCAGCATGATGCGGTTGAACACACATCGACTGAACAAACCACCTAATAAACTTTGCACCGAAAACACCTGATTAGACCAGTATTTTGCTGCGAAATCTTTTGCTATCTCTATAATCACTAATTAACGCAATAAACGAGCAAATAAATTGGCTTTTTTTCGTGCAACTGTCACAAAAGTTTGTTGAAATGACAATAACCGTGACATTTTCCCGAAGATAGCAGCAAACTAGATGAATATTTTGTTATTGAACGGCCCTAACTTGAATATGTTAGGCCAAAGAGAACCCGACAAATACGGCACACAAACCTTGCAAGACATTGTAGATGATTTGCAGGCGCAGGCCGCGTCAAGCAACGTGACCTTAACGCATTTTCAGTCAAACGCCGAGTTTGAACTGATCGACCGCGTACATGCTGCTATGGGAACTGTTGATGCCATTATTATTAATCCTGCTGCCTTCACGCACACCAGTGTCGCCCTTCGCGATGCGTTATTAAGTGTCAATATCCCGTTTATTGAAGTGCATTTGTCGAACGTTCACGCTCGTGAACCTTTTCGTCATCATTCTTATTTTTCTGATGTTGCAGCTGGCGTCATTGTTGGCCTTGGTGCCATGGGCTATTCGCTCGCGTTGACTGCAGCAATCAATTTACCGAAATCGCCAAAATAGAGCAGAGACAGAACATGGATATTAGAAAGATTAAAAAACTCATCGAACTAGTGGAAGAATCTGGCATTGCCGAGCTAGAGATCACTGAAGGCGAAGAGTCTGTACGCATCCACCGTGGCCCAACGGGTGTTCAAGCGCCAATGAATTACAGCTTTGCAGCTCCTGCTGCACCGCAAATGGCACCTGCGCCTGCAGCGGCCGCTACCACTGCGTCTGAAGCACCGGCAGAGCCAGCACAGCCAGACGGTCACGTTGTTAAGTCTCCAATGGTAGGTACCTTCTACCGTGCATCTTCACCAACGGCAAAACCGTTTGCAGAAGTGGGTCAGCAAGTAAAAGTTGGCGACACACTTTGTATCGTTGAAGCGATGAAGATGATGAACCAAATTGAAGCAGACAAAGCAGGTGTGGTTAAGGCAATCTTGGTTGAAAACCAAGACCCTGTAGAATTCGACCAGCCAATGTTCATCATTGAATAAGCGAGTGCTTAACTATGCTAGATAAAGTACTTATTGCTAACCGTGGTGAGATTGCCCTACGTATTTTGAGAGCCTGTAAAGAACTAGGCATCAAAACCGTAGCTGTGCACTCTACTGCGGATAAAAACTTGAAGCACGTGTTGCTGGCTGACGAATCGATTTGTATTGGTAAAGCATCGGCAACAGAAAGCTACCTGAACATTCCTCGCATTATTGCTGCTGCAGAAGTCACTAACTCTATTGCTATTCACCCAGGTTACGGTTTCCTAGCGGAAAACGCAGACTTTGCTGAAGCGGTAGAAAAAAGCGGCTTTATTTTCATTGGCCCTAAAGCTGAAACTATCAACCTTATGGGTGACAAAGTTTCTGCTATCAACGCCATGAAAAAAGCAGGCGTACCGTGTGTACCTGGCTCTGACGGCCCACTAACCGACGACGTAGAGCGCAACAAAGCCATTGCTAAGCGCATTGGTTACCCAATCATCGTTAAAGCTGCGGGCGGCGGCGGTGGTCGTGGTATGCGCGTAGTGCGCAGCGAAGCTGAGTTGATTAAAGCCATTGAAACCACGCAAGCGGAAGCTGGCGCTGCATTTGGCAACTCAACGGTTTATATGGAAAAATTCCTTGAAAACCCACGTCACGTAGAAATTCAGGTATTAGCCGATGGCCAAGGCAACGCTATTCACTTAGGTGAACGTGACTGCTCAATGCAGCGTCGCCACCAAAAAGTGGTTGAAGAAGCGCCTGCACCAGGTATTTCTGAGCAAATGCGTACCAAGATAGGCGATCGCTGCCGCAAAGCCTGTATTGAAATAGGCTACCGCGGAGCAGGTACTTTCGAGTTCCTATATGAAAACGGTGAATTCTATTTCATTGAAATGAATACCCGTATTCAGGTGGAGCACCCTGTATCTGAAATGATCACAGGCGTTGACCTTATTAAAGAGCAGCTTCGCATTGCAGCCGGTCAGCCACTGTCAATTGATCAGTCGCAAATTCAAATTCGTGGCCACGCTATTGAATGTCGAATTAACGCAGAAGATCCACAAACCTTTATTCCTAGCCCTGGTCCTATCGATATGTTCCATGCGCCAGGTGGTTTAGGTATTCGTTGGGAGTCACATATTTACGCGGGCTACCACGTGCCTCCTTACTACGATTCAATGATAGGCAAGCTTATCACTTACGGTGAAAGCCGCGACGAAGCGATTGCTCGTATGCGCCACGCCCTTGAAGAGATTGTGGTTGAGGGTATTAAAACGAATATTCCGCTTCAGCGCGCTATTATGGCCGATGAAAACTTCTTTGCAGGTGGGACCAACATCCACTACCTAGAGAAGAAGCTAGGCTTAGCCTGATCCCCATTTGGGCTACACGTTGTATTTTGTGTAGCCCAATTTTCGCTATTCGCTATTCGCTATTCGCTATTCGCTATTCGCTATTCAGCACATTCTAATTTTACGATTACTACAATCAATTTTTAACGATTTTCCTATTTAAAAACTCGTTCTATACTTCACACAAGTTTTAAGACATCTCCCTTAAACTTTTGTGTGTTTTACCCTCATTGGAGTCCCACTCCACTTATTGCCGGCATCCCTGCCGGCTTTTTTTTGCATTTTTTCTATTAACTATATAATCGATGCGCCAATTAATTACTTTTAATGTATAAACCATGTAATCATGTTGTTTAGGGTTAAACAGGTGCGAAATCTTTTTTTATTCATTTTACCACTAATCGCCATTGCAGGGTTCGACGCGAATGCAGGACAAATAACACCCACATTTTCACAGAAGCTAGATATACAAGTTCGCTACGATAATCGCTCTAACCGCCCTAGCCGCGAACAATATCGACTGCGCTACTACCCCTCTCTTGCCATCACATCAGCATGGTCTGTAAACAGCTTTGTAGTGACGGGCGATGACTTTTCATCAAGCCACAATACGTTTGGTAGCGACAGCACAGATTATCTCTACGCAAGGCGTCTGTATTTGCGGCATGAAACCGAATTGGGAAAAACTGAGTTAGGCATCATCCCCACTTACAAAGGGCGTGTTTCTTCCACTGGCTTATCAAAAGATGGGTGGATAACAGGAATACGTCACGTAAGGCAACTGCAAAATGACACCGCCATTGAAATTGTTGTCGGTCAACTCGCTAATGACCAAGCTTCTGAAGCGTTTAATATAGGCTCAGAGGATGAATATTTTGAGGTTGAATACTCAGCGAAAATGGGCCAGCGCCATAGCTACGAAGCCAGTTTTGAAAGAATGCTAAGTGGTACATTTGCTCGTGCTGAGTATCGGTTTAGGCTAAACAATGAAGATACCGCCTTTATAGAGCTGGTGCAGCGCACCGATGAAAGCGCAGCTAAAATTGTAGTGGGCACTAGCGGAGCGTTTACTGCAAGTGCTTTTAATACATCATATCCTGTCGAATATTTTGCTTACTACTCCTACATTGACAGCAGTTTTGGTACGCGCGCTGAATTAATTGAAGACTTTCTAGGAACGGGTCACGGTGGCTCTTTGGAGTTTAGCGGCGTGTTATCTCAGAAACATGATGTTGAATGGTTTGTAAGAGCTGATGTTGTAGATAGTGTCAGCCGGTTGCTCGCCGGCATAAAACTTTCTTTTGAAAGTTGAATGAACAAAGGCGCTAAAGCCACATAAAAAAAGGCCCATCAAACGATGGGCCAAACAGCAAGAACGCGTACACACTTTAACAGTGCGTAATAGATTACGCTGCTCGTTAAAGCTAAGTTCACCCTGGTTCAATTACTTATTTTTAATCTCTTTGCCTTTATCAGCACCTCACCTTTTATTAAACTTAACTTCAAAGAATTTATTATACGAAAGTCTAAGTAGAATCTTATTTTGATTGACTGCGTATCTAAAAAAAAGTGCAAATGAGATAAAGGTGTTTTGTGACGAGCCGCTATACACAGTTAAAAGAGAAATTGCCCGTTTCTAGGTTGTCCGACGACGTGCTCTTGGCATTTAGAGTAATGTTTGACGACCCGTTAGACATTGTCGATCTAGCGCAAGATATTTCTGATTTAACGTTATATCCAGAAAGGCTATCTTCGAGCTATCGTAAGGAGTGGGAAGCCTACGTACTAAAAGCACTGGCAGCAGAGATTAAACGTCACGAGCACTTAACGCCTGCAGAGTTTATTGAATTAATGATGGAGCGTGTTGAAGAACTTCAAAAAACCAGTAGTACTTACCAAGATTTGCTAAGGCAGGTACATCACGCAAAAAGCATTAACCAATCTGCCAATACGATTGTTTTTCCAAGCCCGTTGAGGCAGCAATTAACCGCGTTTCTATTACCTATTACCACGCTAAAAGCACCTGAATCGAAAGAATAAAGGCGCCTTACTTGTTGGCGCCTTTAGGTTTGTATTGCGACGGGCAATAGCCACGTTCAACCCCTTCAGGTCGCAGGCTAGCGTGTTTAGTTTTTCGGCCTGAAACCCTTTCGCGCCAATTCTTAAACGTTTTTTGTTTTAAGTTTCTGCGCATCAGCTTAATAACTTCTTTTTCAGGAAGGCCATAAAGCCGCTCAATAGCCTCAAAAGGCGTGCGGTCCTCCCATGCCATTTCGATAATTCTTGACTGTTGCTCTTCAGTTAACGCCATTTCGCACATCTCTTTTCTCGCTAAATAACCACATTAAATACATGCCGAGAGGTGTTTTCGTTCATTCAAAATTTTGTATTTGTATGGCAGCGTTATCACACTGCTACTTTATTACGGCCGCGTGTTGTTTCAACCGAGCCTATTAATCAGTTGGGCGGGCATCGTCCTTTTCAAATGCGAGTTTCAATAGCTCGGCCGCTGCTTGTGCATCACTCAATGCGCGATGGTGTTGTTCCATTTCAATATGAAAGTGTTTGGTTAAGTTGGCCAATGAGTAAGAAGCAAGTCCAGGATACGTTCTTCGCATTTCACGCACCGTGCACATTTTCGGGCGTCTAAAAAATTGCTCAAGCCTTGCAAACTCAGCCTTAATGAATCCGTAGTCGAAATTTACGTTATGAGCTACAAAAACAGCGTCCTCAGTAAACTTTGCTATGTTTTCTGCAACCTCGGCAAACACTGGAGCTGTGGCCACCATAGCGTCAGAAATTCCTGTTAGTCTTGTAATATTTGAGGGTATCCTTCTTTGAGGGTTGATGAGCGTTTGGAATCTATCTACTTCTTTGCCCGCCACTAATTTCACCATACCCACTTCAGTTATACGATTGAAATTGCTATTGCCGCCCGTCGTTTCTATATCTACCACAACATAAGGCTGAGCAGGGTCACGCACCCATTTAACAGTGGTAACAGCCACGCTGAAACCCGCTTGCTGCAATCGTTGAATAGACACCAATTGATTGCGGCGCAACTGATCACCTGGTGCTTTAATTTCCTCAAAGCGAAGGGTTCCATCCAACACCATAATGTCTGGAAAACCATCCCTCAAACTTTCAAAATCCCTGCACATCATTCGCAGCAACGCGTAAATTGCCTTCAAATCGCCATGCTCTATAAGTGCTTCAAGCGGTGTTAGAAGATGACTAGACCACATGAACAAGCTATTCACTTTGCCGTAATGTTGGGTCGCGTTTTTGTGGATATGTCGACGCAATGCATCTTTTGAATTCAGCCGACTCAGCAGCGCTTCAATGCTGTCTTTAAATTTCTCATAAAAGTTGTTTTGTTTAAGCGACAGCGGTCTGCGGTCAAACTCTGTAACTAACGTGTCCTCCTCATAGAGTTGCTGCCAGAAAATCAGGCCAAAGAGGCTCCGCCAAAGTCTATTTTCGGTGCGCCATCCCTGAATACCTTGTCTCGCATAGTGAGCTAATACTCCACGCTCTACCTGCTGATTCTGGCTCACGTCAATATTCAGTGTGCGACTTGCATTACGCAGCATATCTGTCACTACACTCGTGCGCTTCTTGTTATATTTACGTGCATAAAAATCTTCCGCGAAAGCACCAAGCGTATCAGAAGGCGGATCATCAATAATGTTTTCTAATGCCTCTTTAACTTGCTCTATGTGCCCATCTTTATAGCTTTCTCTTAGCCACTTTTCTTTTGCTTTGTCGCTTTTTGCCAAACCAAGTACATTTAGACCAAGCTCACGATCTAACTCACACACTTTTAAACCAAGCGCATATAAAAACTGATCGCGGTAGAAACTGGCAGAAACACATTCGGTTTCAGGAAAGTCTGATCTAGCAAGTGTTTGTAGTTCATCATCGCTGTAGTAAGACAGGCGGGTATAGTGATCAGCATAAAACCACGCGGCTTGTGTGTCTTCCATGCTGTCGAACCGCGCAGTGTCAGTCACCGAATCCGATCGCGTGCGCATAACGCCAAGGTCACGCATTGAAAACTGATTTAGCCGACTTTTGGTGTTACCAAAATAAACAAAGAGAAGAAAACGAAGTGCAGAATCAAACAAACAGACCAAGTAATGTGTAAACGAGAATGAAGAGGGCCATCCCTGCTTGCGAATATGCTCAGCAAGAATTGTAACCAGTTTAGCTTTCGCCTGCGATGCTAAACCTTGCACACTGCCGTACTCAGATAGCAGCGAAATAATCGCCTCTTTTGTTAACACTGACCCATCCTAAATAGCGTTGACACTTTTCAAACTTATTTTGGAGAGTGTAATGAAATCAAATAGCAGAAGAACTCAACGTGATTATTCCCTCGCTTTTAAATTGGCTGTTGTAGACCAAGTTGAAAAAGGCGAGTTCACCTACAGGCAGGCTCAAGATCACTACGGAATACAAGGTTGCTCAACTGTTTTAGTTTGGCTTCGTAAGCACGGTCGTTTAGATTGGACGGATGGAACACCGAAGTTTCTAACGCGAGGCCACGTCGTGGATAAACCCAAAGCAGAACTCACCCCCGAACAGCGAATTAAAGCGCTAGAGAAAGAGCTTGCTGATACAAAAATGAAAGCTGATTTCTTTGAAGCCGTTGTAAATGTCCTTGAAAGTGACTATGGAGTAAGCGTTGTAAAAAAGCGCAAAAGAAAGTCATCCAAGAAAAAGTGATAGGCGGAGTGTCCGTTGCCAAAGCCTGTCGTTACCTGAAGATTTCTCGTCAGGCTTACTACCAATACTGCGCTCGCTCACTCAAGCGCGAAGCGCTTGAAGGTCAAGTCATTCAGTTCGTCCGTCAGGAGCGAATGATGCAACCTCGCATCGGCACTCGGAAACTACAGTATCTGCTTGCGCTCGAAAAAATGGATATCGGGAGAGACCATCTCTTTAATTTACTGAGAGAAAAGCGGCTATTGGTGCCGACAAAGCGCGCGTATCACAAAACAACCAACAGCCATCATCGGTTCCGTCGTCACCCTAATCTCATTAAAGCGGGTTTCAAAGCAGAGAAGCCCAATCAGCTTTGGGTAGCGGATATCACGTACTTACCGACGCGAAGTGGAGAGAGTTATGTAAGTCTCATTACAGATGCTTATTCGCGGAAGATTGTGGGCTATCAGGTTGACGATAACATGCGAACGCAGTCAGTAAAGCAAGCATTTACTCGAGCGCTTAAACAAAAAAGTACAAAAGAAAAGCTCGTGCATCACTCAGACAGAGGTATACAGTATTGTTCAGAAGAGTATCAAAAACTCCATAGAAAACATGATGTACAGTGCTCGATGACAGATGGCTACGACTGCTATCAAAACGCCCTTGCAGAGCGAATAAACGGTATTCTTAAAAATGAATACTTACTCCATAAGCCACGAGATTTAGAAGAAGCGAGAAAGATGGTTGCAGAGTCAATAGCAATCTATAATGGTAGGCGGCCACATCAGGCCCTTAAATACAAAACGCCCGATGAAATACATCGGGCGTTTTAACCGAAATAAGTGTCAACCTATTTCAGGACTAGTCACACGCCAGCAATATCATGAAGAGACGCATGTGTGATATCACCAAACCACCCCTGCTCAATCAATGCATCTATCTGCTGCTGTGGCGCATCAATCTCCGCATAATTGAACTGGTTCCTATCGATAACAGCATATTTACGGTTCGCTGCCCGCACGATAATACATTTTTTATCTTCATCTAGCGCGTTAAAACGGTCAATAAACGCTATTGCTTCTTGATTCAGCAATACCTTGTTAGCACCCTCAAAAAAAGCAAGAAACTCATAGAAATGTGTAAGGTAGTAACGAGGAGGGAGGTCTTTTCGCATACGAGGCATGGCAACTTTACTGGTTATGAATACAGTGTAAGTGTATATTTATACAGGCTGAAAATTCAACTTAAATCCTAATTCGCTGTTTCGATACCCATTGAAAAAATGCGCCTAGTTGTTCATCGTCAAGCAATGCTGGCAACGAACAAAAATGTTTTGCGAGTGTCATTTCATCATAGAACCTATGTATTCCACTGTGACACTGCCTACATATATAAATGCCCTTGTTTAACTCAGCTTTACTAAAATGTTTCTTGAAAAAGCTGCGCCGATGCATTTTTCGCGGGATCAAATGATGAAACGTAAGGCGCGCTTGACGGTGGCAGCAAGGACAATCGCCGACTTTATTAGACACCGTTCTTCTCTCAATACAACTCACTTGATTTAACATACTCGATAACGACAAGTACTGATCATTTGATGTAAAGATTTTCAATCCGCATGGCTATGCATCACGTACAAGTGGTTATTGTAATGTTTCTGGGAATATCAATGAGCTTAACGCGAGCAATGGACTTTTCGTGCCCTTACTGCATGGCACCTAATGACGTAGAAATAGACGAAATAAATGATGTTGGCCAAACCCTGGTGTTAGATTGCCAAGTGTGCTGCCAACCCATCGAACTCCGTGTATTTCAGCACGGTGAAGATATCGAAATAGAGGCCGAAAGAGAGAATGACTAAGCAATTCACTCATGATGACATCAGTGCAATGCCCCAGCGCTTTCGAGCTAATTTCATCAATAGTTTGTCCGGCTTTAAGTCGGCAACATTACTAGGCACAACTGATGGCACCACCCCCAACTTGGCAGTGATTAGTTCTGTTGTTCACATTGGTGCTAACCCGCCATTACTCGGTGTTATCATGCGGCCACACACCGTAACGCGTGACTCTTTAAGCAATATTAAACAGCGCGGCGTTTACACATTAAACCATATACACGTCGAATGGGTTGATAAAGCGCACCAAACATCAGCTCGCTATGCGCCAGACGAAAGCGAATTTGAAGCCGTAGGTTTAACCCCTCAGTTTAGCGAGACGTTCGAAGCGCCATATGTGAAGGAAAGTAACATAAAAATGGGGCTGTCAGTCGCGCAGCATTTTACATTGCTAAATAATACGGAAATGATCATCGGGGAGATTCAGGAATTGTTCATTTCCGAGCCTTTATTATCTGAAGACGGGTATGTAGATATTGAGGCAGCGGGCAGTGCCTGTATATCCGGTCTTGATAGTTACCACAAGACAACGCGGCTAGCACAGTTTGCTTATGCAAAAGCAAATACACCGCTTACAAAAAAATAGTTTTCATACATTTATAACTATTAAATTGCGTGGGTAAAGACCTATTGAGTAGCTATGTTGTACCCGTATTGCATTGCAATAAACTTTTTTTAATCTAGATCAAGCGAATATTTCACTTTCCATTCGATCTTTCTGTGAAAAACGCTAGTATGAATTAATGTAAAAAAAACCTGCCTTTATGGGCAGGTTTTTGCGTTTAAGATACTGAATAAAAAAGAATCATTATCGTTTATATCTCTTAAGGAGACCGTTATGAAATCTGTAAGTCGTCGTAATTTTTTAAAATTGTCAGGCTCTACAGTTATAGGACTCACGCTAGGTGGCGTTGCACTTCGTGCGCAAGCCCAAGAGCAGCTGAGCGCCGACGACCCAACTGCAAAAGCACTCAATTACACACCAGCATCTACCGTGGAAGGATCAAATTGCGCAAACTGCATGTACGTGCAAGGTGCAGACGGCGAACAGTATCGTCCGTGCAACATCTTCCCCGGCAAGTTAGTTAATGCCAATGGGTGGTGCAGTGCATGGGTTAAAAAGCCAAGTTAACACTTTGCCACGATACAAGATGACAAAAAACCCAGCCATAGGCTGGGTTTTCTATATCATGCCGTCACTTACTAATTGGCAACACCACTAACAACATTTCGCAATGCCGGAGCATCAAACCGCGTAGGCAAAAGGCCAGGCTTAAGGTAAAAACCGTGTTTCGCCTCGAACACACTGCCGATACTCAATATTTTTTGATCTTGCCATTTAGCACCGATAAAACTTATCCCAACTGGCAGGTCCTTTACCTCGCCAGCAGGTACCGTTAAATGCGGATACCCTGCCACCGCAGCAAGATAGCCAATACCGATAAAGCCAGCCGGTGAATGATCACCGTAAACCCCATCAATCAAAAATGAGGGGCTATTAGATGGTGCCACCAAAACATCTACATTATGTTGGTGCAACAGTGTATCTATACCATTGGTACCCGCCGTTTCTTTGACAAGTGAAAGGGCCTCTTTGTATTCACTGCTGTCAATATTTGGCGCAGACAACGACTTCTCAAAAATACTTTGGTCAAATAGTGCCAATTCACGATCGTTTTCATTATTAAAAGCAATAAGGTCTGCTAAGTTACGTACCGGAATATCGGCAGGTGACGTTGCTAGATAGTCATTAAGCGTCGCGTGAAACTCGCTCAGCAAAACGGTGTAGGAATCTGCCCAGAAACTATCGGGCTGATTAAAGTCATTGATTTCAACTAGCGTTGCACCGGCCGCCTTGAGTTGTGCTAACGCTTTTTCATATACCGCAAGCACATGGGGGTTATCGCCCTGTCTGTAGCGTACTACTCCGACTCTTATTCCCTTAAGATCAGTATTTATCATCGCTTGAGAGGGAGTACGAGGTATATGAGCATCCGCCTCTTCAGTTGCGCTATCGTCGCTATCACTTCCTGCCATAATAGCGGTCATTAACCACGCATCAATTACGTTTGATGTCATAGGCCCTGCCGTATCTTGACTAGAGGAAATAGGCACGATATGGCTACGTGATAACAACCCTACCGAGGGTTTAAAGCCTACAACACCATTTAACGATGACGGACAAATGATTGAACCATTTGTTTCGGTACCAATTGCCAGTGACGCTAGGCGCAGTGACATTGCCGCTCCAGAACCAGAAGATGAACCACATGCACTACGTGACAATATATGTGGGTTGCGAGTTAAACCTCCCACCGCGCTCCAGCCGCTAATTGATGATTCAGACCGAAAATTAGCCCATTCAGAAAGGTTCGTTTTGCCTAGGACAATCGCGCCTTCCGCTTTGAGCTTTTCTACAATAGGCGCATTTCGCCCCGTTATGTTATTCATTAACGCCATTGAACCTGCTGTTGTAGGCAATTCTGCAGTTTCAATATTATCCTTAATAAGAATGGGCAGCCCTGCAAGTTTTCCTACTGGTTCACCATTAGCGATTTTGAGATCGATCGCTTGCGCTTCACGCATTGCGCTGGGGTTTATTGCCAGTACGCTGTTAACCTGAGTATCTAATTCATTTATCCGAGACAAATACCCTTGTACCAAAGACGATGCTTTTAACTCTCCCGATTTAATCGCTTGTACCTGTTGATGAGCGGGTGAATCTAACCATTTACCCACTGCAACTTCATTTACTTCGTCTACTGCTACACCGTCGCGACTATGCAGTGAACAACCCGCAACGAGCAAAACACCTATTGTTATATACCAACGTTTTATCATGAGTCCCTAAACCTATTATTATTATCTAACGTGTCTTTTTATACGTTGTAACAGATTTAGTTCACTATCAAGCACAACTTGGTAGATTTAGTTTGCTATAGCACTAACGCGGCGGACGGTTCTGCTTCATGGTATGCAACAAATTTTCTAGACCATACACGTCGAGCAATGCCTGATAGCGCCCGTCTTCTATAAAGGTTTGTAGTGTTTCATTAAACGCTGCACGCAGTTGTTGATCAGGAATAGCGGCATGATACGCAACCAAAGGGAATAGTTCGTGCAGCACAACTTCATCATCTGCATATTGAGCATCTTGAGACTTAAAATAGTTAAAAATGTTTCTGTCCATTACAGCAACATCAATACTACCAAGCATCAGCATAGCAACCTGGCTATCTTGACTGGCCATTTCAATGTAAGTGGGGTGGGACGAGAGTGTGTCACCGTATTTTTCCCCTAACACCGACGAGGCGGTTTGAAACGCAGCTACGCTTTTGCCCTTCAAGTCCTCAATGGAATGGATAGACAAGGCCCTGTCTTTACGGGTTACAGCGACATTTTGATAAACAACGTATGCATCAGAAAGAAAATCAGAAGAAACATCATGACTGTTATTTAGGGTAAGCCCTATATCAATTGACCCCATAGACAATAATCGAGCGCTTCTTCCAAAAGGTACGTATATAGGCGAAATCTCGTGGCCCATGTCACGCAGCACTGCACGCACAAGGTCAACTTCAAATCCCGTATCTGTTTGAGATATTACGTAAGGAGGTTTATTCCAACCAACAACAACACTTATTTTCTTTGCGCACACTGATGTAGACAAAAGGTACGACACCAAAAACATTAACAGTAATTGTTTCATTGCTTTCCCTATGTGAATGCGCTCAGGTAATACATTAACTATACGTAATCATCGAGTTTTAACCAGTCAACTTAAGCATACAATTTCAAGTGACACACAAGCGAGCTGCCATTTTCGGTAGCGTAAAAAAGCGTTATCGCGTTTTGTTTACAAGAAACGATAGGTACAATAGCGCTAAAGACATTAGACGGCGAAAAATCATGGCCTGGTTACAACTTCGAATTAATACTTCATCTGAAAACGCAGAGTCTATTGGTGACATGCTTACAGCAAATGGCTCGCAGGCCGTTACCTATGTAGACGCAAAAGATACGCCTATGTATGAACCAAAACCCGGCGAGGTTTTGTTGTGGCCAGACACGCAGGTTGTAGGTCTATTTGAAGCAGATGCCGACATGAAAGGTATTCTTCAACGTCTAAGCAAAGCAAAAGTGCTGGGCCCGAACTTTAAATATAAACTTGAGCCACTTGAAGACAAAGACTGGGAACGTGAATGGATGGATAACTTTCATCCTATGCAGTTTGGCGAGCGCCTTTGGATCTGCCCTAGCTGGCGTGATGTGCCCGACCCAAATGCTGTTAACGTGATGCTTGACCCAGGACTTGCCTTTGGTACTGGTACACACCCTACCACGGCGCTTTGTTTACGCTGGCTAGATGGTATCGATATGACAAACAAAACGGTCGTCGATTTTGGCTGTGGTTCAGGTATCTTAGCCCTTGCTGCATTAAAGCTAGGCGCGAAGCGCGTTATAGGTATTGATATTGACCCGCAAGCCCTTCAAGCCACAAAAGAAAATGCGCGCCGCAATGGCGTTGAAGATCGTTTAGATGTGTATCTACCCGAAGATCAACCTGAACTTGAAGCCGATGTGGTCATGGCGAATATCTTATCTGGCCCCCTATTAGACCTGCAAGGCGTTATCACAGGATACTGCAAATCAAATGGCCAGCTTGTACTTTCAGGTATTCTTGCAGAACAGGTAGAGCGAATAGAAGACGCCTATTCTAAAGATATCAACTTAGAAACCAGTGCAATCGATGGCGAATGGGCTCGCGTTTCCGGTACAAAGCTATAAAAAGTTGTTAATTTTATTTACATCACAGCCCTTTTAAAACGGGGGCTGTGAGAATATTGAACAAATTTTAGACTAGAAAAGTCATCTAGCTTGTTAATGTGACAGTTTTTTTTCACTGTCAAGCCCATGAAGTGAAATTTTGTGTGATTTTTAGCCTTTTCAAGCATTGCGAAAACGCGTACACTTAGCGCCCCGTTTTAGCCGGGTGTATAAATTATGTGCAGTTTTAGTTGAAGAGCTATACGACAAACCATGCAACAAACGATACAAATAGGACCTTACACGTTGGACAATAACCTGATGTTAGCGCCTATGGCTGGCGTAACTGACAGGCCGTTTCGTCAACTTTGTAAACGTTTGGGTGCAGGCTTGGTTGTTTCAGAAATGCTTTCAAGTAATCCTAAGGTGTGGAATACCGCCAAATCGCAGGCGCGTATGAATCATGAGGGTGAAGAAGGTATTCGCTCTGTACAGATTGCTGGCGCCGACCCTGTGCTTATGGCTCAAGCAGCGCAATTTAATGTTGAAAACGGTGCGCAGATCATCGACATCAACATGGGTTGCCCTGCAAAAAAGGTCAATAAGAAATTAGCAGGCTCAGCGTTGCTTCAATATCCAGATACAGTGGAAGCTATCGTTAAAGCGGTAGTGAAAGCGGTAAATGTACCTGTAACACTGAAGATTCGCACCGGCTGGAACCCAGAAAATCGCAATGGGGTAGACATTGCCCGCATTGCAGAGCAAAACGGCATACAGTCGCTTGCTGTTCACGGCAGAACGCGAGCTTGTATGTACAAAGGGGAAGCGGAATACGACACCATTCGCAAAATAAAGGCAGCAATATCAATTCCTGTTATTGCCAATGGTGACATAACTTCTCCACAGAAAGCACAAGAGGTGCTGAATTACACTGGTGCAGATGGTGTGATGGTTGGTCGCGGCGCGCAAGGTAACCCATGGATATTTAATCAAATCCAGCATTATCTTGAAACGGGCGAGAACTTGGCACCACCGTCGCTGTCACAGCAGTACGAAATCTTGCATGAGCACGTAACAAATGTGCAGGATTTTTACGGTGACATCTCAGGTGTAAGAATTGCCCGTAAGCACGTGGGCTGGTATCTCGCGGAGCATGATACGGATCGTCAGTTTCGTAAAACGTTTAACGCTATCGATGATGCGAATGAGCAACTCGAAGCACTTAATGCATATTTTCAAGCGCTGCAGATTCGAGAAACCCGACAGATTTCTCCCGCAGCATAGTGATGACTAACTTAAGAGCAACACAGTATTATGTTCGATCAAAACGTGACTTCACCTTTTACTACTACAGTAACTACGCCTTCACAAACGCAAGCACAAAAGCCGCTGCGCGACTCTGTAAAGCAAGCAGTTAACAAGTACCTTAAGCAACTGGACAACGCTAATATCGATAACCTGTACGAAATGGTACTGGCTGAAGTTGAGGCGCCGCTGTTAGAAGAAGTCATGACTTATACACGCGGCAACCAAACCCGCGCAGCCATCATGATGGGCATCAACCGTGGCACACTTCGCAAGAAGCTTAAGCAATACGGCATGAACTAAGATTCCAAGGGCTTTGCCCACCAAAGAGCACCAATCGGTGCTCTTTTTGTTTCAACACTACAACATTAGAAACTTAAAATTTATGCAAACACCAAAACCAATTAAACGTGCTCTCCTTAGTGTCTCTGATAAAACCGGTATCCTCGATTTCGCAACAGCGCTGCATAACGCTGGCGTAGAACTTCTGTCGACGGGCGGTACTGCAAAACTTCTCGCTGATGCTGGCTTACCTGTTAAAGAAGTGTCTGATCACACGGGTCACCCAGAAATTATGGCAGGCCGTGTCAAAACTCTTCACCCTAAAATTCATGGCGGTATCCTTGGTCGTCGCGGTACCGATGAAGCGGTGATGGAAGAACACAGCATTGCGCCTATCGACCTTGTGGTAGTTAACCTTTACCCGTTTGCTGCAACCGTGGCAAACGAAGACTGTACGCTAGAAGATGCAATTGAAAATATTGATATCGGTGGGCCAACGATGGTGCGCGCTGCGGCAAAAAACCATAAAGATGTCACTATTGTTGTTAATGCGGCGGACTACTCTCGCGTGCTTGCAGAAATGAACGACAACAATGGCTCGTTAACGTACAACACCCGTTTTGACCTTGCGATTAAAGCGTTTGAACATACGGCCGAATACGACGGCATGATTGCAAACTACTTTGGTGCTCGTTTAGACAGCACAGGTTGTGAAGCAGACTGTGACCACCAGCACAGTGAATTCCCACGTACCTACAACATGCAGCTTACTAAGAAGCAAGACCTTCGCTATGGCGAAAATAGCCACCAAGAAGCGGCATTCTATGTTGAAAACAATGTTCAAGAAGCGTCTGTGGCTACCGCTACTCAGCTTCAGGGTAAAGAACTGTCATTTAACAACATTGCTGATACCGATGCGGCGCTTGAGTGCGTAAAAGAATTCGAAGAGCCAGCATGTGTAATCGTCAAGCACGCTAACCCATGTGGCGTGGCCATTGGCGATGATATTTTAAGTGCCTACGATCGTGCGTTTAAAACTGACCCAACCTCTGCATTTGGCGGCATTATTGCGTTTAACCGCGAGCTTGATGCAAAAACGGCGCAAGCGATTGTTGACCGTCAATTTGTGGAAGTCATTATTGCGCCGACAGTAAGCGATGAAGCGAAAGAAGTAGTAAGTGCGAAGAAAAACGTACGTCTTCTAGCGTGTGGTGATTGGGCTGGTCAGCTAACTGAAGGTTATGACTTTAAGCGCGTAAACGGCGGTTTATTAGTGCAAGAGCGCGACTTCGGCATGGTTGAAATGGAAGACTTAGAAGTGGTGACGAAGCGTAAGCCTAGCGAAGAAGAACTGCGCGACCTTATGTTCTGCTGGAAGGTAGCAAAATACGTGAAGTCTAACGCAATTGTTTACTGCAAAGACGGTATGACGGTAGGCGTGGGCGCAGGTCAAATGAGCCGCGTTTATTCTGCGAAAATTGCGGGAATTAAGGCAGCTGATGAGAACCTTGAAGTGGCTGGCTCTGTCATGGCATCTGACGCTTTCTTCCCATTCCGCGACGGCATTGACGCAGCGGCTGAAGCGGGCATTAAGGCAGTAATTCAGCCTGGCGGCTCTATGCGCGACCAAGAAGTTATAGATGCCGCTGATGAACACGGCATTGCTATGGTGTTCACGGGCATGCGTCATTTCCGTCACTAATAAGTATTTGCACAATAACTTATAGTGCAGACTTAGTAAGGGAAACCAACACCTAAGTTAAACACGCAGTAAGGTTGTATTTAGTGGCTTTACTGTGTGTTTGTCGTTTATTGCCTCTTTTTGATAAGTAGTCTTAAGGCTCGTAAACATAAATGTAAGCACACCACGTGAAGCGACAGAGCTGCTAATTATTCTGCTAAGGCGTAAGTGCAAATAACGGTTAGCTGATAGTCTTGATCTGACCTGTGGTAGTTTGTAGTAATAGTGTTACCAACCAGTATTATGTTATACCAGTCCGCATAGATATTTACCCTCGACAGAAAAAGGAAATAAAAATGAAAAAGTTAGCCCAATATGTATTAGCCGCAACCCTTGGTATGAGCGCGTCTTACGCAAACGCAGACGCAATTTCAGATGCCGTTATGAGCGACATTCGCTCTGATAGTGCAAAGGTACGCGACGAATACCGCAACCCTCAGCAAACACTACGCTTCTTTGGCCTTAAGCCAAACATGACGGTGGTAGAAATATCGCCAGGTGGCGGCTGGTATGCTGATATTCTTTATTCTGCAGTGAAGAATGAAGGTAAGTACGTGGCAGCGCATTTTTTTGTTGATGAAAACACCAACGACTACTACAAAAAGTCAGTAGAAGGCTTTAAAGAAAAAATGAAGCCGGGCATGAAGTACGAAGGTGCTGAGCTTACAGCATTCGACCCTATAAAAGCGCTGGATATTGGCAAAGCTGGTAGCGCCGATATGGTGCTAACCTTTCGCAACGTGCACAACTGGTATATGCGTCACGGTGACGAAGGTATCGACAACGCATTCGGCGCGTTCTTTAAAGCACTCAAGCCAGGCGGCGTACTGGGCGTAGTGGAACACGAACTACCGGAAAGTGCAGACGATGAAGCCATGAAGAAAAGCGGTTACATGAAGCGTTCTTACGTTGTAGCTGCCGCTGAAAAAGCAGGCTTTGAACTTGAAGCTAGTAGCGACGTAAACGCAAACCCAATGGATAGCGCAGATCATCCTAAAGGTGTGTGGACGCTACCTCCTCGCTTGGCACTAGACGACCAAGACCGTGAAAAGTACTTGGCGATTGGCGAGAGCAATCGCATGACGTTAAAATTCACTAAACCAAAATCATAATATTAAACACTCAAAACGGAACAGTTAATGAACGTACTTGTAATTGGCGGCGGTGGCCGCGAACACGCGCTAGCGTTTAAAGCAGCGCAGTCTTCTGATGTTTCAACAGTATTTGTAGCGCCTGGTAATGCGGGTACCGCTACAGAGCCTAAGCTTGAGAACGTAGCTATTGATGTAAACGACATCGCAGGCCTCGTTTCTTTTGCTCAAGGCAATGATGTTGCGCTTACTATTGTAGGCCCAGAGGCGCCGCTAGTTGCAGGTGTTGTAGATGCGTTCACTAACGCGGGCTTAATGATTTTTGGTCCCACTCAAGCTGCGGCGCAGCTTGAAGGCTCAAAAGCGTTTACCAAAGACTTTTTGGCTCGTCACAATATTCCCACGGCTGAGTATCAAAACTTCACAGACATTGACCCAGCCATTGCCTATGTACGTGAGAAAGGCGCGCCTATCGTAGTAAAAGCAGACGGCCTAGCGGCGGGCAAAGGTGTGATTGTTGCAATGACCGTTGAAGAAGCGGAAGACGCTATCCGCGACATGCTGGCAGGTAACGCGTTTGGCGAAGCCGGCAGCCGCGTAGTTATTGAAGAATTCCTAGACGGTGAAGAAGCGTCGTTTATCGTGATGGTAGATGGTAAGAACGTACTGCCTTTTGCCACCAGCCAAGACCACAAACGTGCAGCTGACGGCGATAAAGGTCCAAACACAGGCGGTATGGGTGCTTATTCTCCGGCTCCTGTTGTCACAGCCGACATTCACGACCGTATTATGCAAGAAGTGATCATGCCAACCGTTGATGGCATGGCTGCTGAAGGTAATGACTACGTTGGATTTTTGTACGCCGGCCTTATGATCATGGCAGACGGCACATCTAAGGTGATTGAATATAACTGCCGCTTTGGCGACCCAGAAACCCAGCCTATTATGCTTCGCTTAAAATCTGATTTGGTTCCACTTTGCCAAGCTGCGTGTAAAGGCGAACTTGCGGGCAAAACCATTGAGTTTGACGAGCGCGCGTCGGTAGGTGTTGTGCTTGCAGCTGGCGGCTATCCAGGTAGCTATGCCAAGGGGGATGTAATAACTGGTTTTGAAGACGCCGCGAAACTAGAAGGAAAGGTTTTCCACGCAGGTACTGCCCTCCAAGACGGAGACGTGGTAACCGCTGGTGGTCGCGTGCTTTGTGCCACTGCGTTAGGTAACAATGTAACTGAAGCCCAACAAAAAGCATACGAATTACTGAAAACCATTCAGTTTAAAGATGTCTATTATCGCAACGATATTGCCCACCGCGCTATTGCTCGCGAAGCAAAAGCTTAACGATAGAAATAGGCCAAGGCGCTTGCAAAGACGCAAGCGCTTTTTTGTAATAAAGCACGTTTAAAAATTACAGCAAAAACCGAGTAAGCGTCTGACGTTTAAGCTTTTTAAAGCCACAAACCATTTCCGTTTTAACCGTTGGGTTTGGTCGTCCTCTTGATTCTTAACCCACATCAGCTTATAACTAGTCTCTCCACTTCTTAAAAGAATTTCTATGTCTGTCAAACACCCTATCATTGCAATAACAGGTTCGTCAGGTGCGGGGACCACCACCACCACCAATGCTATTCGCCATATTTTCAGAAACTTAAATGTTAATGCTGCGGTAGTTGGGGGCGACAGCTTTCATCGGTTCACTCGTCCAGAAATGGAAGTTGAAATCCGAAAGGCGCAAGAACAAGGAAGGCACATTAGTTATTTTGGCCCAAAAGCCAATGACTTTGAACTGCTTGAAACACTCTTTAAGGAATATGGTAACTCCGGTACTGGACAATTTAGACAGTATTTACACACATTCGATGAGGCCGTGCCGTTCAATCAGATGCCTGGTACGTTTACTCCGTGGCAAGACTTACCTCAAAATACAGATTTACTCTTTTATGAGGGATTACATGGCGGCGTAAAAACGGAAGAGAACGATGTTGCCAAGCACGTTGACCTTCTCGTTGGCATGGTCCCGATTGTAAACTTAGAGTGGATCCAAAAAATTGTACGGGACACTACCGACCGAGGGCACTCGCGTGAGGCCGTAATGAGCAGTATTGTACGCGGGTTAGATGACTATTTTCATTACATCACGCCACAGTTTTCACGCACTCATGTTAATTTTCAGCGTGTGCCTACTGTAGATACGTCTAACCCATTTAGCGCACGTGAGATCCCCACTCAAGACGAGAGCTTTGTTGTGGTTAGGTTTAGACGTGAAATGAAAACCGTCGATTTCCCGTATCTTCTGCAAATGATTGATGGTGCTTTTATGTCACGAATAAATACACTCGTCGTGCCAGGTGGGAAAATGGGGCTAGCAATGGAATTGATCCTAACCCCTCTTCTCGAAGATATTTTGAATAAGAAACGCCGAGCTGGTCATCAGATGGACTGGTTAAGCAGCGATGAATAACCTCCTCAAATTGCGGGGGCTGAAACACTGAAACTCTATACATGGTTTCTATAACAATATATTTACAACGGTAAGTCGCAAATTATGCCGTTCTGGTTCAGGCTATTCGCTTTCAGTGAACTAAGAATGACACTATGACGCAGATAAAAAGCCAACAAATTTGGGTTGATCAGAAAGCGATAAACGTAACTAAGTCGGTGAGTGTCGATATTGACACACAGTCTCTTGGTAGTAACGAAGTGCTATTAGCCACGGATAGCTTCGGCTTTTCTGCCAACAACATTACCTATGCCGCCTTAGGGTTTAAAATGGGCTACTGGGGGTTTTTCCCAACAGGTGCCGACGGTTTTGGTATTGTTCCTGTTTGGGGTTTCGCTACGGTAGCAGCTTCAAAACACCCCGATATCAAAGAAGGGGAAAAAGTATTTGGCTATTTACCAATGGCCAGTCATTGGGTAATAAAGGCTGGTAAAGTAGCGCATCATGGTTTTTCTGATATTGACGAAAAACGCAAGAGTATCAGCCCTGTCTATGACCAATATCTTCGCTGTGCTTCTGACCCAGGTTACAATGCTCAACGAGAAGCCTGGCAACTCAATTTTCGCCCCCTTTACATGACGTCTTTTGTCCTAGACGACTATGTGTCGGAGCATACTAATAGTGGCACAATTCTTCTTTCTAGTGCGTCCAGCAAAACTGCATTAGGTACTGCACAGTTGCTCAAAGATAATCGAACGGCTCGCAACGCCGACTATAAAGTAATCGGCCTTACGTCAAAACCGAACGTCGACGCTGTGCTGGCATCGGGCTGTTACGATAGTGTGCTTAGCTACGAACATCTAGACCAACTTGACGTTGCAACTTCGTGTTGGTTACTAGATTTTGCCGCCAATGGAGCGCTTATTAACGCGTTAAGTAACATTCTAGGTGACAATCTACAAAAAGTAACACTCGTTGGTGCCACAGACTGGAAGGCACAAGAAAAGCCGAATCCGAAAGCATTAGATGCAGAGATTTTCTTTGCGCCGGCGCGTGTGAAGTTGCGTCAAAATGAATGGGGGCACGATAAGTTTTTAGCTAAGTATGCAACCGCATGGCAGTCTTTCGCGGCAAAAGTAGACAGTAACTTTCATACAGAAAATGTTGAAGGAAGCGATGCAATAACACAGCTGTATTTAGACACCCTCTCGGGAAATGCCAATGCTAAGGCTCTCAATGTGTTGAATTTCTAGTACGAAATTCATGCTGATTTTTGAAGCGTTGTATAGCGATTGGATGCCATAAATAGCTGATTACAAAGCAAAGACACTAATTGTAACAAACACACTGCTGGTTTTACGTTTTCTTTCTTTTGTATTTAGCCTTCTGTGGTTATAGTGGAACAAACGTAATATGTAAGGTGTAAGTATGGGTCAGGAAACCTCGAAAATTCTGGTAGTTGATGATGATATGCGTCTTCGAAGCTTGTTGGAGCGCTATCTTTTGGAACAAGGATTTCAAGTTCGCAGTGCAGCCAACGCCGAACAAATGGATAGATTGCTAGAGCGAGAGAATTTTCATTTAATGGTACTTGACCTCATGCTACCGGGCGAAGATGGCTTATCAATTTGTCGGCGTCTGCGTCAACAAGAAAACGATATGCCTATCATTATGCTTACCGCGAAAGGTGATGAGGTGGACCGCATAATTGGCCTGGAAATGGGCGCTGACGACTACTTACCAAAGCCGTTTAACCCTCGAGAATTATTGGCTAGAGCGAAAGCCGTATTGCGTAGACGCAGCAGTGAAGCACCGGGTGCACCTTCAAAAGATGTGCAAATTATTGAATTTGGCAACTACAAGCTAAACCTTGCGACACGTGAAATGACTGCAGATGACACACCTCTTACACTCACCAGTGGTGAATTTGCGGTACTGAAATCATTGGTTACTCACCCACGCGAGCCGCTTTCGCGAGATAAACTCATGAACCTGGCTCGAGGGCGAGATTATAGTGCGCTAGAGCGCAGTATTGATGTTCAGGTATCGCGCCTTCGTCGCATGCTTGAAGAAGACCCCGCAAATCCTCGCTATATCCAAACGGTGTGGGGATTGGGCTACGTATTTATACCAGATGGCGAGCAAGTTTAACGTAATATGCGTCTAATTCCGCAAAGCGCTTTTGGTCAGACCTCAATGTTAATCGGTGTGCTATTACTGATTAACCAAATAGTGTCATATACCTCTGTATTTTATTACTTTATACAGCCAAGCTATCAACAAATTAACAGCCTGCTAGCCACCCAGGTTAAGGCGATTTTGGCGAACGATTTGTTGGTCACCAACGAGGCTACGCGGCGCGCATATTATAAAAAAACGCAAATCAATGTAGTTGATGAGAGTATTGCAAAAGAAACCGGTCTTGACGATGCAGTATACTACGGTTTTATCTCGTCGGAGGTAAGCCGTCAGCTCAACCAGCTAGCTGATGTACGTATCAGTACGCTATCACAAACTACTGGAGAACAAACCCCCTATATCGTTTGGATTTCCCTTTCCCGTTACCCTGATACTTGGATATCTATTCCCATAACGGGCTTAAACGAAGCCAACATTTCACCTCTTACCATGTATCTTATGGTCATCGGTATTTTAAGTGTTGCAGGGGGCTGGCTTTTTGTTAGACGCATGACACGACCACTGCAAGCACTTCAGAAAGCGGCACTTTCGGTGGGAAAAGGAGAACACCCAGCGCCACTTCGAGAACAGGGCAGTACCGAAATGAAGCAAGTTACCCGCGCATTTAACCGCATGAACCAAGGTATCAAGCAATTAGAAACGGACAGAAATATCATGACCGCAGGTATCTCTCATGACTTGCGCACCCCGCTTACACGGATCCGTCTCGCGTCAGAAATGCTGCCAGAAGATCAAGACTGGATAAAGGAGGGTATTGTTAATGACATCGAAGATATGAATGCCATTATCGACCAATTTATAGATTACGCGCGATATGACACCGAAGAAGTCACGCAAGAAACAGATCTTAACAACATAATCGCTGAATTGGTGCAAGCAAGGCATCTAGACGACAAACATCACATAGAGCTTAAGCTCAACCCTATTCCGTTACTGCCATTGCGGCGGATAGCCATGAAGCGAGTGATAGATAACTTAATTGAGAATGCGTTTAAGTACGGCAGCGATGAAATAGCCATAAGTACCTTTTTCAACCGACATGAAAAGCGCATTTACTGCAAAGTGAGAGATTTTGGGCCTGGCATTCCTGAAAGCGAATTAGATAACGTGTTTTTGCCCTTTGCACAGGGCGACAAAGCACGGAACTCATCTGGTTCGGGCTTGGGGCTAGCTATCATTAGGCGTATCATTGAAACGCACGATGGCGGCGTAACGCTTAGGAATCATCCCCAACAAGGGTTGGTTGCCGAGTTTTATTTACCCCATTCCCCACTTAAACATTAACCCTATGCGTCTAACAATTACACGTAACGCTTAAGCTTACGACTGTAACCATAGGATGCCATCCATAACACCACCCCTCCAGCAGGAATAACCCAAAATGCAGTGGTAAGTGGCACAAAATTAGCGATTAACCCTGTGGAGAAAGACGACACTTGCACACCGGTAGAGTTACCAATAATGGCAATACCCGATAGAACAGGGCCGTTGTCGCTATCGATGTTCATGGCCGCTGACAACATAAGAGGAAATAACCCGCCCAGTCCCAAACCCAGCAGCAGATTACCTGCGCCAATGCCATATAAACTTGGCATCAGTTTAAGCGTGAACACTCCGACAAGCGATGCCGATGCCATCATAACAATCAGTCGGTGAACAGAGAAAAAGCGCAATAGCAAAGGGAAAGTTAAACGACTAATAACCATACCTGCGGTAAAACATGCCAATAAGTTTCGCGACTGCTCACCTGTAAAGCCAATGCCATTTTGTGCATAACTGACAAACCAGTTTGCATTTCCAAATTCAACTGCACCATAACCAAAACTCACTAATGCCATAAAAATGAATATGGGCTGTCTGATAAGGGTGCCGAAAGCTAATGTTTTTCTGGCAGTTTTAGGCTGCCCTTTCAAGACTTTTGCTTGTGAACGCGCCGCTATAAATGCATAACATGATAGCAGCACCATCACTGCAGCAGTTGCTTGAATAGGGAGTCGCCAATTGTCTTCTACTATATACAACAAGGTAACAAAGAATGAGGCAGCGAAAGTACCAAGACTGAACATAAAATCCATCAGTCCCATCATAGTAAAGCGTTTTTCCGCATACATTCGTGCAATTAACGTGTGACCGATTGTAAAAATAGTCGAACTCACTACTCCTATCAGTACCGCCAACCCTAAGAACCATTGCCATGATGAAAGTAGTGATACTGCTAAAAGGAAAACACTATTGATACTAAATAGTGTGGCGAGTAAAGGCATGAATTCGAAACGACTTGCGTATTTGCCTCCAATTACAGCCCCCAACATCATACCAATGGAAAATAATGAAAAAAGCGCACCACTCACTAACTCAGTCATGCGCAAGTCTACCGCTATGTCGGGTAGCAGGATCCCCCAAAGAATGAAAAGCTTACCAATTAAAAAAAAGCCTACGAAGATAACGATAGTGGCAGGCAATCGACTCATGAACACTCCAGATGCGGCAGTACAAGATAAAACTGCCTCTCTGATATTGAAAAGGCGTGGACTTCTTAGCACCCACTACTACATCAAAAATTGGCTGCTCAGCGTCTTTTATCTTACCTAATTTTAATGTTTACAGACTGCTGATAGTCGCACTCAAATGCAAGTGAAAGCGTTTTCCCTTTTTCGTCCCATGCAGCGGTTATTGCTTCACCGTTTACAGATACCGACGTCGGTTTTTGGTTTAAACCGTGAACAACCCACGTCAGTTCTCTGCGTCGAGGCATGCCCACGTAGCTGCCGTCGCTAGCAAGCGTGAACTGTAAATTATTGCCCTGTGCTTTCGCACGCATTTGAAGCGTGGTGAACAATCCCATTGCCGCGGCATTCGGTGTTTTCCCATCATCCTCGTAAAACGTGTATGAAGCACTGTTAACGGAGCTATCGTGCCAATAGTGAAACGTGAGTTGAGTAGCGTCGTATTCTTCAGTGCGAGCGAGTTTCTCACTCATCGGGACAAAGCTTCCCGCTTTAACCCAAACAGGAAAGTTGTCGTCAGAAAGTGGATAAGCAACGGTTTGGTCACCGACGTAGCGGGTGTCAGAAAAATAATCAAACCATACGCCACCAGGTAACGAAACGTTCCACGTTGTTAAACCCGGTTCAGTGACGGGTGAGACCAGAAAAGCATCTCCCCATAAATAGCTTTCAGACGTTTCAAACCACTTATCGCTATTAAACGAAAGTGCCAAAGGTCGCATTAACGGCGTACCGAATAGCGAGTTTTCATACGCCAGCGAATAATTATAAGGAAGCATTGCATAGCGAAGCTTTATAAAATCACGCACTATCGACTTTACTGGGTCATCGTGAAATACAGGTTCCGGAGCAATATTATCTTGCGCATGAGGCCTAAAAATAGGCGTGAAAACACCAAATTGAAGCCAGCGAGTGTAAAGTTCTGGGTCAAACACCTCACCACCGGCAAAACCGCCCAAATCTGAATGCGTATAAGCCAAACCAAACACACTCATTTGCAGCGCTAATTCGACTTGTGGTTTCAACCCACCCCAGCTTCGACTTACATCTCCAGTCCACGGTACCATTCCATAGCGCTGACTGCCTAAAAAGCCTGAGCGCATAAGCACAAACGGCCTTGTTTCGCTCTGTAATGCACTAAGTCCTTCAAACACATTCTTAGCCCATTGATGTCCATAGCCATTATGAATTTCAGCCCCTTTTACTGTTCTTGTGCCCCAATGATGTTCAATGTCATCCGGATGTACTTCAGGCTCACCAAGGTCGCCCCACCAGCCTGAAACTCCTTGTTTAGCGAGCGATTCATAGAATTGCCAGAACCAGCGCTGTCCCTGCTCACTAAACACGTCGACTAAACCCGTATTGCCAAAATAAAAATCAAACGTATACGGCGAGTTATCGCTTCTCGTGGCAAGGGCATTATAAGAAACCGCACTTTCCCATTGTTTTGACGTGGTAAGTATAAAAGGCTCAGTAATTACTACTGTTTTTACGTTTTGGGCGCTTAAATCAGACATCATTTTTTCAGGCGCCGGAAACGTTTCGCTGTCCCAACTAAGATTGCCCATGTGGCCTTTAATGTCTTTACCGAACCAATATAAATCCAGCACAACAGCATCCACGGGGATGTCTTGTTCGTTGAATTTGTCTACGACACTAAGCACTTCTTGCTGCGACTTGTAACCAAAACGAGAGGCGAAATTGCCGAATGACCATCTAGGCGGCAACGGTTGTTTACCCGTAACTGATACTGTCTGATTCACCAAACTTGCCAAGTCATCTCCTAGCACCATGACATAACTCGCTCTGCCACCTTTAGCAGAAAAAAGCAGTTCGTCACGTTGTGTATGGCCAATATCTAGTTCGCCAGAAGCGGCGTTGTCAAACAATACACTGTAGTGGTTAGAGGATATTACTGCTGATAGCCCAAAATACATTTGATTTGAAGACGTGGTATATCCATAGTGGGCTTTATTGAACAAGGGCATCTTGTGCCCTCTGCGGTTCATTCCCAACACGCGCTGACCGCCGCCATACAGCATTTCATTGTCGTCAAGTAGAAACGAAAGGCTTACCCTGTCATTGGTTACCGATAAACCGTTTTTTTCCTGGGCTACTACGTCACCATTGAGCTTATAGGTAATCGCGTAGGTTTGCTTATCAATAACAGCTTCGGCGACGTCGGTTTTTAACGTAATGCTTGTAGCACTTTCAATTACCTCTGGGGCTTTGATAAGGCTGTCGCTGTTTTCGGGTAATGCCATTGACGGTAAATTAGCGTAAGCCGTCCCGCTATCATCTGTTAGCGAGGTAACTTGAAAACTCAAGTTATCCAAAGCCTTAACCGTAAAGTCTTTTGTGTTGGTATCGATCTCAAGCGTACTGCCGGTGAGTTTATATTGCTGAATTTCTGCTGTTGCATATGTGGTTGTCAGTAGCAAAACTGCAGATACCGCTATTTTACGTGTATGCCAGATCATTATTATTACCTTTACTTATTTAGCTCGGCGACCCAAGCCCTAGCGCATTCAATCGGAATTTCGGAAGATAGATGATAGCGACTACAAATACCGACTTAAATAAACATACGTATTCATAGTGTTAAAATTGTTAAATTTGTGATGTAGCTTCACGCCAATAAAAAAAGCCCGCTGCGAAGAGCGGGCTAAAACATCAATCACGTTGAGTGTGATAAACGTTGGGAAGGGGCAGACCTTTTTTAGTTACCGGGTCCGGCTTTTACGATAGCGTCACTGACATCGTACTTGGTAAAGTTTTGTTGGAAGTCGTTTACAAGGTTAGCGGCGAATTCGTTATATTTCTCTTTATCAGCCCACGTATTTTGTGGAACGAGTAAATTGCTATCCACACCAGGAATTGACACCGGCACATCAAGATTTAGGGCGTCGATATGCTGCGTTTCAACATCGGCAAGTTCACCAGAAACAATAGCGTCAATAATCGCCCGCGTAGTAGGAATATCAAAACGACTACCCGTACCATATGGACCACCAGTCCAACCAGTATTCACTAAGTAAACTTTAGCGCCAAAGGCTTTAACCCGTTTGATTAAAAGCTCTGCATACACGCCTGCAGGTCTTGGGAAGAATGGCGCACCAAAGCACGTTGAAAAGGTTGATTCGATGTCACTTGTTGATCCAATTTCCGTTGAACCTACTTTTGCCGTATAGCCACTGAGGAAATGATAAGCCGCCGCTTCTTCGCTCAATACCGATACCGGAGGCAATACGCCACTCACGTCACACGTTAAAAAGACAACCGAGCGAGGCTCACCACCTCGGTTCTCTGCTACACGCTTTTCAATATGCTCAAGCGGGTAAGCAGCGCGAGAATTCTGCGTAAGCGAGGTGTTGGTGTAATCTGGCGTACGTGTCTCATCTAACACAACGTTTTCTAAAATAGTGCCAAACTTAATTGCATTCCATATAACCGGCTCATTCTTTTGCGACAGGTCGATGCACTTGGCGTAGCAGCCACCTTCAATATTAAATACGCTGCCTGGTGCCCAACCGTGTTCATCGTCGCCAATTAAAAAACGCTTTGGATCAGCCGATAGCGTTGTCTTACCAGTACCAGAAAGACCGAAGAACAAGGTAACGTCACCTTCTTCGCCCACGTTCGCAGAACAGTGCATTGGAAGCACATCCTTAGCAGGCAGTAGAAAGTTCTGAACCGAGAACATTGCTTTTTTCATCTCGCCGGCATAACGCATTCCGGCAAGAAGTACTCGCTTCTTGGCGAAGTTAATGATTACCGTGCCGTCGCTATTCGTGCCATCTCGCTCAGGATCACATGTAAAACCAGGTACATTTAATATTTGCCACGGCTGTTCGCCTTTCACGTTCCATTGCTCAGGAATAATAAACAAGTTACGGGCAAATACATGCTGCCACGCAGTTTGTGTTCTTACCTCTAGCGATAATGCGTGATCGACATCTGAGCCCACCTGGAGATGAGATAGAAAATGCTCTTGTGTAGATAGATAGGCCTCAACACGCTCCCATAACGCATCAAATTTGTCAGCGTCAAAAGGCTTGTTAACCTTTCCCCAATCTATATCGTTCTCAGTTGTGGGTTCTTTCACGATAAAACGGTCGTTAGGAGAACGACCCGTTCTTTTGCCCGTCTCGACGACTAATGCACCATTTTTGTCAAGCACACCTTCACCGCGCTTTACTGCGCGTTCGATAAGCTCTGCGTTTGTTAAATCGACAAGCGGCGTTACTTTTATATCCGATTGAATTGAGGTTGCTGCGGTCATGGCTGTTACCCTTTACGTAATTTTTCAAAAGCACTTTCAAAAAAGTATCACCTGTCAGAGTCTAATGTAAACAAAGGTATTGACGCATTTTTTATATACATAACCACTATCAGCAAAAGTTAACTTTCAATAAATATGTAATTTAATTACAAAGAAAAGGTTTTACCTTCAAAAAACGTCAAATTTTCTGCGTAAACATGTTGCTTGATCGTCAAACCAACGTAATTTTTGTCGTGAAAAGAATTTGAAAATGTTAAGGCGTTTCATCAATATTTTCGACAAAAGCCAAAAGCGAAGCGTACTTAAACGCTACGCACATTTACACGCGGTCATTTTTTAACCACATGTGAAGCGTTAAAAGAAAGTAAAACGTAGGATTGGTAAAATCGTAATGAAAAACAAAACGCACTGTAGCACCAGCGAAGCGCTGGTGCTACGTAAACCGGATTACTGGCTAGACTGCGGCACGTCAACATTTCCGCTATGAATCGCCTCAATATCAATACTATCGAAGCGATATTCAGTGTGGCAATATTGGCAGTTCATTTTTACCGCGCCCTCTTCTTCTGCGATAGCAAGAAGTTCCGCTTTTTCTACATGTCTAAGTGCTTCTGCACTGCGTTCTTTTGAACATGTGCAAGCGAAAGATACTGCTTGTGGCGAATACAACTCAATATCTTCTTGGTGATAAAGTCGATACAAAATGTCTTCAACAGATAATGAAAAGACTTCGTTTGATGTCAGTGTGTCAGTAAGTGCAGAGATATGCTCAAACTCAGTAGCTTGTGACACATCTGTTGCACTCGCGTCAGTGGGTAGTACTTGCAGTAAAATACCAGCGGCCTTGGCGTTTTTTGCATCGCTGAGGTCTGTCATCAAATGTACACTCGTCGCTAGTTGCTCCGACTGACTAAAATACCCTTCGATACACGCCGCTAAACTCGGTTTGTCCAATGCAACAACCCCTTGATAGCGCTCTCCTTCGTCAGGAGTGATGGTAATAACAAGCACCGCCTGCTTAACAAGTTCAGCGAAAGATTCCGGCAAAGCGTCAAGCGACTCGTCCCAGCGCGCGACGCCGCGAAGCGTCTGTTCGTGCGTAGCGTTAAGTACAGCATAACTTACTGGACCTTTGCTCTGAATTTGTAGAGAAATCTCACCTTCAAATTTTAATGTCGCAGTGAGCAATGATGTGGCAGCGGCCATTTCGCTTAATAACGACTGAATTTGAACGGGATACTCGTAGCTATGAATAATGTTATTCAGGCTCTCGTCTAGGCGAACTAGTTCGCCGCGCACATTCGCTTGAGTAAAAATAAAGCGGTGTAATTTATCAAAATCGCTCATATGTGATCCTATTATGCAGACCTATTGCTGCTTGAATTTAATAATCTGGCGTCGCTGTTTCTTATCTGGCCTATGCTCAGGCTTAGGGCTGTGAAATGCGTTCATTTTTCGTGCAACCTGATTCTCTTCCCGTTTCGTTACACTTTGTGCCGTTTCTTCGTAAAGATTCTGTGCCAATGGCGCGCTGAGTCGCTTATCACTTAAAGCAAGCACTTTAATTTCGCGTAGATCCCATCCTGAAGGAACTTTTATCATGGCGCCAAGCTCTACATGCTTACCTGGTTTGGCGCGCTGCCCGTTATACTGCACCTTTCCCGACTGGACCATATCTCTGGCAATAGCTCGGGTTTTGAAGAAACGAGCAGCCCAAAGCCACTTGTCCAGCCGTACATTTTGTGTTGTATTGTTGCTAACCGATTGACTCATGTAATAATTTCGTAATGGTGTAGCTTTAGTGTTGTGACCCCCACCGTTACTAGGCTATTATGAGGTCGCTAAAGCGCGGTAAACCAAATTAACTATAATATTAAAAAAGCAGTAGCATTAGTGGCAGCATGATATTTAATAAACTCAATCAACACGCTCTGGTTGTTTATGTTAACCAGCACCAGAAGCAACTACATACACTGGTAGTGGTACTGCTCAGCCTTTATTTGATTGCTTTCGCCGCCAAACTTGTCTGGCAAATTATACCCGAACCTCAGCTTTCTGCGACATCCCCAGTAACCGTAAGCCCTGTAATTTCTTCACCATCCGCAGGAAGTGGGGTCAATATTCGTAAAATACAACAGTTAAATTTATTTGGTAACGCGGCGGCAAAACCCATTGAACCCGTTGCACAAGTAACCGATGCGCCAGAAACCAGATTAAACCTAACCTTAACGGGGGTGGTAGCGAGTTCCAACCAAGAAGCAGGGACCGCTATAATCGAGCATCGCGGCAGCCAAGCTGTATATGGCTTGGGAGAAAAAATTGAAGGTACCAATGCTACACTTCAAAGCGTATACAACGACCGTGTAATCATAAAAAACGGGGTTAGAAATGAAACGCTTATGCTTGACGGTATCGATTATGACGAAGCAAACCGTCGTCGCGAAAGGCAAGCTCGCCAGAGCCCCAATTCGAGTAATGAAGAAGACGACGAGCAGGCGGTTTCACTTAGTGAAGAAGCGCTAGAAGCCACCGCAGCATTGCGCCAACGCCCGGCAAGTTTCGCCGACTTTATTTCTATCGCGCCCAAAACTGAAGACGGACAACTCATTGGTTATCAAGTCAGCCCAGGTAAGGATCCTGCACTTTTTCAATCAGCAGGTCTTCAAGCTGGTGACGTTATTACACAAATTAACGGGTTGGACTTGACCGACCTGCAGCAATCCCAAGAAGCATTGTCCGAGCTGCGCAATGCAGAAAATATAGAATTAACGATTATTCGTGATAACAGTCTAACGACGATATATCTCGATTTACCCGAGCAAGAATAACGCTAGAAATATGAGGGTAAATACCACGTATTCAGGAAATCGTGGCTATTGTAGACTGATAACGCTCTAAGAATTAGGAAATGAAGGAAGTTAGAATGAAAAGCCGTACTGGCCACAAATTATTATCTCGCTTGGGCACAGCTATGTGTACGGCACTTCTGTGTTTCTCAGTCACCGCCGCTGAGTACATGCCTAATTTTAAAGATACTGATATCAACGAATTTATAAATATTGTTGGCAAAAATCTTGAGCGAACAATCATTGTCGACCCTAATGTTAGGGGAAAAATTAGCGTACGTAGCTACGACATGTTAAACGAAGATCAGTACTACCAGTTTTTCTTAAATGTGCTTCAAGTGTATGACTTCGCTGTCGTTGAAATGCCAAGTGGAATTTTAAAAGTAGTACGCTCTAAGGATGCGAAAACATCGAATATCCCGGTTGTTGAAGGTGCAAATCGTGACGGTGATGAAATGATCACGCGTGTAGTCCCCGTTTATAACGTGCCAGTACGTGAACTTGCCCCTATTCTACGACAACTTAACGACCAAGCAGGAGGCGGTAACGTTGTCAGCCATGATCCATCAAACGTGATGATGTTGACAGGGCGTGCGGCCGTTGTTAACCGGCTGGTTGAGATAATTGAACGTGTCGATCGTGCGGGTGACGAAGAAGTTGAAATAGTGAAACTGCGCTTTGCATCGGCTTCCGAAATGGTGCGCATTATTGAAAGCATCAATAAATCGCAAGGAAAGGCCAATACTGGCGCCAAGTCTGAGCCTCGTGTTGTTGCCGATGATCGCACTAATTCAGTCATTGTTAGTGGCGACGTAAAAGCGCGACAGCGCCTTATCAACCTAATTCAAAGGATGGATCAAGAACTCGAGACCAACGGCAATACGCGCGTTCTATTTTTAAACTACGCCAAAGCGGAAGATCTCGTTAAAGTACTTCAAGGCGTATCTGCAAGTATTCAAGCCGAGGAACAAGGCAGCGCAAACGGCGTTCGTCGAAGCAGCGCAACCCGTGAAGTCAGCATTGATGCTCATGAGGATTCCAACGCGATTGTCATCACCGCTGAGCCAGACATGATGCGCTCGCTTGAAGACGTTGTACGACAACTCGATATTAGACGTGCTCAAGTACAAGTTGAAGCGATTATCGTTGAAGTATTTGAAGGCGACGGTGCCACGTTGGGTGTACAGTGGATTTCTGAAGAAGGCGGTGGCACTCAATTTAATAACGGCGTAATAGGCGTTGGCTCTCTAGCAGTAGCCTTGCGCCAAGCAGAAGGCCGAGAAACGACGCAAACCAATGTCACGGCTAATGGTGAAGTAGTAGAAACCACCGACACCACCGAACCCAATTTTACGGCACTTACTAGCTTACTTGGGGGCGCAAACGGACTTATTGCAGGCGTAATTGAAAATGGATGGGGCGCCGTCGTTCAAGCGGTCAGCACCGACACTAATTCAAATATCTTGGCGACACCTCACCTCACAACGATGGATAATGAAGAAGCATTTTTCATTGTTGGCCAAGAGGTGCCAATCATCACAGGTACAACGACCGGTGCGAACAACTCTAACCCTTTTCAAACGGTAGACCGTCAAGAAGTAGGGATTAAGCTTAAAGTCACCCCTCAAATAAATGAAGGTGATGCGGTTCAGCTTCTAATCGAGCAAGAAGTGTCGAGTGTGAGTGGAGCTACATCAGTGGATATTTCGATAAATAAACGTGAAATAAAAACAACGGTTATTGTCGATGACGGCGGCACAATTGTACTTGGAGGCTTAATTGACGAAGACGTGCAAGAAAGCGTCTCTAAAGTACCTTTGCTTGGTGATATTCCGTTACTTGGTCATCTATTTAAAAGTACTTCAACAAGTAAGCGAAAGCGCAACCTCATGGTGTTTTTAAAGCCGACCATCGTGCGTGATGGTGCCACTATGAACTCCATTAGCCATCGCAAATACAATTACATTCGCGCCCTACAGCTCAAGCGTCAACAAGAGGGCGTTTCGCTGATGCCGAACACTGAAACACCGAGTATGCCTAAGTGGGACGATAAGCTTTCTCTTCCCCCTTCATTCGAAGAGTACCTGACAGAGAAAGAGAAACTAAAAGAAGGCAATAAGTAATATGGCTGCGCAAGACGAGCAAATTACCCAAGCACTCGAGGCACAAGAAGAAGCATTAGAGGCAATGTCCGATGATGGTAATCTGCCTGAAGCAGATGCTGGTCCAAAGCAGCTTTCATTTAGTTTTGCTAAACGCAATCAGGTGTTGTTAGAAACCAACGACACTCCCGCTGTTCTTTATTTCACAGAAAATACACCATTTGATGTATTTGCAGAAGTAAGACGATTTTATGGCGAACCCTTTGTGCCTAAAGCCATACCTGCCAATGAATTTGAAGGCTTGCTTACCAGTGCATTTCAACGCGACAGCTCAGCAGCCAAGCAACTTATGGAAGACCTTGGCAACGAAAGTGATTTATTCGCCCTTGCCGAAGACTTACCAGATACCGAAGACTTACTAGACAGCGAAGACGATGCCCCCATCATCAAGCTTATCAATGCGATGCTCGGCGAAGCTATTAAAGAAGGCGCGTCCGATATTCATATAGAAACGTTTGAAAACCAGCTCATAGTGCGCTTTCGCGTAGACGGCGTATTACGTGAGATATTACGCCCAAACCGCAAATTATCGTCAATGCTGGTGTCTCGTATCAAGGTAATGGCAAAGCTAGATATTGCTGAAAAGCGTGTGCCTCAAGATGGGCGAATAACGCTGAGGATCGCCGGTAGGGCTGTCGATGTACGTGTTTCAACCATGCCCTCCAGTCACGGCGAGCGTGTGGTACTGCGCTTACTTGATAAAAATAATGCCCGTCTAAATTTAGAAGATTTAGGCATGACACAGCAAAACCGAAGCCACTTCTCTGAACTGATCAGAAAACCACACGGCATTATCTTGGTAACAGGGCCGACGGGCTCGGGTAAAAGTACAACCCTATATGCCGGTCTCACTGAGATTAATTCACGCGACCGCAATATTCTCACTGTTGAAGATCCCATCGAATTTGATTTGCCAGGCATAGGTCAAACGCAAGTTAACCCGCGTGTTGATATGACATTCGCCCGCGGTCTGCGCGCCATTTTGAGACAAGATCCAGATGTAGTAATGGTAGGTGAAATCCGCGATATTGAGACAGCACAGATTGCAGTGCAAGCCAGCTTAACCGGTCACTTAGTATTATCAACACTTCACACTAACACAGCCGCAGGTGCAATCACGCGCTTAGAAGACATGGGTATTGAGCCCTTTTTGCTGTCTTCTAGTCTTCTTGCCGTATTGTCTCAACGTTTGGTCAGAACGCTATGTTCTGAATGCAAAGTACCACACACACCAGATGCGGCAGAGCTTGCCATTTTGGGCGTTTCGGCGCCATCTACCACCATTTACAAACCACACGGTTGCGCTGCGTGCAATCAAACAGGATACCGCGGCCGTACGGGTATTCATGAACTTCTTATAGTGGATGAGAAGGTACGTGAAATGATGCATGAAGACGTCGGCGAACAAGCCATTGAACGCTATATTAGAAAGACTACACCCAGTATTCGAGAGGATGGCTGCCGCAAAGTGCTAGAAGGCACAACATCGCTGGAAGAAGTACTTCGAGTTACGAGGGAAGACTAAATGGCGGCATTCGCTTACAAAGCGGTTAGTGCCCGCGGGAAAAATAGTAGTGGTGTACTTGAAGGAGATAACGCTCGACAAGTGCGTCAGCAACTGCGCGAAAAAGGACTTATTCCATTAGAGGTTGAGCAAGTTGCAGAGCGTTCACAGGAAGGTGGCAAGGGTTTTTCCTTCTCGCTTTTTAAACCTAGGATCTCAGCGTCTGACCTTGCGCTTCTCACTCGCCAACTCGCCACGCTCGTTGAATCTGCTTTGCCGGTAGAAGAGGCGTTACTTGCAGTAGCAGAGCAGTGCGAAAAGCCTAGACAAAAGAATATGATGATGGCCGTTCGCAGTAAAGTGGTTGAAGGACATGGCTTAGCCGATGCGCTCGCCGAATTTCCCAGTGTGTTTGATGAATTGTTTCGTGCCATGGTTGCAGCGGGTGAAAAATCAGGGCATTTAGACACCGTGCTCAATCGCTTAGCTGACTACACGGAACGCCGCCAGCAAACGCGAAGTCAAATAACTCAAGCGATGGTTTATCCATTTCTTATGCTGTTTTTCGCGATGGGTATTGTCTTGCTGCTCCTGACTGTTGTCGTGCCGAAAATTGTAGGGCAATTTGATCACATGGGGCAAGACTTGCCTGGTATAACGCAATTCTTAATTTCCGTGAGTACTTGGCTACAGGACTATGGATTACTGCTTTTAGTGGCGCTTGGTATCTTAATGGTCATTGTGCAACGCTTACTGCAGCAAAAGCATATGAAACTGCGCTACCACAAAGCCCTATTACGCGTTCCACTCATCGGTAAAGTATCGCGAGGCTTAAATACAGCTCGCTTTGCTAGAACACTCAGTATATTGAGTGCCAGTGCAGTCCCTCTTTTAGAGGCAATGCGGATATCCGGGGACGTTTTGGAAAATCAACACATTAAAAATCAAGTTGCTGATGCCGCAGTAAATGTTAAAGAAGGCAGCAGCTTACGAGCGGCGCTAGACAATACTAAGATGTTTCCACCAATGATGATGCACATGATTGCATCGGGGGAAAAGTCAGGTGAACTGCAGCAAATGCTTTCACGCGCCGCAGACAATCAAGATAGGGAATTTGAAGCCCTTATTGGTGTCTCACTTAAAGTATTTGAACCCTTACTTATCGTATCAATGGCGGGCATAGTGCTATTTATCGTACTGGCAATATTGCAGCCAATATTAGCATTGAACAACATGGTGAATATTTAATGAAAACTCTACATCGCAATTCTGGATTCAGTTTGATAGAGGTGATGGTCGTACTACTGATCATTGGTATTATGGCATCAATGGTTGCGCCTCAGATTCTTGGTAACCAAGAAGAAGCTCAATTGAAAAAGGCGGCTGTTGACATCCAGCAAATAGAAAGCGCACTTGAAATGTATAAGCTGCGTAACAATCGTTTTCCAACAACTGAACAAGGGTTAGACGCCCTGGTTACCGCGCCCACGATTGACCCTATCCCACGCAATTACCCAGAAGGCGGATTCATAAAACGCTTGCCCGAAGATCCTTGGGGCAACCCATACGCACTCATTAGCCCAGGAGAGTTGAGTATGGTAGATATCTTTTCAAATGGCCCGGACGGTGAACCAGGAACTGACGACGATATTGGTAACTGGAACATTAACGAATACTTGAATTAACGTTTGATGATAGAGCGCAGTAGATACCATCAAAAACAGCGTGGCTTTACGTTACTGGAAGTCATGCTGGTATTGCTGCTAATGGGCTTGGCTGCGGGCTATGTCATGTTTAATGCGTTTGGTGCGAGTAAGTCAGACTTACTCAAAAGTCAGGCGCAGCGTATGCAGGTTCTTGTAGACATGGCGAGCGATTATGCCGTGCTCAACCAACAACAACTCGGTATTCGAATTGAAGAAGAGAAAAGTGAATATTATTTTGTCTATTTAGATGAAGACGATGAATGGCAGCGCATTGAAGGGGAGAAAATGTACGGTACACACACCCTTCCAGCGTTTTTTACCTTAACGCTTAATCTGGACGACTTGCCCTGGGATGTGGAAGACCGTTTATTTGACCGCTCGCTTTTTGACGAAAACTTAAGCGTATCAGATGCAGGGGTAGACATCGGCAATAAAGAAGACAAAAAGCTTCCTCCACCGCAGATACTCATTATGTCTAGTGGTGAGATAACGCCCTTTACTTTGTCGTTCAACTACGAAGGTGACGACTCAGAAGCACCCGTTTTTTATAGTTTGCAGAATCAAGACCTTCCTCCTCTCGCCCTTGAAGGGCCCTTGGAGCAACCGCTATGAATGCTTCAGCCACCTGCGTTTCAAAGACAAAGCAGAGCGGTCTGACACTGTTAGAGGTGATGGTTGCACTGTTAATTTTTGCGCTTACCGGCACAGCAATTTTAAAAGCAGCGGGCGAACATTTATCGAGTGTGGGTCAAATAGAGTCGGTGACATTCGCCAATTGGGTTGCCAGCAATCGATTGAACCAGCTGCAAATAGAAAACACGTGGCCGCCCAAAAACAATTTAAAAGGCAGCGTGCAAATGGCTGACCGCACGTGGTATTGGCAGCAGACCGTTACTAAAACTAACGACAACGATCTGCTTTCAGTGACGATTTCCGTGGGTGAAGATGAGCGCTATTCTAGCTCAGTGACTTCCGTGACGACGTTTGTCGCAAAACCAACATCAGGCAGCTGACATGCAACGCGGATTCACGCTCATTGAAATATTAATCGCGATGGCCATATTCACGCTCATTGGCCTTGCGTCCACCAGTTTACTGACCACCGTTATCGACAGTAACGAGCTGTCTCAAACTCGTTTTTCAAAACTTCAGCTACTGCAGCGAGCCATGATCACCATTGAGCGTGATATACAGCAAGCTGTACCTCGTCCTATACGCGTTAATGGCGAAAAGACCGATATAGCAATGGTAGGTGGTGAAGCCGATGGTAGTGATGGAGACGGTATCGGCTTTGTGAGAGGTGGATGGCATAACCCTCAACTGATGTTACCGCGAAGTACGTTACAATACGTTGCCTATCGACTTAAAGACAATAAACTAGAGCGTCTTTACAGCACCTACGTCGACAACGTTATTGGCTATGAACCAAAAGTAAGAGTGCTGTTAGAAGATATCGAAAGTCTATCTATTGAATTTATTGCTCCAGCAAATAACGAGTCCTCTTTCAGTAACGACGGAAAGCTAAAATGGAATGAAAGCTATAAAGGCACTCAACTTCCTAAAGCCGTTGCTATTGAATTTACCAGCAAAGACTTTGGCACTATTCGCCGTGAATTTGCGCTGATAGGTGGGGGTTCATAATGCTAAAACAGCGCAAACATTCACAAAAGGCCGCGCCTTTGGGACAACAAAGAGGCGTTGCGCTTATGATTGTTCTTATGATTGTTGCTTTAGTTGCCGTGCTGGCCACTGAAATGGGAACACGCCTTCAGCTTCAGGTTCAACGCACGATGAACTTAAAGGACAACAATCAAGCGTATTGGTATGCACTGGGCGCAGAGGCATTTGCTCGAAAGTCCATCCAAACTTTGGTAAAAGAAAGCCCTGATGTGATTTCCATAGACCAGCCTTGGTCCCAAGAGTTTGCTTATCCATTAGAAAATGGAGGGTTAAGCGCAAACCTAGAGGATTTGCAGTCATGCTTCAATTTAAATGCAATTAATGAAGGTGCAACAAGCGCAGGAAACACGTCTGAAGCAATGGACGCCTTTCACACCATGCTCACTGCACTTAGCATAGACGAGTTAGATAACTACACCGCTGATACGGTTCGAGATAGTCTCGCCGATTGGGTAGACGACGATGACAATCAACGGCCCTATGGTGCAGAAGACAGTGAATATGAGTCGAGAGAGTTTCCTTATTTGGCGGCTAATGACTTGCTGGTATCAAAAAGTGAATTACGTATTATAAATGGTGTATCACCAAAATGGCTATCAGACGTGCTACCTTTGGTCTGTGTCATTCCGGGCAATAAAGAATTAAAAATTAATGTGAACACGTTACAAGAAGACGATGCCCCGCTTCTTGCTGGTCTTACAGGTTTGTCACTGCAGCAAGCATCAAACCTGATAAGTAGCCGTCCACAAAACGGTTGGGACGAGCTGGATGACTTTCTCAATGTACCTGATGTAAGCGCATTGGGGCTGAGTAATACACGACAAGAGTGGTTTTCAGTGAAAACCGCCTATTTTATGTTGCATACAAAAACACAGTACAACAAAGCAACTTTTAAGCTTTCCACCGTGTTTCATATAAGCGATAGTTCAAGCGTAGACGTAGTGAAACGCGAGTTCGGGGGAACCTATTGATGGAACAACTACTGGTGCGTTTAGGCGCCAATGAATCAGATACAATCAATTGGCTGGCGTATTCTCAAGCTGAGAACGATATCATCGCCTCGGGTGAACTTCCTAACGCCCACGCGTTATCAACACTGATAGAGCGAACCGGCCAGCGACATGTCATTGCCCTTGCACCAAGCAGCGACATCTTACTTAAATGGGTTACGGTACCGCCTAAAGCTGGCCGAAAAGTGCTTTCTGCTATCCCGTTCATGCTTGAAGATGAGCTTGCTACCGATATCAGCGAACAATTTTTTGCTATTGGTCCTAAAAAAGGCGACCAACAAGCCGTTGCCGTTGTAAGTCATGAAAAAATGCAGATGTGGCAGAAGTGGCTTAGCGATGCCGGACTAACTTGCGATACCATCCTTCCCGACGTTCTTGCGGTGCCGGTGACAGAAGATGGCTGGTCGATGATTACGCTAGGAGAGCAGCTGTTAGTGCGCCAAGACTCGTTTAAAGGGGTTCAAGGCGAACAAACGTGGTTACTGCCCATGCTTGCGCACTACACCGAGCAACAGGAAAGCACTGTAAAAATCACAAACTATGCGGGCATTGATTTAAGCGCGCTTCCCAATATCGAGGAATCGCAGGCGCCCCTTGATTTACCTATGCAGGTACTTGCAAAAGAGGCTACGCAAACCAAGTTCAACCTTTGCCAAGGTGAATACAAAGTAAAACGTGAACGCAGTGGTATGTTGATGCAGTGGAGAACTGCAGCAATTCTCGCAGTTATCGTCTTGTGTACCAGCCTTATCGATAAAACCGTATCGCTTTATCAACTTAAAACCCAAAATGAAGTGTTAAGTGCACAAATAAACGACGCCGTAAAGGCCGGGTTTCCAAACATCGGGACGTATCGCAACGTGCGATTGAAATTGCAAAGTGAAATGGCAAAACTTGAGCAAAGCGGCGGGGATGCCTCGTTGTTAATTATGCTAGATCAGCTTGTACCGGCGTTCGCCGCCGCTGACGTAAAACCGCAAACACTTCGTTTTGATGCCGCGCGTACTGAAATCCGCATTCAGGCACAAGGGCCAAGTTTTGAAGCATTAGAACAGTTTAAACGCACTGCCGAAAGCGCCGGTTTTGTAGTGGAGCAGGGCGCAATTAATAATCGTGATAACGGCGTAGTAGGCACTGTATCTATCAGGAGTACAATATGAATGCCTTGTTAGAAAAATTTAAGGCGTTAACAGAACGCGAGCAAAAGCTTGTAATTGTGTCTGTATTGGTCGTGATCATCGCGATTTTTTACTACGTTGTCTGGTCACCGCTTAACAACGCGCTGGTAAAACAAGAAAAGCTTCTTGATAACCAACAATCACTGCTGGTTTGGGTAAAAGATAGCGCAGCTCGTGCACAGCAATTACGCCGTAGCACCTCAAGCTCACGCTCGTTTTCAGGCTCTTTACCTCAAGCAGTTAATCGCACCACATCACAGTATGATATTGCTATATCTCGTATGCAGCCACAAGGAGAAGAACTCCAAGTCTGGGTTGATCAGGCCCCGTTTAACAATGTGCTTGAATGGCTGAAGACTATGGAAAGCATGGGGGTTGTTATTCTTCAAGCAGATTTTGCTGAAGTTGAGGCCTCGGGATATATCAAAATTCGTCGACTACAGTTAGGTAAAGCATGAAGTCAAAGGTAGTTTGGATAATAGGCGGAATCATCGCATTTTTAGTGTTCGCTATTGCATATATGCCAGCAGTCCATGTAATAAGCCGAATAGATTTACCCAAAAATGTCAGCATTAGCAGTGTAAGCGGCACGTTATTTAGTGGTAAAGCGCAGACCATTGTGGTGAACGGTCTCCCCATTAATAACCTAAAGTGGACGTTGAGCCCTTTGCATATTCTAATTGGAAAAGTAAAGGTTGAGGTCCAAGCCGGTAATATACGAGATAAAAACGAGATAGCGTTTCAAGGGCCGCTTACAACGGGGTTACTTAATCAAGAGTATATTGACGCTGAAGATTTCACGCTTTATTTACCCGTAGACAGAGTACTGGCTCAAGTAAGGCTACCCTTACCTGTTAATGCGGGTGGGCGTTTTAAGCTGACACTTGATGAGCTTAGCGTTGGACCTACATGCCGCGTATTGTCAGGTAGGGGTGACTGGCTAAATGCGACCGTTGCAGGCACCCAAGGGCCCATCGACTTTGGTACATACTCAGCTGCGCTGCGCTGTCAAGGCGACGACTTTGGCATATCAGTAACAGAGCCAAATTTACTTGGCCTAACGATGGACGCTATTGTAGCGCCCACCATGAATAGATTTAAAGTAAACGGAAAATTTAAACCCGACAGCAGTTTGCCTCAGGAAGTACACCAAGCCTCTCGGTTGTTTGGAGCACCTGATGCCGAAGGTTATATCGCTATCAAACTTTAACAACGCCGTGCGATATTTGCGTGCATTAACAATATATTATATTTTGTCTAAAGCGTGTGCATACGCACATAACGGAAAACACTAAACAAGGGATTGTATTATGAACAAACCTATTATTATTGGCGCAGGCGTTACGCTTGCAGCTTTGGGTATCACACCTTACTTTATCGGTAACGGTATCGAACAAAATGTTACCGATATTGTTACCGAACTAAACAAGCAGGCCGTTTATTCAGCGAACATCAAGTCGTACCAAAAAGGATGGTTTTCAACCACCGCTGAAATAGAAATTGGTATTGATGTTAATGCTCTTGTTGCTGCTCAGCAAATGGGTAATTCCAATCTTTCTTCTGAAGATAACCCCAGCATAACAGCCACGCTTGTAGCTCATCACGGACCATTATATTTTGGTAATGGACAAGGCATTGGCAGAGCTCATTATACGGTTTCTATTAATGGCGACAAACTCAGAGAGTACGCGCAATGGGACGCGACCAAGCCCGCATATGTTAATGAGGGTGTAATAGGTCTATTTGGCGGTATCAGTTACACCGATGAAATACCTGCTATGACGGCTACCGACGAAGAAAGCGGAATTAATTTCCTTTTCTCTGGTTATAAAGGCGAAGCCACGACCCAAGGCGAAGAAGTTGTCTATAAGTCTACTGGAGAGTCGCTCAGCATTGGCGCGGATGAATTTTCTGTCAATATGAAATCGCTCTCTGTTGACATGAGCTACGCTGGCGATCTCGTACGTGCTGTACAGGGAGAATTGTTCGATTCAAAAATGACAGCCTCTGTTGCATCAATTGAAGTGGCAGGCTTCGAGCCTGGTGCTAATGTCGCCATAGATAATTTAACGCTGGTCGCGAATACTGACATTAACAATGATGAGAAAACCGCCAACGTCTATGTAGAATATGCAATCGAAAAATTAGTTGGCCCAGAAATTGACGCAAGTGATATGACGTTAGGCGTTGCTATCAACAATTTAAGCACAGACTTTCTTAAGGCATACCAGGACTTCTCTAACGAGTCATTAATGCTTCCTGCAGACGAAATGACTGCGAAGATGATGGCGTTTTTTGAGGACAATGCGCTTTCTCAACTTACTGCCGAACCTGAAATCAATATCACAAAACTTTCTGCAACACTGCCAGAGGGCTCGTTCAATGCACACGCTAACACCAAATTAGTGGGCATTACTGCACTGCCGGAGACGATGGCAGACATAGGCTACTGGGTAACTCATTTACTTGCCGACGCGAAAGTCACTGCTGATAAGGCATTTGCAGAAAGTGTCACGTCTGGTTACATGGTAAGTCAAATTATGGCAAGCCCTCAAGCGCAAGATATGACACAAGAGGAAGTGGAAGCAGCAGCTAAACAGCAAGTTCCAATGATGTTAGATGTGTTCACGCAACAAGGCTTTATTAAAGAAACCGAAGGCGGCTACGAAACAGTTGTAGAGCTTAAGGATGGTAAAGCGAACATAAATGGTACGCCAATTCCTCTGCCTTTCGCCCCGCAATAAATACTTATTTTTAAGCGCATTTAGTTTTTAAATGCGCTTTATCTATTCCTCTTTTATTGCCTGAACCCAACTCAGCATAAGCGAGAAACAACCACAGTAAGTTAATATACCATTATTAATCTACGCCATTTGACTGCAATGTTATCGTCATTAAATCTTTTGCCGCATAAACCCGACCCGGGGCGACTACCGCAATTGCCTCGGTAAGTGCCTGTAAGCCAGGCTCACTGCGCTTCATGATATGCGATATCAGCACACGTTTTGCGGCAGACGCTTTGGCTATAGCAATAAGCTGCTTGGGCGTCATATGAAGATTTTTAGCGACATCACCTGCATGATCGTCAATAGCATTATGCAATACCAGTAGATCCGCATTTTGAGCGAGTGTTGCAAGCGTGCCTGCCTTATCATTGGTGTCACCAGAAAAAACAACTACACAGCCGTTTACTGACACTTTCCACGCGAGTGCAGGTATGGGGCCATGCTTCACATTTACTGCTTGCACCGACAAATTATCTCTAATGGTGGCTTCAAATGGCGCATCTAGCGTTGCCTTACCCACCGTTTCTGTTTCAATAAAATAGTCTTCTCTGCCGGGCGTCATATACGAGGAAAGATAGCGGTAAGCTCCCTCATTCCCAATCAAAGCCTCAACATATTGCTGAGTCGAAGGCATAACGGTATTCCCAGCGGGCCCATATATCGTGAGGTTTTTGTCTCTTTTTGTGAAGAAACTACCCTTAATAAAACTAGGCAAGTCAGCAGCGTGATCTGTGTGCAGATGAGATAACAATATTGCGTCTACAGAATCGAACGTTGCACCTGCGGCGCCAAATTGAGTGCTGCTTCCGCTTCCAACGTCTACCAGAAGGCGAGCTTCATCTTCTACATACACGATGTATGATGAAGAGTGGCGTCCATCATCAAGCTCAGGGCCTCCTGAGCCCAACACCTGAACCGCAACACCATGACATTGCTCAGCGGTAGAGGAAATACTTTTTTCCCCAGAAGGGTGTTGCGCAAACGCCAAACCTGCAAAGCTACTCAGCCCTGTAAGCAATACCAGTAAACTTAAGGGGTTAATTGGTGAACAATAGCGACGACAAAAACGAGCGCATCGTGACATTGGGGCTATGGCGTGTTGGCCGGGTGTACTCATCATCACTTTATCCTTAGGTGTACTCATTGCGAACCGTTAACGTTGCATCATCTAATAAAAGACCCTTCAAAAGCCTTCTTTATTTCACACTTCATCTCATTAGGCGTAATGCCATAACCGCTTTTCCGTCACCTTCCAAAAAGGATGGTATAAACCATCCTTCGGTGTTGAGAAACTTAGGTCTAATTTGTAAGCGGTAGGGCTTTCTGCCGCTTACAATTAACCTAGCTTGACCAAAATGCGCGTAGCTTCAAGCATGAAACCATTCGCTACTCTGACGCACTTTCAGCCACCATAATTGTTTTAATATTAACAAATTCACGCATGCCGTAGCCGCCGTGTTCTCTGCCATAGCCACTGTCTTTCACACCGCCAAACGGCAAATTGGGCTGCGCAAGCGAATATCCGTTAATATTCACCATACCCGTGTCAAATTCGTCTTTAGCCAGAGTAATCGCTTTATCGGTATCGCTACTAAAAATACCGCCTCCTAGGCCATAACGTGAGTCATTCGCTACTTCCATCGCTTGTTTGTCATCTCTTACACGAATTAATGACGCAACGGGCCCAAACAACTCGTCATCGTAAGCGGGCATGCCCGGAGCCACATCCTCTAAAACAGTGATAGGATAAAAATAACCCTCAGAGTCTGGCACTTCACCACCTAAAGAAAGCGCAGCGCCTTTCTCTACCGACGTTTTAACTTGCTCGTGTAATTCGTCGCGTAAATCTTCTCGCGCCATTGGTCCAAGGTCTGTGTTTTCGTCAGTGGGATCACCAACTTTCAGTTTTTTACACTGCGCAATAAATTTGTCTCTAAACTCTTCGTAAACGCTGTCTACGATAACGAAACGTTTGGCTGCCACACACGTTTCACCATTATTTATAACCCGCCCTTGAATACACATTTCCACAGCGTGATCGATATCGGCATCGGCTAGCACTAGAAAGGCATCGTTACTGCCAAGCTCCATAACCGTTTTTTTCGATAAGCTTGCCGCTTCTTTTGCAACTTGTTTACCCACCTCATCACTGCCGGTAAATGTCACACCGCGAACGTATTTGTGTTTAATAAGATCGCTTGCTGTACTGCCGCCAATCAGCAGTGATTGATATACATTTTTTGGGAAACCGGCGTCTTCGTACAATTGCTGTATAGCCATCGCCATACCAAACACATTCTTAGCGTGTTTGAGTACAGTTGTATTACCTGCCATGATATTTGATGCACTGTAACGGATCACTTGATAAAGGGGGAAGTTCCATGGCTGAATGCCCAAAATGACACCAATGGGTTGATAGGTGATAATGGCACGACCACCTTCGAAAATCCTGTGTTCATCTTCGAGTATATCTGCCCCATGCTCAGCAGTATATCGACAAATCTCAGCACATAACTGTACTTCCTGTTTGCCTTGAGCAGTCACTTTACCCATTTCTCTTGTCATCAAACTTGCTAGGTCGTCAATACGCTCTTCCATTAAATCAGCAAGGTTGTTAAATAAATCTGCTCGTGTTTCAAAAGAGGTTCTTCGCCAGTTCAAATACGCTTCTTGTGAGCGTGTCACGGCTTGCTCGGCATCATCAGCCGACATTAAATGATAGTGATCGATTTTTTCACCCGTAGCAGGGTTATAAGTGTTAATTGTTTCGCTCATTTTCACACTCCTTATTCCATTTGGTTCAACAAGGGTGCAACTTAAAAGCCAAACAAAACAAGTCGTTTAAAAACAATGGCTTAATTAAATTATTTAAAAAGTAAACTACGGCGAGGGCGATTTTGATCAGAAAAGATTACTTAACTTGGTAAAGATTGCAAAGCAGTATTCACTTAACGTAAAGCGCCCGTTAACAACGGGCGGATTTTTATTTAATCTGTGTATAAATCAGGGAAATGAAATTTTGCCATAGCCAGTGTTAAAGCAACTTCATACACACTCTGCCTAGTAGCATGATTAAGGGTTAGTAACCCAATTGCTCCACCTTTTTGCTTTACATTTACGGTATCGAAAAGGCGGTCCATCACTCTTCCGAGCTCCTCACCTCGCTGAAGCGCTTGAAACACACTGACAGGTAAAGGCAAGCTTGCGCTGCGACTTACCGACCAATGTCCTTCATGATAAATTGCCACAAAAGCGAATGTGGCAGGGCCGTCTTCGAAAACGTCTACACCGCCTTCAATGGCGACGTACCACGCATCACTTAAACCACCTTGGTGCTGCGCTAGCATAGCTTTAATGCGATTTATTGCACCTAAACGCGTTTCTTCTTCCGTCATCGGCTGGTCGGCCACGCCACTTGGTACTTCAATTCCCTGCGCGTCGAAATCATGTTCAAGCGTGTCGGACAGTGCATTTTGCGCAGCATTTACTTTTACCGGGTTTGTAGAGCCTACAAAAATAGTGTCAGAGAGCATCGGTCAACCCGCTCCGTTTTGTTGATGAGGGTGAGATAAAATGTCGGCTATCATTAGGCGGTAATCGCGAACGGCAGGAAATTCCGTAATATTGCGATTGGGCAATTGACTGTCTGGATTGTCCACTGCTAGTAAATGCTTAATTCCAAACGTCTGAGCCGCCGTGAGTATAGGTAGAGAATCATCAACAAAAAGGGTTCGGTTATTTTCAAACTTAACGCTTTCTTGTAATCGTTTCCACAACAGTTGCGACTCTTTAGTCACGCCAAATTCATGAGTAGAAATTAAGTGATCGATGTGCGCGTCCAGCTGTGTGTACTCCAGTTTCAACGCAAGGCTATTAGGGTGCGCGTTAGTCACCAGCACAACCTGCCTGCCAGATTCATGGAGTGCTTTCAAAAAGGGAATGGTGTCATCACGAAGCTTTAATAAATGCGCTAGCTCTCGCTTAAGCGGCATAAACTCCGTTTCTAAATCCAATGATAGTGACTCCGCCCAGTAGTCTAAACAATACCACTGTAGTTGACCAAAAACAGCGTCGTAACGCTTCGTCATTTCAGCGCGACTTTGCGCCTCACTGATACCACGGATTTGCGCAAGACGTTTTGGTAAATGGGTCAACCAGAATTGATTGTCGTAATGCAAGTCTAAAAGGGTGCCGTCCATATCAAGCAGCACGGTTTCGATTTCATTCCAAGGCAGAAAGGGCAAGCGATTTTCCTTATAATGAAGTAAGCTAGATTCTGTGAACGTATGATAACAAAGTTGTAGCAATAGACATGTCGAAAATTGATCCGAACAAAAAACTGCCGCACATCCATTCTCGTGAAATTGTCGCACAGAGCAAACTCTTTAGGGTAGAACGCCTTGACCTTGAGTTTTCTAACGGCGAGACCCGAGAGTTCGAGCGTATGGCGGGGGGAAGTCGCGGGGCAGTGATGATTGTGCCCATGCTTGACGACGATACGCTTATATTAATCCGAGAATATGCTGCTGGCACACACTCATATCAATTAGGATTTCCAAAAGGGCTTATCGACCCGGGAGAAACCGCACTAGAGGCTGCCAACCGCGAGTTGCAGGAAGAAGCAGGTTTTGCCGCTAACGATTTAGTAGAACTGCACAAAGTCAGTATGGCGCCTACGTTCTTCAACGCTAATATGACGATTGTTATTGCTAAAAATTTGTATCCGCAATGTTTAGAAGGTGATGAGCCCGAACCGCTAGAGGTTATCCACTGGCCTTTATCGGAAGCTGATGCTTTACTTGCACGAGAAGACTTTGTTGAAGCCCGCTGTATTGCGGCACTGTTTTTAGCCCAAAAGTGGCTTAAGGAACAATAAACTATGCCCGATGACGCCCATGCTAATTTATTAGAACTTGCAAAAGCGATTGCTGTAGAAGCAGGAGAAGCTGTACTTAACGTATATGATAAAGGTGAGTTTGAAGCTTATCAAAAAGATGATGAGTCGCCTGTCACCAGTGCAGACTACCTGGCAAACGATATTATAAATAAGCGACTAAAAGCGGCGACACCGGATATTCCTATTCTCTCTGAAGAAAATAAGCATGCAAGTTTAGAAGAGCGTCAGCATTGGGAGCGCTATTGGCTTATTGACCCAATAGACGGAACACAAGAGTTTATTGCCCGAAGTGGCGATTTCGCAGTAAATATAGCGCTTATCGAAAATAATCAACCGACCATCGGCGTTATTTTTTGGCCACCAGGACAATCACTTTATTTTGCGCAAAAAGGTAAGGGTGCCTACAAATCATCTCCAGATGGCGAGCAAAGAATACGTGTACGAAAACTGGATGACCCCTCTGAAAGTGTCGTAATGATTGCGATAAGTCGCCGTCAGTCACGTGAAAAAGTGCTAAGTAGAATGTGTGCAAAACGCATTTATCAAACGCTGCCGCTAGGCAGTTGTTCTTTGAAGGCTTGTTTTATCGCTGAAGGGAAAGCGGATGTATTTATGCGTATAGGCGTCACTGGAGAATGGGATACTGGGGCGTCCCAGTGTATTGTTTCTGAGGCGGGGGGAAGTATAGCAGCGGCAAATTTTGAACCGCTGACTTATAATCAACGCCATTCGTTAGAGAACCCAGATTTTGTGGTAATGGGCGATCAAAGAGTGCCATGGCAAGACGTTGTCCAGTATGATGACTTTGTAAACCTGCACCGCGACTAAGTCGTATTACATTTGTCGCTGCAAATCAGGCACTTTGGGGTTCTAACGTATAACGCGCTACCGCGTTGATTACCAATGCCCGTTGCTCTGCCAGCAGTATACCAACTATTTATAGGAGTAGATCTATGATGGCGAACCGCACTCGCGCATTATCAGCAGCCTTGATGGCAACTGCAATTGCATTACCTGCATCTGCAGATTGGCGCCTTGATGAAGCCTCTAGCGCGCTACATTTTCTATCAACCAAGAATGCTCAAGTTACCGAAGTACATAGTTTCGATAGTTTCACTGGAAATTTAAGTGATGATGGCAAGCTTCGTGTTGCGGTCGATTTAGCGTCAGTGAATACAGCAATAGACATTCGTAATAAGCGAATGCAGGAGATGCTGTTTAATATTAAAACGTTTTCAGAAGCAACATTCGAAGCGTCGCTTCCCAAGACAATGCAAAACCTTAAAAAAGGACAAGTTGTCAGTGGAAAAGTTGACGGTATTCTTACACTTCATGGTAAAGCCGTACCCACCTCATTTTCTGTAACGGCAAGTGCGGTTGATGACGAGCGATTAACTGTTTCAACAACGGCTCCTACTCTCATTAAAGCAGAGTCTTTTGGGTTAGCAGAAGGGGTTGCTGCACTGCAAAAAATAGCAGGCCTTAACAGTATTACTACCACCGTACCAGTAACATTCTCTGTAACGTTTAAACAGTAAGAAACACAGAAAGCCGCATCTTGAGAGCATAGATGCGGCGTTTTTACATGCGCTACAGTGCGGTTCAGGCACTTCCAGGCAAGGCCGGACGCATCGGTAGGGGTTTTTGATTGAGCATTTGCTCTGGCATAGTTAGCCACAAACTGTCGGGCAACACAGGCACAACGGCCTTATGCTGGGATACAGCGAAATAGCGCATTGCTACTCGCAATCGTTTCAGCGCTTTACACTCATTTACCTCTTGGTCGATAACAAATACCCCCCACTTGCGCATGGTGACGCCTAAACTGTCACTGCTGGTAATGCGAATTACCGGCGCTGCTAAGACCATTCCAACAAGCACAGGTAACAGCCACATAAATAACGAAGGTGTGAAATAAAATGTTGTCACTCCCCACGCAACCGCTAAGCAACTCATAATTTGCGTATGCTTTATCGCTACGCTCCACGGCACCTTTCGACCTTCTCTTTCTTGCGCTTCCCATTTGACTGAGTGCCCTATTAATACACTGATCACAAAGTAGCTATGATAAAACATCATTAGGGGCGCTATAAGCACAGCCATAACCACCTCGATCGCTGCGCCTTTTAGCAACGACCATGCACCGCCAAATTCATCACGACGCTTTATCAAGGCTAAAGCAATACCGAGTAATTTGGGCAAGAAGAGTAACGCAGCGGTTCCCCACATGGTAACCATCATCATATCCTGACGAGCTATCTGCCAACTGGGGAAAAGTTGGTACTCACTAACAAAAAACTCGGGGACCGAGGTCGCACGGATAAGCGCATCGACCGTTCCTAGTGCCAACATGCAAAAAAGGATGAGTGACGAAATATATGCGAACGCGCCAAATAAAAAATGCAGGCGATTGGCCGTTTTTAGCCCTTTAACCTTTAGCAGGCCAAGATGCTGGATATTGCCTTGAACCCAGCGGCGGTCACGAATTGCATAGTCGACAATATTACTAGGCACTTCCTCGTAGCTACCCGTCATGTCTGTCAGAAGGTAGGCATGCCAGCCCGCACGACGCAGCAGCGCAGCTTCTACAAAATCATGGCTTAAAATTTCTCCACCAAAAGGCGCACGCCCCTCGAGAGTGGGTAGCCCGCAATGTTGCATGAAAGGCGCTATCCGTATAATCGCATTATGCCCCCAGTAGTTTGCACTGTCTGTTTGCCAAAAAGAGAGACCTGTAGCCAACATTGGGCTGTATAGGTGGGCGGCAAACTGAACAAAACGGCCAAAAAACGTATTTTGTCGCACGGGCATAGGGATCGTTTGAACAAGCGCCGTATCGGGATTTTGCTCGATACGGCGGGCGAGATCCTCCATCCGCTCACCGCTCATTACGCTGTCAGCATCAAGTACAATCATCGATTCATAGTTTCCGCCCCAGCGTTCACAAAACTCCTTCAAATTTCCAACTTTACGGTGAGAGTTTTGCTCACGGCGACGATAAAATACTCGCGATGAAGCGTGACCTAAACGCTTTTGTAAGCGATTAAAAGCACGAAGTTCTGCGTCAGCTTTTTCCGCATCTCTCGTGTCACTTAGCATATAGAAGTCAAAGTTATCTGCATTTTGGCCTTCGATAATTTCTCGAACACACGCCTCAAAGCCAACCATGATACGGCGAGTGTCTTCGTTATAAACGGGCATGACCACAGCATGACGCTGCGTTAGCGGCACCACGCTGTCAGGGGTTGCTTGATTCTTTCTTAAGCTTAAGGGGTCAATATTGAACAGCTGTAAAACAAAACCAATAATGCCTGTCCAAAACGCCATACACAGCCATGCAAACAGGGTTAATCCCAATCCTAACTGTGCTATTTCTAAATTTGTTAAGCCGTTTGGAAGAAATATTTCATACAAACTCCAACCAGCCAGTGCCGTACTTGGAATTACTAGCATCGCCATGAATAACAAACGCATATGCTCTCCTTTGATAATTTTATGACTTGCTCGCACAGTGTCATGTAAACGCTTTTGTGACCTGTTTCCGTCAACGCCTTCAGATACTGCTGTAGATTTCTGTTCCACCAACACAGCAGTGTGAGGTTTACTTTTTAGGTTGATAGACATAATTCCACACCTCACTAACACGCTCGCCGTCTTTCTCAATGTAAGCGCGCATATCAACCGTTTGATTTTCTTTTGGATTGACTAAGAATGTTGCCCGCCACTCTTGACCATCAGCCACGGGATATAACCGCTGCTGCGAAATGGCGCCATTTGTCACACTCATTACTAACTTCATTTTATCGCTATTAAATTGCACGTTTTCCGGCACGCTAAAGTCGATACTAAACTGTCTTGTCGTATTCAAACTCTCATCTTTAAATTCATCGCCCGGCAGTACGGCCTGCCCCTGGCGGGTACGCACAATCGATGCTAATTTGCTTACGAAAGGGTTTTGCTCTACCGTTTTTAGCTCATACGCAAAGTAAAGAGACTCTCCGGCTTTAAAGGGCTTTTTCGGTGTCCAAAACGCAACAATATTGTCGTGTATCTCAGACTTAGTAGGAATTTCAACAACTTCTAAGCGACCCTCCTCAAACCCTTGTTGCGGTGTAACCCACAGCCCAGGTCGAAGATGGTAATTTGCTTCGGCGTCTAAATAATTGTGCCATTCACCGTCTCGCTGTAGCACGCCAAAACCTCTGGGGCTGTTGTCACTCAAGGACGTGACTTGTAATCGTGCAGGGTTTGTCAAGGGGCGCCAGATTTCCTCGCCCGCATGCGTTACCATTAATACACCGTCGCTATCGTGTACCTCGGGGCGATAATCGTCGTGGCGTTTCTGCGTATTTTCGCCATAGAGAAACATACTGGTGAACGGTGCAACGCCAAGCTTATTCACATCTTCTCTGGCAAAAAGCCAACTCTCTACCTGAACCGATGTATCAACATCTGGCTGGATAGTAAATTTGTATGCGCCCGCAACCGATGGGCTTTCAAGACGCGCGTAAAGAGTGATTGGTTGACCCTTTTTCGGTTCAATGATCCAAAATTCTGTGAAGTGCGGAAACTCTTCACCTTTTGCTAATGCAGTATCAATAGCCAGCCCTCGCGCAGAGATTCCATAAACTTGGTTCTTACCGACCAACCGAAAGTACGACGCGCCTAAAAACACGGCGAATTCATCTTTATACGCTTCGTTCTTAATAGGATAATGAATACGAAAACCGGCAAAGCCTGATTTTTCATCCGTCAACCCAGAAAGCTCTGCTGCTCGTCCGTCATAGCGAAACATGTCATTGTCAAAAGCTAGATGTGAAGGTTTGTTGTCGCTGCCGATAGTGTGGATGGTAACCGGATACTCATACAAAAAGCCCGGGTGAAAAAACTGTAGCTCATAATCATTTTTCCCATGCCACAAGCTCTGCTCAGGCTTAAATCGGATTGAGCGATACGTGGTGTAATCGATGTCTTTAAGTTTGTCATTTAATCCATGATCATCTTGCTCATAGCCTTCACTTGCTGACAATTTGGCATCATCAATAACGCCCTGCAGTATAGGAGACAATTTGTGAGGCTGATTACTGTCATTTACTTCAACTGCAAAGCTTGCGTGAATAGGAACGAATACAAAAACGCTCGCAATAACCCATAGCATTCGAGAAATACCGCGCTTGCGGCTTTTTTGTATAGTAGAAACTGGCACAACCATTTGTCCTCTCCTTATGAAAACAACGTTACCGATTGAGGGAAAAGCAACATTGCTTTTTCAAAACCACAAGAAAGGTGCTCGATATCATCTTTCCCATGCTCGGCTGAATAGTGATGGCCTACTTGGAACAAGATCCCTTTCTTATTCGCTCTTCGGGTTTTCCCCAATCCTTGCCGTAAACGGCATAAGCGAATGGTCGGTAACACACCAGTGTCTCAGCAAAAGATGTTCCAATACGAAACACCGCATCATGAAATTTAAAAAATCCATACATATCTGACGGTTAGAATATTCAATAACTCTGTTTTCAGCTTGGCTACACGGTGTAAATTTGTCCGACCTCTTAGACAAAAGGATATGTGTTGGTTATTAGCGACAGTTATCTATGCCAACTTGTCATGATCCACTGAAAAGGCGATTAAGAATCGGCTACGGGAAAGAGGGGCTAAATATTTTTTATATAAAATACAGCCACTTAAAAGCATAAGCCAAGAAAACTTTAAGGTTCGGCGGTTTTTGGCAAAGCCTTTGCAATTTGCACAAGGTTGGAAAAGCTTTGGAAAGGCGTTTACACGCCTTACCTGGATGCGAATACAAAGGTGCGTGATATCTGCTCAGCTTTGCGTAATAGCAAAACGTGAGTTTGGGAAGACGCGACAGGTTAAAAAGTTAAGCGCTTTTTTTGCTAGCGCACCGTGACATTGTGAACATTAGGAGTTATCACATGCGTAAAACAATCACACTACTTGCTGCATTTACGGCAACAACGTTTTCTTTATCTGCAATGGCTGACAAGCCAGATTGGCGCTATGTAGAAGGTGGTTACACTAAAATGGATTTTGACGACAATGAGTCGTTTGAACCTGACGGCCTAACCGTAAACGGTAAATACCTATTAAATAGCAACTGGTTTTTGAACGGCGAGTACAGTTTTTTTGAAGAAGGCAATTTTGATTTTAACATGCTGACTGTTGGTGCCGGATACCGAATTCCAGTAAACGCTTCAACGGACGCTTATGTCGGCGCTAACGTTGAACGCGTTGATGGCGACGTAGAGGACGATACAGGCTATAGCATTAATGCGGGTTTACGTTCAATGCTAACTGAACAAGTTGAGCTGGCTGGCGAGGTAGGTTACTACGATGTAGATGATGGTGAAGCTACATTTAAAATTGGTGCAAACTACTACATAACACCTCAATGGGCCGTAGGTGCCAGCTATAAGTTTATTGACGACCTAGATATCATGCAGGTTACGGCTCGCTACGCGTTTTAAACCTCCCTCTCCTCAGGAAGGTCAGCCGGGTTGCTCGACCCGGCTTTTTTATTGGTTTACTGTGCGTCTTCTTCGGTTTGTATTTCTTCTTTGCGTTTAATATCTACGCTCTCATGCAGTTCTGAATAAACCAGTACGGCTTCACCACTTTTGAGCCTCTCTATAACTTGATTTACTTTGGTACTAAGCTCAACTTCCTGTTCACCATAGTCAGTGCCTTCTCTCAGTACAAAGGATTCTACTAGGCTGTATAGAGTTTCAGCTTCAAGTGCGTCGATAGGTATGATCATATGCGCTTTTGTCCCGTGACTTGTTGGTTAACGCTTTGCCTACTTCACATAGCTACATGTACTGTCGACAGGTAAAATATCGCTGACAAACCGCTTAACTCGCTCATGTAGCCATACTGTTGGATTCAGTATCGAGCCTTGCATAAACCCCACATGACCACCTCTTTCGCTCAGTTCAAGGGTAACGTTACGGGCGAGTTCATCTTCTTTCGGTATAATCAGGTGATTCATAAAGGGGTCATCGATACTGTGCAAAACCAATGTCGGGCAGTGTATCGCACTTAAAAAATGATAAGCACTGCATTTTTCATAATAATCTTGCGCGTCGGCAAAGCCGTGTAATGGTGCTGTTATTTTCTCATCAAACTGCGTAAAACTGTGAATGTTATCAACATCATTTTTGGTAAGCTGAATAAGTTTGCGGTAGTCAATGTATTCCATTTTCTTGCGCAAGGTATTTTTCATGCTGGTTAATAGGTATTTTTGATATACCCGCGAAAAGCCCTGATTTATAGACTTTGCGCATTCTGAAAGCTTGAGCGGAGACGATATAGCAACAGCCGCTTTAAGCCACTTTTGTGCAGGATTCTCACCCAATAATTTTAGCAGCATATTTCCCCCTAATGAAAAACCTATTGCAACCTTAGGAATTCGGGGAAACTTGTTGTGTAAGTAATCTAAGAAAAAGCTAGGATCCTCCGTTTCACCGCTGTGGTATGCCCTTGCCTTTAGATTTGGTACGCCGCTGCATCCGCGATAGTGCATCATAACCACTTGCCATCCGTTAACCGACATCTGAGCCATCATGTCATTTGCATAATGCGACTTAATGCTTCCCTCTAAGCCGTGAAACATAACGACAATGCCCGACATTTCATTAGGTTTTGGCCCCCAGGCGACATCCACAAAGTCGTCATCGGGAAGCGTTAGCCGTTCCATCTCGTAAGACAAGGGCAAACGCTTTTGAATAAAGCGCGGCCAGATGGTTTGTACGTGACGGTTTTTAGCCCACCGTGACACACTAAAGCTACTTTTAATAATTTTTCCATGTACTAGGGCTGATTTACTCATTGTCACTACTTATTGTTTTTCTCGTTGCGGTAACTGTTTCAAAACGGTACTAAATAGACTGCGTGCTTGTGCGTTTTCTCGTAACGCATAGACGTTAATAAAAGACGCGATAGATGCATTGAGCACGGCATTGTCAGTATTAACATCACGGGTAGGTATTACGGTAAGCGAAAGTGAATTAAATGCATTAACGATATCAGCTTGTTGATGCTGTTCCAGCACTAATTCTTGGGCTTTTAACGCTTCGTAACCAGACTTGTCTCCCCCCTTGTCGGGGTGCGCTAATTTACGTTTTTCTCGATGAGATATTAGCCCTGCTTCATGCATATTTGCAGCGTCTATGACCGTTTTCAACTGCATAAAATTGATCACAACACCGTGCTCAATACACCAACAGATAAGCAGCATAACGTTTACATTTACACCATGATTGTCTTGTAATAGCAAAGAGAGAGCCGCAATGTCTTGAGTTTTGTAGCGTGCAAGGCTGTATTGCCAAAAACGCTCAGCAGTTAATTTATGCATTGGTTGCCTCAAACTCCTCTCGTGCCAGCTCTATTTGCTCTTGAGCGTCAAGCCATGCCATTTCTTCCTCTTCTAATTGCTGTTTCAGCAATGCCTGCTTATCCAGCAATTGCAAAAGCTCGGTTTTTCTCTCTTCACTGTACAGATCTGTGTCTGATAGCGCGAGTTCAACATCGCTTAGTGAACTTTGATGTTTTTCAATCGCTTTTTCGTGTTTTTCAACCGCTTTTTTAAATGGTGCAATTTTCTGCCTAAACTCAGCTTCCCGACGCTTTTCTTCCTTTCTATCAACTTTGCGATCAGTCTTAGCCATATCTCCTGATGCAAGTATTGCGTCGTCTTTAGCATCACTGTTTGCCTTTGCCTTTTCAGCGGCTTGTTGCTTCAAAATCCAATCGCGATAATCGTCCAAATCACCTTTAAACGGTTCTACTGAACCGCTGTCGACTAGGTAGAAGTCTTCACATACTGATGACAGTAAAAACCTATCGTGCGATACAAGTACCATGGCGCCTTCAAAGCCCTGTAGGGCAATGTTCAACGCATGGCGCATTTCCAAATCCAAATGGTTAGTGGGTTCATCTAGCAGCAGTAGATTTGGTTTTTGATATACGATAAGCGCAAGTACTAATCGCGCTTTTTCACCTCCCGACATCGGCGCCACGGGAGCAAGTGCCTCGTCTCCATTAAACCCAAAGCCGCCCAGGTAATCTCGAAGCTGCTGCTCTGTCGCTTTTTCATCAAGACGTTGAAGATGCAATAGTGGTGTTGCATTAGCGTCTAATGTTTCTAACTGATGCTGAGCAAAATAGCCTATTTTCAACCCTTTCGCCGCATTAAAAATCCCCTGTTTTGGCGCATGCACTCCGGCAAGAAGCTTAATAAGCGTTGACTTACCTTGACCATTTCTCCCGAGCAGTCCAATACGGCTTCCCGGCACCAAGTTGAGCTTTACCTGCTCAAGTACAATACGTTCTGCATAGCCTAACTGTATTTTTTCCATTTGAACTAATGGATTAGGCAATGCAGTGGGCGTAGCAAACTCAAAGCTAAATGGGCTCGCCATGTGAGCAGGTAGCAGCATTTCCATTTTTTCTAGCTGTTTTATTCGGCTTTGCGCCTGCTTTGCTTTGCTTGCCTTAGCTTTAAATCGAGTAATAAAGGAATTGAGGTGCGCAACCTTTTGTTGTTGTTTTTCAAATTCCAAGTTCTGCAGTCGAATACGCTCTGCACGCTGAGTTTCGTAGGATGAATAATTTCCGGTATAAGCGATTAATTTCTGTTGTTCCACGCTAATAATCTGCGCAACTGTATTGTCGATAAACGCTTTATCGTGAGAAATTAACAGCAGGGTTCCCGTGTAGCGCTGCAGCCACTTTTCTAACCATATGACCGCGTCGAGATCGAGGTGGTTAGTCGGCTCATCAAGCAACAGAAGATCAGAGGGACAAAGCAAAGCTTGGGCTAAGTTCAAACGCATACGCCAACCTCCAGAAAAGTCGGTTATCGGTGCATTTAGCTGTCCGTTAGTAAAACCTAACCCCGATAAAATGGTGGCTGCGCGAGACTCAACGTCATAGGCGCCCGATTGCTCTAGTTGGCCATGAAGCTGACCTATTAACACACCATCTTCAGCTGCTTCAGCGTCGTTAAGCTGCGCTTGAAGCGCACGTAAATGCTGGTCACCATCGATAACGTATTCAATTGCTGTTCGATGCGATGCGGGTGTCTCTTGCGCCACACTCACAATTCGCCAGTCGCTGGGCACACTGCAATCTCCAGCGTCAACACTTAACTCACCTCTTAGCAACGCAAATAGCGTTGATTTTCCGCAGCCATTGCTACCGATAAGCGCCACTTTGTGACCAGGAAAAACTTGGGCAGACGCATCTTCCAGCAGCATTTTTCTGCCACGTAACAAAGACACATTAGAGAGCTTGATCATGAATAACCTTATGATGAAACAACAAACGACAGCTAAAACACTATTCTCACATATGCGAAAAGTTAGAAATGCAAAGTGCCTTTCTAATAATGCGCGAACAACGGAAAACATAATATCAAAAACTTAAGCTAAAAGCTGATCATCACTTGGTATTTGACGGTATAATTAAAGCGTGTTGATGTTCGCTGTAGAAATTTTGTTCGAGATAAACGCGCTTTGATTGAAGCGCCCCGCATGTGTTTTAGAAATCTAAATAATTCAGGCGGAACAAATATCAACACGCCCTAGTACCAAAATAACCAAAGGAGTAAGTATGTCGAAGAATGTAAGACGTCGTTTTGTTGCTGGTGCTACATGCCCGCAATGCAAAGCGCTAGATACTATTTCTTTATACTTTGAAAATAACGTAGAGAAACTTGAGTGTGTAGCCTGCGGCTACAACGAAGCACAAACTGATGACAAGGTAAGCCAAGCAACACGTGAAAATGAAAACGTTATCGGTATTTTTAAACCTCATTAATACACGATTGTTGGTAAGGCAAAGTGCCTCTTTTGGAACACGTTAATTCTCCTCAGTAGCGCTGATTTGATCGTATTCAATGCTCCTTTTTGAATAGAAAATTGGCGTAATACCATCGCCGCAACTTAACCTTTTTACGAATTTCATTTCTTTAAGCCTGATCCTACATGCCAAATGAAGGTACAAACTTCATAAGCTAAGGAGCAAAAGGTGAACGGAAAAACCCATATCTCAACGTATGTTCTTATTTTTTTACTGCTTGTGCTAGTTTTGCGGCTTGCGATGCCCTATGCAGTGCAGTGGTACATTAATGAGACATTAAGCCAGTCTACCCGCTACGATGGAAGAGTAGGGGATGTTGACATTATGTTGTGGCGCGGTGCGTACAGCTTAGAACACGTTGTTTTGTACAAATCCAATGGCGAAGTAGACAGGCCTTTTGTGAATGTAGATTACATCGAGTTCACCTTAGCTTGGTCGCAACTTATAAAAGGGGCTGCAGTAGGCAAAGTAAAGGTTGAAACACCTGAGATAAACTTTGTAGACGGCGGGACGGATGCAGCAAGTCAGTCGGGCAAAAATGAAAATTGGCTATCTATTGCCGATCAATTATTTCCACTTAGAATTGATGAGCTTACCGTAAAAAATGGTCGCGTTAACTTTTCTAATCCAAACACCACACCGGCCATCGATATTTCACTACACGATATTGAGGTTGTGCTTACCAATTTGGTTAACAGTGACGCACTATCCGATACCCGTATTGCCACGGCAAAAGTTACTGGGCAAACGGCTACACAAGGCACATTGCAGATTAATGCCAAGCTTAATCCAGCGACATCCAGCCCAACCTTTGACATTGATATTAAGGCCGAAAATGTTGGTTTGGTGAACTTCAAAAACGTGTTAGACACCTATGCGCCCTTTGATCTGGAAGCCGGCACACTTACGCTTGCGGCAGAAATTGCATCGGATGATGGGAAAGTGAAAGGCTACGTGAAACCCATTTTGCATAATGTAGAGGTATTTTCTTGGAAGGGGGATATTGAGCGTGATGACGACGGCTTTTTCCAAGGTAGTGTTGAAGCGATATCAGCGCTGATCACCGAGCTTTTTGAAAACCAGAGTAAAGATCAAATTGCCACGCGCATTCCCATTAAGGGAGATCTATCTAGCCCTGAAATGCAGTCTTGGGAAGCCTTCAAAGCGATCCTAAAAAATGCGTTTGTTCAGGCTTTTAAAGGCGATATTGAAAAAAGCATTGAGCTAAATCAGCTCAATAAAACAGAGGACCAAACCATACCGGCCTCCGTTAATGAGCGCTAGTAGTGTGGAGGAGGGGTTTCTTCTGATTGTTTCGCAATATTAGACGGCTCAATAGATTTCACTCTATCAATAACATGTCGCACTTTAAATGCGATGTCATCAAGCTGTTTTTGCTGCGATGACAGTGCTTCATTTAACGCTTCAATAGTATGTTCCTGAAATGCCACTTTGGTTTGTAATTCTTCAATAGAAGCGTTTGCCGCCTCTAGCTCCTGTTGAAGCTTTTTTTCCTGACTTTCATTCATTGCGCTTTTTACCTCTCACGTTGCCAGACTTCTGCTAGCCCACTACTACTCAACGACACTATATTACCATCTGACATAAAGGCTACGCCATACACAACTGCGGTAGGAGGCGACAGGTTTTCTCGTGACGCAACCTGAATAGCTTGTTGTTCCTTTCCTGTGACAATATCCCACACATATACTTTTCGAGAGGGCGAGCCAGTAAGCAAGTACTTACCATCTTTAGAAAACTCTACATCTGTAAACATTTTTTGTCGTGATGCGTATTGTAAAGCGCTAACTGGCTGTCCTGTTTGAACATCCCAAATCTGAGATTTACTTTGGCTATCTGCCGTAAATGCAAAGCGCCCAGAATCGTCAAGTGCAACCTTTGTTACGCGTGTCGGATGAGTAAACGTATGAATTATCTGCCCTGTCTCAGTGCTCCACAAGTAGGCGATATAGTCATTCCCCCCTGAAAGGGCAAATTTACCGTTCGGCGAGATATCAATAGAGTTTACTTTTTCAGTATGACCAAGAAACTCAAGTCGACGGGAGGTTCTCGGCTCAAAAAACATGATATTTCCGTTAGATCGCGCAACTAAAATTCCCCTTCCGCCATTCGTAACCACTACGTCGCGTATATTCGACTCATCGATACGCCAAAAGCCTTCTGGCTCACCTGTTTGTACGCTCCACAGCGCGAAGGCCTCCCTATCGGCGGTTACAACATATTGCTTGTCAGCACTTATATGGACCGATACAACTAAATTGTCGCCTTCTCCTTGGTGCCCCCAGTGATACAGCGGCGTATCTTCTCCAATGCGCCACACGTTTATTCCATTATCAACGCCCGATACAACAGCTAAACTGCCATCTGTTGATATATCTGCTGCATAAGCACCTTCTTCAACATGACGCCACTGTTTAATTGGCGTAGTATCAGGAACGGAGCATCCCACGAGTTTACAAACTAGTGCGATGAGTAACACAATTTTAAGGAACATTTGAGGTTTAAACATAATCAAATGGCTTTCGCTTTGTAAATGCTAGGTTTAACATAGCATGGATCACGCATCTTTAACTATCGTGCACACTGCCTTAGATGCAGCAGTATAGACATAGACGCATGATGATAATAATTATTGGAGACAGTTTTATGCAGAAGTCGCTTGTTGCCCTATCTACAATTGCTGCGTTAGGCCTTTTTGCTTGCCAGCCAAACACCTCTGATGAGGCCGCTTCTACAGGCACCGAAGGTGCAAATGTTACTGCTGTTTCAGCAGAAGAAATGACAGACGCTCAAAAGCAAGCTTATGCTATGGGTGCAAGCATGGGACTATTTGTTACCACGCGCGCAGAACAACAAGAACAACTTGGGCTATCACTTGATCAAGCTGCCCTTCAGCAGGGCTTTAATGATGGCCTTAACGACACGCTTAAATTTACTCCTGAGCAAATACAACAAATTGCTCAACAAGGTGAAGAAGTATTGCGTGCAAAGCAGCAAGAAATGGCCGCTGAAGCTGCTGAAAAGAACATTGAAGCCGGCCTAGCTTATTTAGAGGAAAACGGTCAACGCGAAGGCGTTGTAACGACCGACTCTGGTTTGCAATATGAAGTATTAACAGAAGGCGAGGGAGCAAGCCCTGAAGCAACAGACCTAGTTAAGGTGCATTACCGTGGCACCCTTTTAGACGGTACTGAATTTGATTCGTCATATAAGCGAGGCGAACCTGCGCAATTTCCTCTTAATCAAGTTATTGCAGGATGGACGGAAGGCGTTCAGCTTATGAAAGAAGGCGCAAAATACCGTTTCCACATTCCTTCAGAGCTTGCTTATGGCCGACGCTCTACTGGTTCAATAACACCAAATTCAACACTTATCTTTGACGTTGAGTTACTTGAAGTTGTCAAACCACAAGCCGAAGCAACCGAAGAGTAACAGGAAGCAATAAGAGAAAGCCGACGCAGAGCGTCGGCTTTTTTGTTTTGTTGAGTCAGCGTAATCCCTGCCTACCTCGTCCCTACGAGCAAGTGGTGTTTCTACCACGCGCGTACCCAAATAATAAAGTGGGTTATTCAATTTGCTGGGTGCCTCGAATCACCTTTAAAGCATAGTATAAACTCGACAAAAATCACTTAAAGTGGCTACCTTTTATGTAACGATTTTGCCTTAAAAATGTCGTGTTAGAACGAATTATTTTATCGATGTGGCACGCGTCTTCTCTCTGCGTGAACTTTGAACGTTGCGAAGTGATGTAATACTGCTCGCCCTAGTTTATATAGCGCGATGCCGAGGACTAAAAAGAAGACTGTGTGAAAACTTTCTAGCCGAATGACAATGTCTAATAATACGTAAAGAAGCAGCGAGCCTCCGCTTAAAAACAATAAAAAACCTAACAGCGCACCGGTAGCTTGGACGGCGCTGCTACTTCGCTTTACTGTCTTTAAGAGCGGATCTTGATTGTGCATCACCTTGTCTCCTTTGTTTTACATTCTTTTATACGAGAGCAAGGCGCGTATAGTTTATGTTCAATAGGCATACATTTATTTTGTTTTGTTACACTAAAATATTGGGTTTTGTTAGATAACCCTCATAACCTAGTTGAGTTAATCACTGAGCGTGTGGAGCATTGTGAAAACACCGTTAGTTACCCGTAAAGGGTATTTAAAGTTGAAGCAGGAACTTGATTTTTTGTGGCGAGAAGAACGCCCAGAAATAACGCGAAAAGTCACATGGGCTGCAAGCCTTGGTGATAGAAGCGAAAATGCTGACTATCAATACAACAAAAAAAAGCTGCGCGAAATAGACAGACGCGTTCGTTATTTACGCAAGTGCTTAGAAAACCTGAAAGTAGTGGATTATGATCCTCAACAAGAGGGCAGGGTTTTCTTTGGCGCATGGGTTGAGATTGAAAACGAAAGCGGTACGTTAATGACCTTGCGCCTTGTTGGTTACGATGAAATTTTTGGGCGGAAAGACTACATTTCAATAGATTCTCCAATGGCGCGCGCTTTAGTTGGCAAAGAAGAAGATGACGAGTTTGTAGTGGTAACCGACACTGGCACTAAAGCATGGTGGATAAATCGTATTTGGTACGACAGCACTGACAAGCTATAGCACTAATAAATGTGCTTTAAAAATTTTTAGAGGGGGAGTGGACACACGACTTTCCCTATACCGCGATGATATAATTATCGCGCCATTTTTTAATTTAGACGCTGCACTTTATAAATGTTGGAGCAGCGCCAATTCGCAACATCCAGCGCGAATTGTTTGTATCTTAGAGCGACTTATGATTATCAATAAAATAGCTGAAGAGCTCAGCGTTCAAGCTTCACAAGTTACCGCTGCGGTAAACCTACTTGATGAAGGTGCTACCGTTCCCTTTATTGCTCGCTATCGGAAAGAAGTCACGCAAGGATTAGACGATACACAGTTGCGTACGCTAGAACAGCGTTTGACCTACTTAAGAGAGTTGCAAGAACGGCGCGACGTCATTTTAAAATCGATAGACGAGCAAGGAAAACTTACTGAAGCACTTAAAGAAAGTATTCAGAAAGCCGAGAGCAAAACGACGTTAGAAGATCTTTACCTACCTTACAAACCTCGTCGCCGGACAAAGGGGCAAATTGCAATAGAAGCGGGGTTAGCGCCTCTCGCTGACCAGATATTTAATGACGCAGATACCGAGGTAGACACGGTTGCTGAACAATTTATCAATCCTGAGCACAAAATAACTACGAGTAAAGAAGCACTCGAAGGTGCGCGTTATATTCTCATGGAGCGATTCGCCGAAGACGCATCTTTACTTGCTAAAATTCGTCATTATTTAACGGAAAATGCAAATATAAAGAGCACTGTCGCCCCAGGAAAGGAACAAGAGGCGGTAAAATACAAAGATTATTTTGACCATAACGAAAAATATAAAACCGTACCATCACATCGCGCGCTCGCAATGTTCAGAGGCCGTAATGAAGGTATGCTTCATATTCAGCTAGATGCTGATCCTCAGGCAGAAAACACCGAGACCTCTCATTGCGAACACCTGATTGCCAGTCATTACAATATTACGCATAGAAACCGAGCTGCAGATGATTTTCTTGCTCAAGTTGTACAATGGACATGGAAAATAAAAATTGCACTACATATGGAAACTGAACTCTTCAGCGCTCTTCGCGAGCGAGCAGAAGAAGAAGCCATAGAAGTGTTTGCGAAGAACCTTAATGACTTATTAATGGCAGCGCCAGCCGGTGCAAAAACGACTATGGGACTCGACCCTGGCTTACGTACAGGAGTCAAAGTAGCCGTTGTTGATAAGACCGGTAAAGTCGTGGCTACCAACACTATTTTTCCACATGCCCCACAAAATCAGTGGGATAAATCGATAAGGACGTTGTCGACGCTGTGCAAACAATACAAGGTTGATTTAATCAGTATCGGCAACGGTACTGGCTCGCGAGAAACCGACAAACTTGTCGCTGAAATGCTCAAAGGCAATAGCGATATAGCAGCACAAAAAATCATGGTCAGCGAAGCTGGAGCCTCGGTTTATTCTGCGTCTGAACTTGCTTCAAAAGAGTTACCTGAGCTTGATGTCTCGCTTCGCGGTGCAGTATCAATTGCGCGACGCCTGCAAGATCCGCTTGCTGAATTAGTTAAAATTGAGCCTAAAGCCATTGGCGTTGGGCAATATCAACACGATGTCAGTCAAAGCCAGCTCGGTAAGTCGCTAGACCGAGTTATTGAAGACTGCGTAAACGCAGTAGGCGTAGATCTCAATACGGCATCGCCTGCACTGCTTAGTTATGTGTCGGGATTAAATAAAACACTCGCTCATAACATCGTTAATTTTCGCGATACACACGGCGCGTTCCCTGATCGAAAAGCATTACTAAAGGTAGAACGATTAGGGCCGAAGGCCTTTGAGCAAGCCGCAGGTTTCTTACGCATCGTCAACGGCACTAACCCTCTTGATGCCTCAGCCGTGCACCCTGAGGCATATCCGGTGGTCGACAAGATCGTCGATACTACCGCAGTGGCCGTAAATGACATTATAGGCAACACTGAGCTATTGAAGCGCTTGTCTCCAGACAGCTTTATTGATGATGCATTTGGCTTGCCCACAGTAAAGGACATTTTGAAAGAATTAGATAAACCGGGTCGCGATCCTCGCCCTGAATTTAAAACGGCTACATTTAAGGACGGTGTTGAAACAATCAACGACCTCAAGGCCGGAATGATATTAGAAGGTGTGGTGAGCAACGTGGCTAACTTTGGTGCTTTTGTCGACGTGGGCGTTCACCAAGATGGCCTTGTGCATATATCCGCGTTAACTAACAAGTTTATATCTGACCCTCGCGAGGTTGTAAAAGCGGGTGATATCGTAAAAGTAAAAGTACTGGAAGTTGATGTTCCTAGAAAACGTATATCATTTACCATGCGTTTAGACGATACCCCTACTCAGTCTTCAGGTGCAGCGAGCGCTGGGCGTGGAGGAAAAGAGTATAATAAAAACGCGCAGAAAAAAGCGCCAAATCGTCAAGGTAAAAGTGGCCGTGATAATGCCGGACAGAAGCGCAATAGTCAGCCACAGAACAATGCTATGGGAAATGCATTTGCAGACGCTTTTGCTAAGGCAAAGAAGTAATAGCCGCGAGTGAAACCAAAGCGTAGGCAGATGTGCTATCGAGCCTACGCAATGGATGCTTCGTGATGATCAGGCCTGCAGCGAAAGCCCTTCTCGTACCGGCGTATATGCAGATGTGTAGCTGCTTTGAATGCGTCCAATACGCGCCTGCATGACTTCTGAATTAAATTCAGGTAATCCACCAGCAGAAGATTGTACGTCAGCTTCATTACTGTTTAATGCACGTGACGTTGGCGAGGTGTCGAAAGCATTCTCTTGCGCGCGTTGCGCTGAATAAGTAGCCGCATCTAGATTTCGCGTGGGGCGATCAACGCCTATTTCGTCAAAAATCTCGTCTAAATTAGGTATCTTTGGCTCGATACCTCGAGCTTCCTCACTCGACTGATTGGAAGCCACATTTGATGGCGACGTTTGGGCGCTATCAACGTTTTGACTATCGCGTTTCTCTTTATTTATATCAGCCCTTGCCTCCACTGCTTTTTGGGCAGCTTCAGCGGCGACTTTCAAGTCTTGAGCAGAGGGCTCTGCTGGTGCGAGTGCTGCAGCACGAACCTGCTGCATTTTTCTTAGCGTCTGCTCAGGGCTTTGCGCTTCCGATATATCAATCTGGACCTCTCCAGATGTCGCATATCGCTTGTTGTCTGGTCCGGTAGTGTAATCGTATTGTGGAGAGCCCGCATATTGCCCTCCCGTGGCCGCGTGTGCTTGCTCGTGCGCTCTTACTTCCTTATCTCGTGCTTTGAGCTGCTCTATTTCTTGTGCATCGCGCTGCTCTTGTTGCGCCTCTTGGCGAGATTTTTGCTGGTCTTGCGCATCTTGCTTACCCGCACTTTCGTCCTGCGCGTTGTCTTTTTCTTGGCCGAAAACATTTTGAAAGGCAGCCTGCAATTCACTTTGGATTTGAGGTCGTTCATAGGTGACAGGAGCAGGTGGCTGGCCGGGAAGTCTTGCCTTATCTGACTCTGAGCCTAGCCCCTTTTGAGACGCGCTTTGGTCGGCATCAGTCGTTTGTGGGATGGTTTCTCGCTGCACATTATCCCGCTTCGCCGACTCGGTGTTCAAGTTAGCGGTAGGATAAGCTATTGCATTTAGAATGGGAGCAACGATGTTCATTTAACGCACCAAAGCTTCAGTATCTATGCCAAAATATCAATGATGGTACCAAGGTTTTCATTGGCCACCTCAAGCACACTAGCAGACGCTTCCGCACTGGTACTGTTCACGTTTAAGGCAATGAGATCGTCAGTTACGCTACGACTACTGCCTTCCGACGCGGATGACAGTTCATTAGTAGTCTGCGAAGGCGAAGCTAGGCTTTCATTACTACGCACAGTGGTTTGCGCTATATTTGATGCTGCTTGCTCGATCCCGTCGCTAGCACGCTGTAAGCCCGTGCGACCTGCAAAAAACGCGGAATTAACACTCACGCCATTGATATCTGACATACACTACCCTCACTCTCTCATGCACAATTATTAATCAATTGTTGTAAAATTAAAAGTGTTCACAAGGCAATGTTCATTAAGCGTATGTCATATATAGGAATTTAACCACTCAGCGAAACCTACCATATTCAAAAGGGCCGCGTGCTAACCCAAGTGTAATGGCTCTTCATCAAGACAAAACAAAAAAGAGCAAAGAGATTTTAAGATGCTCAACTGGCAATGCTAACAAGTTTCCTTCGCTTCATTTGGGGAATTTAAGAAGATACAGCCATTTCTGCATTCCCACGCCTTGAGGAAACTTGCCATGGAGCTTCTGAACCCGCGGGTATCTACATAGATTGCTGTTATGACGCCTTCTGTTGATGCACATCAGCCACAAACCTGAACAAAATATCGGCGGTTTGCTGAGGATGTGAAATGAAAGGTGCATGCGAGGCATGGGGCAGCACTACGGCATCAGCTTGCGGGTGCAATTCACAAATACGATCTACGCTGCTCGTCGGCACCAAACTATCCAACCTGCCGTATAAGCGCAATGTGGGAACCACAATTCGGCATATTTCTTGGCGGATATCTTCTGACGAAAGTATACGCAAGCCTTTTTTTAATGCTTCCTCTGCTGGATCAGGATACTTTGTCACTTGCTGGCGAATAGCTTTTATATCTTGTTTAGCCGTTTCACTTCCCATTGCTTGAATAGCCAAAAAGCGCTCAAGTGTTTTTTGATAATTTTTTTCAAGCTGGGCCTCAAACATGGTTAACAAATCGGCAGCTATACCTGGCCAACAAGGGCCCGCTATAAAACGAGGAGTGGAAGCTATCGTGACCAAACCGGCGAGCTTATCGGGCGCCAAAATGGCCACCTTTTGCGCAACCAAACCACCCAATGACCATCCCACTAGTACACACTTATCAGGTAAATGTTGGATTATTGCGTCAGCCAAGTTTTCAACGCTATACGGCGCTGGCACGTAATGCGAGTTTTCACCAAAGCCCGGGAGGTCAATAGTGGTAACTTGAAAGTTTTTATCTAAATAGGGAATAAACGAAGTGAATGCCCCACTGTTCATACCCCAGCCGTGAAGAAATACGATGTCCAAGCCTGTACCCTGAGTACGGCTGACAAGTGCGCTACTTTTATGCAGACTTTCCATTTATACCTCCTTAAGCTGAAACGTGAATTTAGGAAAAGCACGCCATGATGACATTGAGCCGATCTTCGGCCCTACAGGAAGTTGATGGAATCAACACAATGAACCTTTCGTGCTTGTTATGTTATCAGGCAAGTCCTACGCCAGTATGTCACTGGTGTGAAAGTGACATATTTTTCTTCTCGCCTTTAATTCATGGAAGTAACCTTCTAGGTTACGGCCCGGTAGCAAGCCATGTTAAGCATAGTCATTATGACGGGTTGTCTTTACTAGGCTTGCATACATGGCCGATGGCAACACTGGTTCACCAGTTCAAGTTTACTCACTCTTTAGTTTCAGGAAAAGTGCTCAGTCACTGGTTTGTCCACAATAAGCGACACTGCACGATGTCAAAGCCCGATTTACTGTTACCAGTGCCAATAAGCGCGTGGCGACTTGCACATCGCCATTACAATCAAGCAACAGTTATTGCAAAGCATTTAAGTAAAGCCCTTTCGATCCCGTACTTTACAGGTTGGGCACGTCGAAAAGGGTTTGGCTCGCAGCATCAACTAACCAAAGCGGCAAGGGCTACACATGCTGCACAGGTATTTGAACTGTCGAAGAAGGGGTTGGACCAAATGATAAGCATAACCAAGCAAAAGGCATTAACCGTCGCCATTGTTGACGACGTTCTGACCACTGGCGTGACGGTGAACACGCTTAGCAAAATGTTGAAAGCGCGTTACCCTCATATCAACATTCAGGTCTGGGCGATGACCTTCACGCCACCGCCTAAGAGCACCTTAATGCTAGAAACACCGCTAACGGATAAATTGTGACTGATAAATAGCATTGGCCATTATTTTATTCGTACCGTACCAATAGCCTCTAAATTGTGGATTGTCTGTTAAACCAATCACTAATCCACGTCCAACCTTTTTGGTTGTAACGGCCGTAGTCTCTGCGATAAGGGCGACCATCGCCTTGTCGCTAAATCCGGCCATTAACGGAGCATCTGTGTATTTCGCTGGACTAGAAAAAGGTGAGTCATTTGTGCGTACAATCATATTGCTGGTCTTAAACAACGGCAGCGTATTGTTTGTAAAACCAAAAAACAGCGGGTGGCTTGTATCAATATTGGCTTGATACACTGCACCAGCAACAAGTTTTCGAGCATACAATGCGCCGCGGTCTTCATAGCGTAATGTACTTTCATCAAACGCGTCGTTAATGGCGTCTTGCGCAACAATACTTGCATCCAACCAGTTATTATCGGCCAAAAAACGTAACGCTGATTTTTGGCCTATAACGGTACCACCAGCCTTTATCCACTTATCCAACTGCGCTTTTTCATTATCTGAAAACGAAAATCGCCCGCTGGTGAAGATAATGTGAGAGTAGCTTATCTCTTGAGCAGCAAGCGCTTTGCCTAAGTTTGTCTGCTCTACGATACTCGCAGCAAGACCGAGCTTCGTGTCGAAGTAATGCCAAATCTCTCCTACTTCATATTCACTGGTTCCTTCGCCACCCACTATTAACACATTCGATACCTCAACAGGCGCCATACTGCGACTTCCAAGATCATTCCCTCGGGGCGTCAATCCGCTTTTAAAACTAAAAACGGGCACATTGAACTGATTCTGAATATCGTTTAGAAGCGCCACGACATTGCTAGGTTGGGATAGGCCCTTAGGAACAATAATACTTCCAGAAGGAAGTGAAACCGCTTCGTCGTTGTATTGAACTGCACTGAACATTTTCTCGCTTGTGCGAACCTGAACACCAGCATCGATAAGCCGCTGAAGTGCTGCTGGCGCATAATAATGCTGCCAAGAAATACCATATGCATAGGCATCTTCTTCAATGACGTGTTTTTTATCGAGAATAAGCTGTTGTGGCTGTGAGCGAACAACATTGCGTGCTGCATTTTTATCCAATGGCACATAATCTAAATTGAAAGCGAGCGCTAAATTCCACGTAGATACGTCATAAAAAGTGTTGTTTTCAAAAGAGGTTTGTGTGGAAAAGATTGACTTAACTAATCGATATTGAGGCTGAACGGTTGGAATGAATACCGATTTTCCAGCTTTAAACTGCAGGTTATCCACCTTGCTATCTTTCGACACAATATCAAAGTCAATATGATGTTGCTCGAGTAAATCTAAAAAAGCTTGGAATCTAGCCATATCACCAGATGCACTTACTGCATAGCCGACTGTGTTATCGTCTTGGGCCAATGCTTTTGTTTTCTTTGCAAACTGTGACTGGTAGTTAAGGATTGCCGCTTTATTGTCTAGCGCGCCTTTAAAGGTACTCAGTGACGTCGTTATCTGATTAGCAATAGTGTCTTTAAAAGCAAGATCGCCATTGATAGATGTCTGTAGATGACCACGAGAACTTGCCTGTTCGAACAAAATTCCGATGCTGCCATGCAAATCGGGGTAGGTTGATCCCTTACCAGCATAAAAGTCGTCAAAGGCTTCCTCTGTGAAATACAGCTTGCCTTTTTTGTCAAACGCCGCAGCATGATATTGTGCTAGCGTGCTGGTCAAAGTGACATTTTCATCAGGCGTCATGGGATTTTTACGAGAACGTACACCCGGCTGAAAAAAATAGGTGCTGTCGGTCCCCATTTCATGAAAGTCAGTTAACACATGCGGTCGCCATTTATGGAACTGTTTAATGCGAGCACGAGACTCAGGATGCGCTAATAGTAACCAGTCGCGATTTAAATCAAACCAATAGTGATTCGTTCTGCCTGAAGGCCATCCTTCGTCATGTTCACGATGCCTGCGATCAGAAACCAGCTGTTTACCTTTATGCATATTTGCCCATTGAGCAAACCGCGACAAACCATCGGGGTTGAAAGACGGGTCAAACAACACAATATTATTTTCTAGCAACGCATCTATTTCTTCACCTTCACCAGCGGCGAGATAGTATGCTAACGCTAGAGCAGCATTAGAGCCCGAGGGCTCGTTACCGTGAATGCTGTAACCCATATAAAACACCAATGGCGCGTTGGGATCAGAACTTTTTCCTGTTTCCATCGCGTTAATATGTGCCTGTCGCATGTTTTCGATGTTGTTACGGTTTTTAGGATCGGTAATGGTAAGCAGTAATAGGGGGCGGTTTTCGTGTGTGCTGCCCGTTTGCTCGATAGTCACCCTGGGTGACTTTTCAGCAAGTAGAGTCATATACGTCACGAGTTGATCGTGGCGCACATGCCACTCGCCGATTTCTGCACCTAACACCGATTCTGGCGTAGGAATATTTGCGTTATAGGTAATCGTTGAGGGTAGATAATCTGATACCGGTAGACCGCCTTTATCAGGCGCAATAGAAACGGTCTCAGAAACAGCTTCCTTAGGCACAGTTATTAATGTTAATGCACTTAGCATAAGCACTGTGGCAAAGGAAAAGTGATGTTTTTTTGCGGTGTAGTATATATTCGCTAACATAGCGTTATCCGTCTTGTTGTATTTACTTTTGCGGCGGCAAGAACACCGCATTCAACTTATTCGATTCACTGGCACAATTTATTTAATTAATACCTGACTGTTTTACTCAGGTAAATTTGGTATAATTGCCGAAATTCAAATTAATGTAGGACTTGCTGATGATAACTATATCAGAAGAAGCCCAGGCTCACTTCGTAAAACTGCTGAGTAAACAAGAGTCTGGCACGAATATTCGTGTATTCGTCGTAAACCCGGGCACTTCTTCAGCGGAGTGTGGCGTGTCCTATTGCCCACCTGACGCTGTTGAAGACACAGATACGCGATTAACGTTTAACGGTTTTGATGCTGTTGTCGATGAAGAAAGTGCACCTTATCTGGAAGAAGCAGAAATTGATTACGTGACAGATCAAATGGGCTCTCAGTTAACACTTAAAGCTCCCAACGCTAAAGCAAGAAAAGTAGCTGACGATGCCCCACTTATCGAGCGCATCAATTACATGATTGAATCTGAGATTAATCCACAGTTGGCCAATCACGGCGGTCAAGTTGTGCTTACTGAATTAACTGACGATGGCTATGCTGTGCTGCAGTTTGGCGGAGGATGTAACGGATGCTCTATGGTAGACGTTACGTTAAAAGATGGAATAGAAAAACAAATGCTAGAACAGTTTGCAGGCGAGCTGAACGGAGTTCGCGACGCAACGGAGCACCAAGCCGGTGAGCATTCTTACTATTAAGCATAGTGTTGGTGCTAGGCGAATGTTCGCTTATGTTTAACCAAAACGTGCACAAAAGCTGGCGACAATTCAAAATAGGGCTAACTGTATTTGTCGCCGGCGCTGCTATGCTGTTCACAATTAGCCACCTTCACCTGTTAACTTATGTCCTTTCATTAGCGGTTTTATTCGGCGGTTTTATTATTGCAATGTGGGGGTACTTAGGCATATTCTTGCAGCGCTTATCGTTAATAAAAGATAAAAAAGGTATCAAACCTCCCTCTAAGTTCTAAAACCACATCTCAATATCTTAGTATCAACTTACTTTGCAAAACGCCACTCAAAATTTTTGATTTAACTTCTTATTGCACACCCAATCGCTTTTCTCAGTAGCAATTTGCAGAGGGTGTTACACCAGTTTACTCAGATAATTACCCAACCAAAGAAACTGAGACCATTTTTAATCACGGCGTAATACCGCAGCTTTAGTGGTTTAACATCAGGTTGACGCCGCATGGAAGACGCACGCTTTAAACTCGCTCTTTTTATAAACTTGTCAGCGCCTTCTGAATGGGCAATTATTGATACGGACTAGTTTTAATGGGTATCGTATGAAAACGTTAGGGTTAATCGGTGGAATGAGCTGGGAGTCAACAGTAAGTTACTATAAAGCGCTTAATCAGGGTATTAACCAAAGATTAGGCGGTCTTCATAGTGCCAAAGTGCTGCTCAGCAGCGTAGATTTTTATGAAATCGAACGCTTGCAGCACAAAGAACAATGGGACGACGCCGCTGACCTTCTATTAAAAGAAGCTAAAGCACTGGAGAATGCAGGGGCTCAAGGACTGGTCATTTGTACTAACACAATGCACAAAGTCGCTGATTACGTGAGTAGCAATATTAGCATCCCGCTGATACACATTGTTGATGCCACCGCCGAAGCATTACAAAAGTCCAACATTGACAATGTTGCGCTTTTAGGGACGAAATTTACAATGGAGCAACCCTTCTACTCTAACCGACTCCATACGCAATTTGGTATTAAGGTGGTAATTCCAACCCAAGACCAGCGCGATATGATCCACAGTGTCATTTATAACCAATTATGCAAGGGGATGATTTGTAAAGACTCCCGCAAGCAGTATATTGAAGTAATCAATGCGTTACATGAGCAGGGAGCCCAAGGGGTTATCCTTGGGTGTACAGAAATCGCATTGTTAATAAAGCAAGAACACACTAACGTACCCGTATTCGACACTACTGCAATTCACGCCGAAAAAGCTGTCACATTTATGCTGGATGGATAATGGCAGTATAAGAGTGCACGTATTCGCAATGCGTTGGGCATTTTTTTAAGGCCAGATTAAACCAATAAGAGGACAAGGTTATGTTTAGTCATGTGATGTTGGGCGCAAATGATATCCAAGCTTCCAAAAAATTTTATGATGCCATTCTTGGTGTTTTAGGTCATAAACCGGGTGTGCAAGACGAATACGGGCGCATTTTTTATTATACTGATAAAGGTATTCTTGCGCTTACTAACCCAATAAATGGCGAGCCTGCTACTCACGGAAACGGCTTTACCCTTGGCCTGTCGGCGCGCACGCCAGAAATCGTTGATAAATGGCACGAGGTAGGCAGCGAAAACGGCGGCATTCCATGCGAGGACCCGCCAGGCATTCGCGGCAATGCCCAGCGACAGCTTTACTTAGCTTACCTGCGAGACCCATCGGGTAATAAACTTTGCGCTACGCATATTTTAAAATAAAGAAAAAACCAGATTGATTAGCGCTCGGTGTTTTCAAGCACACAACACCAGAGCGCTGCTGCGGTTTAACCCAACATTCGCCAATTTCATTACTTCAAAAACGAGTATAAGTTCCCTTTAACATTTACAAGCTATGTGTTTTGCCGCTCTTTATCGCAACATAATTCGTGTCGCTTTCCCAAGCGAAAAAAGCTGACGCCTAGAGATACACCTCGAGCAAGAAGAAACGCCAGCAGTGCATACCATAAGCTAACATTTTCTTGATGCTCAGTTGCGTACCACACCGGAAAGAAAACCATAATAGCGCTAAATAGCATGGTATTGCGCATCGCACTTGCTCGCATTAGCCCAACAAAAACACCATCGAATAAGAAGCACCAGTGTGCCAATAAAGGCAGCAAAACCATTAACGGCAAATAGGTTTGGGCAGCATTCACAATATGCTGGTGCTCAGTTAATAGGCTAATTATGTCTTTGCCAAATAAGAAAAAGACCGCACTGTACCCAAGTGCAAAAACGGAAGACCACCACAATCCCTGATAGGTACGTGCCTTTATTCCTTTTTCATTATCAGCGCCTTTTGCCTCACCAACTAACGCTTCAACACCATAGGCAATACCATCGAGCCCTAAGGCGATGAGTACAAAGAATTGCATGAGTATCGCGTTTATCGCCGCAGAGGTTTCACCATAGCGGGCACCTTGAAACGTTAAGAATGCTAAGCATCCCTGTAGGGCTAAATTACGCAGTAACATATCGCCGTTCAGTTTCATTAACACTTTGCGTGCGGCACGATTAAACCATACTGGCTGTGGCATTTGGCCGCGTATATGTTTAAGTGCTACGTATAAACCCATCAGCATCATGCTGTACTCGGCCAATACACTGGCTAGTGCAACGCCTGATACAGAAAACCCCATTCCAAAAACAAACGCAATGTCTAACATTGCATTCATCAGATTCCCCGTTATCTGGATCATCATTACCGTGCGAGTTTTTTGTTGTCCTACCAGCCAACCGATTAAAGACAAGTTCAACAACGCAGCAGGAGCGCCCCAAACACGCACAAGAAAATATGACTTTAAGTGAGCATTTACTTCGCTGCTAGGATCAGAAAAATAAATCCCCAAAGATAAAATTGGACCTTGAAGGGAAAATATAACGAGACCTATAATTAACGCTATTGACATTGTCTGCCACAGCACTTTTGCAGAGTCGTAAACCGTATCCACAGTGCCCTTTGCCTGCGCACTTAGCCCTGTCGATGACATTCTCAAAAAACCACACACCCAATAAATCTGTGTAAGAATAAGCGCGCCAACCGATGCCCCTGCAAGCATTGCTGATGTGCTCATATGACCAAGTACTGCTGTATCGACAAGACCCAATAATGGCGTTGTGATATTGGCAAAAATCATTGGAAGCGCAAGCGTTAACAAGCGTGTATGATCATCAAAAAGAGAGAGCACGTTTTTGTTTCGGTTTAGCATGAATGATCTTTCAACATGAATCAGGTATAAAAAAAATGGCTGCAATCGATGAAACACGAAGTATTCGCTAAGATATCGTTGCATTGAATAGGGAGAGTGTATCATGCTTGAGAGCATAAAAAGATGGGCAACAATACCGCTAATCGACGTCTCGAACACTATAGCTTCATACAACCTAGCAAAGCGTTGCCTGAGCGTTATGATACTTGTAAGTGCTGTGGGTCTTCACCCACACTTTGTTTACGCACAAGAAAAAAGCAGCCAAATTAACGCGGCAATCTTACTTTACCATCACGTATCAGATGAAACTCCTGCCAGCACAAGTGTTACACCTGACATATTCAAGCGCCATATGGAATATTTGCGCGAACATCACAGCGTTGTGAGCCTAGAGCAGGTCGTTAATGCGCTAAAAAACAAAAAGCCGCTACCCGATAATGCGGTTGCCATTACGTTTGATGATGGCTATGCCAATATACTCGACAATGCACATCCCATTCTAAGTGCAATGCACTTTCCTTATACGGTATTTATTAACCCTGGTGAAATAGGCGTAGGTCCTAATCAACTCACTTGGGATCAAGTCAAAATGATGCAAAAAGAAGGGGCTGCCTTTGCGAATCACACCCTAGACCATTTACATATGCTTAATGGTGAAAGCCGTATGAGCGAAGAAGAATGGCTGGAATGCGTGTGGGAAAACGTTGAAAAAGCAGAAGAAATTATTTTTGCTGAAACGGGGCAAAGTCTTAAGTATCTTGCTTATCCTTTTGGGGAATACAATACAGCGCTAACGAAAAAGCTTTTGGATGAAGGATATATCGGATTCGGACAGCATTCTGGGGCCGTTGGCTTACATAGCAACATGCAGTCACTTCCGCGTTTTCCTGCTGCAGGGCCCTATGCAAACCTGAATACCTTAAAAACCAAGCTCAATAGCTTAGCCATGCCAGTCACTCATTCTACGTTTACCGAGCCAAGACTAAGAGGCAAAAAATTGAGCCAACCTATTTCGCTAACTATTAACAACAATGATGTGAGGCTCTCCCAACTCAATTGCTTTTTCGCTGGTAAAACGGTCGAAACCAATATACAGCGCAACGTTTTGACGTATACGTTGTCAGAATCTCTTCCCGTTGGACGTTCAAGAGTCAATTGCACAGCACCATCCGTATCACAACCGGGGCGTTATTACTGGTACTCCACGCCGTTTTTTGTGAGCGATGATAACGGCAATTACCCTGATTAAGTCACTGATTTGCTTATATAAGTAAACGTTTACCTATACAGGCTTTGAAAAACGTATAAAGCCCTTATTAATTGACTCTTCAGTAAAGTTGTTTTTTTGATAGAAGCGAATTGCATCTATATTTGTGATCTCTACATCAAGCACTAGCTTTCGCTTTTTCAGTTTTTGAGCTCGCGCCTGCATGTGATCCACTAATGCAGAACCAACCCCTTTGCCCATGCCGGCTTTCGCCACCGAAAGGTGCCCTATCATTAACTCAGTATTTGTTGGTGGTGTAAGGTTTACCGCTACGGTTTGATTTCGCATCAGTACCGTCATTGCCTCGTCAAGGGTAAAATAGGAAGTGATGCTATCTAGCGTAGCGCGGTCAAATGCAGCGCCGAGTTTACTGTGCCAAGCGGTAACAACCCCAATAACATGACTGTCGTCGCTTTTGTTAACAGCCACCCAATGGTTTTTAAAACCGTACTGCCCGCCGCCCTGTTGCCACGCATGAGCAAGGTAGCCTTCCGCCGTTTTGTTTGTATTATGGCCAAAAATTGCGGTTAACAAAGATTCGGCCGCATTAAGAATAAGGGGTGTAGTGTGAGCAACATCGGTAGCTACTCCTTGCCTGATTTTGATATCCATACTGCTACTTCGAGATTATGATTGGCATATCAGCCAATATTTCCTGAGGATCACTTATCGACAGTTTTCCAGGCTCTCGTTTAGGCTTAAATCTCCCTATCACCCGAGCCTGTGGGTCGACAAGTACAACGGATGCACTGTGGTCAACCAGGTAGTTTGGGTTGTCAGTACTCTCTGCTATTGCGTACATCATGCCCAAATTGCGAACAAAAGGAAACAGTTCTTTGTGCTCCCCTGTGACAGCTAAAAAATCGCTATTAAAGTAACTTACGTATTCATCAAGTCGCTCCACTGAGTCCCGATTTGGATCAATAGATACAAAAACAACACGAATAGGATTAGTACCGCCAATCGCTTTGAGTTGTGGATAAATTCCATTTAACTCTGCCATGGTTGTAGGACAAATGTCGGGGCAAAAGGTGTAACCCACAAAAACGAGGCTCCACTGGCCAAACAATCTTTTCTTATTAAACGGGTTTCCTTTATTGTCAGTCAGCGAAAATGGTTCGACAGCTCGTGGCTCGGGGTAGCTTTGAAAATACTGAGGGCTAGCGACAGGACCGTCGCTAGGTGGTGCAATATACAGAGCACCAACAATGCCTGCGCACAGTGCAATAAATGCAACACTGCCAACTATAAAACGTTGATTCATAAACTCAGCGGAATGTAATGGTCTAAAAGTAATACTACAAACAATACCATGAGATGAATAATTGAAAACCTAAAAGTTTTTATAGCTGTTTGTGCGTCAGCGTCAAATTTTAGCTTTAGTGCGTAATATAAAAAGCCTATATTTAGAATGCTTGAACCAATGAGATAAATAAGATCACTCATTCCGATGAGATACGGCAATAAACACACTAAACCAAGCAGTACTGTATACAATAGTACCGAGGTTTTAGTAAACGCAACACCGTGAGTTACCGGCAGCATAGGTACTTGCGCTTTTGCGTAGTCTTTTTCCCGATGAATCGCTAACGCCCAAAAATGAGGTGGGGTCCAAGTAAAGATGATCAGTACAAGTAACAACGCGTGAGCATGAACTTCACCCGTTACAGCTGTCCATCCAAGTAAAGGGGGCGCAGCACCCGCTAACCCACCTATAACAATATTTTGTGGTGTAGCACGCTTTAAATACATTGTGTAGACAAATGCGTACCCTACAAGACTGGCTAGTGTAAGCCATGCAGTTAGCATATTTACCCATGTAGCTAGCACGATAAAGCCAACGCACCCTAAAAGCGAAGCAAATACTAGCGCACTGTGAACGCTTACCTTCCCTTTCGCCACGGGTCTGTTAAATGTTCTCGCCATCATGCTGTCTATGCGGTGGTCTACAACATGATTTATTACCGCTGCTGACGCGGATAACATACCAATGCCTGCTAAGCCACTTATTAGAGTGAGCGCGTCTACCCAGGTTGGTGTTGCTAAGCACATTCCAACTAAAGCAGTAAGTAGTAACAACATCACTACGTTAGGCTTGGTCATTTCGTAATAATCCCGCCAAGAAGCAGCCTTTTGATTACGTGATAGTCGAGAACCAATCGATACTGATTTAGCCATGGAAACCTCCCGTTACCTTAGTAAGAATGTGCGAAGAATTCGCGGAACTATGCGCGTGGTAATTGGCGACGGGCCTCGCGAAGAAATAGGGGCCAGCCAGTGAATAAACTAAATAAATTAAGGACATTAAAAGCGCAGCAGCCACAGCGTTATGCATCACTGCTACCGCAAGAGGAAGCATGAAAATAATATTACTCAGGCCTAAACCCACCTGAATAGCTAAAAAGCCCAACATAAGACGAGCAATTTGCTTTTGTTTCGTTGAGCCTAGTTTGTTGCGCAAAACCGTAAGGCCAAGCGCAAGTAAATAAACCGTTGTAATTAGGGCACCGAAGCGATGCACTACATGAATAGTGACACGCTCTCCATAGTCGTGAGCGCCAAATTCATAATTTTCTGCATCGGGAACGCTGAACGCCCCTTCAAAATCTAATCGTTGCTGCCACCCGTCTTCACATACTGGCAACTCTGTACAGGCTAATGCGGCATAGTTGGCAGAGGTCCATCCACCAAGGCCAATCTGAACCACTAACACGGCTATGCCCAAAAGTGCAAAATTTCGCAAACGGGAAAGCGTCGCTAGTTTTGCAGAATCATCAAGCGCACCGTCACCAAGCTCACTTTTTTCTTCTCGTTCGCGTAGCCTTAAATACAGAACAAATAAACACGAAATTACCGAAAACCCGCCTAATAAGTGCCCCATCACTACGACAGGAAGAAGGTTAAGTGTGACGGTCCACATTCCTAGTGCAGCCTGGAAGATAATAAGGCCTAAAAGCAGTAAGGGAAGTTTTAGCGGTGTGCCTTGTTTGCGTTGACGTACGGCTAAAATAGCAATAGCAAGGACACAAAGACCCAGCGTACCAGCAAAATACCTGTGTATCATCTCGTTCCAAGCTTTAAATGATTCCACAGGTCGCTCGGGATAGGCTTGGTTGGCAGCTGCCACCTTTTCTTCACTCAAAGGAACAGTCAAACTCCCATAACAGCCAGGCCAATCCGGACATCCTAACCCTGCATCCGTAAGTCTTGTGTATGCACCAAGAATAATGACCACCGCTGCAAGGGCAAGGCTGAATAGCGTTAATTTCTTCATCATATTCATCCTATACGCGATAGTTTAAGAAGCTTACGAATATCAGCGAGCATATTTCGGCTTTCCATTACAGCGCTGTCTCTGCTTTGATTAATTTGATAAAAAAGCATTGCGTTGTTCTGTGTATCCACTACATAAACGCTATCAGATGTCAGCAAGTCTTTTACCACCGTCGATGCTACGCTAAGCGTTTCAACATTTGGATAGTCAGCAAGGGAGCGCAACGCCGTTTTATCACTCTTTTCAGTGGTAATAACTAACGCCTGTGCGCGATCAGACTCTTTCCCTAACGCAAGCCAAACCTGATTAATACTAAACAATGCATTTTCACAAACAGCGTTACACTGCGAGGGCATAATATACATAAGACGCCATTTAGGGGTTTTTGTATCAAGCAGAGCAGCCATGCTCACCGTAGGCGATAGCAGGTGGCCCTTGTTGGTTGCAGCTTTGTTAAACCAATCATTCTCAAGTGCTAACTTGGCCATGATGACCGGTAATACAAAAACCGCTATCATAATGAGCAGTGTTTTTTTAGATGCTATATTGTTTTTAGACTCTGTATCACGCATTACTTCGTCCTTTTTTACTGATTGCAAATCCACCAATAGCCGCAGCGGCGATAGCTAAACCGAACCATTGTACTGCGTAACCAAGGTGTTTCTCTGGAGGCATCACAACAGGCTGATATTCACGTATGAACGCTGGATCTTCAGTGGTAAGTTGTATTACATAGGTTGAAAGTCCATGACCGAACTGCTTACTTAACATTTCAACATTGATTTCTTGTATAAGCGCGGGATAAGAAAATTGCGCTGTGTTGGTCTCTTGTACTAATGGATTTTTTTCTGGCCTTGTTATAACACCAGTAAAGCGTTGAAGACCGCTATCAAGCTCCACAGAAGGTAAGCTACGAGAGAGATTTGGCGCTTTCACCCATCCATAGTTAACTAAAATCCATCCCAAATTTGTCTTTACTGGCGCCAAAATGTCAAACCCTACTTGGCCATTATGAATCTGATTATCCAGCATGAGCATGTTTAACGCGTTCGGCACACCTTCAAATACAACAGCAACATCGCGAGGGTCTTGCTGAGATAACGCTTCGTTTAAACTCAGGCTTTCATTGGCTGATTTTTGCGCTATGCTAGCTAAACGCTGTTGCTTATAAACCATACGCTCCAATTGCCAATAACCTAATGCACACATCGCCAGCACACTAAGCCCGGTGATAAGCCAAGGTAGGAATGTACTTGAGCGCTGTGTCATAGTTAGCAGACCTTACAAAACCAATAATAAAAAAGAGATTATTATGCTGATAAAAATCATTCTTGTTGCATTAGTTATCTACATGATTGTTAACTTATTTTTGGCTATGCGAATCATGATGAAAAACGACCCAACACACGGTCCAATGAGCAAATATATCGGTAGACGAGTACTCACTTCTGTTGTGATTGTTGTGCTTATTCTTATCGCTATTGGCACGGGTTTAATAACACCAAACCCAAGGCCCTACTAGGGCTTGGTGCTATCGAATCAAAGTACATAAACAAAGATATAGAGCATTACCCACACAACGTCGACAAAGTGCCAGTACCAGCTCCCTGCCTGAAATGCGAAATGATTCTCAGGCGTAAAATGCCCTTTAAGTATTCTAAAAAACAATACAAGCAGAATTATGGTTCCTAAGGTAACGTGCATACCGTGAAACCCTGTGAGCATGAAAAATGTGTTGCCATAGATGCCCGATTGCAGGGTTAACCCAAGATCTTGATACGCGTGAATATATTCCTCGACTTGAAGAAACAAAAAGATACAGCCAAGCAAAATTGTGGCGCCTAACATAACCGTAAGCTGTTTACGCTTATTTTGCTCAAGCCCCACGTGAGCAAAGTGCAGCGTTACTGAAGATATCAGTAATATAATGGTATTGATTGTCGGCAGGCCTGCAGCGCTCATCTCTTGTGTTGTCGTCCCACCAGGCGTACTAACTAATGGCCACATAGCTTCAAACGCTGGCCACAACACCTCATTTGTCATCGCATTATTCGACGCACCTCCAAGCCAGGGCACTGATATGAATCTTGCGTAATATAGAGCACCAAAAAACGCAGCAAAGAACATAACTTCAGAGAAGATAAACCAGCTCATGCCTTGACGATACGAGCGCCCTAGCTGGTCGCTATACAACCCGGCCATCGATTCATCAATTTGGTTTTTAAACCAGCCTACTAACATAAAAAGTAATACGGCGACGCCGGCCAATAAAACGTGGCCTCCGTAGCCTGATTCACCCTTAGTGGCTTCTACTACATAGTTACCAGCGCCCACTGCTATTAGAAACAGCGCTACAGCACCAACGATGGGCCAAGGGCTTTGCGCGGGTACATAATATTTTTGATATTCTTGCTGCATTATTTTCTCCTTATCCCCTTTGTTTATTCGCCCGTTTTTGGCGCGTCTGTCATAAAAGGATTCGGTGTTGTCGTTAGGTCACTGGCTCGCGCTGTGACGTCATAAAGTGTGTACTGCAATGTAAAATAAGTAATGTCTTTCGGTATCTGTGGGTCGACATAGAACTGCATAGGCATATAAGCTTCACTGCCAGCCTCTAGTGGCTGCTGATTAAAGCAAAAACACTCTGTTTTATTTAAATATATTGCTGCCGTGCCCGGTGATACTGAGGGTATGGCTTGTGCCACTATATTGCTCGACGCCGGGTTTCTCACATAGAACGACACCGTATTGAGCTCGCCGGGATGCACTTTCACCCGCTTTGTTTCAGCCCGAAATTCCCAAGGCATGCCTGAGTTTGTGCGAGTAATAAACTCAACGGTCACTTCTCTGGTTTTATCAATATCTATTGATTGATAAACAGCCGCAGTGTTCTCTGTTTTCCCATTTATCCCAGTAACGTCGCAAAATACGTCATACAAAGGCACCAAAGCAAAGCCAAATCCAAACATGCCTAGCACAATGAAAACCAGCTTTACGACCATTTTGTTGTTTGCATTTTGTTGCGTCATCTTGTCCCCCCTAAAAGCAAAGCGCCTAGCGACATTGCGCTAAGCGCTGTGTACTATTTCACTACAGGCGGCGTTTCAAAGGTGTGATAGGGCGCCGGAGACGGTATTTCCCACTCTAAGCCTTCTGCACCATCCCACACTTGTGGAGACACTGGTTCACCTTGTTTTTTGCACGCTTTTATTAAGAGCGCGAGAAAAATTAACTGAGATAATCCAAAAGCAAAGCCGCCTAAACTTATCCACTTGTTAAAATCAGCAAACTGCAATGCATAGTCTGGGATACGACGAGGCATACCTGCTAAACCAACAAAGTGCATAGGGAAAAACAAAACGTTCACTGAAATGAGAGAGCACCAAAAATGCCATTTAGCTAACGTTTGATCGTACATTTTTCCTGTCCACTTTGGTAACCAATAGTAGACAGCCGCCATAATCGAAAATACCGCACCTGTCACCAGCACATAATGGAAATGGGCAACCACAAAATAGGTATCGTGATATTGAAAGTCGACGGGCGTTATCGCCAGCATTAGTCCTGATAACCCACCTATTGTAAACAATACAATGAAGGCAATAGCGAACAGCATCGGCATTTCAAAACTTAACGAGCCTCGCCACATAGTAGCTACCCAGTTAAACACTTTTACGCCGGTAGGCACCGATATCAGCATGGTTGCAAACATAAAAAACATTTCCATGTAAACAGGCATACCGGTGGTAAACATATGATGCGCCCAAACCACAAAAGACAGCAAGGCTATTGATGCAGTGGCGTAAACCATAGACGCATAACCAAACAACTTCTTGCGCGAAAACGTAGGGACAATTTGTGAAATGATGCCAAAAGCAGGCAAAATCATGATGTAAACTTCAGGGTGCCCAAAGAACCAAAAGATATGCTGAAACATGACCGGATCTCCACCGCCGGCCGCGTCGAAAAAACTTGTTCCAAAAAATTTATCGGTTAGCACCATAGTGACCGCACCGGCCAGCACAGGCATGACGGCAATGAGCAAAAATGCGGTAATTAGCCATGTCCAAACAAACAGCGGCATTTTCATCCACGTCATGCCCGGGGCACGCATATTAAATATGGTAACGATCACGTTAATTGCACCCATGATGGATGATATACCCATAATGTGTACAGAGAACACGAACAGTGCCGTAGAGTCACCGCTATATGTTGTCGACAAGGGGGCATAGAATGTCCAACCAAATGCCGGACCACCGCCTTCTAAAAATAGCGAGCTTAAAAGGATAAGGAACGCGCCAGGTAATATCCAAAAGCTCCAGTTGTTCATCCTAGGCAAGGCCATATCAGGCGCACCAATCATCATAGGAATAAGCCAGTTCGCCAAGCCAGTAAATGCAGGCATTACGGCGCCAAACACCATAATAAGGCCATGCACAGTAGTCATTTGGTTGAAAAAATTGGGCTCTACAATTTGTAATCCAGGCTGAAACAATTCAGCACGGATCACCATAGCCATTGCGCCGCCTACCAAAAACATAATAAAGGCGAACCACAAATAAAGGGTGCCGATATCTTTGTGATTTGTGGTAAACAACCACCGCGTTATACCTTTAGGTATATGGTCGTGATGTTCGTGGTCGTCGTGGTGCGCAGTTGCATCAGGCGACATAACATTTGTTGCTTTGCTCATTATTCGCTCCTAGTTTCCTGTTGCTATGGCATTAACATCTTTCGCTTGCACCATATCGCCAGTGTTATTGCCCCACGCATTTCTTTCGTATGTCACTACCGCTGCAATTTCTTTAAGGCTAAGCATTTTGCTGAACGCCTGCATAGCGGTACCTGACTTTCCGTTTAATACTATTTCTATATGTCCTTTTTGATCTTCAAGCGCCATTTTGCTGCCTTTTAGCGCTGGGAATACGCCCGGTAGCCCTTCACCATTAGGCATGTGACACGCAGCACATGTGGCGTTATAAACACGCTCGCCTTCTTTCATCAATTCGTCCATAGACATGTTCATCGATAAGAGGCGTTGTTCCTCTTCCTTCGCTTGACGCACAATTTCTTCTTGTTCGCTCATCCACGCGTCAAATTCAGCAGGCTCTTTAGCAATAACGACTACGGGCATATAGCCGTGGTCTTTTCCGCATAATTCGGCACATTGACCTCTGTAGATCCCTGGTTCGTTAACGTTAGTCCAAGTTTCATTAATAAAGCCTGGGTTTGCGTCTTTCTTAACTGCGAAATCGGGCACCCACCACGAGTGGATAACGTCATCAGAGGTAATCAAAAAGCGAACTTTTTTACCTGTCGGAATAACTAACGGACGGTCCACTTCAAGCAGATAGTTGTCAGTTTTTTCGAATTTGTTCTCTATTTGCTCTCTTTGCGTAGCAAGCAGGGAATAAAACTCAACGTCACTATCCATATATTTGTAGTGCCACTTCCACTGAGAACCCGTAACCAATACCGTCATATCCGGTTCAGAGGTGTCCTCCATTGCGATAAGCGTATTGGCAGCAGGAATGGCCATAAAAATAAGAATAAGGAAAGGAACAACGGTCCATGCAATTTCAACTTTTACATTTTCGTGAAAGTTGGCGGGCTTGGCGCCCCTGGACTTTCTATGCAAGTACATTGACGCGAACATTACGCCAAAGACTACAACAGCAATACCAACACAGATAAAAAACATAAGCATATGCAGATCGTAAACCTGCCCACTTATATCTGTCGCGCCGCGTCGTAAATTGACAGAGGAGTTTTCTCCTCCTGAATCTTGCGCGAACACAGAAAAAGAAAAAAACAAAAGCGATAAGCGTATTAGCCCTTTTGTTATGACGGTCGTTACTTGTTTCACTCAGCACCTCCGTAATGGTAGAACCATTAACGCTAAATGTTGATGCGCGCTGTCCCTACCAGATGGTTGCGAACGTTTGACCCATAACCTCAATTTGTAAAACAAATTTAGAGTCATTGTTATTATTTTGTTAATCTCTGCTTAAGAATTGCGCAATAATGACGTGCCGTCTAGTCTTTTCTGTTAAAAATTTAACGAAACGGTTAAAATTTAATCAAACTATGCTGTACGTTATCCTTAACACTTTCGAAGTTACCCCGGCGTTTGGTCAAACGACCGTATTTTTAACACAATGAATTAGAAACTAGACAAAAAGCTTTCGATAACAAAAACCTTCCTGAAATCAAAAGCTAACAGAGAAAAGAAAGGCGAATTAAATAAGCCAAATAAGTTTAGCGATGTAAAAGAGGGGAAAGTTGCAGTTCGGTGCTGTCACTGCTTTGCGGATAAAATTGCTACTAGCAGCCTTTATTAAGAAACACATAATCCCATGCTAACTTAGGAAATTTGCACTAAATCAGGGCAATTAACGCATAAAAAAAGCGGCTATATTGCCGCTTTTGCTTAAAGGTCATAAATTGAAATTAAGGGACTACATCCAGTCAGCGTTTCTAATAACACCAACCGCTATCCCTTCTATCGCAAAAGGTTCCGAAGCAAGGTCAACTTTGATTGGAGAAAACTCTTCATTTTCAGCGTGCAGTAAAACCTCTGCGCCTCGTCGTTCTAGACGTTTAACCGTGACGTCTTCGTCAACACGCGCAACAACCACCTGTCCGTTGCGAACGTCTGTAGTTCTGTGCACTGCCAACAGGTCACCATCTAAAATGCCAATATCTTTCATACTCATTCCGCTCACGCGAAGCAAAAAGTCAGCATGAGGACTAAATAATGCAGGATCCACCTTGTAATGCGATTCAACGTGCTCTTGCGCCAGAATGGGTTCGCCTGCTGCAACGCGCCCAATTAACGGTAACCCCTCTTCTTCCGCGCTTTCGTCGTCTAATGGTATGTTTAGCTTTATACCACGCGAGGTTCCAGGCAAAATTTCTATCACACCTTTACGCGCTAGTGCTTTAAGGTGCTCCTCAGCAGCGTTCGCTGAGCGAAAACCAAGCTCTCTGGCAATTTCCGCTCTCGTTGGCGGCATTCCCGTATCTTGCATCGTTGTTTTGATTAGTTCTAAAACTTCTGATTGTCTAGCTGTTAATGGGCGCATAAAAGACCTGTCTGTTCATACAGTTCCTGTAAGTATATACACCTAAAAATAAATCACAAGCGGTATGTGCGTTGTAAGTGTTTGACGCCTGCTCTGATTATTGTTGGCACATCACGCGGTTGCGGCCCATTGTTTTTGCTTGGTAGAGTAATTTATCAGCCTGGGAGAGGAGATGGCTAAAATCGACATGGTAAGTACTATCAACAAACATAGCACCTATACTAATTGTCAGTGAAATACTATCTTTCTTATATTGTACTTTGCACTTCTCAATTGCTTCACGAAGCTTATTGAGTCGTTCAACTTCCTGGTCTCGTGTTTCGAAGACAGACACTATCGCAAATTCTTCTCCGCCTAACCGCGAGACAATATCTGGCTCAACATAAAACTCGTCAATTAAGTTCGCCACCGCAATTAGCGCCTGATCGCCTGCGTCGTGACCATAGGTATCGTTGACTTCCTTGAAGTGATCAATATCAATAACTGCGACACTCACTTGCTTATCTTCATGGGTCAATGCTTGGCACTTTTCAACAAACGCTCTTCGATTATACAAGCCGGTAAGCGAGTCCGTCATCGCCAGACGCCGCAGTTTTTCCTCTGCAACGGCTCTTGCATCCTCAAGTTCGACAGCGTAAAACAAGCCCGCTAATGCATCTAGCAACGGCTGTAAAAAATCCGCGTCAGCGTGGGTATATGGCTCGAATTTATTAGCTAGACCTATCATGCCAACAACGCGCTCTTTCACTGAAATGGGCAAGCCCAAAAATCGGCTTATTCGAGGATGGCCGGCAGGGACACCTTTAGAATGGGGGTGGCTACCTGCGACGTTGCTAATTGTCATCTTGCCAGAGGTCACTACGCTGCCAAAAAGGTTGTCAAAGTTAGAGAAGTACAGATTGCGCTTCTTGTATTCATTGTATTGCGTTAAGCTTTCACTGTCCCAAGTGATTTCTGATATTGCATGTACGAACAGTTTTGGCTGTGTATCCTGATCTTTCATTTGCGCAATAAACGCAAACTGGCTGTCTGAAATATCAATCAGCTCGGGCAATATTGTCTGGCAAGCAAGAGTTAGGTCGTTATTTTGCAAATATGATGCCCGGGCTTTGTTAATAAATTGGAGAAGCTGTGTTTTCTTTTTCTCGTGCAGCTCTCGCTCCATGCGTTGAGTAATATCTCGGTGGATCCCCGCTATCCTTACTGGCTTTCCAGCCTCATCCGTTTCAACGGTCTTTCCATAGCTTTCTACCCATACCCAACTGCCATTCGTATGCTTCATTCGAAATGTTGTGTTGAAGACTTTACTCTTGCCCGTCAGGTGCTCATTTAACATTTTCTCCACGTGAACATAGTCTGCGGGGTGAATAAGCTGGCGGAAAAAGCGCGAACTCGTGTCGTAGTATTCATACTCTAGACCCACAATATCGCACCACCGTTTATTCACTTGATTTACATCAGCTTGTAAATTCCAATCCCATGTTCCTAACTCAGAAGCTTCAAGCAGCAAACGCATGCGCATATTCGTTTTATTAAGCTTATCTTCAACATATTTTTGATCGCTGGTATCAAACAAAAATGCTTGCACTGAAAAAAGCACACCATCGTCTTTAAAGTTGGCAGTGGATATCATGCTCACCCAAATAGTGCGCGTCGGCGTCGAAATTTGCAGTCTACACGTGTGACTCTCTACGCCTTCCATGTGCGCCTGCATCGCAAACGTAAAATCAGCTTCGGTATGATTGGTGAGAATATCGTTGATTTGAACAATCCCTGTGAGTAAGTCATTACTATCAACACCAAGTACGCGCTCGCAGTTTTTGGAAATATGAACAAGTCTCAATGTTGTGTCGTAGCGCCACGTTGCTAGCACAATTGGCGATTTTTCAATTAATCCATGCTCTCGCTTGAGCATTTCATGTTCGCGGGAAAGAGAAATATGCTGACTTACCAGGCCACCAATCCGATTCAGGGCGTCGATTTGTTTAACATCAATTTCTCTAGGCACATTGTCAATTAGACAAACCGCTCCGATAACTTGTTCATCAACTTCAATAGGGGTGCCCGCGTAAAAGCAAATATTAGGTTCACCTGTCACTAGCGGATTATCTTTAAAACGCTCATCTTTCGACGCATCGCTTACCACCATTGCCTTTTTAGAAGCGACCACATGATTACACAAGGTATGTTCTCGCGGCAGTCGTGTAATGGTAGTGCCGTAGCTGGCCTTAATTACTTCTTCAAATTCACCAACTATTCCGATAAAAGCAATGGGGACTCTATACGCCTCGCCTAAAATCATCATCAAATCGTCTAAATCTAATGGCAATTCACTGCTTAGCATAAAGTCATCGATGGTTTTCAAACGGATTTTTTCATTCATTTACGTGCATTCTTATCACAATCGGCTTCTATAAAGGTAGTTGAAACCCACGCTATCGCAATGTATGCCCTATGCTTAGAATTTCATCGGGATTATTTAAAAGTTAGGTTATCCGTCGAAAAAACACGGTCACTTGCTTTTATTTGGTTTTACCCCATATCGATCGGAATAGTTCGTTACGACTCGATAAGCGGTGATTACCATGCTCACCTTTCAGCCATTTTCAGATGACCTGGCCCCCTATTTCGATACAATCAATCGAGAATGGATCAGCCAAATGTTCACGTTAGAGCCTGTTGACGAGCGCGTTATAACTCGCCCTAAGGCTCAAATTATAGATACCGGCGGGCACATTTGGTTTGCGCTCCACAACGAGCTTGGTGTGGTCGGGACATGTGCGCTTATGAAAAAAAAAGAGGGCGTGTTTGAACTAACTAAAATGGGTGTAGTCAGTAGTGCAAGAGGGTTAAAAGTTGGCGAAGCGCTATTAAGACACGTTTTGTCACAAGCACCTAACATAGCCACTACCTGTCTATTTCTTTTGACGAATAAGAGGTGCGAAGCCGCTATTCATCTTTATGAAAAAAACGGGTTTTCGCACTGTCCTAAAATCATGCAGGAATTCGGTGGAGCTTACGAGCGTTGTAACGTAGCAATGCGCTTCACAGCAAACCGAGCTTAAACTGATTGATAATAGTCTGAACGCGAGTTTATTCGCGCAGTGTGGTATACTTTGCGCGTTTTTATTACATAGGATCACATAATTCATGTCGTGGATGCGAAAGGCACTCTTATCGGTGTTTCATTATCCCGTTAAGCTTCTGGTAAAAGCACACAGCATACCGGTGAATGTTGAGACAGAACTGGGAATAGACAAAAACAAACCTATTGTTTATTTGCTACCCACTAATTCGATTACCGACCAGCTTGCGCTAAGAATGTCTGCTCAATCATTAGGGCTTCCAAGCCCCACTGAAACGCTTAAATTAGCGGGACGGGAATATTCCTCAACATTGTTTTTACGAAAAACACAGCCCATCTTCCGTGCAGAGGCAAAAGATACTGATATAGAAGCCGTATTTACGGAGCTATTCCACCTTCATCGTGATCACGAGAATCTCGATTTGCAGGTTGTCCCTGTCTACGTAACGTGGGGAAGGGCACCTGGCCGCGGTAATCCCGGTTTAGGTGACTTAATTGCCGACAAAGCGGCACCGAGTTGGCTTCGCAAACTGTTCATCGTTCTCTTTCTAGGGCGCGATAACTTCATCAATTATTCAAAAGCAGTGTCTGCTCGCACAATGTCAAATCAGCACGGCAGCGATCAAAGCATTGCGCATAAACTTGTTCGCGTAGCAAGTACTCACTTCCAGAGAAAGCGGCAAAGTATGACTGGCCCTATGTTGCTGGAACGTCAAGAGCTTAACAATAGCGTATTGGGTTCTGACGCCGTTCGTCGTGCTATCGCCGAGGAATCGCGAAGCAAAAAAGTATCTCACGAAAAAGCAAAACAAACGGCGCAATCCTACATTACAGAAATTGCTGCTGATTATCGCGAAGGGCTAATTCGCTTTGGCGATAGGCTACTTACTCGCATATGGAATAAAATTTACAACGGCATAAGTGTAGGTCATGCTGATCGCATTCGAGAGCTGGCCGCCAATGGTCACGAAATAATTTATGTACCTTGTCATCGAAGTCACATGGATTATTTATTATTGACTTACGTGATATATCACGAAGGTATGGTTACACCTCACATTGCTGCCGGCATTAATCTAAACTTCTGGCCTATAGGAAAAGTATTCCGTCGGGGCGGCGCATTTTTCCTACGTCGCAGTTTCGCCGGAAATAAACTATACACTGCCGTTTTTCGAGAATACTTAGAGTTATTGTTTAACAAAGGCTACAGCGTTAAGTATTACCCAGAAGGGGGCCGAAGCCGCACAGGTAGACTTATTCCACCCAAAACAGGCATGCTTGCTATGACGATCCAGGCTATGGTGAAAGGCGTGAATCGCCCTGTAAGTATAGTGCCGGTCTATATCGGGTATGAAAACGTTATGGAAGTCAAAAGCTACCTTAACGAGTTAAAAGGTTCGAAAAAAGAAAAAGAATCGAACCTTCAAGTGTTTTCTGCAATTAAAAAACTCAAAAATTATGGCCATGGATATGTGAACTTCGGTGAACCTATCCAATTAAGTCAATTCTTAGAAAGTCACGTACCTGACTGGCGAGAATGCCGCGATGCAGAGCCAGAGAAGAAACCCGCATGGCTAACCCCTGCGGTAAATGCCCTGGCAAACGATGTCATGACACGCATAAATCGCGCAGCTGCGCTTAATGGAATGGCTCTGACCTCGTTGTGCTTACTTTCATCGAAAACCCAAACAATGAGCGAATCGGAACTCAAACGGGCACTGAGTGACTTTATGACGCTGTTTAAAGCAGTACCGTTTAGTGAAGATGCAACAGTTCCTGACGTTTCGGCTGAAACGCTCCTACGCGACACGCTAAAACTTGGCCGATTTAACGTTGAAGAAGACGACTACGGTCGACTCATTAGTCCACAGCCAAAGTCAGCGGTTTATTTAACCTATTATCGCAATAATATTTTGCACCTTTTCGCTCTGCCAGGACTAATTATGTCTTCGGTTTTTGCTAAAAAAGGAGCAAGCAAACCCTCTATCCTCCAGCTAATCGCTGCGCTGTATCCCCTTTTACAAAAAGAGTTATTTTTGCATTTATCGCAAGACGAAGCCTTAGCACACACCGACGCGCTCATCACAGCGTTACTCGATAATGGTTTGCTTCGTCAAAAAGACGGGGAATTATTACCACCTGATGCACACTGTAAAGCGTTCAACTCTGCTTGGTTGTTGAGTCGCTGTATGCAGGAGACGCTGCAGCGGTATGCTGTTGTATTGACTATATTGGATAAAGAGAAGGTCATAAGCCGCAGTGCACTTGAGCGAGAAAGCAGGCAAGTTGCAGAGCGTCTTTCTGCACTTTATGGTCTTAGCTCACCTGAATTTTATGATAAAAACGTATTAGCGAGCTTTATAAGCGCGCTCAAGGAAAATCATTGGCTAGATTCAGAGAAAGACGGAAGCTTAAAGTATTCTGAGGAATGTGAAGCATTGCGCGAAGACGTAATGGCGCTGATATGGCCGGAGATGATGCAGCACCTTGAAAATGTTGCGTTAAATTCCGCACATTAATTTAGCCACGCATTATTTTATAAACATCAAACTTTACGAAAAAAAGGCCCATGCGAGTTCGTCTCCATGGGCCTTTTTTTTCATATTTGGAATTATACCATTATGCAATATGACACTTTGTAATGCTCCTCGGTAAACCTGCGCTTAACGTGAAGCAATACAAAGCAAAAACGGGGGTAGAAGCCTTGGTATGCTTCTGCCTAAATGACTTTCATAGCTTTTATGATTACGCCTTACGCCGGTTGTGACAGGAAAAAGCGATACGCTGGGTTATCCGTTACTTCTTCAACCTTGTAGCCTAACTCGGCGACATGCTGGTTAAAATCGTCTCGACTTTCTGGTGCGATATCAAACCCTGCCAGTACTAAACCTTCTGCTGCACCGTGGTTACGGTAGTGAAATAGCGTGATGTTCCACTGTTCACCTAACGTATTTAAGAAGTTCAGAAGCGCCCCTGGGCGCTCTGGAAACTCAAAGCTGAAAACTTGCTCGTTGAGAATAGTTGGCGGACGGCCACCAACCATGTGACGAACATGAAGCTTCGCTAACTCGTTATCGGTTAAATTAACGCAGTCATACCCTTTGCTCTCAAGGTCACTTTGCAGTGCAGCAAACTCTTGCTGACCGCCTTTAAGCTTAACGCCCACGAATATATGTGCTTCACTCTCGCTGGCATAGCGGTAGTTAAACTCGGTGATCGCTTTTGCCCCAACGCACTCGCAAAACTGTTTAAACGCACCTTTCGTTTCAGGAATTTTAACTGCAAATACCGCTTCTTTCTGTTCGCCTAATTCACAACGTTCAGACACGTAGCGCAGGGTGTGAAAGTTGATGTTTGCGCCACACAGAATGCCGCCTAGCTTCTTGTCTTTGAGGTCGTGTTGCTTAGCATATTTGCGAATTGCCGCCACCGACAGTGCGCCCGCAGGCTCAGCAATAACGCGGGTGTCATCAAAGATATCTTTAATTGCTCCGCATATTTCATCATTGGTAACAGTAATGGTTTCATCGATTAAACGATTGCACAGGCGAAAGGTTTCTTGCCCCATCACTTTAACCGCAACGCCGTCAGCAAAAATGCCCACGCTTTCAAGCTCAGTAGGCTCGCCTTGTGCTTTTGCTTTAATGAAACAGGCCGACTCTTCTGACTCTACCGCAACAATTTTAATGCTCGGCTTCAACTGCTTTAGATACACCGCAATACCCGCGGCTAAACCTCCGCCGCCAACGGCAATAAACAAAATATCAAGATTAGGATTTTGTTCTAACAATTCTCGCGCAACCGTACCCTGCCCCGCGATGACATCGGGATCGTCAAAAGGCGGAACAAAGGTATAGCCATGGGTTTCGCACAATGCTTTAGCGTGGTTACTGGCTTGGTCAAAGCTGGTGCCATGCAATACCACATTCACGTTTTCACCGCCGAAGCGACGTACTGCATCTACCTTAATATCAGGCGTAGTTTCAGGCATAACGATAGTCGCCTGAATGCCCTTCATTTTTGCGCTGTACGCTAAGCCCTGCGCATGATTACCTGCCGATGCGCCAATTACACCGGCTTGCAGCTGTTCAACGCTTAACGAGCATATGCGATTATAAGCGCCGCGCAGCTTGAAGCTTTTTACCGGCTGCTGATCTTCGCGTTTAAGAAAAATTTCATTGCCAAGTTCGGCCGAAAGCAGCGACATATAAGACAACTCACTCGCCACCGCAACATCGTAAACCGGGGCAAGCAAAATCTTCTTTAAGTACTCGTGATCGCTAACGTGTGTTGCTGTCATTACAAATTTTCCAGCTTAGTTACATCACGTACTGCGCCTTTGTCGGCACTGGTTGCTAACGCCGCAAAAGTTTTAAGTGACGTGGAAACTTCACGTACGCGATCTTTCGGTTTCCAAGGCTTATCGCTGGCTTCCATTTTCGCGCGACGCTGTGCTAGTTCTTCATCACTAATAGCAATGTTGATGCTTCTGTTAGGGATATCTATTTCAATTTTATCCCCATCTTCCACTAGGCCAATGCCACCGCCACTGGCAGCTTCTGGTGAGCAGTGGCCAATAGACAAGCCGCTAGTGCCGCCACTAAAACGCCCATCTGTTACCAAGGCGCAGTGCTTACCTAACCCTTTAGATTTCAAGTAAGACGTTGGGTATAGCATTTCTTGCATACCAGGGCCGCCACGTGGGCCTTCGTAGCGAATAAAGACTACATCACCGGCTTTTACTTCATCGCCCAGGATACCTGCTACCGCATCATCTTGGCTTTCGTAGATACGGGCTGTACCGTTGAATTTTAGAATAGACTCATCCACACCAGCGGTTTTAACAATACAGCCATCTTCTGCCAAGTTGCCATAAAGCACAGCAAGGCCGCCTTCTTGACTGAACGCATTTTCGATGGAGCGAATACAACCGTTTTCGCGGTCGTCATCGGCTTCATCCCAACGACAATCTTGACTAAAAGCTTTAGTGGTACGAATACCCGCAGGGCCCGCACGATAGAAAGTAATTGCGTCTTTATTCTCTGGGTTGGTGATATCCCACTCACTGATAACGTCAGTAAGCGGTTTACCTAAAACGTGGTTAACGTCGGTGTTCAGCAAGCCAGCCTTGTTTAGCTCATTCAAAATACCTAATACGCCACCCGCTCGGTGTACATCTTCCATGTGATATTTCGGCGTAGAAGGCGCCACTTTACAAAGGTGAGGCACTTTGCGAGACAACCTATCTATATCATCCATAGTGAAAGGCACTTCACCTTCCATTGCCGCCGCTAACAAATGCAAAATGGTATTGGTTGAACCACCCATTGCAATATCTAAGCTCATGGCATTTTCGAAAGCTTTAAAATTGGCAATATTACGCGGCAGAACGCTTTCATCATCATCGCCGTAGTAACGCTTACAAAGCTCAACAATTTGTTTACCCGCTTGTTTAAACAAACCTTCACGGTCGGCGTGCGTGGCTAGCATAGAGCCGTTGCCCGGCAAGGATAAACCCAACGCTTCGGTTAAACAGTTCATGGAGTTCGCCGTGAACATTCCCGAGCAAGAACCACAGGTAGGGCAGGCTGAACGCTCAATTTCGTCGGTATCAGCATCGCTAACCTTGTCGTCTGCTGCCGCTACCATGGCGTCAACCAAGTCCAGTTTAATAAGCTGGTCTGAAAGCTTTGTTTTACCTGCTTCCATTGGGCCGCCAGAAACAAAAATTACCGGTACGTTTAAGCGCATAGACGCCATTAGCATTCCCGGCGTGATCTTGTCGCAGTTAGAGATACATACAATGGCGTCGGCGCAGTGTGCGTTCACCATATATTCCACCGCATCAGCGATGATTTCTCGAGAAGGTAGGCTGTACAGCATACCGCTGTGCCCCATGGCGATACCATCATCCACCGCGATAGTGTTGAACTCTTTTGCAACACCACCCGCTTCCTCAACACTTCTCGCCACCAACTGACCGAGGTCTTTAAGGTGAACGTGCCCAGGTACGAACTGCGTAAATGAGTTCGCAATAGCAATAATAGGCTTTCCGAAATCAGAGTCTTTCATTCCAGTCGCTCGCCATAAGGCACGAGCTCCCGCCATATTTCTACCTTGCGTGGTAGTTGCAGAACGTAACTTGGGCATAAATCCTTCCCGTTAATTTTAGGTGCTAGTTTTAATTGCTAGACCTTATGAAAAACTTAAAAACAGTGGTAAACCAGTAATGCTTTGGCTCAACTTCCAATACGCGCTGTTTTACTCAAAATTGCATGTCATAGTGATGATGTAGCACATCATCAAAGGTAGTTCAAAACGAGGAGCAACAAAGCATGACCACTAACAAATCAGTAGCGCTTTGTTCTATATGATATATTTGACATACAATACCTACGTCCATTGGTATTGTAGTAATGAAATGTTGTTCGTTAGAGGTTATGGCTTTACCTCATCACTTACTATCACGAACTGCTTTCTAAACAGCACGTTTCGATATTGGGCAAAGAAATAGCATGAAACACAAGGCCTGATCAAGTATTTTGCGGTAGAAATAACGAGTTAGTGCAGGCAGTAAAAGGGTAAAAGACAATGTTTGATTGGTTTCATTGGTTAAACTTAGCGGGGGTTGCAGTGTGCGCAATTTCCGGCACTCTGATGGCCTATCAAAAGCGCATGGATGGATTCGGTGTAGTAGTACTTGCAAGCGCAACAGCTATTGGTGGCGGAACACTGCGCGATGTCATGTTAGATGTTCCGGTATTCTGGATTGCCGATACTGATTACTTGTACACCACGCTTATTGCCGCCCTTATTCCTATTGTATGGTTACGGATCAGCCCACGCTTTCCTTTTCATTATTTGTTAATAGCTGATGCTTTTGGGCTAGCACTGTTTAACGTAGTAGGTATAGAAAAAGCGTTAGCCAACGAAACAGGCATGGCAGTGGCAGTGGCTATGGGTACCATTACCGGCGTATTCGGCGGCCTGTTACGTGACGTAATATGTCGGGAAGTACCACTTGTATTAAACGGCGAACTGTACGCAATGACCTGCATTGCAGGGGGCGTGGTTTATGGCATAGGCATGCAAATGGACCTCGCTACACAGTGGTGTGGTATTGCAGCGTTGGTTACTACAATACTGCTTAGACTCGGCGCCATGCGCTGGCATTGGCAGCTGCCGGTTTTCTACAACGACCATCACTAGTGCTAATCTATGCTTGCGGAAAAGGGCCACCACTCGCCCTACTTTGTATGCGCGCTCGACAAATCCCTTCGTTAGTACAGTTACATCCTCGCTCTACTCAACTTAAAGTTTACGCCTAATGCGTTGGCTCAAGCTTTGGCCACGCTGGGGCTTTTACATTTTAAAAGCTCGAACAATAAGTCTGAATAGGGGTTACGTAAATTATGGGCATGGCTGTCGTTAAAACCTTTGCCGGGCAGGGCGTGTCAGCGCCAGAAGTAAGTGTAGAGATTCACCTCGCGAACGGTTTACCTGCTTTTCAATTGGTCGGCATGGCAGAAACCAGCGTTAAAGAAGCGCGGGAGCGGGTACGCAGCGCCCTCATTAACAGTGGTTTTGAGTTTCCCGCAAAACGAATAACCGTTAATTTTTCCCATTGCCGTGGGCATTTTAGCTGCGTCGGGCTATATATCAGACATTAGCCTGCTTAACATTGCATTTGTGGGTGAGCTTGCGTTAAACGGTGAAATAAAGCCTGTTAGCGGGCTTATTCCTGTGGTCATGGCAGCAGCAAACGAAGATATTGCACTTGTGTACCCGGGGGATAACGACGTAGAGGCGGCGTTAGTTTCTCACGCAACGCGATACCCTGCTTTCGATTTACTGTCTGTATATGAACATCTTACCGGCAACAAAAAACTTGCTAAAGGCCAGCCGTTTACTTCGCGAGCGCCTAACAAAACCTTAACAGGGTGGGATGACATTATCGGTCAAGAGCAAGCCAAACGAGCCCTGATTATTGCGGCAAGTGGTTCGCATAATTTACTTATGGTAGGGCCTCCAGGCACAGGTAAAAGCTTACTCGCCAGCCGAATGCTGTCACTATTACCCGATATGAGCGAAGAAGAAGCGCTGGAAGTTGCTGCCATCCATTCAGTGAAAGGCGAAAAACTGCATGCAGACCGATTTTTAACCCGCCACCTGCGCTCGCCCCACCATACAAGTTCTGCCGTAGCGCTTACTGGCGGTGGTTCAAACCCTGTGCCAGGTGAAATATCGCTGGCCCACAATGGTATTCTGTTTTTAGACGAACTGCCTGAGTTTGGGCGAAAAGCACTGGATGTTTTACGCGAACCACTTGAAACAGGCGATGTTCATTTGTCTCGCGCCTCGGGAAGCGCGACATACCCGGCTAATTTTCAATTAGTTGCAGCGATGAACCCAAGCCCGACTGGAGATATTGATGATAACCGGTTGACACCACAGCAACAGCTCAATTACTTGAATCGTTTATCAGGCCCGCTACTTGATAGAATAGATATACAAGTTGAAGTGCCTAGACTACCCGACTACGACCTACCAGAGCGCGCCAATAAACCTGACGATTCGTTACACGCAACGCGAGAGCGAGTGATTGCTGCTCGCCATAAGCAAGGCCTGCGACAGGGCAAATCGAATGGTGCGCTGCACGCGGGTGAGCTTGCCGATATATGTTTGCTTAATGACGCTGATTTACAGTTTCTGCAAGCCGCTGCCAAACAGCTTAATTTGTCTATGCGTGTGTTTCACCGCACGCTAAAAGTGGCAAGAACCATTGCTGATCTTGAAGAAGAAGACGCCGTTTCGCGGGCACATATTGCTGAAGCATTAGGCTATCGCGCTCTCGATAACCTTATAAAACAGTTGAGCGCTAGCTGAGCACCAACTATGCCTTAAACTTACCCACGCGTTTGCAAATTAAGCTGCATAAAGGCGTTAATCAGCGGCTCGTTTTGTTTGTCTTGCAGGCAGCATAAACCGAGGGCATAAGGCTCAATATCTTCAACAGGTATTTGGGTTACAGCATTGGCCATACTGGAGTGATCAAGTACCACTTTAGGCACAAAACCCACGCCACATTCAAGTGCCACCATGCTTACAATAGCTTCATTCCCGCCCACGTAGGCATATACGTTAGGGCGAATGCCATGTTCAGCAAACCAGTGGTAGGCAGTACGCCGAGTTGGCCCAGTTTCAGGCATGATCACCTGATGCTTGGTCCAATCAAGCTGACTTAATTGCGTAAGCCGCCATTCCTTTGGCGCAATAAGCACCAGGGGCACGTTATCAAGGGCGGTAAAATGCAAATCTGTCGGCATATCAGGGGTGTAAATAGCTATAGATAAATCGCACTGTTTGCCTTTAACTTTTTCTATGGCAAGGGCAGGGTCGCCGGTAATAAGGCGTATATCTACGCCAGGATGCTGCTGCCTGAATTGTCTGAGCATAGCGGGCAAATGACTTTGACTGGCGGTAACCGAGCAAAATACGCTGAGCTCACCCTGCAATGCGTCGTTATCTTCTTTTAAATCTACTTTTAACTGCTGCCAGTCTTTCAGCGCTTGCTTGGAAAACGACAGTAACTTATGCCCGCTGTGAGTTAGCGCCACTTTGCGATTATCACGCTTAAATAGCGTACAGCCTAGTTCGTCCTCAAGGCGTTGAATCACGCGGCTTAATGTGGAAGGCGATACATACATAGCTTCAGCAGTTACGCCAAAGTGTAGGCTGGTAGCAAGGTGATTAAAGAGCTGTAGACTACGAAAATCCATATACATTTCACTTTTTGCAATATTATCTTGCAAATATATCATTTTCCAAAACAAAAGAAATCTTTTAGTCTCACTACCAAGTCGTCATAGACGAGGTCTGTCAACACCAAGGTCGGTGTTTGATATTGACAAAAATGAATGTTGTTCGGAAATTTTTATGGCTAATTATTTCAACACCCTGTCACTTCGCCAGCAGTTAGATCAGCTTGGCCGCTGCCGTTTCATGGCACGCGATGAATTTGCTGACGGTTGTCAGTTCTTAAAAGGCAAGAAAATTGTCATTGTAGGCTGCGGCGCGCAGGGCCTTAACCAAGGCCTGAATATGCGTGACTCAGGGTTAGATGTTTCTTATGCGCTGCGTCAGGCAGCCATTGATGAGCAACGCGACTCATATAAGCGCGCAACCAGTAACGGATTTACCGTTGGTACTTACCAACAGCTCATTCCAGAAGCAGACGTGGTATATAACCTAACACCTGATAAGCAGCACGCTAGCGTAGTTGAAGCTGTTATGCCGCTTATGAAAGAAGGTGCGACACTAGGTTACTCTCACGGTTTCAACATTGTTGAAGAAGGCCAGCAGATCCGTAGCGATATCACAGTTATTATGTGTGCGCCGAAAAGCCCAGGTTCTGAAGTACGTGAAGAATATAAGCGTGGTTTTGGTGTACCAACACTTATTGCCGTGCACCCAGAAAACGACCCTGAAGGTAAAGGGTGGGATCAGGCTAAAGCACTTGCTAGTGCAACGGGCGGTGACCGCGCAGGTGTACTTGAGTCATCATTTGTGGCTGAAGTTAAATCTGACCTTATGGGCGAGCAAACCATTTTATGTGGTATGCAACAAGTTGCAGCAGTACTTGCGTTTGAAAAAATGGTTGATGACGGCATTGACCCAGGTTACGCAGGCGCACTTATTCAGTACGGCCTAGAAGCCATTACTGAAGCACTTAAGATTGGCGGTGTAACCAACATGATGGACCGTCTATCAAACCCTGCAAAAGTGAAAGCATTTGAGCTTTCTGAGCAGCTAACCGATTTACTTCGTCCGCTATTTGAAAAGCACCAAGACGACATCATCAGCGGTGAGTTCTCTCGCACTATGATGGAAGACTGGGCCAATGGCGATGCGAACCTACTTAAGTGGCGTGAAGAAACCGGTGAAACCGCGTTTGAAAACGCACCGGCTTATGAAGGTGAAATCAGTGAGCAAGAATTCTTTGACCACGGCATCTTACTGGTTGCCATGATCAAATGCGGTGTTGAAGTGGCGTTCGACGTAATGGTTGAAGCAGGAATTCTACCTGAGTCTGCGTACTACGAATCACTACATGAAACACCGCTTATTTCTAACACAATCGCACGTAAGCGTTTGTATGAAATGAACGTTGTTATTTCAGACACAGCAGAATACGGAAACTACTTGTTTGCCAACGCAGCAATTCCGATTTTGCGTGAGAAATTTATGCCTACCATTGATACCAGCGTTATCGGTAAGGGTTTAGCAGCTACTTCTAATCAAGTAGAGAACAAACGCCTTGTTGAAATTAACGAAGCCATTCGTTCACACGGTGTGGAATCGGTAGGTAAGACCTTGCGTGGCTACATGACTGACATGAAAGCCATCATAGGATAGGACAGTTTCTGTCGTTAGGTGCTTAACTAAGCCCTCTTGCCCGACCATTTTGGTCGGGCTTTTTTATGTCTGTAATTCAGTAATTCACATCTCTTTTTACAGCGAACTACTTCTCACTCAAAGCGGTTACTGAAAAATGCTTATCTCGTTAAGAAACAACCACTTACCGAAGCCGTTCAGCGAAGCGAACTGACACATAAGCCAGTGCAAAAAAGACAAGAAAACCCCAACCTATTGGCATCAAGTTCCCATTTAAAAAACTATCGACTATAAGGGCAACAGGCACCGAGAATAAGCTTGAAAAGCAACCAATAATTGCTGCACCTAAACCAGCCATATCGCCAAGAGGCTGCATTGCCATAGCGTTTAAATTGCCAAACAGAATACCTACAAAGAAAAAGCCAACGAACATAACGGCCACGGTCGGAATTAATGGCGGCAGACCATCGTAAGCAAATAGCAGTGCCAAATACACCACCGCAAAACAATTTACGCCTTTAAGCGCAAATCGACACAGCTTGCGCATGCCGAAGCGCATTACCATTTTTCCGTTAAAGTAAGAAGCAAGGCCTATGGAAAAGGCGAGGGTAGCAAAGATATACGGGAACCACTCGCCCACGTCGTAAAACACAGTAAATATGGTTTGCGATGCACTTAAGTACGCCAGAAATGCTCCAAAAATACAGCCCATAGCAAAGGTGTAACCCATCACTGCTGGGTTAGTCAGAATATACTTTGACGATAAAAAAAACTGCGCCCATGAAAACTTTTTACGCTTCGCCCGCGGCAAGGTTTCTCCTTGACGAGAAAAGAACCAGATACCAGCCATGGTAGCCACAATAAGAAATAGCGTGAAAATATGGAACCATGAAGATAACTCCATCACCGTTTGCCCGATAATAGGCGCCAGCATAGGTACTAAAATAAATACCATCATGATAAACGACATGACTTTTGCCATTGCATCGCCTACGTATAGGTCACGAATAATGGCCATTGAGGCTATGCGAGGGCCTGATACGCCAAACGCCTGAATAACACGCCCCACCAGCATGGTTTCCAGGTTGGTTGCCAACATACACACAAAAGTACCTAAGGCGAAAATACACAAGCCCACTAATATAGTTAAACGACGACCGCGGCTATCTGAAAACGGACCGAAAAACATTTGCCCAAATGCCATGCCTAAAAAGAAAACGGTGACAATTAAATGGGTTTGATGATCTTCTTCCACATTTAGAGACTCACCAATTTGAATAAGTGCGGGCAACATAGCATCTATACTCAGTGCTACTAGCGAAGTCATCGTTGCCATTAAAGCTACAAATTCAACAAGGCCAAGGGCGGGCTTTTGCGCAACTGCGGTTTCAACAGATACGCCATTAGGTGTCTGGGGCATAAAATCTCGAATGTGAATAAAGTGGAGGAAACGTATATGGTGCGCATATGGAGCGATAACGCACACGAATAATAGGATAACAGAATATCGATTAAAAAGCCGTCAGCAAAATATTGCTAATCGTAAATACTGGTGTTTTCAACGGGTAGACGACCAATACAGCAGATACTTAATAAAACGGGTTAAAAAACTATCCTCAGGCGATATTGTTAGTATGACTAGCACTTTTAATCTACATTTCTATAGCCTGTGGAACTTTAACAATGCAGTAAGCTCTATTATGTACTGTAAGCGGCGCACAACATGCTACGCATGTTTATCGGGGTCAAAACAATGCGCACTGTTTGGCTAGTGACAATAGTTATGTAGCATCGTTTTAATGAAAACGTTGTTTGCATAATTGGGGCACTTTTTTGCAACTGCGCACATAAAGGTTCTAAACCGCCTCACATTAGCGCAATAATGTGATCTCTCGTCGTACTTTGCAGATACAAATTACAGATATGGTATTATTAACCACAGATATATTATGGATTTTACCCACACGCGGTAAGCGTCTAAGCGCAGCGTTACCTTAAGGATTCAGCCTTTTCATGCCTTCGATTTGGAGCAGGCTTACTAGTTTTCGAGAGCCTCTATTCCGACAATTTATATTGAAAAAAAGCCGAGCAGTTCGTGTTTTGGTTTGCCATATCTTGTGCACGCTTACTTTCGCCTTGCTTAACAACTCTTACGCCCAAGAGCCTATCTCTTACAATATTCAAGGAGTTGAAGACGCTCAACTTCGCAATAATATTCGCCTGCATTTGAATAGTCTTGATGTAGAAAAAACTCTGCTCACCGACCCCTATTGGCAAGACGAAGTAGGTGAAACAGTAGCGACAGCAGTACAACCCTATGGTTATTACAACAGCGAGACCAAAGTGAACATTGAAGAAGGTGACAGGGTTACCGTGAATGTTGCTTTGAATGCGCCACTCACTATCAATAAGGTTACTCGCGAAATTATAGGTGCAGGACGCGAAGATAAGGCTTTTAGAGAACGTTTCAACTCGCTAAAACTCAAAGAGGGCGACGTGCTAAACCAAACCATCTACGAGTCGTTTAAGTCGTCCATGTTCAACTATGCACTATCTAATGGCTATTTTGATTACTTTTGGCAGGCTACTCGCCTCGACTTGGTGCGCGATGAAAAACAAGCCAACGTTCTGCTCATCGCACAGAGTGGCCCTCAGTACAAATTTGGTGAGCTAAAATTTATTGGCAACGACAAGGCAAAAGCTATCATCGAGCGACTGAAGCCCTTTCAAACGGGCGATGCGTACTCTTCATCTACGTTAGCTGACTTTAACAGAAGCCTGAATCAATCAGGGTATTTTACCCGCGTCATTGCCCGACCGGTTGTAAGTGAGGCTGATGGCTTGCAGGTTCCCATAGAAATATCATTGCTTCACCGCCCCACCGATGCGTTTAATGTTTCTGTTGGCGCGGCCACCGATACCGGACCACGGCTTCGCTTAGGTTGGGAGCGACCTTGGGTTAACAGCAAAGGTCACTCAGTTTCATCGGATATTTTCATTTCAGCACCAGAGCAATCCGTCACTGCTGATTACCGCATACCAATGAAAAATATCACTCGAGACTATGCCAGTATAGAAGCGGGCTACCAGTTTATTGAATACAGCAATACCTCGTTTGAAAGTGAAACGTTATCTTTAGCGGCACATCGATATTGGCAGGGTAATGATTCACCTTGGCAGCACGATGGCTCTATCACTTACTTACGTGAAACTTATGATCAGGGAGAGTTGAGCACGAATACCACCTCTTTGGTGCTGCCAGGGTACTCGTTAACCTATCGTGATAAAGACAGTGAACTTAATATTAATAACGGTACCTACCTTCAAATGCTCACCCAAATTGGTAAAGAAGGGTACGGTTCTGATATCGATTTTGCCAAAGCCGTTGTCGAAGCAACGTTTATAAGAACGTTTAATAATGTACACAGAATAGCGCTGCGCGGTGAGGCTGGGATCATAAAAACTAATCGTTTTGATGACGTACCTACTTCGCTGCGTTTTTACGCCGGGGGCGATAAAAGTGTTCGTGGCTTTGACTATCGAGAGATCTCTCCAACAGCGGAAGTTATCGACCCGGAAACAGGCGAACTTACCGTTGATTCAATTGGTGGGAAATACCTCGCTACGTCAAGTATAGAATATGCCTATCAAGTGGCAGAGAATTGGCGAGTAGCAGCTTTTGTTGACGCGGGCACAGCAACTAACGATACGAATACAACGCTGACATACAGTACTGGGCCCGGTGTACATTGGCTCTCGCCAATTGGCCCAATACGATTATATATAGCAAGAGGTTTTGCGCCAGAAGAAAACACATGGCAGCTACATATTATGTTGGGGCCTGAGCTATGAAAAAACGTACGCTTTCGGCCATTTTACTTTCACCGGTTCTTATACTGGTCGCATTGTATGCTGTTTTGATAAGCCCTTTAGGCGGTCCTGCCGTTAAGTTTTTGGCCAACACGCTGGTTGAAAACCTTTCCATCGATGCCATTGACGGCGGATTTGCTGACACGCTAGAAGTACATAATGTTGAGTGGGAGAACCCGCAATGGAAGGTAACTGCACAATATGCCTACATTGACATTACGTGGCGTTGTTTGTTTGAACCTAGAGTATGTATCAATGAAGTCATGCTTGAAAACGCTACGCTTACACAGCGCTCAAGCGCACCTGAATCTTCCGATGATACACCTGCAGGAGGCCAGGTTGAATTGCCGCTGCCTATTGATGTTGGGTATTTAGCACTAACGAATATCAAACTTGCGTTGCTTACGACAACAGTGGAGATTGATGAACTAGAGTTGGCCGATTTTGAAGGAAATAGCGCCCTTATTCTCGACAGTATAGCCGCCAAAGGTGTTCGTATTTCTCTTTTAGAGCAAAATGAAGCAGATAGTCCATCGTCTGCAGCCATCACCAATGCATCGAAGGCTAACAGTAATCAACCTGCCACACATACACAGCAAGCCCCCGAGGAAGAAGTGCCCAGTACTGATAGCGCTTTGCCTACGTCATACTCATTAAGCTACAACGTTCCTGAACTACCCAACATTGCCTCACCTATACCTTTGTCTCTTGGTAATTTTTTAGTAGAAGATCTACACATAATTCAAGGAGAGAGTGCACAACACGTCTCACTCATCTCACTATTAGAGGCTCACTTCAAGGGCAGTGATGTCGCTATTGCAGACATGACCGTTGTGCATGAACAAGGTGAAGTAAAAGGAAAAGCAAGCGCAACACTTGATGGAAACTTCCCATTAAATGTGGCTATTAACGCGAAAACGAAGCTTGGCGACACACCACAAGAACTGAGTGTAGCGGCTGAAGGCGCGTTGGACGACTTAACGCTGTCAGTTGCGGCCAGAGGCGCGATAACTGCGAATGCTAACCTTATGGCCAACTTGCTAGACAGTAATCTACCTATAGAATTCACTGCGAACTGGCAAGAACAAGCCATACCGACAATGGAAAATACTACGCTCAAAGAAGGACAGTTAACGCTTTCCGGCACCATGGGTGATTACGTGCTTAAAGGGGCTGGCGCCGCTACATTGCCGGACATTGGCAATGTTCCGGTATCACTTGATGTGGTGCTGAAAAAGAACAATATCTTTGTTAATCAAGCCAATATAAACGCCTTGGAAGGGAGCTTAACCAACACAGGTACTCTGTATTTAAATGAAAGCATTGCGTGGGAAGGTAAGACAACGCTTAAGAATGTATCAGGGCGAAAGTTCAGCACTTATGCGCCTGAAAAAATTAGCGGAGAAATAGACAGCATACTGCAATACTCTGAGCGCGGCGGATTACATATGAGCCTAAGAGATATGACTGTCACAGGCGTACTTCAGGGCAAACCGCTTCAGGTGAAGGGGAATGCGGTTTATGCTAGCCCGAGCGACTTATTCGTTACTAACGTCAATATCACTCAAGAACACCAGCAAGAGCGAAACACGATACGCGCCATTGCTCAAGTACTGAATAAGCGGCATTTAAATGCAGATATTGCGATAAACGTAAACGCAATTTCAAGCCTATACCCCGAAATAACGGGGGCGCTAACCGGCAATATAACAGCCACCGGTCCGTGGCAAAACCCGAGTGCCAACGGCACAATTGCACTTTCTAATATCGCGGTGTCACCCAATTTAAATGCCTCTGCCGCGCAGCAAGGGCCATTGAACGGCGAAATCAAAGTTACCGGTACCTATCGCGATCACACCGCAGATATTGACCTTGCTGTGCCAAATAATAATATTGGGCTGTCTTTGAAAGGCGCGTGGACGAATAACCATTGGGTTGGAAAAATCAGTGATACTGCGCTAAAAATTGCCAATATGCAGTGGACGCTATCAAGCCCGTTCAACGTTGACATAGGCACCACACCTGTAACGGCTAAAATTGGTCAGCACTGCTGGACCTCGCGAAAAGAAGGTGAGCTTTGTATTTCAAACGTGAATTATCAAGAAGACAAAGCCAGCTGGGATATTAGCGCAACATCGCTGCCCATTGGGTTATGGGCAAATGAGTTAGCGCCAACGGTTGTATCAAGCCCTTCAAAGGCAACACTTACCGTAAAAACCAAAGGCAGTTATTCAGCTAACAATCCCATTGATGCGACGTTCACTGCGTCTATGAGCTCAGCGCCATGGCAGCTGGGTGAAACGCGACCGCTGACGCTTACTATTAACGCTATAGAAACCAACGGTAAAATAACGCAGGGGCAATTAGAGTCGACATCTCTTATATCGAGCCAAGATATTGGTGATGCGACGCTATCGCTAAATACTCGCCCATTTGATGAGCGCGTTCCGCTAGAGGGAACGTTGATGATGGAAGGGCTTAACGTTGCGCCATTTAAACCCCTTTCCCCGGCAATAAGAACCCTGACGGGAAAGCTTAATGGTAACATTTCGCTAAGTGGGTTCATTGACGATCCAGCGCTAAACGGTGAATTGAGCATTGCCAATGGCGCTATTGATATTCAAGATACACCGGTCTCTCTGGCTGACTGGGAACAAAGCGTTGTACTTGATGGCCAAACCGCCGCTCTTGACGGTACATTTGTTTTGGGTGGTGGAAAGGGTGCGCTGAAAGGCGAGGTAGACTGGTCATCCAACCCCAGTGCGACATTTAATTTAAAAGGAAACGGTTTCGAAGTTCGTCAGCCAAACATTCGACTGAAGGTATCACCGAATATCGATATCGCCGCCACAAAAGAAAAAGTGGACGTGAGTGGCGAGGTAAATATTCCGTGGGCGAGAATTGAAATAGAGTCGCTACCTGAGAGCGCGGTTTCACCATCAAAAGACGTACACCTGCGGGGAGAACCGGATAGAGAGGAACCGCTGGATATCGTCCATGCTTCAGTATTGGTCAATATCGACAAAAACAAAACCGAAGAAGTGAAACTTGAAGCGTTTGGTCTTACCGCAAGTTTGTACGGCGGTATTCGCGTAAACACCCAGCCTGCGCTTGTGGGCTATGGTGACCTACAAATTTTAAATGGCCGTTACAATGCCTACGGACAACAGTTAATTATTCAAACTGGTGAAGTACAATTTAACGGCCCTATTGATCAACCGTTGTTGCTGGTTGAAGCCATTCGCGACCCGGCTAAAACCGATGACGACGTAATTGCAGGTATTCGTATTGATGGCGCTGCCGACTCGCCAAGTATCAATCTGTTTTCAGAGCCTGCAATGGATCAGCAAGGCGTACTGTCGTACTTGCTTACCGGCTCGGGTCCGAACTCAGGAACACAAGATCCTAATTACGCCGCACTGCTTTTAGGCTTTGGCTTGTCGAACACCAAAACCCTAACGGGCCAAGTTGGCAGTGCGTTGGGCATTGATGACTTCAGCCTAAGCACCAACGAGAACATGCTGTCAGTGACAGGGCAAATTAATGAACGATTATCAGTAGAGTACAACGTAGATGTTGGCTTGAGTAACAACGACGCTAACAGCACGCTACGCCGTAGGCAATTACCACCTGATTTAGCGCTAAAGTATCAATTGTTGCCTAGCTTGTACTTAGAAGCGATTCAAACCACATTGGAAGATCAATCTGAATTTGCCTTAGATCTCTATTATGAGTTTTTCTTGGGCGATAACAGAGTCCAAAAAGATAATGATGAAGACAACAGTGATCCTAACGATACCGATGTAAATGCAGAGCAAACGCTGAAAGATAACTGAGGCGCACCCAGTGTTAGTCGTAACACATCAGTAAAATGTACGTGAAGCTGCCATTGGATAATTGTAATTCCTAAGGCAGCTATGAGCGTGCAACGGACGCTCACAGTTCATAATTTTATTACTGAGAATTCTCAGTAAATCCCCAGATACACACAAATAACTTAGCTAACATTTTGATATAACAAAATAAAGTGAGCTTCTCATCATTGGATATTACTATGAAGTTTCAGTAATACCTCAATAAGGTTAGTTTTAAGCGTAAGCTGTATTATTAACAATTTGAATTATTAGACTTTTCTGGTAATTTGAATAGAAAATCGTAGACAGATATTACTGAGACATCTAAATAATAATCTGTTAGCTGCTTAATGCAGTAGCAATCCATTTCTTATAATCTGAATTATCGGAAGTAAAATTTAAAATTAATAGGACGTATAAATGAAAGTATTTTTGTTATTTATAATAATAATTCTCACAGGTTGCAGTGACCCTCAAGGTGAGATAGAAAAGCTAGGTATTCCATATACTCAAAAATCTTTTTTCGAGCAAGCCGTTTATAAAAAAGATACAAATTTGATAAAGCTTTTTTTGAATGCTGGCTTGTCTGTTGAGGCCACAGATGAAAGTGGAGATACAGCACTTATTAACGCTGCTATAAGAAATGATTTTGAAAGCATAAAAATGCTTATTAAAGAGTTTGATGCTAATGTACATACAAAAAACAAATATGGACGTGATGCCTTAGCTGCATTTTTAGATAATAATATTAAAGACTTTTCATCTATCAAAAAAATAACTCCATTTATGTTAGAACATGGAGCAACTTTAGATACATACTCCAATACAAAGAATAACTCTTTAGAAAAATTAACTCGAATTCATGATAACTACTATACAAAGGAAGCACATATTCCTTTATTAGCCCAATTCTTTGAGTGGGGGTATGATATTAACAAAAATATAAAGTCTTCATACTATATCGGTGGGCAAAGAATTCCATTAAATACTTATATGGATGCAGCGATTTCCGCCTTAGACTTTGAGTTAATTGATTTATTAATAGAAAAAGGAGCTAAATTTCAAAAGCATGAAGCTTTAGTAAATATATACAGATCACTTTATTACGACCAAGCAATAAGAAAATTACCTAAAAAGTATCAAGGTGATATGTCTGAGCACACTAAAAGAGCAATGCAGACGATTTCTGAAATAGCAAAAGGTTTAAAAGCATTTGAACCTGATATTTTATTTAAAATGAAATATGACAGAGATACAGTTGGTGTTTGGATGATAGAACCAATCAAACTAGCAATTGAAAAAGGCATCGATATTAATAAAATACCTTATGGTGAAAACCCATATTGGAGAGACAACAAAGCCTTACCAATCACACATAAACTTATTTCTAGCTCAAGATATTTCGAACCAGTTAAACCATTAATAACTGAATTACTTAAAATAGGAGCGGACCCTTCTATAGAAGTTGCAAGTAGAAGGAACTCCGGTTATTCATTTTCAGAGCATACTGCATTGACCTTAACCTGTGATAGAGTTTTTAGTAAAAGCAAACCCAATTTCTGCGTTAATAAATCACTTATAGAATATAATAGTTATTTCTTAAATTAAAAAATTCTAAATGCTTTTTTATACAAAATGGAACCGTCGATAAAATATATTATCGACGGTTTATATGACATAAGTTTTGTGTGTAATCGCAGCTAACAAGCAAATTAATCAGGACAAATTACAGTTGGTTTTTGCTCCTGCGTCGCTTATTTTAACCAACTGTAATTTGTCCATTATTTGGGCGTTACTAATGACCGCTTCTGGCAAAAAGCAGAAGTAGCGCGTCAATGATCTGTTCGTCCGTAATTTGCCTGAAACGGCCGAACGCAAGAGCTATGTCAAATGTTCGCTTAACGCTCATAATAAACGGCTAAGCAAGGTTCCAACCTAGCACTGAAAAGTTTGTCAGCGTGCAATGCCCCAAACAACATATCACATCTTTATCTGTGCCCTTACCTATACTGCGCCATATTCTCTAGTGCGTCGAGTTGACGCTCGAAGCGCTTTTGTCTTTTGTTGGCCCATACATACCACACTAGCATCACAATGCTTATTGAAGACAAGACAATAACAATTCTTGCGGCTTTTTCTGCCGTCAGCTCACCATAAAAATACCGCTCCAACGCCAAGCCTACCCCAAAAACCATGCCTATCCACGTTGAGTGTTTAGTCATATAAGCAATTCTGACGTTATTCCTGATTTGCTTAGTGAGTTTTGCGAGATGGTCAGTAGTTTGTGTATTTTTATAGAAAGCAGCTTCGCTTCTCAGCCACAGTTGGTAAGCAAGAAAAGGAATGGACGCGATTAAGATAAACATAATTATCATATGCGCAATATGCGACATGTTGTCCCAATATTTTAAAAGTACATAAATACCAGGAGCAACCATTAATAAATCCAATATTATGTACCAACGCTGTTTTGTTCGCTCGCTGCCCAAATTAGCTTTTACACCTTCAAGGTTGATAGTTGTCACTGGCTGGGCTTGCCATAGCGCAGAAAGGGAATCATTTTGCTCATTGTCTGCCAATACAGGCGGGTTTGTCTGATTTTCTTTGTCTGAATTATGCATGCGGTTGCTCCTGCATGATACTTTGCTTGGCGCGTTTTAATATCACACCAACATGATTTTTCGTCAGACCACTTACGTCTGCAATTTCATCGTAACTTAAACCTTCAAGGGAAAGCGTAAGCACTTGTCTTGACGGCAATGGAAGTGCTCGTACCGCGCGCAATAAGTGTTCTAATGACTGGTGTTGACTCGACATTTCTTCTGGTGAGTGGGTGTTACTCGCGAACCCGTCAGAGCCTAGGTCATCGTGGTCATATTGATGGGTATCAAGACGCTTCACTTGACTTGCTACGTGAGTTACTGCGCGGTTATGAGCTATCTTCAAAATATAGGTTTTCACGCTGCTATCGCCTTTAAAGCGCGACAGTCCCTGCCAGACGGCAAGAGCAATTTCTTGCAATAATTCTTGCTGCATCGCCTCATTCGCTTCATAACTGTTGGCTACACGGCTTAGTATTGCCCCGTATTGCGCAAAAACATCTTCAAAACCCTGCCCCAACGTCACATCCCTAATCACAAAAATTGTTGTTATTTTATTGTGTTACTTCTATCAGTCTGCCCCCACGAATTTTTATTACAAACTTTTTTCGTCAATGCTGTAATTTTTTTAAGCAGCAAACGACTAGTTAAAACAGCAAGTGCAGTAACGTGCGTTTAGGGCATTTTCCCTAAACGCCTTCAACCGTGAAATTTAGATTAGGAAAACACTATGTCTACGTTAAGTTTAGTTTTGTTAATTAGCAGCATTACGTCGCTTGTGCTTTTGGCAAGCTACCTAGACGCAAAATTTCAATGGCGACTAAACGACTGGATGAACGGCGAGTGCAGCAACCCGTTCGTTAAAAGCCTGACCGACAAACAGCAGCAACGTTTAGAGGAAAAAGATGCACAAATTGAAGCCCTGATGGCGCGTATTGAAACCCTTGAGACCATTGTTACTGAGCCTGCTTATGAACTGAATAAGAAAATCAACGCGCTCAAATAAACGGTTTTACTGGGCCCTGACATTCGTAAAATAACATCAAGCCCTAGCTCGATACCGGTGGGCGACGCATAAAGCGGGGGATCTTGCCCATTGCTATGGCGTTACCCACCAGCACAATGATAACCCCAATGACTGATAACACGCTCCAGGTGTAGCCTTCAAAGAAGGTAGAAATAACCAGTGCCACCATGGGGTATACCAAGACAACATACGCGGCTTTGTCAGCGCCCATTTGCTTTAACAACTTCATATAAGCGCCAAACGCAAATACAGAGCCAAAGATAGCCAAATAAAGCAGCGACAAATAAAACTCACTATGAGTAGGTATAACCAGTTCCCCCGGCATGGCCAAAGAGGTAATGAAAAGCAGCACCATGGCATAGCTCATAGCATAGAAGTTCATTTGGATAACAGGCGTGCCCGAGGTCAAAATACGTTCAGAGATAACGTTACCTGTTGACGCGCAGAAAAAGCTGACAAACGCTATGGCAAGGCCAGTAGCAAGCGCCGCATCCATAGACACCTTGGAAAACTCTGGCACAAATAAACACACAATGCCTAGCAAGCCAAACGTGGCGCCTATAACCACTTCTTTTCTTATGGGCTCCTTAAGCCACCAGCGCCGAAGTACAACGTTAATGTAGATAATACAAGAGCTCATAAGGGCTAACAGTGCGCTAATTATGTGCGCTTGCGCCATATACAATAGCGTGTAATTTAAGCTGTATAAAAAAAGGCCGACCGCTGCCATTTTCACATGAACATGAACCGGTAGCTTAAGCGGCAAACGCCTAATAACACAGTAAGCACCTAAGCAAGCCGACGCCAATAGATAACGCAGCGCAATGGCAAAGGTCTCAGAGGTATGCCCTATTTGGTAAGTGATGGCAATCCAAGTGGAGCCCCAAATCAGGCAGCATAGTGTAAACAAAGTAGCATTGTTCATGGTTGCGTTTTACTCAGAAACGCTGATAGATGAGCAATGGCACTATTGAACAATGTTTGCCTTGCCCCCTTACCAACCCACGCATTGTGAGGGGTTACTAACAAGTTCGGTAGCGACGCTTTTAGTAATATATGGTCAACAGGCGGGGGCTCTACACTTAATACATCTAGGCCTGCACCGCCAATTTGTTTATTTTTAAGGGCTTGATAGAGCGCCTCTTCATCAATTAACCCTCCGCGAGCCGTATTGATAAGAAAAGCAGTGGGCTTCATTAATAACAACGCATCGGCATTAATGAGCTTATCGGTATCTTCCGTAAGCGGGCAATGAAGACTTAATACATCGGCATTAGGTAAAAGCGATGCAAGACTAGGGCGAGGGTCGTCTTTTTTACCTGGGCGAGCTGCGATACTCACCTGCATACCCATTGCCTTGAACAATCTCTCTACGCGCTTGCCAAGCTCGCCATGTCCAACGATTACGGCATGTTTACCCGCCAGCTCTACTACGGGGTGACTAAGCAAGCAAAAGTGAGAAGAGGCAGACCACACTTGATTTTTCACATCGCGCTGGTATGCCACGAAATTGGTGGCTAAATTCAATACCAAGGTTAACGTATGTTGGGCAACACTGTCTGTGCCGTAGCCCTCTACATTTTGAACGGTAATACCAGCCTGTTCGCAGTAATCACGGTCGATATTGTTCATACCGGTGGCGGTCACACCGATATAGCGAAGCTGTTCTGCCTGAGCTAGATCTTTGGCGTTTAATACGACTTTGTTAACCAGCACAGCATCGGCATTTTTAATGCGCTCGGCTACCTCATCTGCATGGGTTTGTTGATAAAGCGTAACCTCAGCGTTTAGCTTATCTAGTGCCGAAGTATCAAGACTCGGTAAATCCATGGTTTCTGCATCTAAAAAGACAACTTGTGTTGTCTCTTCATCACAGTACTCTTTTCTTGCATCGTTAGATATCGAGTCGTTTGAAGGGTGGTATTCAGCCATAATTGCAACCTTCCTACATCACTTCCACGATGGACTCTAACGCTGCTTTCACGTTTACTGGGATAGGAATTGCCTTATCGGTCTTTCTGTCTACAAATACATGCACAAACTGACCATGCGCCACGCGGCGTTTGTTTTCACCGGCATAAACCGACAGCCCGTAAGTGACCGAGCTTCGACCAATTTTGATAACACGTAAACCCACAAAAATGTCTTCAGGATACGCTGCTGGTGCTACATATTGGCATTGACTACTTACCACATATGCCACGGTTTTCCCGTTATGGATATCTAAACCGCCTTCTTCAATTAAAAAGCGATTAACCGCGGTATCAAAAAAACCGTAATACACTACATTGTTAATGTGCCCATATGCATCGTTATCTTGCCAGCGAGTGGCGATGGTAATGCGATACGGATAGTCGGCAATAGTAGGTGTAATATCAGTCATTATCATTCCTTGGCATTTGCATGGTGTTTTTGCCTGTTAAATATGAAGTCAGCTTACGTCGGCATAGTCAAAGCGCCGTGTCCGCCCCCGTAACAGAACGACAAGTGGCTATTGCTGTAAATACAGCACCATATCGTCGCGATGAATTACAACATCTGTGGTCTCATAACCTAACACACTGGCTATATCTTTCGACTTTTTCCCTTTTATGAGGGATAAGTCTTTTGCGTTATACAAGCTAAGTCCCTTAGCTACAATTTCACCTTGGCTCACCACCTCAACAGCGTCGCCCTGTTCAAACAAACCGATAACGTCAACAATACCCGACGGCAGTAATGATGCCCCTTTTCGAACTAAGGCGTCTTTTGCACCGCTATCAATTTCTATTCTGCCAGCGGTTTTTAAGGTGTGAGTAAGCCATAATCTGCGCGCGTTAGCAGGCGTACTGCTTGCACTAAATAAGGTGCCAGGCACTTTACCCTCAAGCAGAGCGTCAAAGGTTTCACCTTTTCGCCCGTTAACAATCAGGGTTTGAATTCCGCTACTGGTGCACTTATCCGCCGCTTCAATTTTGGTGCGCATGCCGCCTGTGCCTACTGCTGTTCCCGCTCCACCAGCAAGGCTATAAATTGTGCTGTCTATTTTGTCTACCTGTGGAATGAGTGTGGCATTGGTGTCTTTTCTTGGGTCAGCAGTAAATAAGCCGTCTATATCCGAGCAAATAATTAAGGTATCAGCCTGCGCTACTAATGCCGTATAAGCGCCCAAATTATCGTTATCACCCACTTTAAGTTCATTAACGGCCACCGTATCGTTTTCATTCACAATAGGTAACGCATTGTGATTTAAGATTTCGCGCAACGTATTTTTAATATTAACGTAGCGCGTTCGATCTCGAAGGTCGTCAGCGGTAAGTAGTACCTGTGCACAAGGAAAGTCGAAAAAGCGCTGCCAATTCGCCATCATCAAATTTTGACCTATAGCTGCCATGGCTTGCTTTTCAGCTATAGAAGCGTTGTGCCGAACTTTTACTTTGCTTCTTCCTGCAGCTACGCTGCCTGATGAAACAAGAATAATTTCTTTGCCAGCCTCGCGGCTTGCGGTAATAAATCTTGCTAACGAGAGTAGATAGCGGCCACTACATTCATTGCCATCGGGTGCGATAAGCGCACTGCCCACTTTTATGACGGCGCGTTGCCAATTGAAACGGTTCATACAAGGAAGAAAAAAGAAAACAAGACTGACAGAATACGACAGTTAAAGCGCGAAACAAAACGTTCTGTTACAGTTTTTTTGCGTTAAAACATGGTTAGTTTACGGTCAATAAATTGGATTGTGCTTAGCATGCTTATATACTGAGGTTTGTTATTCTATAACAACTCTAAACTATAAGTTGCAAGGAAACTGCATGAGCACCTCAAAACGACACCTTTTCTGGCTAGCGCCAGTGTTGTCTATGCTGATTTCTATTCCAAGTTCCGCCGCTATAAAACAAACGAAAGGCGACTTCGAAGATAAATTCCGTCAGCTAGATGAAGTACTTCCTACTCCAAACGTTTATCGAAACGCAGCCGGAGAACCTGGGCATCAATATTGGCAGCAGCAGGTTGATTACGACATCGATGTTAAACTGCTTGAAGATAAGCGCCGTATTGAAGCAAGCGAAACAATTACCTATTACAATAATTCACCTGACACGCTGAAATATCTTTGGGTTCAGCTTGATCAAAATAAGTTCCGCGACGATTCCATGTCTGCACTTACCACAACCTTCGGTGGTATCGGCAATCGTGGGCCGGGTACGCAAGCCGCAAGCGGGAGCTCACCAGCAAAACTAAGCATGGGAGCACTTCGTCGTCAGCAGTTCGTAGACGACAACGAATTGGGCTACACGATTTCTCGCGTTGAAGACAAGGCTGGTAACGACCTTCGACACACAATCGTTGGCACGCTCATGCGTGTAGATTTAGCTAAGCCTTTAAAATCAGGAGGCAAAGTTACATTTGATATCGATTTTGCCTTTAACATCGTTGAAGAAGACGCTGTTTCAGCTCGCGCAGGTTACGAACACTTCCCTGATGATGAGCGAGAAGGCGGTAACGATATCTTCTTGTTAGCTCAGTGGTTTCCTCGTCTAGCGGCATACACAGACTACGAAGCATGGACCAATAAAGAGTTTATCGGCCGTGGTGAGTTCACGCTAGAATTCGGCAACTACGAAGTTGATATTACGGTTCCTGCTGATCACATCGTTTCATCAACAGGTGTGCTTCAAAACCCGAAAGACGTGCTAACGAAAACGCAGCGCGACCGGTTGAAAAAAGCAGAAAAAGCTGACCGTATCGTATTCATCGTTTCACCAGAAGAAGCGATTGAAAACGAAAAAGAGGGCACGACGAAGCTAAAAACGTGGACTTTCAAAGCAGAAAACGTACGAGACTTTGCATGGGCGTCTTCGCGTAAATTCGCGTGGGATGCACGTGGTTATCAGCAGGGTGGCGACACTCAACCGCTTGTAATGGCAATGTCCTTCTACCCGAAAGAAGGTGGCGAGCTTTGGCAGAAGTATTCGACAGAGTCAATCATTCACACCATGGATGTTTACAGTCGTTTTAGCTTCGATTATCCCTACCCAGTAGCGCAATCGGTAAACGGCCCGGTAGGCGGCATGGAGTACCCCATGATCACCTTTAACGGCCCGCGTACAGAACTACGCGACGATGGTTCACGCACTTACTCACTTGCTGAAAAACGCTTCCTTATTGGCGTGGTTATTCACGAAGTAGGTCATATCTATTTCCCTATGACGGTAAACTCTGACGAGCGTCAGTGGACATGGATGGATGAAGGTCTTAACAGCTTCTTAGACGGTGTTGCTGGTCGCGAGTGGGATCCAACCATTCCATGGGGCGTGGAGCCTCGTGATATCACAGGCTACATGAAGTCTCAAACGCAAGTACCAATTATGACTCAGTCTGACTCAGTACTTCGCCTTGGTCCAAACGCGTACACAAAGCCAGCAGTAGCGCTGAATATTCTTCGCGAAACTATCCTTGGCCGTGAGCTGTTTGACTTCGCGTTTAAAGAGTACGCGCAGCGTTGGATGTTTAAACGTCCTACGCCGTCAGATTTCTTCCGTACTATGGAAGAAGCGTCGGGTGTTGACCTAGACTGGTTCTGGCGCGGTTGGTTTTACACCACAGACCACGTAGACATTAGTCTAGATAGCGTATACAAGCTTCGTTTAGATACTGAAGATCCAGATATTGATTTTGCGCGCGAACGTGAAGCAGAAATGGAAAAACCAAAGTCACTTACTGATATTCGCAATAAAGAAGAAGGTAAAAAACTGTGGGTAGACCGATTCGAAGATATCAGCGACTTTTATGATGAAAACGACCGCTATACTGTTACCAACAAAGAGCGCAATAAATACAAGAAGTTCCTTAAAGGTCTTGAGCCATGGGAACGCACAGCGTTTGAACGTGCGGTTAAAGAAGACAAGAACTACTACGTGCTAGATTTTAGCAACAAAGGTGGTTTGGTAATGCCTATTATACTTGAGCTTGCGTTTGAAGACGGTACTAAAGAAGAAATGCGCATTCCTGCGGAAATCTGGCGTCGTACACCTAAGGCAGTAAGCAAGCTGATTGTTACTGACAAAGATAAAGAGCTAGTAAGTGTAACGGTTGACCCACATTGGGAAACTGCTGACGTAGACGTAGAAAACAACCACTACCCACGTCGAATCATTCCATCGCGCATTGAAGCGTATAAGAACAAGCCGCGTAATACCTACGAGTATCGCGACCTTATGCACGATTCAAAAACCGAGCTAGATAAAGACGAAGAGAAAGAAGAGGACAAAGATGACGAATAAGTTGTCTTGTTCTGGCTGGCAGCATGGCAAACGTGCTCTGCTGCCTAGTGCTTTTATATTCTTACTCACTGCGTGCATGGTTATTGGCGCAGTAACAGTAAGCACAAGTGCCAAAGCGCATCAAATTAAAGCTGCTATTACTACAGTCCTGTTCAACGCAAGAACAGAAAATATTGAAGTCATGCATCGTTTTAATTTGCATGATGCGGAGCACGCAGTAAAAGCACTGTTCGATAAACATGCTGACATTATGGATGATACCGACACGCAGCAAAAATTTGCTGATTATGTCGCACAGCACTTTGCTATTCTTGATGCAAATGGCGAGGTCTTGAAGCTTGCTGACGTTGGATTTGAAGTTGAGGGTAAGCACTTTTGGGTTTACCAAGAAACTGCTGAACCACCCACGCTGGTTGGTTTGCAAATCCGACACAATGCATTAAGAGACCTATGGCCTAAGCAGGTGAATACACTAAACGTAGAAGGAAAAGGCGATATTAAAACGCTAACGTTTACTGATTCGGTCAATTTGCTGGAAGTTAGTTTTGAAAAACAAGGTCACCATCACTAACCGGTAGTGTCAATTCACACACCAGTGAAAGTTAAAAATAGCCCGCTCACGTAGCGGGCTTTTTATATTACGTCTATTGACGTTCGTGGTGTCCGACCGAAGTCTTATAGCATTTACCGTCATCCTCGCCTAGTGTGACTATGAATAATTAGAAATACAGGGCTTCAACAATGAGCGATGGCACAATACATACGCTACAAGGCACCTCAACTAAACATAAACTGTCGCGCAGTATGCGAACAAAGACGAAATTGCAAAAGGTGCACCACCTTAACAAGCGTGAAGACGATGCGTTAAATGCGTCAGAAAACCAACCCAATGCGTTTACTAATAAAAAGAACGTTATGTGGGTAATATTAAGTGGTGCAATGGCATTAACATTTGTTGTGATGTTATTTTTGCCCGACTCAGGTATGGGAACAGGGCTGATAGCGACCTACTCTGCAATGCTGTGGTGCGGCTTTTTTGGTAGCGCATTATGGCGATTTAGCAATAAGAGCGGTTGGTCTGGATTTGCATTCGGCAGCCTGTTTGGATTTATCCTTCAATTTGCTTCTCAGCTACTGTAGATATTTCCCGAGTAAGTTATCGCTGTTGGGTGCTTTAAAGTTAATCGCATCAAAGTATTAGTGCGTAATAATAATTACGTGAACTAGAGTATGTTTGGCACTATGAATGCCTAACTGATGCATTACTAAGACAAACTATGACTGATAAGCCTGCTCAAAGAAAAGAAAAAGCAATTCCTTCTTCCCGCTTCTCCAGAGTGAGTCGACTCGGCGCACTGGCTGGGAAAATAGCAGGAAACGTTGTAACACAAGGCGCAAGCCAGTTATTAAAGGGCGAAAAGCCCGTATTATCATCACTTTTATTAACACCGCGAAACATAAGTAACATTGCTGACCAACTTGCCAGTATGCGTGGTGCTGCAATGAAGTTAGGTCAACTTATTTCCATGGACGCAGGTGATTTTCTGCCGCCAGAACTGGCTGCTATTCTAGGCCGTTTAAGAGAAGATGCCGACCCCATGCCCAAGGCACAACTAGTAGAAGTGCTAGACAATGCATGGGGCGCGAAATGGCAAGCAGACCTTTTGTATTTCTCCTTTGCCCCTATTGCAGCTGCCTCTATCGGGCAAGTACATAAAATAATTACAATGGATGGACGCATGCTAGCAGTGAAAGTGCAGTATCCTGGCGTCAAAAAAAGTATAGATAGTGATGTAGATAACGTGGCTACACTTATTCGTTTATCTGGTTTAGTCCCCAAGTCGTTAAATATTTCTCCCCTTTTAGAGGAAGCGAAGCAACAGTTACATCAAGAAGCTGATTATGAGCGCGAAGCATCTATGCTACAGCGTTACAACATGGCTTTGGCTTCTGACCCGACCCTGTCATCTTTACCGTTTGTATTGCCTGAAGTTTACCCCCCTCTTACGTCACACAATGTACTTGCGATGGACTTTATCGAAGCGCAATCATTAGACGCACTTTTGTCTGAGCCTCAAGACGTTAGAAACGCCATGATGACGGCACTAATGACGCTATTTTTCAATGAAATATTTAACTTTAGGCTTTTACAAAGCGACCCCAATTTAGGCAATTACAAATATCAAAAAGACCATCAAAAAATTGTTTTACTGGATTTTGGTGCAACAAGAGAAGTTCCACAGCACATTGCACATAGCTATCAGACCTTGCTTAAGAGCATAAAAGAGAACGATAGAAACACGATGCAAGCAACAGCTTATGACATAGGATTGATTGACAGTAATCACAATAATGCGCAAATAGAAGCCGTTATCGATATCGGCATGGAAGCCTGTGAAGCAATAAGGCACAACGGCGCTTACGATTTTGGAAAAAGTGACTTGATCCATCGTTTACATGACAAAGGCATTGCCCTGACAACGGAGCACGACTTTTGGCATACCCCTCCCGTCGATGCCCTTTTTATTCATAGAAAACTGGCTGGGCTCTTTTTATTGGCCAAAAGGCTTGGCGCTTGTGTTGATATGCAAAGCACGGCGACTAAATGGCTGTCGAACTAACAGCCGAGCGCGTTAATTGAGGGCGTTAGGCTAGTACGGTAAGTCCATGCTGAAAGGCAATGCCATCTGCTGCGCACTTTTCGGAGGATTACCAATCATCTCGTCATAAGGCGTATCATGCTTCATTACGGCTTTGTCGACAGAACAATGCGCAAAAGCTTCCCTTATATGACCTGAACTGTAAAACCGCATTGGCTTATCGTTCTTGTCGTACACCATGCCGCTTTGGCCGCCCATAGACAAATAAACGAGGTAGACATTCATTTCATAAGATTGGACTTCAAGATATTCAATAACTTTAGGATTATCTTCTATGTCATGAAAATAGAACTTATGCATACTTAACCCAAGCTTCTTTTAATTGTGTAGACATCTGCGCATAAGCACAAACAGCTACGTAATTGGTATTTGATAGCTTGCTTATTACGTGGTGCTATATTCTCTGGTTCAAAATATAATGTCTATTTCGAGGATACCGACGCAAATTACTGAATCGAACGGCATCCATCAGTATGATCAAGCTTGACACACAGCATATCGCATAGATAAATGCTGCCTCTCCCATCCCCGCCGCTAACCACATCATTGGAAAAACCAGCAGCCTAGGGCCCTCCATAGCAAGTGCCATTTTTGATTTGCCGAAAATTAGACTTAATTGAATTACCATGATGACAAGCGTGACCGCCGCAACGCCTTGGTGAAACGGTGTGAGCTCGAAAATGCCTAAGAGCATCGCTAGTCCAGTTGAAACCAAGATCATGAGTTGGATAATCATATAACGCAATACGGCTTTATATAATTTAGGATGGTACGATTGCTGTGTTTTCATCGTCTTACCTCTAATGGCAAAGTTTACGTCAGTGTCAATGCCATTTATGAATGCCCGAGTAGCAAACACGCCTTGTCGTCCACTCTTTTTATATTTAATTGTTCAATACAAAAAAAATAATAGATTCGTAAACAGTTATGTATAGGGGGTTCCCACTAACTTATGACATAAAAGCAATCGAAATCTCTCGCAATTGCGTTAAAAGATGGCGGTAGTATGGAAATTGCGATAAAGGGGAACATTTCTCTTGATTGAACTTCTAATATCACGTGTTATCTCTGGTAGTATTACCGAAAGGAAATTTTTGTAGGGGATTAATTATGAGCGAGTCGTCAGAAAAGAAATCGTTAGTACCACACATTATCATCATAAGCGTACTGCTAATCGTTGTGCTCGCTGTTGTGTTTTGGCCAAGTGAAGACAAGCAGCCTGAATCTACAGTTTTACCAGAACCGCAAGTAGTTGAGCCAGAAGAGGTAGCACCTACCGAGCCCGAGATCTTTGAACCAACGCCTCCTGCACCCACTGTAGAGCTTGAAGAAAAGGAAGAAATAGAGCCTTTACCAGAGCCGGAGGAAATTGAACCCGAACCGCTTGATGTAAGTGATCCAGCTGTAAAATCATCATTAGTAGAAAGCTCATCTGCGAATGAAGAAGCAGTAAATCGCATGTTAGTAAATGAAGGGTTACTGCAACGATTTGTAGTATCGGTAGCAAACTTAGCAGACGATAAAATGGCACCAAATCATCAATTGCTTACGCCTCCTGAACAAAACTTTCGCGTTTATTCTCAGGCCGGAAAACAGTGGATAGACGCTGCCAGCTACAAGCGATATACGCCGTATGTAGACGTACTTGAGTCTTTCAATAATGAAGCGTTACTTAACATTTACGACGTTTATAAAAGCGACATTCAGTCTAAATATGCTGAAATTGGCGATCCTGATCAAGATTTTAATGACGTATTACTCGACGCCATAAACCAACTTCTAAATACACCGGAAGTGCCGGTTCCAGTAGAGGTTTATACAGACTCGGTCGCGTATAAGTACGCCGACGAACGCTTGGAGAATCTCAATGAGCCGCAGAAGCAGCTACTTCGCACAGGTCCTGACAACATGCGTCGTATTAAGGCAAAACTCCGCGAACTAAAAGCCTTGGTTGAAGAACGTGGATCTAACTAGGTTTCAGCAGCAGCTAAAGGGCACGTCTTCAAAAACGCGCCCGCTTCCGCCCGTTGAGCAATGGAACCCTGACTTTTGCGGTGATATCAACCTGACGATAGCTCTAGACGGTCGGTGGTTCTACGAAGGCAGCCCTATAGGGCGTGCTAGCTTAGTTCAGCTTTTTGCCTCTGTCTTAAAGCGAGAAGGGAACAAGTACTTCTTAGTTACGCCTGTCGAAAAAGTAGGTATCACCGTAGAAGACACGCCCTTTCTGATAACGCAATGGGGAAAAGAAGAGGGTAACTCAGAGGGCGACAGCACTTACACATTTACCACACAAACAGGCGACATTGTGCGGTTAGAACGCGCTGATCAGCTTGAACTTCGGGTTCCACCAAAAGCAGTACAGGGCCCAGACGCGACGCCTATTCCCTATCTTTGTGTTCGCAGAAATCTTTGGGCGAGGCTACATCAAAACACGTACTATCAACTGCTAGAACAAGCCAAAGAGGAAACTAGCAGCTCGACTACGCAGTTTAAGATTCAGTCTAACGGTACATCTTTTGTTTTAGGTGAAATAACCCAGCCCGTATAGATAGCCAACCACGTAGCAAAAGTAGAGTTATTCGTTTCCACGGCTTGTTACCGCCAGTGTAGTAGTTCTGTATTAAGGTGACACACCAAAGAGCACGTATGTTTCAAACGGGCTTTCTCGCGAATTTGCTTGTTATCTCAAGCTTAAGAAAAAGTAAGCTTTACCAGGTATTACGTTATTCATCATTATTACTGTGTCGTTGATAGCGCTTTATTTTGCGTTCTCTCTACGCGTGCATTACATTCGATGTAGTCGATAAAACAATCAAAAGAAGACCTACATCATGAAAAAGCCTCTTATTACGCTTACTATTGCGAGCGCACTGATCTCGTCATCCTTTTCTGCGGCAGCCGACACTCTGATACATGCGGGAAAGGTATTTACAGGCACCTCAAAAACGCTTCAGGAAAACATGACCATTGTTGTTGAAAACAACAAAATCAAAGCGGTAAAAAAGGGGTTTGCTGAAGCCCTGGAAGGCGATAAAGTCATCGACTTGAAGACGTCTACCGTTATGCCCGGCCTTATGGATATGCATGTTCATTTATCGTCACAACACGGTGGACCGCAAACCTATCTTGAACGCTTTTCACTTAACGAAGCTGACTACGCACTGCGTGCAGCAAACTACGCAGAAATAACCTTAGATGCAGGCTTTACCACCGTACGTAACCTAGGTGATGGCTATAACGAAACAGTGGCTTTAAGAAATGCTATTGCAAAAGGCTATGCTACCGGCCCACGTATTTACACGGTAGCTAAATCTATTGCGACTACAGGCGGACATGCTGACCCAAGCAATGGTATGTCTCACTTACTTCGACCAGATGTAGGCCCTAAACAGGGTGTTGTTAACGGCGAAGTGGAAGCCCGTGAAGCGGTACGAGCCCGTTATCAAGATGGTGCTGACCTAATCAAAATTACTGCAACTGGCGGTGTATTAAGCGTGGCCAAAAGCGGGCAGAACCCACAGTTTATGACCGATGAATTAGAATCGATCGTCGATACGGCAAAAGATTACGGTATGACGGTGGCGGTTCATGCTCACGGAAAAGAAGGCATGAAGCGCGCTATTGAAGCTGGGGTAGATTCTATCGAGCACGGTACCTATATGGACAATGAAATCCGCACCCTAATGAAAAAGCACGGCACCTTTTATGTGCCAACCATATTGGCAGGAAAGTTTGTCGCAGACAAAGCCAAAGTTGATGGTTTCTTTCCAGAATTAGTGCGCCCAAAAGCGGCCGCTATTGGCCCACTTATTCAAAATACCTTTGAACAAGCGCATAAAGCAGGCGTAAAAATTGCTTTTGGTACAGACAGTGGAGTATCAGCCCACGGCGACAATGCCAAGGAGTTCTCATTGATGGTTGAAGCAGGAATGAAACCTGCTGACGCGCTACTTAGCGCCACCGTTAATAGCGCGAGTTTATTGGGAATAAGCGATATTCTCGGCACATTAGAACCAGGTAAGCTAGCGGACATTGTTGCAGTTCAAGGCAACCCGCTTGACGACATATCGCTAATGGAAAGCGTGTCTTTTGTAATGAAAGACGGGGTCATTTACAAGCAATAGAAAGGTAAAAAAGTAGTAGGGATTACATGGCACTGAGTAAAAAGGTTAAGCATAAAACCAAAAAGCTTATTGATTCTAAAAATATGTTGAAAGGTATTACCTTAGCATCATTTTTAGAGTCGACCATTGTGCCTATACCCCTTGAAGCTGTTATGGTGCCATTGATGCAAGCTAGGCGAGAGTCGCTTTGGAAAATCGCGTTAATGGCCACCGTAGGCTGCGTAATTGGTGCTATCTTCGGCTATGCCCTTGGCTATTACCTTTTCGACCTTGTTGGTCAGTGGGTTATTGATACCTTTTTTAGTCAGGAGCAATTCGACAGCGTTAAACAACAAATGCAAAATCAAGGCTTTTGGTTTGTGATGACGCTAGGCATTGCGCCTATTCCTTTTCAGGTTGCGATGCTGGCAGCAGGAGCAACCCAATACTCACTTCCACTTTTCCTGCTGGCCACTGTCATCGCACGCTCTGTTCGCTATTTCGCACTCGCGGCTGTTGTTTACTACGCAGGAGACAAAGCTGAGCAGCTTATTAAGCGCTACAAAATGAAAGCCGTGTTTGCTATTACGCTGGTGGTAGTCTTACTATGGTGGCTGTCCAATCTGATCTCCTAATTGAAGCGCCTTTCTATTTGAGGGCGCTGAAGCTATCAAAATAGCATCGAAAAAATCGTGCGAGTTCCCCCCTTAAATTACCAATTCGAATTACGCTAATAGATTTTTTGAACTTTACATTTGATAATGATTCTTATTTGCACTAATGTTATAAAAAAACGGGAGGTGCTTATATGAATGTTCAACGTTTATGCCCAGTTTACAGAAAGTGGCTACAGCTAAACCCTTCTAGCGCACGAGAGCATCGCTTAGCAATGCAGGCACAAACGCAAAAAGCCCATCAACAGGGTGAATTAGATTATGCCAGAGAGTTGGGTTATCAAACCTTTGAAGCCGCAAAGGCCATCCTTAATGCGCTTCAGCCAACATCTTTGCAGAAAGTCAGTGTAGTTCAAGAAGACGTGCTCGCCTTTTCCACTATGGGCATGTATTTATCTTCCTTGCTCGCAGAAGAACATAGGAAGCAAGAATCTCACGCTATTTTGCAGGAGTGCCAACAGCAGCTAATTGCCATATTGCCCCTGCACGCTACTAACCCGTCTGTATGCAGACTTATAACCGCTATTCAGCATACGCTTGAACAAACCTATGTACCTCAAATTAGCAGACAGCTTGCTTCTGCAGCTCTGCATTAAATCAAACAGTTGAAGGAGCAAATGATGATGTCGAAACCAGCCCTAAATGAAGACGGCTTTGTCTCATTAAACGTAAGAACATCTGTACTTCAAAAAATGCTTAATGGTGAAATATTGCACATGACAGATATTCACTGCACCTGTGCTCGTAGTAAACGTAAACTTCAAAAATTGCTGCTTCAAGCGGTCACAGAGAACTCGGAGCGCTAACTCAGCACAAAGATGAGAGGCAGGAGCAAAACGGAACGTAACTTGATAAGCAAATAATCAACTTAACAATCAATTTGCAATCAGGCTATGAGAGGACACCGTGGAGCTTTCATCAAAATGGAAAAAATTTACCGCCAGAGCAGGGTACAGCGCAAAAACAGTGATGTACGTTATGCTTGGTGCTTTTATTCTAACCTCAGTATTCACTGTTTTAAGCCGTGAAAAAGCCTCCCAATCCCATGTCTTTATTACACTGAAGCAACAACCTCTCGGGCAAATATTTCTTTCACTTCTAGTGCTTGGTTTAGCTTGTTATGCCTGCTGGCGCTGGCTGCAAGTTTTCATTACAGAAAAAGCTAGCGATGACAGTATCTTCGTTTACGCCATTAGCAAGCTGTTCTTTTTTATATCGGGTGCATTTTATTTCGTTGCCGCTTACGCGGGAGGTAAAACCTTACTCGAGATAAAAAGCAGTTCGTCCTCACAAGGCAGCGGGAAAAAAGTGAGCGAATTTTTAATGCAGTATGAGTGGGGATTGTTGCTCGTAGCCGCTATTGGGGTTTGCATAATCATATTTGCGATTGTGCAGTTTAAGCATGCTTACACGGCGGACTTTTTAAAGAAATTTTCTCTACATACGTTAAATCAAAATATCAGAAAAAGCGTAAACGTTACCGGCCGTCTGGGATATGCCGCAAGAGGGCTTGTTTATACCTTAGTAGGAAGCTTTTTTATTCTAGCCGCCCTGCTTAGCAATCCATCACAAGCTGGTGGGTTACAAAAAGCGCTAGAAACATTAATGAAGCAGCCTTTTGGGCCTTATCTCATTGCTAGCGTAGGCGCAGGCTTTATTATGTTCGGGCTATATTGTGCCCTAGAGGCAAAATACAGAAAAGTAGAGTAGGAAATTTAAATGATAAAAAGGCGCTTAAGCGCGCCCTTTCTTAATAACGTATTGATAAGGCATAGTCTCAGTTTGAGACGCAACCAGCGTATGGTCCATAAAGCGGCAAAAGCTAGGAATATCTCTGGCGGTTGAAGGATCATCAGCCGTGACCGATAGGGTGTCTCCATCGGCCAGCTTACGAATGTTCAAACGCACCATCATTACGGGCTCTGGGCAACGAAGTCCTAGCGCATCCAAGTGTTGACTAGCCGTGCTGAAGGCGCTATCAAAATCAGATGCCATAGTTTTCACGGTACGTATTGATAGCATTAATTTCGCTAGCATATCCGCCTTTTTCGGTCAGATAAGCCACCACATCGCCAAGCGATACAATAGAGATAACTTGAGTGCCAAAGTCGCGCTCGACCTCTTGAATAGCTGACAGTTCGCCATTACCGCGCTCTTGTCTGTCTAAAGCAATCAACACGCCTGATAAACTGGCCTGCTGCTGTTCAATTAACGTCATCGATTCGCGAATAGCCGTACCGGCAGTGATCACATCATCCACCAGCATAACCTTACCTTCTAGTGGGCTGCCTACTAGGTTACCGCCTTCACCGTGGGTTTTCGCTTCTTTGCGGTTGAAGCAATAAGGCACATCGAGGTTGTGGCTATCGGCCAGTGCAACGGCGGTTGTCGTTGCAATTGGAATGCCTTTATAAGCTGGACCGAAAAGCACATCGAACGCAACGCCTGCATCCATTAACGCATCAGCGTAAAAACGCCCTAGCTTGGCCAAATCGCCACCGCGATTAAACAAACCTGCATTGAAAAAGTACGGGCTAACGCGGCCTGACTTTAAAGTAAATTCGCCAAATTTCAGTACGCCACGCTCAATGGCAAACTCAATAAAATCACGCTGAAACGCTTTCATGATGACCTCTTTATTACTAACTTATCCGTAGGCACTAAATTCGCTTTAATAACTTAATTACGCTAGCGCTGCCTTTTGAATGTCGAACAACTCACGTAAGCCGTGCTTGCCAATTTTTAGCATTTCGTCAAGTTCTTCAAACGAGAACGGTTCGCCCTCTGCCGTACCTTGAACTTCAATTAGCTTGCCGGTTTCGGTCATAACGATATTCATATCTGTTTCTGCCTCAGAGTCTTCCGTGTACTCAAGATCAGCAATTGGCATACCTTCATAAATCCCCACTGAAAGGGCAGCAATCATATGCTTAAGCGGGTTAGTTTTAATAATGCCTTTTGCACGCATGTAAGTCAGCGCATCAACAAGGGCAACACACGCCCCGGTGATCGACGCCGTGCGCGTACCGCCGTCGGCTTGAATAACGTCGCAGTCTAACGTAATGGTGTTTTCACCCAGAAGTTTTAAATCTACTGCTGCTCGCAATGAACGCGCGATTAAACGCTGAATTTCTAACGTACGGCCGCCTTGCTTACCGCGCGCCGCTTCACGGCCACTTCGCGTGTGAGTAGCACGCGGAAGCATGCTGTACTCAGCCGTGATCCAGCCTTTCCCTTGGCCTTTCATAAAGCGTGGTACACCTTCTTCTACCGTCGCATTACATAACACCTTAGTGTTACCGAACTCTACAAGAACAGAGCCTTCTGCGTGACACGTGTATTGGCGAGTAATAGTAACAGGGCGAATTTGACTGGCGGTTCTGCCGCTTGGACGCATAGTGTTCTCCACAACGTAAGTGCTTAAAAATGGGTAGCATATTACAGGTTATTTCCAACGATTTGAGGATATAAAGCTCAATTCATGGTTAAAACCTATCAATTGGATGTCGCTACAAAATCGCGCTAAGTATAACGCAATACCTATGGCCGTTTAAAACGAACTTTACATGTTTGCTTATTGAATTTAGTAAATGTGCGCTAATATACAAAACACAAGAAAACCTGCGTTAGATATTTACGCATACAACACGACGTTCGGGTTGTTTTTGCAGGCTTTCAGTTAAATTTAAAGGATATTTATGATTTACAGCATGACAGCGTTTGCGCGCGTAGAAACCAAAAAAGAGTGGGGATCGGCCGTATGGGAAATACGTTCTGTTAATCAACGCTTTTTGGAAACCTACTTTCGCTTGCCGGAACAGTTTCGTTCATTAGAGCCCGTTTTACGTGAACGGTTTCGTAAAAAGCTTGCCCGAGGGAAGGTGGAATGTGCGCTACGCTTTACCGCGAACGATGCTGCTGTTACTAAGCTAAGCTTAAACGAAGAGTTGGCAAAGCAAGTGTTGCAGGCTGCCGATTGGGTACAATCTCAAGGTCAATCTACTGGAGTAAATCCGCTAGATGTTTTGCGCTGGCCTGGCGTAATTGCAGCGGAAGAGGCCGATATGGATACCATTCATGCAGACGTAATGGCGGCATTTGATCAGGCATTAAACGACTTTATCAGTGCCCGTGCTACAGAGGGTGAAGCCCTTAAAGGTATGATCGCACAACGCCTTGACGCTATTGAAGTGGAAGCTGAAAAAGTGGCCGCTCGTATGCCTGAAATCATGGTATGGCAGCGAGAAAAAGTGCAAGCCCGCTTTGAAGAGGCAAAGGTAGAACTTGATGCAGGCCGTTTTGAACAAGAAATGATCATGCTGGCGCAAAAAGTAGATGTAGCAGAAGAATTAGATCGCCTAAACGCGCACGTTAAAGAAACCCGCAATATCCTGAAAAAAGGCGGGGCGGTAGGTCGCCGTTTAGATTTTATGATGCAGGAGTTTAATCGCGAATCGAACACGCTAGGTTCAAAGTCTATCAGCACTGACATCACACAGTCGGCCGTTGAACTTAAGGTATTGATTGAGCAGATGCGTGAGCAGATCCAGAATATTGAATGATGATTCTATCTAATACACGTTGTAAAAAAAGACCATAAAACCGCCTCTGGGGCGGTTTTTTATTCGTTACGTACAACCATCACCGAACTAAACTGAAGATTTAATTTTTTGGTAGTATGTATTTGCACCTGCTTCTGTTAAACCAGCTTCATCTTGAAACTTAATTAGTATGTCTTTTCTAGAGAGACCGTCTTTTTGTCCTAGCTCAAAAATCGCCTTAGCCAAAGACATTTTACTAGATGCTTTTGCTGTTGAACCTTTAGATTTAGTGCGAGTTTTAAGGTTATGTTTTTCGTCTTTGCCTTCGTTAAATTTTAACTTGGGAAAGTCATAACCAATCATAAATAGCGCACATTCAATATCCCGCAATAATGCTGCTTTATCACCTACCAAGCTAGTTTGATTTTCAAGCGCCTCAGACAAAAGCCAATTCGCTTTTAAGTTATCCCTAGTATGAACATTTCCGGCTGAAAGAATTGAGAATTGAAAGTTATTCACTGAAGGGTTACGAGTTTGCTTACCTCTCGCTGAACCATAATGGAAGCTTAATAGTTTACTTTGTGCACCACCTGTTTTGTTATAAAAACTCGTTTCTAGGTAACCCAACGCACCACCAACTCGACCATCATAAATGATAAAATTTGAACAAATAAGCGAGTATATTTTTGTAAACCCTGCATTCATTATTACATCAATGGATTCACCATTAACTGATACTTTATATTTACCATTACAAGTAATATCTGGAGAATTAAACAGTCTTTTGCAACTCGCTAGATATTCTGGAAGTTTAGTTCCCAAAGACATTATTTTTTCGTCATTCTGATTGAGAACACCGCCCCAATCTAAAATCATTAAACAATAATTTTGACATGCTTCAAGGTTCACTTTGCTTATTGCTGAAACTAAACCTCGACTAAAACCCTCTAAGCATGTTTTGTTTTCAAGTAACGACTTCCCTGTTTTCACCTCATTGGAAAATCGATCTGTATATCTAAATGGCCACTCATATTTATGCAAGGCATCTAGGAACGAATCGAAATAGATGTCTTTTTTCCCATAATACCAATGATATTCGTGTTCAAAAGGCTCTTTCCCATTAATTAAGTCAGACAGATAAGATGCAAACTCTTTTACCACTGCTTGATTTAAGTACTCGTTTTTATTCATTATAACTTCCTGCTAACTTCCTTTGGCTAATTAATCGATTTGCCTGCAGGGTAACTAATTAATAAGACAGGAAATGTCCTAAAAATGGTTATTCACCATCTCTTGCCAAGCTTCTTGGATCATTACCATTGCTAACGTATCTAGTTCACAGTACATCAATAGTCCGCGTTCAAGTTCTTTTCTTTCATAATCAGACATCTCAGTAAACTGGAGTCGAGCATAGGCAGTCAAAGCCAGACCGCCATTATTTAGTTCATCGGATTCTGATAGCAGCGCTATGTCATGCTCAGATGCTTCAGCAAACATTTTTGGCAATGACTTATACGGGTCTTTTACTTTTCCGCTTTCATCAAATTCAATCCAAGCTTTGTTTTTAAAATTTAAGCTTGGTAACTCTTCAGTCCCATAAATGGGTTGTTTGTATTTTTCTTTAAGAAATTGAGAGCTATTTAAAATAGCAGGTAGCACCGCCTTAATGGAGTTTGAGCCACCCGTGGCGGGGTCGTAATAATATTTTTTCACTAGCTCCCACTGGTCAACCATGTTTCTGTCACCCAGCCAATTGTCTTTGCTGTTATTGGAAGACTTAGTGATTGACTTAATAAAGCTACAAAGATCGTCTTTATCCGCTTCAACCGACAGTCTCAATTGCTGATATACCATGTTAAGATACGCATTCTCATGGTTGGAATATCTAAAAATAGTGCCGTCGTCCTTTTCTAATTGGGCCTTTAATTCCCTTACAAAGTTGAAGTTTGGGAACTCACCAACCTGAGTGCTAAGAAATTCACCTGCATGCTCTACACGACCGTCTTCATGTAACATGTGGTGGGAAAACTGGAAGGCTATGCCTTCGTATGGTGACATTCCTTCGTAAAATGGTATTGCTACAGCACAGGTTTCAAAGTCGATAAAGTGAAGAGGATAAATCCAAGATGCCATTTCATTTCGCATGCTATCAACATCAAAATACACACTTGAATCGTTGTCTTGCACTTTTTCTATTTGAAGCCACTGCCTCTCTTTTAATGTAAGTGCAGGGGTTGATGACTCTTCGTAGTTGATGTCTTCTGGCGCAAGGTCTTTTAGCTTTACTTTGCCATTTTCTATACAGCGATTTGAACCTCTAAAGTTAGAGATATTTAATACCGTTGGCTCGTTAAAGTCTTCGTTACTCCAATGCAGTTGCTCTTTCCAGCATTCCTTAAATCCACTTTTAAAGCCATTCGCCTCATCTTCTTCCGAGCATTTGAACTCACAACTTTTACACTTTGAGCCTATGACTGGCATCACCTTTTCATCATTAGCGTACCGTTCAGCTAGCATTTCGACATTAGGGATAAAACCTTCTGCTGGCATACCCGTTTGTAATTCGGTTTCATAAGCTATTTGAACCGCTTTGTCTGTATTTACCTTTTTGAGAATTTTAACCGATAAGTCCGAGGCAGATAACGAATTAGAAACAGACACACCGCGTCTGTTTCTGTCATCACGCGTTAATTTAAATTTCTGATTTAAACCATTGACTGGGCAAGGCGTTTCCTTATCAACAACCATTAAATAGCTGCTAACAATCGCACTAGGCCTGGCTTGTTTTAATACGTATTTTTGAAACGCAACGTCGAAAATACAGGGTTTCCACTTTGCAGCTAACTTTCCAGAAGTGTTTAAAAAGTCTTTGTCGTTTTTAGCCGAATACGACTTAGCTTTAACTTCAATGAGCTGATACTCATTACCTTGTTTAACTAAAATATCAACACGAACAAATAAGTTGCCATAGCGAATTGCAGGCTCAAAAATAACGACATTTTCCTGCTTTAACAGCGCATTAGTTCGCTTTATTGATTCTTCATAGTCGAGAGAGGTAACGTCATGCCCTTCAGGATAATAACACTTTGCCAGTTCTCCCACTTGAAAACCACCATCAGCTAATGAGGCCAAAAACGGATCATCAAGCTTGTTATCCAAGTATTCTTTTTTAGCCGTGTAAAACAACTTAGTTGGGCATTCTGTGGCTAACTTAAATCGAGATTTAGTTAAATACCTTGGCTGGCTCATTACTTTATACTCGCTTATATCAAGTTCTCTGTAAGTGTAATTTTTGATTGAGGTACGACGCGTTCCATTTAATCAAAAAATTGTGGTCACAACATTTTTATGGCATTTGATGCTTTCGCCAGGCAGCATTGCAGCGCCAAATCCCATCGATTGACATTAATGGCATATTAAAAGAATATCGAGACAACACATGTCCTATATTGTTTGCGCTTTTTTATGAAGTCATTAAATTCACAGTTTAGAAACGCGATAGTACGAAGCATTGATGTTGGTGAACACAGAGCCATTAAAATAAAAGATTTAATTGAAAACCGGTTGCCTAGCTATAGAAAAGAAAGCCAAGACTCTTTTCATTCTTTTAAGAAAAACGCGTCCCGAATTATCACATCAATGCTAGGGGACAATGGCGAGGGGCTCTCTAGGGTTAAAAAGGGAAATGCTTATTTATATTTCTGGCCATCTCAACAAGACAAAGATGCTGCTATCGATCAATTTAAAATGACAGAGGAAAGGGCATTTGCATTTACGTTTATTAAGGAGTATTTGCCTGAGTTAGTTCCCCCTCATATCTTTTCAGTATTACAAACTGACTTTAAAAAAGCGGAAGAAATATTAGATCAATCAGAGTTGATACATTATTTATCTAAGATTGATTTCAACCCGATGGGTTATGACATGCATAGTGCATTAGATCACGAACTTGCCACAATTGAAGAACAAAATTTATGGCAGTTTGTGTTTGATTGCACATTTAAAGAGAAATGTTTTTCAGCGTACTATAGATCCATACACAAAAATTTTGATGCAAAAAAACTGGTTTTATCACCGCAAAGAATTGTATTGCTAAATCACCATCTACATGTGTTGGCATATGAACATGGTAGCCATACCACGAGATATTTTGAAATTAGTAAACTGTATCGTTTTACAGATTCAAAGGACCAATTTATTAAGGTCAATAAAACAGAATATGAAACTAGAGTAAAGGTCTCCGCTATTTGTCATACTTGGGTTAAACGTAGTTTCGAAACTACATCATTAGCTCACAAATCTACGTTCACAAAATTAGGGAATGACGACTGTTGGCTTTTAGAAATAGACCTGAATTTCCCTCATCATTTCAACAGGGAAGGGCCTGACCCTTTCTTTGTTGCAAACTATTTAAGTGGATTTTCAGATTCAATCGTTGTGTTGGAACCTGAGTTTTTAAAAAATGAAATGAAACGCAGAACCAGTAATTTAGCAACCGTTTACAATGATGAGTGTGACGTGGAAACGATAGTAGCTTTAAGCCCCCATGTGATGGCAAGTAAGTAGCGTTTCGATGAATGGTATACTTTTTGAGAAAGCGCTTTCTCTTTAAAGACATTGAAATCATACTTGTAAAGAAAGGTCTTTCTCTGCAGAAAAATAGATAGATTAAAGCGACTGGTGATACTTGTGACGTTGGTACATGCACCTTTTAATGCGTAGCGCATTTTCACATATAGCGGCATAATAATGGGTGTATCTTCCGTGTTTTAAAATGTGAGGAGTGGCCTAGTGCCTACCATTTATCAAGTTGCTGAACGCGCAGGCGTTTCTCTCTCTACAGTGAGTCGTGTATTAAATGGCAAACAAACTGTAAACCATAATTTGAGAACACGGGTTGAACAAGCAATCTCTGAGTTAAATTATAAGCCAAATTTATCCGCTCGTTCTCTGGCTAAAAACAAAACCGACAGCATTGGTGCCATTGTTCCTAGTAATAGCTCTGCATCGTCTGCCAAGCTTTTAAACGCCATAATCACCCATCTTCGTGCCGAAAATAAACACGTCATTGTGACAACAACCACTGATACTGAAGAATCAGAAAAGTCTGCTGTAGAGTTTTTAGTTTCTCGTAATTGTGACGCAATACTCATGTATTCGGAAATGCTTTCAGATAACTATTTGACAGAGCTTCACAAAACTAAGGTGCCAGTTGTACTGATTAATCGGCAAATAACTGAAATTTGCGAGCAAGGTTGTACCACAGATAATGAAAGGGCAGGCTATTGTGCAACTCGTCATTTATTAGAAAATGGTCATCAGAACATCGCTTTCCTTTCTGGTCAAAAACATAATAATTCAGTAATCCGACAGTTAGCTGGGTACGAAAAAGCGCTCAAAGAAGCGGGGTTAGTCATCTCCTCATCGTTAATGAAAGAGGGCGAGTATTCAGCGGAAGCTGGGTATTCAGGCCTGTTAGATTTATTAGCATGCGACGTTGGTTTTTCTGCTGTTATTTGCAGTAATGACGTTATTGCCTCGGGGGTACTGAGCTGCGCTAGAGAGTTAGGAATGAACCTTCCTTCTGATTTTTCAGTGATGAGTATTAATGATACGGGCTTGGCTAATCATCTTTACCCCCGACTAACCTCTGTAGATACATGCATAGATAAGACAGCTAATTGGGCTTTTAGTCATATAATGAACTGTGTTTATGGGCAAGACTATAATGTACAGTGTGGTAGCGAACTAACGATAGTAATGCGCGACTCTACCGTACCTTACATGCCGTGAAGGTAGGCAGCAACATCATCTTTTGGGGCAGTTAATGCTGATTGTTGTGTTTCATGTGAAACATTAATTAATCAGTGTTCTTTTACTTTGTTTAGGGGATTAATGTGAAATATTTAGCCGCGTTCTTTTTAGTGATGCTATCGGTAACGAATGTGCAGGCGACAGAAAAAGACAATATCAACAGAGTTCTTGATAGCCTGCATGAAAATGCTTCGCTGGCTAAGTTCGAGGAATATTTTAATCTTTACAGTGATGATGCTGTTTTTATTGGCACAGACGCTTCTGAAATTTGGACAATAGGTGAATTTAAAAAGTACGCAAAGCCTTATTTCGACAATGGCAACGGGTGGACCTATAACCCTAGAAACAGGCATATTTATTTTTCACCAAACCAGAACGTTGCATGGTTTGACGAACTTCTAGACAATGAAAAGCTTGGAGAAACAAGAGGTACGGGCGTATTAGTAAGATACGAGAACGAGTGGAAGGTGAGCCAATATCACCTAACAATTCCCATTCCCAATGCGCTCGCCAGCGGCATAGCTGAAAAAATTCAAGCCCACAAAAACAAAACGCCTCATTAAAATTGAGGCGTTATATTGTTTCAAGCTTAACTCAAAGTTTAGCTGTTTGACTGGGTAAGAGGTTGGATCTCCATCTCTACACGACGGTTCATAGAACGATTAGCAGCACTATTATTAGGTACCTTTGGCGCGTACTCACCCATACCTACAGTCGTAATTCGAGTCGGATTCACCGAATAGTTAATTAGCAAGTTCTTCACAGCACCGGCTCGTCGTTCTGACAACGACTGGTTATATTGTTCAGAGCCGGTATCGTCAGTATGCCCCTTGATCATTAATACTGTTTTTTCATAGTTGTTCACTACTTTCGCTACATCTTGCAAAACAGGGTTAAAGTTTGGACTTATGCTTGAGCTGTCGGTAGCAAATGTGATGTCTCCTGGCATGATAAGTCGAAGGTTGTCCCCTTCACGAACAATTTGCACACCGGTATCAGAAAGTTCACTTCTTAGCGCTTCTTCTTGTTTATCCATGTAGCCACCAATTGCACCACCGGCAATGGCCCCTACGGCAGCACCCCAGGCATAACGGCTCTTATCGTTATCACCTGTTGCTTTACCTAATAGCGCTCCTACTACAGCGCCAATAGCTGCCCCTTTTTGCGTATTATTGGGATCGTTAGCACACCCAGCGACCGTTAATGATGCAGCGATAAGACTTACAGCGAGAGTTTTTTTCATGGCTTCCTCTTTTCTCAATTTTGAGCTTATATTCCAAAAGCAGTATCAAGTTCAACACAATGCTTGCGCCCAATGACTTGAACGACGTGCGATTCTGAAATATTCGCAGTATCAATAACAACTTACCCAGCAAGTAGTGTTCCAAAAGAATATAACTATATTCGCACTTAACAATGTTGCTAATTTTAAGCCTGATTTACAAAAAATTATTCATATCGTACAAAGAGTTAAGTTTTGGTATAAACGCTTTTGCTATTTTTAAGTGTACAATAGCTAACCTGAACACAAGCTAAATAACTACGGCTTAAGGAGAGACACACTTCTGATGCTGTAAAAAATACACTGTGTTGCTTTACAGGAACACTTCAGCCAATTGATACTGAACGTTCAAAGAACGCATTTACATCAATCTTATAGTCAGAGGCGATAACTGCACGTTCTACGGTAACCGACTTATCCACCGAGAGGTCAATATCTTTCGGAGTAAGATAATGACTATTTCGCACCGAGTAGAAAACCTTCACCAAAGGAGTGAGCGGGGAAGTGCGTTGTTCAATTACCATTGCAAGTCGTTCGTTAGAGAGTAGTACGAGACTTCCAACAGGATACACACCAAGGCATTTGATAAATTGCTGAACAAGTGATTGATCTAAACGAGAGGGGGCATCACTCATTAAAATTGAAAAAGCTTTCTGACTCGACATCCCTGGTTTGTACACCCTATCTGCAGTAAGTGCATCATACATATCTGCAATTGCAAGCATTCTGCCCGCGCGACTAATGTTTTCACCTTTTGTACCTGCAGGATAGCCTAAACCATCCAGACGCTCATGGTGCTCACTTATAGCCTGAATTAAGGGTAAAGCAATATCCGTTTCTTTCAGATAATCCACGCCATGCTTTACATGGCCCTTCATAATGTCCATCTCACTTTCTGTAAGTCGCCCCGGCTTATGCAAAATCTCATCAGGGATTTTAATCTTGCCTAGATCATGAAGAAAGCCTGCGTAAGAAAGATCTTGCACCTCAGATTCAGACATACCTAAGAAACTTCCGAAGTTGGCCAGCAGTATTGCAACGTTGAGGGAATGTTCGAGCAAATAATCGTCTTTTTCTCGAATTTTTGTTAAGCAAAGTAGGGCATCAGGATTTCTATCGACTGACTCGACTAACTTGTTGGAAAACGCTTTGGGTATGCTCGCATCAAACGGCGTTTCTTTCTTTACATTCTCTAGCAATAGCTTTTGAATGGATTTTCCTTGTTCATGCAGTAAAGAAGCGCGTCTAAGCTCGGCGTCTAACGATACCTTTGGTGGTTTATTTGACTGCTCAGGCTCACTCTCCACAATCGACTGGGCTGGGCTGTTCTCGCCGTCCTGACCAACAGAGAAGGCTTTATCAGTATCTATAGCAACTGTTTTTACACCGCGCTTCTTTAGCGCTTCAACTAATTCCTGGGAAGTAACGCGACCTTGACTTTTTACCGTCAGTGAACCTTTTTGTTCAAGAATTTGATGAACAAACATGCCTGGTTTTAACTGGTCAATACTAATTTTTTTTAACATGCTTACTGCGACATTCTTTTCAAAAAGTAGGTGTTTAACATCAATGGATACAATTCGATTCAGAGGTCTAATACTCTAACTTAGCAAGTATAGTGTGTAAATCTGGTTTCCAACCGTATTCCTTCATATTAATTCGACCATTTTTAACCATAACCCCTTCCTCTAGAAGCAGCGCGCATTGCGCTTGCGCCATTTCTGAGCCCGCAGGAAACGCAATGTGACCACTAGCACGTACTACACGATGCCAAGGACAGTCCTCAAGACCTCGAAGCGCTTTGCCCATGAGCCTAGCTCTACCTGGCAAACCGCTCAAGTCAGCGAGTTGACCATAGCTAACCACATTACCAACGGGAACTATAGATAGGGTTTTCTTCACCCGAAATAATATTGCATCGTTACACATGTTGTATATTATCCATTATTCCTAACCACACCGAAAAGAGCCCTTAGACAACGCCATGCGAGCGTATTGTAAACATTGTCATTATCCAGTTTCTACGTGTGTCTGCAGCGCAATTAACACCGTTTCTGTAGATTTAGGTATTACGGTGATACAACATCCCAAAGAAGCTTCTCACGCGAAAAATACGGTAAAACTCTTGCAGCTATGTATGCCGCATATTGAAGTTGTGAGAAGTACAGACCAAGATGGCATTAGAGACTTACAGTTACGATGTGATAGCCAGTCTAGCGCTGTTATTTATCCGAATCAGAACAGCTGTGCATTAGAAAGTATTCCGAAACATGGTAAATCGCAGCTGCAACATATCATATTGCTCGATGGAAGTTGGCGACAAGCCTTTGGAATTATGCAACAGCATCAATGGCTACAAGCATTGCCTTCTTACCATTTTGAAGACCCGCACCCGTCAGAATATCGCATAAGGCATACATCTGTAACACACGCACTATCCACATTGGAAGCCGCAGCATTTTGCATCAGTAAACTTCGTGGAATAAATGTATCAACACTGTATCGTGCCCAAGAAAAACTACAGTCATTCTGGCAGGGTCCACCGTCCCACAGAAGAGGTGCCAACAAACATTAACGCTGCATCGGTATAAATCCATTCTGCCCAGAAATCAGTGTTATCCAATTTCTAATGGCAGGATAAGCCGAAAGGTCAAAACCACCTTCATGCGCCACATGGGTGTAAGCAAATAGAGATATGTCTGCCAGTGTTAGCGCATCGCCGAGTAAAAAGGGAGTCTTTTCGAGCTGTGTTTCCATAACTGCCAATGCTCGATAACCACCCGCCTTTTTCGATTCGAATTCAGCCTTCCTGTCATCAGGTAACCCCAAATACAAATTAATATAACGCGCTACCGCTATATACGGCTCATGACTGTACTGTTCAAAAAATTGCCATTGTAGTAGGCGCGAAAACTGGAACGTTGAAGACGGTATGAATTTTGAGTCTTGAGCTAGATAATGCAAAATAGCATTAGATTCTGAAATAACGCGACCATCATCGAGCTCTAAAATTGGAATTTTACCATTTGGCGACTTTTCCAAAAACTGAGAAGTGCGTGTTTCACCGCACATGATATCAACATCAACCCAGTCGCAATGCATTTCTAAAAAAGACAGTAGAAGCTGAAGTTTATAGCAATTACCTGAACGCTTATCGCCGTATAATTTCATTAGTGACCCCGAATTTCCATTTGAAGCATTTTTTGGTTTAGTGCTCAGTCACCAAAAATACACCCCACGATAATAAGGGTAAACACAGACAAAATAAAAGCGTTATACTCTGTCTTGTTGACAAAGCTTCGCCAAACTTTTCTTCATCATGCAGCAAACACTCAATTTCACTGCTTTTAACGTCTGTCACGCTCTCTTTAATCAGTGATTCTAATTGTGTATCTATCTCTTTTGTCAACGCGTGAGTTAGCTTCCTGATCCTGTACAAACAAATAGTAAGTGGAGTCAAAAGGAACAGAGCGAAAAAAGCGGTTAAAGCTAATATAAAAAGAAAATCAAATGTATGAATAGGCTGCTTATACCAAAAGATTGGCAAAACAAGGGTTACTGTCGATGCAGCAGCAAATGTAGTTAGCGAAACATTGATAACTTTTCGGTAAAGCTTAATGCTTGATACCGTGTCTAAATTACCTTTCGATAACAGTACCCAGAGATATTTATTGTTAGTTACTAATTGAAATAAAAAAAGTGATAGCAGCAACCAAAAGGGAATGGCACTTATTGCCACAATGAACACTTCCTTTTCATGTATACGTGTAATTACGCCTTCAACAAGCATGTATACAATCGGCATGATGAAGCCAATAGTCGTAGACCAAATAATATGCTTTTTATAGGTGTGAGCCATCTGTTGTCTGTGCGCAACAAACGTTCTCTGTTCGTTCCTGATAGAAAGAATACCAAAAAGATTGTAGGCTAAATTTTTGTGGATTGAGCGAATAGAAAAGAGAAACACGCCACTTAACAGCGACGTGCCTAGTGCTGTATTGAAGTCACGTTGCGCGTTGTTTGTCTCTATAGGCAGGCTCATAGACCCCATTGAAAAATGAACAACGACAAGAATTAGCACAAGGGCTATTGGATAAACGATATTGTCTATAAATGATGCTTTCATAACTACAATAGATTCAAATTATTAAACGAAAGCGCCATTAGACACTGCACTGAAAAAAGACCAAGTCGTCACAATTAGCATCAAGCATGCAAAAAGTCGCACTTTATCTTTTACGTTACTTATTTTCATAGAAAGCGCGGTTAACACTTCCAGTTCGCTTGCCAAGTTGTTTGCCTGATCATTTTCGCCTGACTTTATTGCTTCACTCATTTCTGTTTTAAGCGTATTGAGTCTATTGCGCTTTTCTCTTGTCCATTGACGCCGTAAGTCTTGTACAGGTCTAAAAACATAAACGCTCACTATAAACGCAAAAAAAGTAACGAATACGGTATCGATAAATGGGATACTTTTTCCAAACCAAAATATAGGGAAGAAACCGACGGCCCCAAGCGATATCGTACCATTCACAAACCCAAGACGTATCAGCGACGAAAGTGAGTTTAAATAATCATAATAATTTTTTGTCTGATTTAATATGTTGGCTTTTAGATAGCGAATATTCGATGTCACCTGGACTAAAAAAAGAAAAAATAAATGCCAGAAAATAAGCGCGTTTATCGTAATTACATATTGATGAAACTTTACATCACCAGAGAGTAAATTCTCCATGAAGACATAAACTAGTGTTACCAAAACAGCTATCATAAAACAATTTATAGCATGAAGTTTAAATGTTGAAGTAAGGGTAGTGCGATGTTCGTTAAAGCGGCTTAATTGACTGGTTTTGACAAGTATAGATATAAGCGTGCTAGCTACGTTTTGATGTATAAAGCGCAAAGAAAACCAAAAATAACCTGATAGAAACGACATACCTATTGCGGTGTTAAAGTCACGTTGCATGCGAACGTCACTTTCAAGGGGCAAAGTGAGAGAGCCTGAAATAAAATGAATAGCTAACAGTGCCAGCACAAGGAGCGTAGGGAAAAGCCCAATCGATACACCTTGGTGTATATTAGAATAAGGGGATAGCTTCATTGTTAAAATTGTTATGTATGGGTATCGCGTAGTTTATAAAGAATTCAATTGTAATTTTGTCGCGACCAAAGTCGGCTTTCGATACCTCATCAACCTTAAGGGTTACAGGCTTTCTTCGCAATAGAAATAAACGTAACATTGTGTGAATGCTTAATTTTCGGCCAAATAATAAAAAACCCGCCATTTGGCGGGTTTTTTCAAAGCTGGGCTTTTTACTTGCGTAACTTCTGAATAAGGCGAAGTTGCGCAATTGCTTCAGCAAGCTCGTGAGCTGCTTCTGCATAATTAAAGTCAGCACCTGGGTTGGCGATGTGCTCTTCTGCACGTCGTTTGGCTTCTTCTGCTGCCTGCTCGTCAAGATCTTCAGCTCGAACCGCGGTATCAGCCAGTACGGTAACGTTGTTAGGTTGCACTTCTAGTACACCACCCGCAACATAGATAACTTCTTCTTCACCGTGCTGTTTAACCAAACGCACCATACCAGGTTTAATAGCAGAGATAAGTGGCGCGTGCCCTGGGGTAATACCCAGCTCACCTTCGCTACCTGTCACCTGAATCGATTCAACGCGTCCCGAGAAAATCGCTGTCTCTGCGCTTACTACGTCCAAATGTACTGTCATTGCCATGTGAACCTCCTGATTAGGTACGTTAGCATGATGCTAGGCTAGCCACTGCTAGCCTCGTCATTATGCTTTCTTGGCTTTCTCTAGCGCTTCTTCGATAGAACCAACCATGTAGAAGGCCTGCTCTGGAAGGTGATCATACTCACCGTCTAGAATGCCTTTAAAGCCACTGATTGTGTCTTTTAGCGATACATATTTACCAGGTGCACCGGTAAATACTTCTGCTACGAAGAACGGCTGAGATAGGAAACGCTGAATCTTACGAGCACGTGATACCACTTGCTTGTCTTCTTCAGATAGTTCGTCCATACCTAGGATCGCGATGATGTCTTTCAACTCTTTATAGCGCTGAAGAACAGTCTGTACGCCACGTGCTACGTCGTAGTGCTCTTGACCAATTACTAGCGGGTCTAGCTGACGAGACGTTGAATCTAGAGGGTCTACCGCAGGGTAGATACCTAGAGACGCGATATCACGAGAAAGTACTACCGTTGCATCCAAGTGAGCAAAGGTTGTCGCTGGAGATGGGTCAGTCAAGTCATCCGCAGGTACGTATACCGCTTGGATTGACGTGATTGAGCCAGTCTTCGTTGACGTAATACGTTCCTGAAGTACACCCATCTCTTCTGCAAGCGTAGGCTGGTAACCTACCGCAGAAGGCATACGACCTAGAAGTGCTGATACCTCAGTACCTGCTAGGGTATAACGATAGATGTTATCTACGAAGAATAGAACGTCACGGCCTTCGTCACGGAACTTCTCAGCCATTGTTAGACCGGTAAGTGCAACACGTAGACGGTTACCCGGTGGCTCGTTCATCTGACCGTATACAAGCGATACTTTATCAAGTACGTTTGATTCGTTCATTTCGTGATAGAAGTCGTTACCCTCACGCGTACGCTCACCAACACCAGCGAATACTGAGAAACCGCTGTGCTCGATTGCGATGTTACGGATAAGTTCCATCATGTTTACGGTTTTACCTACACCCGCACCACCGAATAGACCAACTTTACCACCCTTAGCGAATGGACAAACCAAGTCGATTACTTTGATACCAGTTTCTAGTAGTTCTACCGAGCTAGACTGATCTTCGTAGCTAGGCGCTTCACGGTGAATAGACATACGCTCTTCTTCACCAATTGGGCCTGCTTCGTCGATTGGGTTACCCAATACGTCCATGATACGACCAAGTGTCTTCGTACCAACTGGAACCATGATTGGGTTACCGGTATTTTCTACTGCAAGACCACGTTTTAGTCCGTCAGTAGTACCTAGTGCGATGCCACGAACAACACCACCACCTAATTGCTGTTGCACTTCCAGGGTTAGACCTGACAAGTCACCTTCGGTAACTTGTAGTGCGTCATAAACTCTTGGTACCGCATCTTGTGGAAATTCAATATCCACAACGGCGCCAATGATTTGGACGACCTTACCTTGACTCATAATTTGTCCTCGTTATCTCTTTTAAACCTTTGCCTACACCGCTGCGGCACCGCTCACAATCTCACTGATTTCTTGTGTGATTGCAGCCTGACGCGCTTTGTTATATACCAGTTGTAACTCATCAATGAGGTTACCGGCGTTGTCGGTTGCTGCCTTCATGGCAACCATTCGCGCAGCTTGTTCTGACGCCGCGTTTTCTACAACACCCTGATACACCTGAGACTCAATGTAACGAACCATTAGTGCTTCCAAAATTTCTTTTGGATCTGGCTCGTAGATGTAGTCCCAACGATGTTGATATTCTTCGTCTTCTGACTTTGGCAAAGGCAATAACTGATTGATCACAGGTTTCTGTGTCATGGTGTTAACGAAGTCATTGAATACCAAGAATACTCGGTCAATTTGTCCTTCGTCGTACGCTTTAAGCATAACGCGTACAACACCCACTACATCGCTCACAGACGGCTTGTCACCTAAACCAGATTCAGCAGCAAGCAACTTGCCACCAAAGCGGTTGAAGAAACTGCACGCTTTAGAACCTAATGCAGCGAAATCCACTTCTACACCCTGTTCACGCCATTTTTTGACGTCTTGAGTGACGAGCTTAAATTCATTGGTGTTCAAGCCACCACATAAGCCTCGGTCAGTGGAAATCACAATGTAACCGACGCGCTTGACTTCACGCTCTTCCAAATAAGGATGGCGATATTCAAGGTTACCGTTTGCAATGTGACCAATCACTTTAAGCATATTTTGTGCATATGGACGGCCAGAAGCCATGCGTTCCTGCGCCTTTTTCATTTTAGACGCAGCAACCATTTCCATCGCACTGGTAATCTTCTGAGTATTTTTGATACTCCCAATCTTACCTTTTATTTCTTTACCGCTGGCCATGACTATCTCTCCGATTACTCAACGAATTGCGCTGGTGGTTAAACACCAGCACCATTGATTACCAAGTTTGTGTCGCTTTAAACGTTGTTAAAGCGTCGTTCAACTTAGAGGCAATCTCGTCGTTGTAGTTACCTGATTCGTTGATAGTCTTCATAAGGTCAGCGTGTTCGCTGTTCATGTAAGAGTGAAGAGCGGCTTCAAAATCTAGGATTTTGTTAAGCTCGATACCCTTAAGGAAACCTTTTTCTACCGCGAACAGAGATACACCCATATCAGCAATTGAAAGTGGTGCGTACTGCTTCTGCTTCATAAGCTCAGTTACGCGCTCACCGTGCTCAAGTTGCTCACGAGTTGCGTCATCAAGGTCAGAAGCAAACTGCGAGAACGCCGCAAGTTCACGATACTGAGCTAGGGCTAGACGAATACCGCCACCCAACTTCTTGATGATTTTAGTCTGTGCAGCACCACCAACACGAGATACCGAGATACCAGCGTTAACCGCTGGACGGATACCTGCGTTAAACAAGTCAGTTTCTAGGAAGATCTGACCGTCGGTAATTGAGATTACGTTAGTTGGTACGAATGCAGATACGTCACCAGCTTGCGTTTCAATAATAGGAAGCGCAGTCAATGAACCTGTCTTACCTTTCACTTCGCCGTTTGTGTAACGCTCAACGTATTGCTCGTTTACACGTGCAGCACGTTCTAGTAGACGTGAGTGAAGGTAGAATACGTCACCTGGGTAAGCTTCACGGCCTGGTGGACGCTTAAGTAGTAGTGAAATTTGACGATAAGCAACAGCTTGCTTAGACAAATCATCGTATACGATTAGCGCGTCTTCACCGCGGTCGCGGAAGAATTCACCCATAGTACAACCAGAGTAAGGCGCTAGATATTGAAGCGCAGCAGACTCAGATGCAGATGCTGCAACCACGATAGTGTGGTCAAGTGCACCGTGCTCTTCTAGTTTACGTACTACGTTAGCGATAGTAGATGCTTTCTGACCAACCGCTACGTACACACATTTAATGCCTGTACCTTTTTGGTTGATGATAGCGTCAACAGCCATTGCTGTTTTACCGCACTGACGGTCACCGATGATAAGCTCACGCTGACCACGACCTACTGGGATCATGGCGTCAACTGACTTATAACCAGTTTGTACTGGTTGGTCTACCGATTGACGCTCGATTACGCCAGGTGCAATTTTTTCAACTGGCTCAAAACCAGCAGCGTCGATTGCGCCTTTACCATCGATAGGCTCACCTAGTGTGTTAACAACACGACCTAGTAGTGCATTACCTACTGGTACTTCAAGAATACGACCAGTAGATTGTACTTTATCGCCCTCTTTAAGGTCCGCATAAGGACCCATAACAACTGCACCTACAGAGTCTCGCTCAAGGTTTAGTGCAATTGCGTAACGGCTTCCAGGAAGCTCGATCATTTCACCTTGCATTACATCTGCAAGGCCGTGAATGCGGATAATACCGTCTGTTACTGCGACGATAGTACCTTCATTACGTGCTTCACTGCTTACATTGAACTGTTCAATTCTTTTCTTGATCAGTTCAGCAATTTCAGTGGAATTAAGTTGCATGCTCTTATCCCCGTTATGCTTGCAACGCGTCTGCTAGACGGTTCAATTTCGACTTTACGGAACCATCAATAACTGTATCGCCGGCATTAATTACCATTCCAGCGATCAGGGCAGGGTCCACGTTACAATTAAGCTTCACTTTACGTGCCAAACGTTTTTCCAAAGATGCAACCAACTCATTTTGTTGTGCATCAGTCAGCGTAGATGCTGAGGTTACGTCCACTTCTATTTCTTTGTCGTAATCTGCTTTAAACGCATCAAACAAAGTAGAAATTTCAGGCAACGCGGCTAAACGTTTATTCTCAGCCAAAACCTTAACCAGATTTTGGCCGTGTTCGTCGAGTTGCTCACCGCAAACATTGTTAAAAATGTCCGCAAGCGTGTCAGCGGCAACTGCACCAGTCAAAAGCTGGTGCATGTCATCATTCGCTGCTACTTCGCCCGCAAAGGCCAGCATTTCTTGCCATTTTGCAACGGCATCTTTCTCGACAGCAAAATCGAAAGCAGCTTTAGCATAAGGACGAGCAACGGTTGTCAATTCAGACATGGCTCATCTCCCTATTAAAGCTCAGCGACAAGTTTTTCAACAATGTCGTTTTGTGCGTTTGCATCGATTTCACGTTGTAAGATTTGCTGTGCGCCAGCTACTGCAAGTGCAGAAACCTGCTTGCGCAAATCTTCTTTGGCACGATTGCGTTCAGCTTCAATCTCGGCATAACCAGAAGCGATAATTTTCTCGCGTTCCGCATGGCCTTTTTGCGTTTCTTCGTCAACCAATTGGTTGGCACGCTTTTTAGCCTGCTCGATAATTTCAGCTGCTTGCGCTTTCGCATCTTTCAATTGCTCAGTAGCTTTCGCTTGAGCAAGCTCTAGGTCTTTCTCTGCACGCTCAGAAGCTTCAAGCCCATCGGCAATCTTCTTCTGACGTTCTTCAATCGCTGCCATTAGTGGAGGCCATACATATTTCATGCAGAACACCACGAACACAGCGAAGGCGATTAATTGACCAATAAAAGTGGCGTTAAAATTCACAATCGCCCCTCCTCTTAAAGTTCGCTAAAAAAGTGTTTAGTAGAATTAGGCACCAACAGCGAACAATAGGTATAGAGCGATACCAACACCGATCATCGCGATGGCGTCGATAAGACCCGCTACGATGAACATCTTAACTTGTAGTTGAGGTGCTAGTTCAGGTTGACGAGCAGCAGATTCAAGGAATTTACCACCTAGTAGACCGAAACCAATAGCGGTACCTAGGGCACCAAGACCAATCAGTAGTGCAACAGCGATGTATAACATTTACGTCTCCGATTTAAGTTAAATTTAAAGTTAATGTTTAAAAGTCAAACTCTGTAAAAACGGTGTCGATTAAAAATTAAAACCGACACCCGTTAATGCTTAGTGGTCTTCACACGCCAGGCTTAAGTACACGATGGTAAGCATCATGAAAATAAACGCTTGAAGCGGAAGTACCAGAATATGGAACACAGCCCACATGAAGTGCAGTGGAAGCTGGAAATAGCCAATTGTAGCAATCAAAATGAAGATTAGCTCACTGGCATACAAGTTACCGAACAAACGCAGTGCTAGTGAAAGCGGACGCGCAAGCAAAGTAACCGTTTCAAGAATGAAGTTCACCGGAATAAAGATAGGGTGACCGAAAGGCTGCATAGTAAGTTCTTTTGCAAAACCGCCAATGCCTTTCATCTTGATTGAATAGAAAAGAATAAGAATAAACACGCCTGAAGCCAGTGCGAACGTTAGGTTAAGGTCAGTGGTTGGCACTGCCTTGTTGTAAACGTCGTGTGGATCCATGCCAAAAGCCGCTTGGCCGATAAGACCAGATACCCATGGAATAAGATCAACTGGCACCAAGTCCATAAGGTTCATTAGCAATACCCATACAAAGATAGTTAGCGCTAATGGCGCAATAAGTGCGCTCTTGCCGTGGAAAGTGCTTTTAACGTTGTCGTCAACAAACTCAACAACAAGCTCAACAAACGCCTGCATTTTGCCAGGTACGCCTGTTGTCGCTTTTGAAGCAACGCTTCTAAAGATAATTAGGAAAAGAAGACCAAGACCGATAGACCATGCCAGTGTATCAACATGCCATGCCCAAAAACCAGCGTCAGAACACGCTTTGTTAAAAGCAATTCCGTTGTCAGTTGAGCACATGGTGGCATTGGTCAAGTGGTGCTTGATGTATTCTGAGGTAGTGTATTCAGATGCCATTGTTTAACCCAAGTTGTAAAGTGTAAAAATTTGGTGACTGGTTCTTTTGTCTCAATCGGTTGATTACGTTATTTTCGTTATCGCAACGCCTTGCGTTGTCTTTATTCTTTCGTACCGTAGTGAAACATGGCTAGCCCGTGGCTAGCGGTTGTAATCACAAATGCCATGAAAATTTCTAATGGCGAGGCATTTAAGCCCTTAAAAGCAATTACAAATAAAATGATTGTCAGTGCCAGCTTCAATTTTGAACCTTGGCTAAAGCTTCGTGCAACAAGCTCGTTTTTACTGGCACCTGCGTAACGAAACGCGAAAGCCGTAAAAACGCTATTGGGCAGAATACTGATTAGAGCACCTGCCGCTGCCGACATGGCAGAATGACTGCCCGCTGCAGCGAAAGCGATTACAGTAACGACTAGAGCAGTAATAACCTGAAAAAGTAGCCCTTTTTTAGCGAGGTCTACACCTCGTTTTGCTAGCCTATTCGTCACTTTTTCTCGCAGCTTGTTCACGTCTTACAAAAAGCGTCAGAAGTATACTGTTTTACCGATAATTTTCAACAGTACAACGCATTTTGAAAGTTATTATGAAAATATTCTATTGCTATAACCGGAAAGGAGAGTGTCCGATGTTTGCTACGGACGACGCATCAATTGCGGGTAGGCAAAGAAATTATCTCTATTATTATTATTTCAACCTATTGAATTTTAGAGATAATTCCGTCTAATTGTTCAAGGTCACTAAAGCTAATCGTCAGCTTGCCTTTACCTTTCGCATTATGGTCAATGCTCACAGGAGTACCCAAATTTTCTGAAAGTCGTGTCATAAGGTTTTGCACATCGGGATCAACTTTCTTCTCAGGCTTAGGTTTAGCTGGCTCCAAAAGCTTTTTAACAAGCTTTTCTGTATCACGCACGGTAAGACCTTTGCCCGATACTACTTGCGCAGTTTCCGACTGGGTTTCACCTTCTAGCGCTAACAGTGCTCTGGCATGGCCCATTTCAATGTCGCCATGCTCGACTAACAACTTCACATCGTCGTTCAAATTGTTCAGGCGAAGTAAATTTGTCACCGTGGTGCGTGATTTGCCCACCGCTTCCGCCACTTCTTGATGAGTAAGCGCGAACTCGTTCATTAAACGGTCGAGAGCTTGCGCCTCTTCCATAGCATTTAAATCTTCACGCTGGATATTTTCGATGAGCGCAATGGCCACTGCCGCTTCATCGGGCACGTTTTTAACCAAGCAAGGCACTTCATCTAGCTGTGCCAACTGTGAAGCACGCCAGCGACGTTCACCGGCAATGATTTCATAGCGATGCTCATCAACTTTTCTTACCACAATAGGCTGAATAATACCTTGTGCACGAATGGATGACGCTAATTCTTCTAATGCTTCAGGCGACATATCTTTACGAGGCTGATACTTGCCCGGCACTAAGTATTCAATAGGGAGTTTGCTTAACTCACCGTTGGTTGAATTTACCTCGGCGGCATCTTGTTCTTTTTGAGCAGATGATTGGCTGGTTGCGAGTAGCGCATCTAAACCGCGGCCAAGGCCTCTTTTACGTGCTGACATAGTGTCCTCTATGGCATGTGCTGATAGTCTTCAGCTTATTGTCGTTTAACTTGCTTTTGCCTGCGCAGGCGTTATTTTGTCCCTACGACGCAGTATTTCACCCGCCAGTGCCAAGTAGGCTTTAGCGCCTGTCGATGACTTATCATAGTACATCGCTGGCGTACCGAAGCTTGGCGCTTCAGCTAGACGAACATTGCGCGGAATAACCGTGCGATAAACCTGTTCACCAAAATGGCGCTTCAACTGTTCTGAAACGTCGTTAGCAAGGCGATTGCGCGGGTCGTACATAGTACGCAATACGCCTTCAATCTTCAATTCTGGATTCACTACGGATGCCAATTTTTGAATGGTATCCATAAGCGCTGTAAGACCTTCTAGCGCGTAGTATTCGCACTGCATAGGCACCATTACCGAATCAGCAGCTGCTAAGGCGTTGACGGTTAACTGGTTGAGTGAAGGCGGGCAGTCGATAAATACAAAATCGTAGTAATCCATAACGGGCTTCAGCGCGTTGCGAAGCCTTACTTCACGGGCAAACATTTCCATCAGCTTAATTTCTGCCGCGGTTACGTCACCGTTCGCCGCGATGAGGTCATACTTGCCACTTGTCGCTTTAACGATAACGTCGTTAATTGGCTTTTCTTCAATCAACAATTCAAATGCCGTGGACTCAACATCGTATTTATCGACGCCGCTTCCCATGGTCGCATTACCTTGTGGATCAAGATCAATCAGCAACACTTTGCGTTTAGTTGCTGCCATTGACGCTGCCACGTTAACTGCGGTGGTTGTCTTTCCAACACCACCTTTTTGATTCGCGATTGCGATTACCTTAGCCACGTTAGATCCTGTTCTCGTCTATTTCTATTTTTTGGCTATTTCTTTTTTAGCCAAACCAGATGTCGTTCGCCTACCAAATTTGGCACAGTGAGGTTTTCCGTTTTGCTCACATGAAAGTGATCACTCACTTCGTCTATCTCATCTTGTGGAAACTGACCTTTAAGCGCCAAAAACTGACCTTCTGAATCTACCAGATGCTGACACCAGTGCAACATATCTTTTAGCGATGCGAACGCTCGGCTTAACACAATATCGTATGGCGTATCGCCATTGTGCTCCTCAACGCGGCTTTGTACAGGGGTTACGTTAGTTAATCCAAGGGTATGCACACATTGGGTCATAAATCGTACACGCTTGCCTAAAGAGTCAAGCAGTGTAAAAGATTTATCCGGAAATGTGATAGCTAATGGCATACCAGGAAGGCCAGGGCCCGTACCAACATCAATGATATTGTCACCATCAAGAAAGGGCACAATGGCCAGCGAGTCTAGAATGTGTTTCACCATCATTTGTTTAGGGTCGCGCACAGAAGTCAGGTTATACGCCTTATTCCATTTGTCCATAAGCAGCACATAATCAACTAACTGCTGCTGTTGCTTATCAGTTAAGTCTAGTGAAAGGGCATCGAGTCCAGACACCAAAATGGTGTGCAATTCTTGCTGTATCGTCATCGAAAAATCTGTCTGTTCGCGTTAATGTTTTTGCTTTACACAATCCTCACCATAAACACACGCAGCAAATCGTTATTTGCCGCTCATTTACAGCCGTTTCTTAATGCAGTTCTTCATGCTAGATAAAAATGCGCTTGAAGAAAGCACCTGAATTAATCAACGCAGCAATTTACCAACGCTGCGCAACGAATGTAATTTGGTGTAATAGGACGGTGTGAAAAGCGCCGAGTTTTTCTAGTTTTCGCACAATTTAGGCAATTATGATTATCATAATACGCGAATAAATAAGAAAAACTAAGCGCTGCGCGTAATGTGTTGAGTTAAGCGCGTGTTTTACGCACTAATTTTCTCTTGCTTGCGCAACATGCCGTGTTTTTTAAGGTAAACCAGCAGTAATGAAATGGCCGCCGGGGTAATGCCCGAAATACGCGATGCTTTACCGATAGTTTCCGGTCTGGCTTCAGTTAACTTGGCTACAACCTCGTTCGACAAGCCAGAAATTTTGCTGAAATCCATATCAACCGGCAACAATGTGTTTTCGTGTCGCTGCGTTTTCGCGATCTCATCCATTTGTCGGGCAATGTAGCCAGCGTACTTAATTTGAATTTCCACTTGCTCCGCGGCGATCGGATCTTCAAGACCTGGGCCAACACTTTCAATTTCCATTAACTGGCTGTAGGTCATTTCAGGTCGGCGGATCAGCTCTTCAAGAGAATGTTCACGACTCACCGGATTTTTAAGCATGGTATTGAGTTCTGGCGTTGCCGCGTGATCAGGGTGGATCCACTGACCGCGTAAACGCTGTAGTTCACTTTCTACCGCTTCCATCTTGTCGTTAAACTTCGCCCAGCGCGCATCATCAACAAGACCAATCTCTCGGCCCATTGCAGTTAGACGGCTATCGGCATTGTCTTCGCGAAGCAGAAGTCTGTATTCAGCACGGCTAGTGAACATGCGGTACGGTTCTTTCGTACCCATGGTGGCTAAGTCGTCGATAAGCACGCCCATGTATGCCTGATCACGGCGTAAAATCATCGGGTCTTTTTCTTGAACTTGTAGCGCTGCGTTTGCGCCTGCTACTAACCCTTGCGCACCCGCTTCTTCATAGCCAGTGGTACCGTTAATTTGGCCAGCAAAGAACAAACCTCGAATAAACTTGGTTTCCAGCGTTTGTTTCAGATCGCGTGGATCAAAGAAATCATATTCAATCGCATAACCCGGGCGAACAATGTGCGCATTTTCAAAACCTTTGATCGAGCGGACAAGGTTCATCTGTACGTCAAATGGTAAACTGGTTGAAATACCATTTGGATAAACTTCAATGCTGTTTAAACCCTCTGGCTCAACAAAAATTTGGTGCGATGTCTTGTCTGCAAAACGGGTGATCTTATCTTCGATACTTGGGCAATAGCGCGGTCCAATACCTTCGATAACACCGGTAAACATAGGTGAGCGATCTAACCCACCGCGAATGATGTCGTGGGTTTTTTCGTTAGTGTGGGTGATATAACACGGGATCTGTGTCGGGTGCATACTTCTATCACCCATGAACGAGAATACCGGCGTAGGATTGTCACCAGGCTGAGGCTGCATTACAGAAAAATCTAACGATCGTGCATCAAGTCTTGCCGGTGTCCCGGTCTTTAAACGGTCAACACGAAACGGAAGGGCACGTAGTCTATCTGCAAGTGCGATAGACGGTGGATCGCCCGCACGACCGCCACGATAATTTTCAAGGCCAATGTGTATGGTGCCGCCAAGGAAAGTTCCTACTGTCAGAACTACTGACTTGGCTTTAAACTTTAAGCCCATTTGCGTAACAACGCCGCACACTTGATCGTTTTCAACAATCAGATCATCAACGCTTTGTTGAAACAAGGTTAGGTTTTCTTGATTTTCAACAATGTCGCGAATGGCATTTTTGTAAAGCGTACGGTCTGCTTGCGCACGCGTTGCACGCACCGCCGGGCCTTTAGAAGAGTTTAAAGTTCTAAACTGAATACCGCCTTTGTCGATAGCCAGTGCCATTGCACCACCTAACGCATCAATTTCTTTTACAAGGTGACCTTTACCGATCCCGCCAATTGCAGGGTTACACGACATTTGGCCTATCGTTTCAATATTGTGAGTAAGTAAAAGCGTATTTGCACCCATGCGCGCAGCTGCAAGTGCCGCTTCTGTTCCTGCATGTCCACCACCTACAACGATGACATCAAATGCTTCAGCATAAAACATGGTTAAACCTCACTATTAACTTACGATAAGCCGATTAAAAACTAATTTTTCTCACGCAGAGACTGCTGAAAAAAGGGCGCGTATTTTATCTGACTTATTGGATAAAGAAAATGATTAAATTTTCCTCAAAACCTGTTTTTGAAAAGGTGTGATCGGATTATAAGATCTAAAGATCTCTTTTAGATCTGTTTATTTTTACTTTTATTAGGATCATCAAGATCTGTGGGTAACCGATCAAAGCACATAAAGATCATCAAGTTACGCGATCAATAACATTGGGAAACCCCGATCCATAACCCTATCTCAAACTTGTGTATAAATGGCCTTTTTATCCACACCCCGAATCGTTTGAAAAGTTATTCTTTTTTCGATCAAAGCTTATGCACAGTGGTTTGTAGGATCCTATCCACAGGGGTGATCAAGATGTGATCCAACTGGGGATAAAATGTTTGCTATTTATGTATCGTGATCAAAAGATCGTGTAGTTACGTGCGTTATAGCGTGATCACATTGTGGAGGAGATCTTTTCCAAAAGCTGTGATTAGATCGTTTGATCGCAATTTTCAACACTATTAAAAAACTTCACTTTTTATGTGCAACAAAACTTTTTTTTTCAAATTCCCTCATTTTTTTAAACCGAGAAAATAGCGACTGAACAAAATACCGTCATTTTTGCCACTAAGAAGTGAGGCTGTAAAAAGAGTTTAAGGCGTAAATGAGAGTGTGCGTTGAGAGTATCAATGCATTGAACCAGTATCGTTTTAGCATAAAACGCGAGAGCAGCAAACGTATTAATCTACCGACTTGTAGTACAACGAGCGAGGATAGTGGGGATTAAGGAACGGAAACCTAGTAGAGAAAGAGCAATATAACAGGACAGAGGGAACCAGGTGCTATTAGCGCACCTGGTTGGGTTGATAGCGCGGCTGTGCAACAGAGCCCTGCATGTCTTCTTGTTCAATGGTTAAGCCTTCGCGGCGGCTTGGGCCTTGAAACCTAACCTTATAGGTGTCGTACTCTTTAATCGACTCAAAACAATAGGGACCAAGGGCATTTTCGAGTTCGGCTAAATTGTGATTGGTGATCAAAATACAGTTTTTCTTGTTTACTAAGCGTTGTCTTAGCAGGTTACCGAACCAGCTCTGGGCATTCTTCTTTAACACGCTTTCGTTTACACATACTTCATCGAGAATGAGTAGATCAACATCTAGCAATTCCTGATGGATCTCTCTGAAGCGCTGTCCAGCATTGTCTGAAGCGCCAAAATCAAACGAGAAATTGCGCATTTCAAGCAGTGTAGACAGTTGACGATAAAGCACTGAAATTTCGTATTGCTCTATAAGCTGATGGGCTATAGCACCGGCAATATGTGATTTACCGCGCCCGTAATCACCGTAAAACAGCATCATATGCGAGCCGCTTTGACGCCACGCAGGATCGTCATGGGCCGCAATGAAAGACTGAGCAATAGATACGGCTTCAATCACATCGTCACTGTCTTCAACTAAGTTGGCGAAGGTCCATTTAGGATTGAGATCAGAACGGCCATGAATGGCCTCTACACGGGCTTTTTTACTGCGCTGCTGTAGTTGTGATACTTCTTCGTTCGCTTTCGCCTCGTACTGCTTGCGCAGCGTTTTATAGTCGATGTACTCACCATTCGGATCGACGTCTTTGTTGAGCGCTCTCGCTAAATTAGCAATTTTGTCGGTTATACGATCCATAACGAATTAACTCTTCTTAGTTGCGGCATACTTTTCCACCAGCTTTCTCGCATTATCATCTGCTTCTATGCCGGCTGCAACTTTCACTTGTTGCGTTCCCACCACCTTTGTTGGGGCGTAGCCTGAAGCGAGACGCTTGCGCTTGATATTGTTGGCAAATTTTTGTGTCCATTGAAACTCACTAAACACTGAACTTGGCCGTCCCAACCAATAGGCAATGAATTCTCCTACCTCATTGTCATCAAACGTTTTATCGATAATACCAAGTAGCGAAGCCATTTCTTCAAACAATGCCTTATTGGGCGTCCAGTTAGGGGTCATGGCGCTATGACGGGCGTGCAGTTGTTCGAAGTCTGACTGTGGCTCGCTTAGAAGCGGAAGAAGTAGGGTTTTCCCGTTTATAGTGTGCTCAAGATCAAGTTCAAGAGGCAGAGCAACCAAACCTACTTGTTCAAGCTGCTTCACCAAGCTATTGATTTGACGACCGCGCTGATAAGGTTCGTCTTTGCTGTCGCCGTTTAGCAAGTTCAATAATTGTTTATAATCAATAGGCGCTGACGATGTTGTTGCTGAATTCGCACCTGTTCGAAGCCCAAGTAAATAAAGCACCCGGCAATCGTTAGATAGGGGAGATTGCAATGCCGCCAGTTCAGCTTGGGTAAGGTTGCTGTTCATCGCATTGGTTCCACGTGAAAGCACTGGTTAAGCATTGGCCAACTTTTCGTCAAACCATTCCACGGCTGCATCTTCAGGAATAGGGTGTTCAAGAACATCAATGTATAGCGCATCGGTAATTAACGTGCCACCTGCGTTTTTAATATGCTTTTCCATTTCTTTTGCGCCGAAGCAAAAGGTGTCGTAACTGGTGTCACCTAGCCCAATAACATAGGCCTTTACGGCGCTTAAATCTGCGCGCTCTAGCTGTTTTGCGAACGGCTGGATGTTGTCAGGTAATTCGCCTGCACCATGGGTAGACGTACACACTATCCACGTTGACTCTGTTTTTATCTCGTCTAGGTTAGGTTCAGCGTGAATAGTGTGGGTGTGCCCGCTCGCATCAAGTTTTTCCGCAATGGCATCTGCCACGTATTCTGCGGCGCCTAACATGGTGCCAACGATGATTTCAAAATGCTTGCTCATTATTGGGTTGCTTCTCTATTTACGATTGTCGTCTTAACGTAAGTGCGGCTTATTTGTTGCGTTATTCACCATCTTACTTGTAACTTTATTGGTTGCGCTATTTGCCGATACAGAACGATGAAAAAATCTTACCAAGTAGATCGTCTGACGTGAATTCACCGGTTATCTCACATAGTGCCTGATGCGCCAAGCGCAATTCTTCAGCGAGTAATTCACCTGCCATGGCGTCATGCAGCTGTTGTTCGCCGGTGCTTACATAACTGTAGGCTTGGTCGAGTGCGTCTATGTGTCTTCTGCGCGCGATAAATTGACCTTCCGTTGTAGTGTCAAAGCCCATGGTTTTTGCCAGATGTGCTTTTAGCGTGTCGACGCCACTACCTTCTTTGGCTGATAGATTAATGACTGAGATATCACCTTGCTCGGTGGCAACCGTGCTTTGTCCAATATCTAAGGTACTAAGGTCGGCCTTGTTACGAACTACGGTAACGGGGATGCCTTGTGGCAATCGGGCCATAAATTCTGGCCATATTTCATAAGGGTCGATAACAGCGGTTGCGGTAGAGTCCACAACAAATAACACGTGGTCAGCTTCATTGATAGCTTGCCACGCGCGCTCAATACCAATTTGTTCTACTTTATCTGGGCTTTCTCGAAGCCCTGCTGTGTCGATAATGTGCACCGGCATACCATCAATGTGTATATGCTCTTTAAGCACGTCTCGCGTGGTACCAGCGATATCAGTAACAATGGCGCTATCTCGTCCTGCTAGGGCGTTTAATAAGCTCGATTTACCGGCGTTAGGTCTCCCCGCAATCACCACCTGCATACCTTCGCGCAACAAGGTGCCTTGTTTAGCCTGTTCGCGTACTTTGGTTAAGCTTTGCATGATTGCGCTTAAGTCACCTGATACTTTCCCATCAGATAAGAAATCAATTTCTTCTTCAGGAAAATCGATGGCCGCTTCTACGTACATACGCAGGTGCACGATTTGGTCAGATAGCGTTTGAATTTGTGTAGAAAACTCACCCTGTAGCGAGCGCAACGCACTTTTGGCTGCCTGTTTAGAACTAGCGTCAATTAAGTCGGCAATCGCCTCTGCTTGAGCAAGGTCTAACTTATCATTTAAAAAGGCTTGTTCACTGAATTCACCAGGATTGGCAAGCCGAGCATGGCCTGTTGCAAGCACGGCATCAATCAGCATGTCCATGACAACTTGACCGCCATGGCCCTGCAGTTCAAGTACATCTTCACCGGTAAATGAGTTAGGCCCTTTAAAAAACAGTGCTATGCCCTGGTCTATTACGCTGTTGTTGGCATCAACAAACGGCGTATAGGTCGCAAGACGTGGTGTTAGTGCGCTTGGTACTAACGCCTCTGCGATGGCTTTAGCCTTAGGACCTGAAACACGTACAATACCTACGCCGCCACGACCGGGCGCAGTCGCTTGTGCGGTAATAGTGTCGGTAGAAAGGGTGAGTGATTCCATAATTAGTCGCGGAAGTTCTTAAATTGGAAAGGTTGGCCTAAGTTCGACTCTTTAACCAGCGAAATCACTTGCTGCAAATCATCACGCTTTTTACCTGTTACGCGAAGTTCTTCGCCTTGAATAGCCGTTTGCACTTTGATTTTGGCGTCTTTCACCAGCTTCACAATCTTCTTCGCCATCGGCTGCTCAATACCTTCTTTAAAGGTAATAGTTTGACGGTAAGTTTTACCGTGGGCATCGTAGGGTTTAACATCCATAGATGAAGTGTCGACGTTACGTTTAGACATCGCCGTTCGAAACATGCTTTCCATTTGCTGAAGTTGGAATTCAGCTTCAGCTTTCATGACCACGGTTTTATCTTTGTACTCAAAGCTCGCGTCAATACCGCGAAAGTCGAAACGCGTTGATAGCTCACGGCTTGCGTTTTCAGTGGCGTTGCGTACTTCTTCCATGTTGATTTCAGAAACAATATCAAATGATGGCACAGGTTATTCCTCTTAAGACAAAACAGCCCGCGTAGGCGGGCTGTATAATTCATTGATCAGCGTGTTATTTACTGCTGATGCCCCGCTTCTCCATTGAAGCATAAATCATTTTGGCTTGAACCAAGGTAATCACGTTACTTACTAGCCAGTATAGTACCAGACCTGCAGGGAACCACAGGAAGAATACACTCATTGCTACCGGCATCCATTGCATGATTTTCTGCTGCATTGGATCAGTAATGGTGGTTGGCTGAAGTTTTTGCAATAGGTACATACTAGCGCCAGTTAGAATTGGCAGCACAAAGTATGGGTCTTTTGTAGACAGGTCAGTGATCCAAAGCACAAAGTCTGCGTGGCGTAATTCAACACTTTCCATTAGCACCCAATAAAGCGCGAGGAAGATTGGCATTTGCAGAAGAAGAGGTAAGCAACCACCCATTGGGTTTACCTTCTCTTTGCGGTAAAGCTCCATCATAGCCTGAGACATTTTTTGCCTGTCATCGCCAAAACGGTCTTTTAGCTGCTGCATCTTAGGTGCTAAGTTGCGCATACGTGCCATTGACTCGTATTGCTTCTTAGTTAGCCAGTACATTGCGCCTTTCACTACAATAGTAATTAGGATAATTGCTACACCCCAGTTATTAACCAGGCTATGAAGGAATGTAAGAAGGGCGAACAGCGGCTGTGAAATCCAGAAAAGAATACCGTAATCAACGGTTAGGTCTAATCCGCGCGCAATCTTCGCTAGGCTTTCTTGATCTTTAGGACCCATATAAAGGGTAGACGCAAGGGTTTTGGTTTCACCAGGCGCTACGCTTTCAGACGGAGACAATACACCAATTACCGCATACTGATTTTTCAGGTTACGAGAATAAAGCGTGTTAGTTTGCTCTTGTGAAGGTACCCATGCTGATACAAAGTAATGTTCAAGCATGCCAACCCAACCCGCTTTTGTGGTTTCGCGAAGGTTGTCATCTTCAATCTCGTCAAACGAGTATTTCTGGTAGCGGTCATCTTCTGTTGAATATGCAGCACCACGGTACGTTGGCATAAACATGTTGCTGTCGTCTTCAAACTCCATCACTTGTTTAAGCTGTGCATACGGCTGAACCGTTGCTGCGCTGCCGGTACCATTTTCCACGCTATAGCTCACGTTTACGTCGTACTGGCCTTTTGTGAAAGTGAAAGTTTTAGTAATCGACAAGCCTTGGTTGTTTTTCCACGTAAGAGGAATAACAAGAGTGTCGCCAGTCATTTCATAAAATTCGCTTTGCGCATTATACACCGGGCGGCCACTGCTGCTGGCATCTGGACCTTGAGCGCCGATAAGGCCACTTTGCGCCACATAAAGACCGTTGCCAGAGCGAAGTAGGCTATACGGGATGTCAGAACCTTGTTCTACTGGAAACTTAAGTAAGTCTGCTGATACTACATCGCCGCCTAGCAAATCTATGCGTAAATCTAGCGTATCGGTTTTTACTTCAATAATGCGATTTGAGCTTTGCGCTGCTGCAATAGGTTGTGCAGCAGGAACGCTATCACTACTTGGTACATCTTCGCTGCCATTCTCACTAAATGACGGTACGCCTTGTGATGACTCTTGCGTTTGTTGTTGCTCAACAGGTACAACTGGCTGTGGCCCATAATCTTTTTGCCATGATTGCCAAAGCAAAAAGCTAACTAGCGCAAGGCCAATTATCAGAAAACTACGTTGCGATTCCATAGAGGTCTCTTTATTTTGAGTGTTTATCTTGTTGTTTTTCCGGCACTGGATCATATCCGCCGGCATGCAAAGGGTGGCATTTTAATATGCGTTTAATAGATAACCAACCGCCTTTTACTAATCCGTGCGTTTTTAATGCGTCTATAGCATACCAAGAACAAGAAGGATGGAAACGACATCGTTGCCCTAACATAGGGGAAATGAACCATTGATAAAATTTTATCATGGCCAAAGGCACTACAATTAAGAGTTGCCGCAACGCTTGTTTAATTTTTTCCATAGCTTGTCCAATGTAGTGAAAACTTCTTGGTTGCTAAGGTTGTCAGCGCCAGACTTGCCAATAACGATAATATCGACATTGGGTAAGTTGTGCTGTTTATGCCTAAAACTTTCTCTGACTAATCGCTTCAAACGATTTCTATCGTGAGCTTTACGGATACGTTTTTTCGCAAGCGTAATGCCTAAACGAGGAGTTGAAAGTGTATTTTTTCTGGCTAGAACGGTAAAAGAGGGAGATACAGCTGGAGTTGCGTTATCAAACACATAGGTAAAGTGGGAGGGAGTTAACAGACGTAACTCCCTAGAAAAATTATTCTCGCCCACTTTGGCGTCTTTCAATTAAGCTGAAAGACGAGCGCGGCCTTTTGCACGGCGAGCTGCTAGTACTTTACGACCATTTTTAGTCGCCATACGAGCACGAAAACCGTGAGAACGCTTGCGCTTTAGATTGCTCGGTTGAAATGTTCTTTTCATGACCAAAGTCTCACTTATATTTAGTTAAACATAGGCGTTTTTGGTAACACATTATGCTGTTGCCAGAACAATGTGGTGTTTTCACCAGAAAAGCCCATCGAAAAAGGACGCTGAATTCTAGAGATCTCGGGGCGTGCTGTCAATGCATATTCTCGTTTTTCGGATGAATAAGTGAACAATTTTTGCTTTTTCTTATCGATAGCTTAATCGATAACGTAGTCTTCGTACAAATCGTCTGTGAATAACGCGTAAAATTTGATTAGGTTATCCACAGTTTTATGTGTACAACGCAAGAAAAGGTTTAAATTGCAAGGTGATCTGACGGTTTTTTTATACGAAATTAGAACGTTTACTTCTTCCAATAGGAAGATTTGATCTAAGTATAAAGGTTAATTAATTCAAGGGTTTATGTTTTTGATCGAAAAGATCGATCGGGATCGGCATTTACATTATGTTGATAACGTAAGATAATCCACAGCGAATAAAATGAAAATTAAAATTTCTCGCGGCTACCTTACACTTCCAACGCTATTTTCCTCTAATGGCGCTTTCCAGTGCTTGTTTTTCTGTGCTTGGCTTTGATGTAGTGGTTTTTGCGAGTAACGGGAGCTAACAACGTACCATGTCCTTGTGGAACCAGTGTCTTGAAAGATTGCGTCAGGAATTACCAACGCAGCAGTTTAGTATGTGGATTAGACCGCTTGTTTGTGAAGAGCAGACAGGTGTCGTTGCGTTATATGCCCCTAATCGCTTTGTTTTAGATTGGGTAAGAGATAAATACCTCAATAATATCACTGCACTTTTAAAAGAATTTGCTGGTAATGATGCCCCTCAATTGCGTTTAGAAGTAATGAGTCGCCACAGCGTCAACCGTCCTCAAGTATCAGCGGGAAGTTCGTCGGTCTCAGTATCTAGTTCGGACAATAGCGGCGGATATAATAATAGTGCACCTTCAGCAAATGCGCCGCAGCAGAGGAATAGTGTGAATTTAGGTGCTTCGCAAACTTCTAATAGCACTGGACAAACACAACCACCTTCCTATCAGTCGCCATTGTCTCAAAGTAGTAATATGAGTAATCGCGATCAAGACAACTATCAAAGTCAGCATGGGCGAGCGGTGTCGTATAATCAGCATAGCGATCAGTACGATCATGCTCCACAAAACTACGATCGCAACAGGCTTAATTATAATGGTGATCAGGCACCGCGATCTTCGACGCCGCCAAAAGTAATACCGATCCCAGAAGCGATGAAGCATAAAAGCAATATTAATCCAACATATCAGTTTGATAATTTTGTTGAGGGTAAATCTAACCAACTAGCACGTGCTGCTGCAACTCAAGTTGCAAATAACCCAGGTGGTTCTTATAACCCGTTGTTTATTTATGGTGGAACAGGCTTAGGTAAAACTCACTTGTTGCATGCGGTGGGTAACGGGATTGTCGCTAACAATGGTGACGCTAAAATTGTATATATGCATTCAGAGCGTTTTGTTCAAGATATGGTTAAGGCATTACAAAATAATGCCATAGAAGATTTTAAGCGCTTCTATCGCAGTGTTGATGCGTTGCTTATCGATGATATTCAATTCTTTGCGAATAAAGAGCGTTCACAAGAGGAGTTCTTCCACACGTTTAATGCGCTTTTGGAAGGTAACCAACAAATCATTCTTACCTCTGATAGATACCCGAAAGAAATTGATGGGGTAGAGGACCGATTGAAATCGCGCTTTGGTTGGGGCTTAACCATAGCTATAGAACCGCCTGAGCTTGAAACTCGCGTTGCTATTTTAATGCGCAAGGCGGCAGAAAACCGGATTCATTTACCTAACGAAGTCGCGTTTTTCATTGCTAAGCGTTTGCGTTCAAATGTTCGTGAGTTAGAAGGTGCGCTTAACCGTGTAATTGCCAACGCAAATTTTACCGGGCGCCCAATCACCATCGATTTCGTTCGCGAAGCGCTTCGAGATTTGTTGGCGTTGCAAGAAAAGTTGGTAACGGTTGATAATATTCAGAAAACTGTTGCAGATTATTATAAGATAAAAGTAGCTGATATTTTGTCTAAGCGACGCAGTCGTAGTGTTGCACGTCCTCGTCAAGTGGCTATGGCCCTTGCAAAAGAGCTCACGAATCATAGCCTTCCAGAATTAGGGAACGCGTTTGGTGGGCGAGACCATACTACAGTTTTGCACGCATGTAGAAAAATAGAGCAGCTAAGAGAAGAAAGTCATGATATAAAAGAGGACTATAAGAACCTCATTAGGACTTTGTCTTCCTAACACTACGACCTTAGAGGCGAGATAGCACTGCGATGAAATTTACTATAAGCCGCGAACAATTTTTACAGCCCCTACAGTTGGTATCTGGTGCTGTAGAGCGCAGACACACACTGCCAATTCTTTCCAATGTTCTCATTAAAGTAAGTGAGGACGCACTTTGGCTTACTGGTACAGATTTAGAGGTAGAACTAATTTCTAGTGTGAAATTAGAGGGTGAATTCACGGAAGGTGAAATTACTGTTCCTGCTAAAAAACTGTTTGATATTATTCGCGGTATTTCTGAAGGAACAGATATTCATTTCTCGTTAGATGGCAGCAAGGCACTTATTCGTGCCGGTCGAGGCCGTTATACGCTTTCTACTTTATCTGCCAACGACTACCCAAATCTTGAAGATTGGGAAGGCGAAGTTGAATTTGAATTATCGTGCAGTGATCTAAAACGTCTTATCGATGCAACGAGCTTCTCAATGGCTCAACAAGACGTACGTTATTACTTAAATGGCATGTCGCTTGAAACAGAAGAGAATGTTATTCGTACTGTAGCGACTGACGGCCACCGCCTAGCGCTTTGCCGCTTAAATTACGAGACAGCATTGCCATCTCGACAGGTGATCATTCCACGTAAAGGCGTGTTAGAAATTTCTCGTCTTATTAGTGAAGACGACAAGTCTCTTAAAGTGCAAATTGGCGCAAACCATCTTCGTATTTTCTCAAACGACTTTATTTTTACTTCAAAGTTAGTTGATGGAAGATTCCCTGACTATCGCCGTGTGTTACCTCAAAATGGCGACAAGGAAATAATTGCGAGTAAAGCTGTGCTCAAAGAAGCGTTTTCACGTGCGGCTATTTTATCTAATGAAAAATTTAGAGGCGTACGATTAAACTTGTCTTCCGGTGAGCTTAAGATTACGGCTAACAACCCAGAGCAAGAAGAAGCGGAAGAAATCGTTGATGTTCAATACCAAGGCGACGATTTAGAAATAGGCTTTAACGTTGCCTATCTCATTGACGTGTTGAACGCGCTTGGATCTGATGGAGTTAAAGTGAGTTTGTCAGATTCAAACGCTAGTGCGCTTATCGAAGATGATGCCAATGATGCGGCGTTGTACGTAATCATGCCGATGCGACTGTAGTCACTACTACATTCTTTGTCTGCTACGTTTTCGTATAATATTCATTATTTTGTTATTTAATTTATCAATTCAAGAAGCGACGGGTGTTGACACTCTTCGCTTCTTTTCGTTCATCAGCGTGACCTTATGAAACTGGACCGCGTCCAGATTACACAGTTTCGTAATCTTACATCCGTATCACTTTCTCCTTCACCATCTTTAACCGTTATCAAAGGCGTGAATGGGAGTGGAAAATCTTCCTTAATTGAAGCACTTTATTACCTTGGTTTTGGCCGCTCTTTTAGAACAAACAAACATAGCTCGGTTATTCAAAATGAGAAGGATAGCTTCAGTGTCTTTGCATCATGCAAAACTGAAGAAGGGGACGAATTAAAGCTAGGCTTCCAACGAAGTCGAAACGAGACATTTACGTGCAGTATTAATGGCGAACATTCCAACAAGTTATCAGATTTGGTTAGTCTGGTTCCGCTTCAGCTTTTCACTCCGCAGAGTACAGACCTTATAATTGGTTCGCCTTCAGAGCGTCGACGTTTTTGTGATTGGGGGTTGTTTCACGTGGAACATCAGTTTCAATCGCTTGCTAACCAATATGGTAAGTTTTTAAAACATAGAAATGCCTTACTGAAACAGCAGGCAAATTTAAGTGCACCGCAAAACCAATACTGGGAATCTCAATTTGCTGAACTTGGAGAGTCTCTCACAGCTTCCCGACAAGAATACGTAGATAACCTTACTCCAATCTTCAAGCAATATGCGCAAGAATTTCTTCCTAACTTCGATGTGGAATTAAGTTACTATAAAGGGTGGGAAAAAGATGTCGGTTTATCAGAAAGCCTAGTTAAAAAACGTGAGTATGATGGTAAAATAGGACATACCTCTTCTGGGCCCCATAAAGCCGATTTACGGCTTAAAGTGAATGGTGTAAACGCCCAGGAGCTTTTATCGAGAGGGCAGCTTAGAATGGCTGTGGCAGCGCTTCAAATGTCACAAACTAAGCTATTTAATTCGGTAACGCAGCGCAAAAGTATTTTTTTACTTGATGACGTAGGTGCTGAATTAGATGCCGATAAAAGAGAACAATTTATTGATGGGTTGCTTAAAATGGATACGCAGGTTTTCGTTACTGCAATAGAGTCCACGCAACTCGCTTTTATACAAAAATACAACGAAAAGAAAATGTTTCACGTGGAACATGGAAGCGTGAAAGAGGAGTAAAAGCTAGTATGTCAGCAGAGAACAACTACGACTCGTCCAGTATTAAAGTACTTAAAGGATTAGATGCAGTAAGAAAGCGCCCTGGTATGTATATCGGTGATACTGATGATGGTACCGGATTGCACCACATGGTTTTTGAGGTGGTCGATAACTCTATCGATGAAGCACTTGCTGGACATTGTTCTGAGATTACTGTGCTCATTCACAGCGATGGCTCAGTATCTGTGTCTGACGATGGACGTGGTATACCAACTGAATTGCACCCAGAAGAGGGCGTATCTGCCGCTGAAGTTATCATGACGGTTCTTCATGCGGGCGGTAAATTCGACGATAACTCCTATAAAGTATCGGGTGGTTTGCACGGTGTAGGTGTATCAGTAGTAAACGCACTTTCAAGCCGACTAAAGCTTCGTATTCGTCGTGGTGGTAAAGCGCATGAACAAGAATATCATCATGGTGTTCCACAATCGCCGCTAGCGGTAACAGGCGATACCGACAAAACGGGAACTATGATCCGTTTCTGGCCAAGTTCAGATACCTTTACAGATACGCTTTATCACTACGACATTCTTGCCAAACGTCTTCGAGAGCTATCATTCCTAAACTCTGGTGTGTCCATCCGCTTGAAAGACGAACGCGATGGAAAAGAAGATCACTTCATGTACGAAGGTGGTATTCAAGCTTTTGTCGAATATTTGAATGAAAAGAAAACACCTGTTCACCAAAAAGTGTTTCATTTCAGCAGTGAACAAGAAGACGGTATTGCTGTAGAAGTCGCGATGCAATGGAACGATAGTTTCCAAGAGAACGTGTTCTGTTTCACCAACAACATTCCACAGCGCGATGGTGGTACACACTTGGCCGGCTTCCGTGGAGCGTTGACGCGTACATTAAATAACTACATGGAAAAAGAAGGTCTGAACAAAAAGGCTAAAACAAACGCCAGTGGTGACGATGCGCGTGAAGGTCTGACCGCAGTTATTTCCGTTAAAGTACCAGATCCAAAATTCAGCTCACAGACGAAAGATAAGCTGGTATCTTCCGAGGTTCGTCCAGCAGTTGAGTCGGCAATGAACGAAAAGCTAGCAGAGTTTTTATTAGAAAACCCTGCAGAAAGTAAAATCATTGCGAGTAAAATTATTGATGCTGCTCGTGCTCGTGAAGCTGCACGAAAGGCCCGTGAAATGACACGCCGTAAAGGTGCGCTCGATTTGGCTGGCCTACCAGGTAAGCTAGCTGACTGTCAGGAAAAAGATCCTGCACTTAGCGAACTATACATAGTGGAGGGTGACTCTGCGGGCGGTTCAGCTAAGCAGGGTCGTAACCGTAAAAACCAGGCTATTTTGCCGCTTAAAGGTAAAATCCTAAACGTTGAGAAAGCACGTTTCGACAAAATGCTTTCTTCTCAAGAAGTGGCGACGCTAATTACAGCACTAGGCTGTGGTATCGGTCGTGACGAGTATGACCCTGAAAAACTACGCTATCACAGCATAATCATCATGACCGATGCTGACGTAGATGGTTCTCACATTCGTACACTTCTACTCACATTTTTCTATCGTCAAATGCCTGAGATCATTGAGCGTGGATATGTATATATTGCACAGCCACCGCTATACAAAGTGAAGAAGGGTAAACAAGAACAGTATCTTAAAGATGACGATGCGCTAACTAACTACCTAACATCAATTGCCATTGACGGTGCGTCTTTGCACACCAGCGATGAAGATCCAGGTATTAGTGGTGTAGGCCTAGAAAACCTTGTTAAGCAGTACCAATCGGTAGAGAAGATGATTGCACGTATGAAACGTCTGATGCCTGCATCTATCCTTTACAGAATGCTTTACACGCCTACGCTAAACCTTGAAGATCTTAAAGATGAAGCTGCACTAGAGCACGTGGCAAAACACTTCGTAGAGCAGCTTACAGAGCGCGAAAACGACGGTGCTACATATCGTTATGAAATTCGCACTGATGCCGAACTTAGTGAGTATTACATTACAATTATCATGCGTATGCATGGTATCGACTATGAGTACATTATCGATCACGAATTCATTGAGTCGACTGAGTATCAGCGCCTTAAAGAGCTGAACCTGGCCATTAACGACATGATGGGTAAAGACGCCTATATTCAGCGCGGAGAACGCAAACAGCCAGTTGAGTCTTTTAAAGAAGCACTAGAGTGGCTAATGAATGAAGCAAAACGTGGTCAATACATTCAGCGCTATAAAGGGCTAGGTGAGATGAACCCTGAGCAACTCTGGGAAACTACCATGGACCCAGAAAGCCGCCGTATGCTTCAAGTTACCATTGAAGATGCTATTGGCTGTGACCAGTTGTTCACCACTTTGATGGGTGATCAAGTTGAGCCTCGTCGAGAGTTTATTGAAGCCAACGCGCTTAAAGTTGAAAACTTAGACGTGTAGAGTTTCTATCTATTTGAAAAAAGCGACCTATTGGTCGCTTTTTTTGTGCCTGAGGTAAGGCTAATTGTTGAAGTACACTAGAGAACTTTGTATTGCCATTTAATGTTTAGGCTTGGATATATCCAATGTAACAAACTAGGTGAATAGCGCTACTACACAGCACTAAACCCAAGTCTAAACCTTTGAAACCACAAGCGTGACTTCACCAGCGCTTGCTGCGGCCGCAGTGAATCGATAAGTCCCTGTAGTTGAGGGCGTAAATTGTAAGTTCTCTGAGCCCTGTTCACAGACTAAATAAACGGTTGAGCCGAGCATTACAGGTTGACCTTTGTATTTACCGCCACAGCTTTGCGAGGGCGTCCATTTTGCGTCCGATAGCCTAAAATCATAAGGTTGTCCATCGGCTATAAGCTCAACGTCCACTGTCCATCCTGAACTTGATGGTTTGAACTTGTAACTTGGGTCAGCTTCCCACCAGTTAAATACACCTCTGAGGAACATGTTTTCAAATTGAATGCTAGGCACGTCCGGTGCAATTTCTGGAATTTTAAAGCTTCCACTGCTTGAGCATGCCGATAGGGCTATACACAAAGAAGCAATAGTTAATAACTTTTTCACAGCGTCTCCATTAATAAAAAAGCCCAACATTTAGGCTGGGCTCTTTGTTTTTCACGGTATCAAACCGCATTAACTTTTACTAGCCTACGACTTCGCGAGAATAGATATATCTGCGGTAGTAAGGAAAAGTTGCCTTAAAAGCGAAAGTAAAGCAAGTCGGTTATTCTTAACCGCTTCGTCATCAGCCATTACCATTACGTTATCGAAGAAGTTATCGATTACGTTACGTAAGGTTGCAAGCGCGGTAAGAATACGCGTGTAGTCCTGTGAAGGGACGGCAACATCCACTTCTTTCTGAGCTGCTTTTAGCTCGATATAGAGCGCTTTTTCAGCTTCTTCAGTTAACAGTGACTCATCAATATTAACAGTGTCTGTTACTTCAACGTTCTGCTTAGCAAGGATGTTTGCAACACGCTTGTTAGCGGCAGCTAGCGCTTCGGCTTCTTCCAATGCTCTGAACTTATCTACCGCATGAACACGGGCTAAGTAATCTGCTGGTTTTGTAGGGCGACGAGCAGCAACGGCCTGAATAACGTCAATGGCAATAGCTTGATCTTGCAGGAGCGCAGTAAATCGACCCAATACAAAATCAACAACTTGAGATTGCGTTTCAGCATTCGTTAACTTATCGCTATACACATCGATAGCTTTTCTTACTAGCGTTTCAAGATCTAGCGGCAGTGACAGCTCAGTGACAATACGTAATACACCGATAGCTGCTCGACGAAGCGCAAATGGGTCTTTATCACCCTTAGGTAACTGGCCAATACCAAAAATACCTACAAGAGTATCGAGTTTGTCAGCTAGCGCAACCGACGCGCTAACGCCAGAACTAGGAAGTGCATCACCAGCAAAACGCGGCATGTATTGTTCATACAGTGCTTCTGCAACAGGTGCATCTTCACCGTCGTTAAGCGCATAGTATTTACCCATAACACCCTGAACGTCTGGGAACTCCATAACCATGTTCGACATTAAGTCAGTTTTAGCGAGAAGACCTGCTCGTGCAGCTTGGGTTTCATTTGCATCTATTTGCGACGCGATAAAGGCCGATAGGGCAGATATGCGCTCAGACTTTTCTTTTAGCGTACCTAGCTGTTTTTGGAACAGCACGGTTTCTAAACTTTCAAGGCGGCTTTCTAATGTCGACTTTTTATCGCTGTTAAAGAAGAACTCAGCGTCGGCAAGACGAGGGCGAATAACCTTTTCATTTCCAGAAATGACTTGAGAGGCATCGCGGCTTTCGATATTCGTTACAAATAAGAACGTGTTTGAAAGTGCACCGTCGCTATCTAGTAGCGGCACATATTTCTGGTCGTCTTTCATGGTATAGATAAGTGCTTCTTTTGGTACTGCTAAGAAAGCCTCATCAAACCCAGCTTGAAGTACAACCGGCCATTCTACTAGTGACGCGATTTCTTCAAGTAAATCTTCATTATAGTCAGGCTTAAGCGACAAGTTTTGCGCTGCGTCTTCAAGTTGTTGACGCACTTTATCCTTACGCGCCTCAAAATCTGCAAGCACATATTGTTGCTCCAGGGCAGAGGCGTAATTGTCAGCATGATCAAGTTCAAAGCGACCTTCGCCGTGGAATCGGTGACCTTGAACAACACGGCCGCTAGTAAGGCCCAATACTGAAACGTTAACCACTTCGCTTCCGTAAAGCACGCAAAGGGTGTGTACCGGGCGTATAAACTGAGTATTGTAATTACCCCAACGCATCGGCTTTGGAATAGGAAGCTTGCTTACCGCTTGGTTTATTAGGCCTTCTAGTAACTCTGCAACTGATTGACCCGGAACGTGGGCTTTATGCAGTAACCACTCTCCTTTGTCAGTTACAAGGCGCTCTGCGTCAGCAACGTCAATACCGTTACCGCGAGCCCAACCTTGTGCAGCTTTGGTAGGGTTACCGTCAGCATCAAATGCCGCTGATACTGCTGGGCCGCGCTTCTCTACTACCTTGTCAGCTTGACCTTCAGCTAGACCTGAAACATAAACGGCCAAGCGGCGAGGGGCGGCAAACCAGCTAACAGAGTCAAAGCTTAAATCAGCTTGCGTTAGTGCAGCTTCAAACTGTGTGGCGAAGGCTTCACCCAAAGACTTAAGCGCTTTTGGTGGGAGTTCTTCTGTACCTAATTCAACTAAACAATTTTCTGTACGCACGCTTATGCCTCCTTGTTACATAGCGGGAAGCCAAGTGCTTCACGTGCTTGGTAATAGCTTTCTGCACACGCTTTTGCAAGCGTACGAACGCGAAGAATATAGCGCTGGCGTTCTGTTACTGAAATAGCATGACGAGCATCAAGCAAGTTAAATGCGTGTGAGGCCTTCATAACCTGCTCATAGGCTGGGAGTGGAAGGTTGTTGTCGATAAGCTTTTTGCTTTCTGCTTCACATTCATCGAAGGTTCTAAATAAGGCTTCAACGTTGGCATGTTCGAAGTTATACGTCGATTGTTCCACTTCGTTTTGATGGAACACATCGCCATAGGTGACTTTACCCATAGGGCCGTCCGTCCAAACCAAATCGTAGATACTATCTACACCTTGGACGTACATGGCGAGCCGCTCTAAGCCGTAGGTAATTTCGCCAGTAACAGGCTTACATTCAAGGCCGCCAACCTGCTGGAAGTACGTAAACTGAGTTACTTCCATGCCGTTTAGCCATACTTCCCATCCTAGACCCCAAGCACCAAGCGTGGGTGATTCCCAGTTGTCTTCTACGAAGCGAATGTCGTGAACCAGCGGATCGAAACCTAACTCTTTCAACGAGCCCAAATACAACTCCTGAATATTATCAGGTGAAGGCTTCAGCATTACTTGAAACTGATAGTAATGTTGTAAGCGGTTTGGGTTCTCACCGTATCGACCATCGGTTGGTCTACGGCACGGTTGAACATAGGCGCTACTCATTGGCTCTGGACCCAAAGAACGTAGGAACGTCATAGGGTGAAAAGTACCTGCACCCACTTCCATATCCAGAGGCTGAATAATAACGCAGCCCTGACGCGCCCAATAATCTTGAAGCGCAAGGATCAACCCTTGAAAGGTCTTAATATCGTATTTCTGCATACATCCGCTGCTTATTAGTTATCTGACTTAAAATAAAGGTGGGATAGTATACAATTTGTGAGGCATAGTATGTAGGTGTAAAGGGTGAAAAAACGTCACGAATAAGGCCAATATGCCACTTCACAACAAGGATTTAATCTTAAGCCATGCCCAATCAAACAAAAATAGAAAAAAATACGCCTTTGCATCGCTGTGGTTGGGTGAGCAGCGACCCTATTTATTTAGCGTATCATGATAACGAATGGGGTGTACCCGAGCTAAATAGTCGCGCGTTGTTTGCTAAATTATGCCTCGATGGACAGCAAGCCGGTTTATCTTGGCTGACGATTTTGAAAAAACAGCAGAATTTTGAACAGGCATTCTACCAGTTCGACCCTGAGAAAATCTCGAAGATGGGCCCCGCTGATGTCGACAGGCTGATGCAGGACAGCGGCATAATCAGAAACAAGCTCAAAATAGAGTCGGTTATCAAAAATGCCAAGGGCTTTTTAGCTATTGAAGCCTCGCAGCCATTCAGTGAGTTTATTTGGCAATTTACAGATGGACGTACGGTCATTAATGCGTGGAAAGACTTCAGGCAAGCACCCACATCAACCGATGCGTCAAAGGCAATGTCAAAAGCACTTAAAAAGCACGGATTTAATTTTGTGGGTGAAACGATTTGCTATGCTTTTATGCAAGCTGTGGGTATGGTTAATGACCACGAAGTAGGGTGTCATTGCTACGAGCGTACCTGCGAGCTCGCGATAAAGTGACACAGTCATAACCGTGCTAAAAAAATGGCCGACTACATACTGTGCTCGACCATTTTCGATACTGATTGCGTCAGTTTTAATCTTTTAATCTGCGTAGCGCTGACTCGTTATTTAGAGGCGACGAGTGCCTCGCAATACGCCTTCAGCGGTGGTAATTCGTCCAACACCTTAGATTCGTATTCCGATTCAATCTGCTCGCGTGCGATGTCTTGTTTTCTTCGCTCATTTTTAGGTAGCTGTTGCCTTGCTTCCAAAATGGCAAAGCCGCTTACCTCGGTAAACAGTGTATAAACGTTGGGATATTGCGCTTTAAAATCAGGCGGAGTATTTATTGGAAGCGCGTTAAGTAAATTCACGATGCGAATTACACCTTCTGACAAATCACATTGCTGCTGCTCCATCGCCTTAGCTATTACTATAATACTGTCGGTTATCGTGGCAACGCGCGATTGCCTTGCCGCTTCTTGTCGCTCTTTTTGTTGTTTTAACATAAACAGCAGTTTGCCTGCGTAGAAACCTAGCGCAAGAATAATTAGTAGCGCGATGCCTGAAAGTACTGCCCACAGCATGACTCTTTCCCGTTTTTTACTAGTGCTTAAAGTCGTCGATATTAATAGCGTCTAAATCATTAAACGGATCCATATCGTCGTCTTCATCATCCTCTTCTACTATTCCTAGCAAGTCACATAGAATGCGGTGGCGTGCCATCTTCTCGTCGACATAAGCTTGTTGCTCACGGGTTAGCGGCTTATTGTCGTCAAGTTTGTCGAGTAAATCAGACAAGCGTTGGTCTGCCTCAAGTGCTGCTAGCTCTTGCGCAGGTGTTGCATACTTTTTCTTTTGAGCCGGGGTAGGCGTCACTGCTTTTACAAGCTGAATAGGCTTTTTACTGCCGTGGCGCGGATCTTTATTCTCAGCACTCTTTTTGCCCGTCACTTTTTTCTGTTCAACATTGTGGCGATTACCTGCGGGCTTACCTTTATGCTTTTTAGGGCGAGGCGAGTCTGATTTTCGGTTTTCGCTTGGTTTAAAGTCAGGATCTTTACGAACGCCGATTAGGCCGACTTTACGTGATTTCTTTGAACGTGCCATAATTTCCAAATAACAAAAAGAGTGAAAAAACAGCGCTATTATAGCGCGAATTAGCGTCTACGTATTGATCTTTGGGTATGCAGTGTAAAATCAATACGAGGACTGTGATGTTTTACGGTAATTTATTTCAGCGCTTTCTCAATAGAACGACATCGCTGGCAGGAAAAGTGACGCTGTAGCCATCTCGTTTTGCCAAATAGTGAAAGGTTTCTTCGCTGAAAAAGCTAACGTGAGTGACGTCGTTTTTATAGTGCCAATTTGCAAACCTGGCTTTATCTAGCACGCGCTTGGTCATGATGGCAAGAACGCCACCAGGCGATACAAGTTTGTTAAATAGCGCCCATTCCACATGAGGGGTGTGAAAGTGTTCTATTGCCTCTGTACATGTCACTACGTCATAGCGTTGCTCAAGTACCGATAGGTTGTGTGCATAGAAAGGATCGTAGATGTTCATCCTTACGCCTTCTTCTTCCAACATACTTGCTAGAACGGGCGCAGGGCCACAACCAAAGTCTATTCCTCTCAGTTCACGAAATTTCATGTTTTCTATAAAAGGTGTAAGTGGCGTTAAAACCTTTCTTAGAAATTTCCGATACCCTTCGTCTTCAAAGCTATTCTGGTGAAGGTCATATTCCTGCTTTTCCACTTCTTTAGATGGTAAAAATTCAGGTGAAACATAGACGAGTTCGCACTGGTTACATTGAAGGTATTCGCGTTTTTTATCTGAGTAATAGTGAGATGGCGCGTTAGTACTTTGGCATAAAGGACAAGACATAAGAAAGTGAACAATAATAAAGGGACTAAAAAAGAAAAAGGTGATGGTTTTCACCATCACCTTACATTGTATGAGTGTCAGATGACACCTCTCCCGTTATACACATCTATGTGTTGCTGGCTTCCCTAGCGTGTGCTCCCCTTATTTTTATTTTTTGCAGAGCTGTATTGTTGTTTTTGGCCTTCTTGGCGCTTTATTTGTTCATCCATGCTGTATTTTTATTATTATTCTTGTTAATTAGCCCGTAGGGTTTCATATGCTCCTACAAACTACGCCGTTAGATTACACGAATAATTTTAAAATACAACTTTTTTGGTAACAATTTTTTAACAACAATGGGTTAAAACGGTAATATTTAATGTAAACCAGCGATATAATTAGACAAAATTTCGATATCTTCGTCAGTTAATTTCATCGCAATGTCTCGCATCATGCCGTTCATATCGTTGTGACGTTGGCCTGAACGAAACGCCTTTAGCTGTGATGCTGTGTAAGTTGCGTGCTGACCGCTGATGTCTGGAAAGCCCGCTAACGCCATACCGTTACCTTTAGGTCCATGACATGCGATACATGCGGTAACACCACGTGACTCATCACCACCTTGGTAAAGTGCACGCCCTGCTTCAACGTATTGCTCCGCTGTTTCGCCAGCTTTTGGCTCTTGGCTAGAGAAATACGCGGCTAAGTCTTTCATGTCTTGCTCTGATAATGGCGCAGCCATGCCGTTCATTACGGCATTATTACGACCTTCTTCACCGCCAGTTTGTGATGCAAGCTTAAATTCCATAAGCTGTTTAACGATGTACTTCTCGTGTTGCCCAGCTAGCTTTGGGTTCATATCAATCATGCTGTTGCCATCAGGGCCATGACAGGCTGCGCATACAGCAGACTTTGCTTTTCCTGCCTCGGCGTCACCTTCTGCCATAGCAGTAGCGCTTAAACCTAAAGACATACATACCAACAAACACAATTTTTTCATAATAAATCTCTTAAATGGATCCAACGGCTCGCGTGATATACGTGATATCATGCGTATTTTACACATTTAACGCGTCAGAAAAACCTATTCCATGATAAAACTATGGTTTTTAGCTGGTTTATTCATTAAAAAACTGTAAACCGAAGGTTGTGACGCATGTGGAGGTAAGTCTAGATGTCGTATTACACCAAAGCAAAATTCTTTACGAGTGCACCTGACATTCGTCATTTGAAAAATGATACTGGAATTGAAGTTGCGTTTGCAGGCCGCTCTAACGCGGGTAAATCGAGTGCGCTCAACACATTAACGCGCCAAAAAAACTTGGCGAGAACCAGTAAAACACCAGGGCGTACTCAACTAATCAATGTATTTGAGCTAGAAGAAGACTTGCGCCTAGTTGATTTGCCAGGTTATGGATTTGCAAAAGTGCCTGTTGCTATGAAGAAAAAGTGGCAGGCGTCGCTTGGGGAATATCTTCAAAAGCGTAAATCACTTAAAGGTTTAGTGGTATTAATGGATATTCGTCATCCTTTTAAAGATTTGGACCAAGATCTTATTCACTGGGCAGTTGCTTCGAATATACCGGTGCTGGCACTTTTGACCAAGGCCGATAAGCTTAAAAGTGGTAAGCGTAAAGCGCAGCTATTAATGGCGCGTGAAGCCGCCATGGCATTTATGGGCGATGTGACCGTGCAAACCTTCTCGTCATTAAATAAGCACGGTTTACCGGAACTTGAGCGTATACTGGATACGTGGTTCGGCTTAGGCAAAAAAGAAGACACTGAAGACTCTGATAACTAAATTCAATAATCTAAATAGTGAATTTTAAGTCCACTAGCTTGATTTACTACATAGATGGAAGCGGGGTTTTAGAAAAAAGAACGCCCCGCGTAAAGCGAGGCGTAAACTGAGAGAAAACACATAAAAACCGTAGATATAGAGTAGTGATAAACAAAGAAGTTCAGAAAAAATGAATTTATTTTATAACTTGCTGATATTTATGGGGTATTTGTTTTTGGCAGATATAAAAAAACCCCGACAAAACTGTCGGGGTTAAAGCAAAGGTTTGAAAACAGCTTTCTCACCTCTGTACCCTACATGCATAATGGTACAATAAAGCACAGAAAAGGCAAGGATATTGTGTAATTAAATTACCAAATTTAATTGCTGTAACGCGACTTTTTACGTGTAAACTGTAATCTAATTACTAAATTAGTGAGCTTCATCCCAGTTTTCGCCAACACCGGCTTCAACAACTAGCGGAACATTAAGCGTCGCCGCGCTTTCCATCAAGGCAGTAATCGTAGATACGTAGTTATCAACCTTGTCTTCTTTAATTTCAAAAACCAATTCATCGTGTACCTGCATCATCATAGTTACATCATCAGACGCATTCTTTCGGATCCAGTCGTCAACTTTAATCATCGCCATCTTAATAATGTCCGCCGCTGTGCCTTGCATAGGCGCATTTATCGCTGCGCGCTCTGCGCCTTTTCTACGTGCACCATTACTGACTTTAATATCAGGCAAATAAAGTCTGCGACCAAATACGGTTTCTACATAACCTTTATCCTTGGCGCTCTCACGCGTTGAATCCATGTACTCAAGCACGCCCGGATAGCGTTCGAAGTAAAGATCCATATATTTTTGTGCTTCATTACGTGGAATATTAAGTTGTTTCGACAACCCAAAGGCACTCATACCGTAAATCAAACCGAAGTTAATCGCTTTTGCGCTACGGCGCTGTTCGGTTGTTACCTCATCAAGTGGCACACCAAAAACTTCCGCAGCGGTTGCTTTATGAATATCTTTACCATGCGCAAATGCATCAAGTAGGCCTTTATCGCCTGAAAGGTGCGCCATAATACGCAGTTCGATTTGTGAGTAGTCGGCTGCGACGAACTTATTTCCTTCTCTTGGTACAAATGCCTGACGTACGCGGCGACCTTCTTCATTACGAATAGGAATGTTCTGTAAGTTAGGATCGGTTGAAGATAAACGTCCCGTTGCGGTTACTGCTTGATGATAAGATGTATGCACCCGGCCCGTACGGTGATTGATCATCTTAGGAAGTTTGTCGGTGTAGGTGTTTTTAAGCTTGGTTAAGCCACGGTATTCCATGATCTTCTTAGGCAACGGATACTCAAGCGCGAGTTCTTGCAGTACATCTTCAGAGGTAGAGGGCGCCCCTTTAGGCGTTTTCTTTATGATAGGCAGCGACATCTTATCGAAAAGAACGTGCTGAAGCTGTTTTGTCGAACCTAAGTTAAATGGTTCGCCAGCTTCCTCATGTACTTCACTTTCAAGTTCGGCGATACGCGTGGCTAGATCTTGGCTTTGCTGACGCAGTCTTTGGCTGTCTATCAATACACCTTCCTGTTCCATACGAGAAAGTACACAGGCCAAGGGAACCTCAACATCTATCAATAAATTTTTTAGCTCAGGGATTTCTTTTAACTTAGTCCAAATGGCGTTGTGTAAGCGAAGCGTAATATCAGCATCTTCTGCGGCATAAGGCCCAGCTTCTTCAAGGCTAATTTGATTAAACGTTAGCTGTTTTGCGCCTTTACCTGCAATCTCTTCAAAATGAATAGTTTTATGACCAAGGTAGGCTAGGGCAAGTGAGTCCATATCATGGCGCTGCGCAGTACTGTTTAGTACATAGCTCTCAAGCATGGTGTCAAAGCCGATGCCGTTTAAGGTAATGTCATAGTTCGCTAATACATTTTTGTCGTATTTGATGTGCTGGCCTACTTTGACCACGGTGTCCGATTCTAAAATAGGTTTTAATGCGTTTAATACAAATTCTCGTGATAGCTGGGCGGGGGCATCTGGGTAATCGTGAGCAACAGGCACATAAGCAGCTTCACCTTCTTCTATACAAAATGAAACACCCACTAACTCTGCATCCATGTAGTTAAGGCTGGTTGTCTCGGTATCAAAAGCGATTAGCTCGGCTTTTTCAAGCTTTGCAACCCAAGCATTGAAGCGCTCTTCATCAAGTACGGTCTCGTATTTCGACTTATCTATCTCTACCGATTCACTTTGTTCGCTCTCGTCTGCACTATCGCTTTTTTCTTCGTCGGCGTTTGCATTGGCACTAGAGGTATCTCCGCCGGCTAAAAGTGCGCTTACTTCTGCGTGCCAGCGTTTGAACTCATATTCCGCAAACAAATCGCGAAGTTGTTCATTATCGGCTTGGCATGGCATCAGCGCTTCAACATCATAGTCGAGATCAAGATCGATACTGATAGTAGCTAAGGTATAAGAAAGTCGAGCTTGCTCTTCGTACTCTTGCATTTTCGCTGCCATCGACTTGCTGCCTCTAAACGACAGGTCGGCAATTTTATCTAGATTCTTATAGATGTCATCGATACCACCAATACCGTTTAACAAGGCTTGCGCACTTTTATCACCAACACCAGGTACGCCTGGAATGTTATCAACTTTATCGCCTTTGAGTGCAAGGAAGTCGATCACTAGCTCTGGTGGAATGCCAAATTTCGTATTAACACCTTCAACATCCATTAACTGGTTTGTCATGGTGTTAATTAAGGTGACATGTTCATTTACCAGCTGCGCCATGTCCTTATCACCCGTGCTGATAAGGGTATCGATACCTTTTTCTGTAGCGTGTTTCGCTAATGTACCGATCACGTCGTCTGCCTCTACACCCGATTCAACAATAACTGGTAAACCCATTGCTTTAATGATGGCATGTAGTGGTTCGATCTGGCTCCTAAGCTCCTCAGGCATAGGGGGCCGGTTCGCTTTGTACTCTTTATAGATGTCATCGCGAAAAGTCTTGCCTTTAGCATCAAAAATCACCGCCATATGCGTTGGGTTGTATTGTTTGATCAAGCTTTTAAGCATGTTCACAACACCATAAATAGCACCGGTGTCTTGGCCTTTTGAGTTGGTTAATGGTGGTAGACCGTGAAAGGCACGAAAAAGATATGACGATCCATCGACAAGAATAAATGGAGGCTTTTTAGAATCAGGCATAGATGGCGATTTTCCAATAGACAATATGAGCGCAAGGATGCCACAGCCACATCCAGATCGCTATATCATGACGAAAGATTAGCACGTATCAACGGTGCTACGCACATTGTGGATAACTTTGTGATCTAAATTTTAAGGCATAGCGATCTGAGCGATCAAATCAATGTGCTTGATCACTCTCTAGCGTAATAAAGACAAGGGAATGCTTGATAGGTGTGAAAACAGCATACCTGCTACGTATCATTCCTTATTTTGTGGATAACTTGGTGAAGTATTTTTTTAGTTTAACCAAGCTGGTCGAGTAATGTAGCATATCCATTTACAATGTATATACGTATTATTAAGAACTTTTTTTAAACGATTGTGCGTTTAATAGCCAAATAATGAATAAGTAGTAATCATAATGCCCAGGAGAAGATTATGAAGAAAGTTGCAGTTATTTTAAGCGGAAGCGGTGTGTTCGACGGCGCTGAATTACATGAGGCTGTTTTTACGCTGCTTGCCATTGAATTAGAGGGAGCAACTTATCAATGTTTTGCTCCTGATGTTAACCAGCTACATGTTATTAATCATCTTACTGGCGAGGTTGCTGAAGGGGAAGTTAGAAATGTGCTCGTTGAATCTGCTCGTATAGCGCGAGGCGAGATAAAGCCAGTAACAGAATGCAACGTTGATGATTTTGATTATTTGATTTTACCTGGCGGTTTTGGCGCAGCAAAAAATTTATGCACCTTTGCCGTAGATGGAGATAACTGCGCATTTAACCAAGATGTTTTAAGCGTATGTAGTGCCTTTGCAAAAGCTAAAAAACCGTCTGCTTACGCATGTATTGCGCCCGCTCTAGCGGCGAAAGTGTATGGTAACCAAACAAAGCTGACTGTTGGAAATGATACCGATACCGCAGCCGGATTAAATGCACTGGGTGCTTCGCATGTTAGTTGCGCAGTTGATGATGTGGTTGTTGATAATACTGCTAAGCTAGTAACAACGCCTGCCTATATGCTGGCGCAAAATATAACTCAAGCTCATTCGAGCATAAGTAAAATGGTAAAAACAGTCCTTGCTATGAAGTAATCTCTTAGGCAAGAAGTACTTACTTTGTTAATGGTTAAAAAATGTGGGGCTACAGTGGTTTCCCCACATTAGTTATAGCCCTATAATCAAATTTCTAATTGCTGCGCCACTATAAGAACAAAGGCTACGTCTATTATGCACTACCGCGCCATTATAAGAATACTAGGGTTATTAATAGCGTTATTCAGCGTAACCATGATCCCACCAGCCATTGTGTCATTGATTTACCAAGACGGAAGCGGTTTACCCTTTACGTTGGCCTTCTTTTTGTGTGTGTTAGGTGGAATGGCATTATGGTATCCGAACCGTCAGCAGAAAAATGATTTAAGGGCGCGAGAAGGCTTCCTAATTGTAGCGTTATTCTGGTCAGTACTGGCCAGTGTCGGTGCTATTCCCCTTATTCTGTTAGAACAGCCAAGTATGACAATAACAGATGCGTTTTTTGAGTCATTCTCAGGCTTGACAACTACAGGTGCCACAGTTATCGAAGGGATTGATTTCCTGCCTCATTCAGTACAGTTTTATCGGCAGCAACTTCAATGGCTTGGTGGTATGGGTATCATTGTTTTGGCCGTAGCGATACTGCCTATACTTGGTGTTGGTGGTATGCAGCTGTATCGCGCTGAAACACCTGGTCCGGTGAAAGATAACAAAATGACACCGCGGATTGCCGATACTGCAAAACATCTTTGGTATATCTATTTATCAATTACTATCGCTTGTGCAGTGGCATACTGGCTGTCAGGCATGAGTGTTTTCGACGCCATTTGCCATTCTTTTTCGACGGTCGCAATTGGCGGCTTCTCGAATCATGATGCTAGTTTAGGCTACTTTAATAGCCCAATGGTGAATGTAGTATGTACCGTGTTTCTACTTATAGCAGCGCTTAACTTTTCTTTACATTATGCTGCTGTGAGTTCCCGTTCGGTTAAAGGGTATTTTAAGGACCCCGAATTTAAAGCATTTTTTATTATTCAAGCGACTTTAATCGGCATTTGTTTCCTGGTACTTACGCTTTCTGGCTACTACACATCTGCAGAGCAAGCGTTAGACCAAGCAATGATACAAGCTGTTTCTATCAGTACTACAGCCGGTTTTGCAACGACAGATTTTTCCGTCTGGCCAACCTTTCTTCCGATTATGCTTATTTTTTCAAGCTTTATAGGTGGGTGTGCAAGTTCAACAGGCGGCGGACTTAAGGTAGTTAGGGTTTGCCTACTATTTTTACAAGGTAAGCGTGAAGTTGACCGACTTATCCATCCAAAAGCCGTTTACAGCGTAAAGTTTGGAGACAGAGCGATGCCCGATAGAGTGGTTGAGGCGGTTTGGGGTTTCTTTTCAGCTTACGCGGTAGTGTTTGTTATTATTATGATTGGACTTATTGCAACCGGCTTAGACAACTTAAGTGCGTTTACTGCGACAGCGGCAATGTTAAATAACCTTGGGCCTGGTTTAGGAAGCGTAGCGTCTAATTATGCTGATGTAACTGATGCAGGTAAATGGATTTTAGTTGTGGCAATGGTATTCGGTCGTCTTGAAGTATTTTCACTGCTGGTATTATTTTCACCTACTTTCTGGCGAAGTTAACTTTTAGAGTGGCGTTTAGGCAAGGCACAAAGTAGCCACTTTGCGTGGCTACTTATCGATAAAAAATTAGAAAAACGATGCCATAGCATAAGCCGTTTTATCAAACATTAAAGGCTGTGCTTCTTCCAGTTCCAAATTTGCTTTGTTAGCAGTGGTCACTACGCGTGTACGATACTCTTTTTGGTTGGATACTTCAGAAGAGGTTTGAGTTGAAGCGCCGTCGTCAGAGATTTTCGTGTTAATTTTTGAATCTTTACGAACAATAACACCTTTTTTAGCTCTTTCTTTAATTTGGATATCTGCGACTAAAAGGTAGGTCACATCTTTAACCATAGCATTTGCAGCGGTGGAAACTAGCCCACCAATTATGCCACCTGCTGCTGCTTGTCGGTAACCGCCACCACCAGCATAGGCCGCAGCAGATCCTATCGTTACTCCTTGAAAGCCAGAAGCGAGATAGTTTTCGGCCGCAGAAGGCGACGCTTTTTCAAGATTGCGAACGAAAACACTCATTGTGTATTGTGCATCATCAGGAGAATCAACAAATGTATAACCGTTACCGCTGCTAGATATTTGGCTATTCAGTGCTGTTCTAAATGCATTCCTGTCAAATTCCATTACCGCAGAGCGTACTTCTAAGTATATTTTGCGTTTCTCTGGCGGAACAGGGTCAACGAAAATTGATGTGCTTAGCTTTGTTTGTACGTCTAAATCCTTTTTAGCAATAGAGGTATGCACTGCAGCACAACCACTAAGAGCAAGCAAAGCAATAGATAAAAAGGCAGCTTTAATGTGATGAGCCCTTACGTTCATGATATTTCCTTATAAAAAAGATTGGGTTTATTGAAGTTAGTAATAACGTCCGTAATAGCGGTAGTAATATCTGCAGTTACGATACTCACGCCAGTTGTAGCGCAGTAAGTCACGGCACGTGTAGCCAGGTCGCCAATTAGTGCCTTGGTATTCTTGAGGTTTTTCTCCCTTCTCGAGCATACTTTTTATGTATGCATCCACCTCTTCCGGTTTTTCAGCTAGGAAGGGTTTCGACATCACTTCAGCATTAAGCTGCGCTTGCATTTTTGCGAGTTCATCTTCTTCTGAGGATTGAGATAAAGCGTGTGCTGAGAGTACACTGCAAACTATCGCTAAAAATAAACTCTTGAAATTAGATAGGCGCAGTTGTAGAGAATTTTTTGATGAAAAAAGTTGGGGCATAACCGTTAGTCCTTTAACGCATAAGATATGCTAAGTATGGACCAAAAATTGTTCTATTGGTAGCCGAAATATGAAATAAAATTCACTTATTTTTTACATTGAATTACGGCCTTTTCTTCTTCAAAAGCCCTTTATGATTAGAAGCAAGCACTTAAAAAGTTAACTGCCGGATTATCCGAAGAAAAACGCGCTGGGCTGGAATAGCTTTTCAACATCACCAATGTATTTTTTGTCTACTAAGAAAAGAATAACGTGGTCATTTGGTTCTATTTTTGTGTCACTGTGTGCAATGATAACCTGGTCGTCACGCACTACGGCACCAATGGTTGTGCCTGGGGGAAGCTTAATATCACCAATTTGTTTGCCAATAACCTTTGATGTGTTTTCATCGCCGTGTGCAATGGCTTCGATAGCCTCGGCTGCGCCACGTCGTAGTGAGTATACGTTGACAATGTCACCGCGGCGAACATGAGTTAAAAGCGCTGAAATTGTGGCTTGTTGCGGAGAAAATGCGATATCAATTTCACCACCTTGTACCAGGTCGACGTAAGCGCTGCGTTGGATAAGTACCATCGCCTTCTGAGCGCCCATGCGTTTAGCGAGCATGGCAGACATAATATTTGCTTCATCGTCGTTAGTAACAGCAATAAAGGCGTCAACTTGTTCGATATTTTCTTCGCTAAGCAACTCAGGATCAGACGCATCACCAATAAAAACTATGGTTTTGTCCAGGTTTGCAGATAGGTATTTCGCACGCTCAGGACTGTACTCTATCAATTTAACGTTATGATCATGTTCTAGCTTTTTTGCTAGGCCCGCACCAATTAAGCCGCCACCTGCGATCATAATTCGTTTATAGCTCGACTCTAGTTTTTGCAGCTCACTCATTACTGCACGGATGTGCTTGGTTGCGGCTATGAAAAAGACCTCATCGTCTGCCTCTATTACCGTAGTACCCAAGGGGCGAATAGGGCGACCACGACGATAAATTGCTGCAACTCTCGTCTCAACGTTCGGCATGTGGTCCTTTAATGCAGACAACGCATGGCCGACTAACAAGCCACCGTAATAAGCCTTTACTGCAACCAGGCTCGCTTTGCCTTCTGCAAATTCGACCACTTGCAGTGCGCCAGGGTAATCGATTAAACGTTTAATTGCCTTTGTAACCAGTTGCTCTGGCGCAATAATATGGTCTACAGGAATGTCTTGTTGCTTGTACAGCTGCTCTTGATAAATGATGTACTGCTCTGAACGGACTCTCGCTATCTTCGTTGGTGTCTTAAATAGGCTATAGGCAACCTGACAAGCTAGCATATTACTTTCATCGCTGTTAGTTACCGCTATCAACATGTCAGCATCTTCGGCACCGGCTTTTCGCAATACATCGGGGTGTGAGCCGACACCGGTGACCACTTGCAAGTCGAGACGATCTTGAAGTGCGCGCAGAATAGTTGGGTCAGAATCTATAACCGTGATTTCGTTATTTTCACCCACTAAATTCTCAGCGAGTGTACCGCCTACTTGGCCTGCGCCCAAAATGATGATTTTCATCGTTGTTATTTTGCCTTGCTAAGATGTTGATTCACATGCGCCTAATGAGACTTTATCAGCCTCGCATAATAGAAACCATCCATTTGTTCTTCGCCGGGGAGAATTTGGCGACCAGGTTTGTCGTTTGTTTCGGTTTTCGTTAGTGCGACTAATTTTGCATCTGCAGTATCCTGTAAAAACGACTTAATTTGTAAGCGATTTTCTTTTGGGAGAATGGAACAGGTAGCATAAAGCAAGGTTCCACCAGGCTTTAGCAAGCCCCATAATGCATCTAGTATTTGGCGTTGCAAACGCGCCAAGTTATCAATATCAGTCGATTTGCGAAGCCAGCGAATATCAGGGTGTCTGCGAATTACACCGGTGGCCGAACACGGCGCGTCGAGCAATATCTTGTCAAATAACTTGCCGTCCCACCAATCAGCGGGTGTCGCGGCGTCACCTTGTTTAATATCAACATTGTGTTTTAGCCGCGTCATGTTTTCTTTAACGCGTTCTAAACGGCTTGCATCTGCATCAAGTGCTAACAAGTAGCCAAGCGCTGGCGTTAGTTCTGCGATATGACCTGTTTTTCCTCCAGGTGCCGCACAACAATCTAAAACGCGTTCACCTTCTTTTACCTCAAGATAATGTGCAGCTAACTGAGCAGCGCCGTCTTGAACGGCGAAAAAGCCCTTTTCAAACCCCGGTAGCGCAGTAATGTCTTCACGCTTTTTCAAAATTACCGCTTCTTTGTGGGCTATACTGCGTTCATACTCGATATTTGCGTTGTCTAATAGTGAGCAGTAAGCGTCAAACGAAATTTGCGTCTGATTTACTCGCAACCAGATAGGCGCAATAGAGTTTGTCGCTTCTCTTACTGCGTCAGCGTCTAATTCGTAAGCATTTTCAATTGCTTTAAATAACCATTTGGGGAGCCCGCTTTTGATAATTTCGTTATCAATAGGTTTTTCTGCTAGCGATTCTCGCTGAAAGTTACGTAATACTGCATTGACTAAACCTTTAAGCGCTGCGCTATTAAGATAAGACGCTGCGGCTACGGTTTCACCTACAGCAGCGTGATGGCTTACTCTGGAAAATTGCAGTTGATAGAGGCCGAGTAAAATCAAATGTTCAATGATTTTTTTGTTGCCCTTTAAAGGACGGTCTAAAAGCGATCTTAACCAATGCTGCAAAAGAGGAAGTTTACGCATCACGCCAAGCGACATTTCTTGGATCCATGCATTGTCGCGCGCGTTGTGTCTGCGTTGAACCCGCTCTAAACATTCCCGAGACGATTTGCCGTGTTCCAGTATTTGAAAAATAACCCACGCGCAATCTGCACGCAGGTTTTTTTGTTTAGGTAAAGGAAAGGGTTTCACTGGTTTTCCGCTTGTGCTAAGCAGCGTCCAACTTCAAACCAAGTTTGGCGTGCATTAATTACATCGGCAGCGGGAAGCGCCTTTTTCCCAGGAATTTGAAGAGAGGTAATACAAAGAGCATCGTTGCCTGTTGCTATAGTAATGCCCTCTTTATTTGCACGTAAAATTGTGCCTGGGGAAGCTTGCTTGTCCATTTTAACAACAGACGCTGACCAAACCTTTACATTGTGTTCATCTACGTTCATCCATGCGACAGGCCAAGGATTAAACGCGCGTATATTTCGTTCTATTTGCAGAGCGTCTTCATGCCAATTAATTCTCGCTTCCTCTTTTGAAAGCTTCTTCGCATAACTTGCTTCGGCATCATCTTGTTTTTGCGGCGTGAAGCTATCAAAACGGTTTAAAACGTCCACTAGCGCAACGGGACCAAGTTGTGCCAGCTTTTCGTAGAGGGTGGCACTGGTGTCCGACGCTTCTATCGGCAACGTGGCAATATGAAGCATATCACCGGTGTCTAACCCTTCATCCATTTGCATGATGGTGACACCTGTATTTGTGTCACCCGCCCAAATTGCACGCTGTATAGGTGCTGCACCACGCCATTTAGGTAAAATTGAGCCGTGAACATTGATGCATCCAAGCTTAGGGGCATTCAGCACTGCTGCTGGTAAAAGAAGTCCGTAGGCGACGACAACCATAATATCGGCATCAAGATCAGTAATGACCTTCTGTGCTTCGTCGCTTTTGAGCGAACTAGGTTGGAAAACAGGGATGTTGTGTTGTAAAGCCAGCTGCTTTACCGGGCTGGCCGTTAGCTTCTTGCCTCTTCCTGCTGGTCTATCAGGTTGAGTATATGCAGCAATAATGTCGTGCTCACTGTCTAGCAGAGCCGAAAGGTGTTTCGCAGCAAAATCCGGTGTACCGGCAAAGATAATTTTCAATGGCGTTGTCACGGGTTTCCTTAAGCTTTAGCTGCTAAGCGCGCTTCTTTTTCAAGCTTTTTGCGAATGCGCTGACGTTTTAGTGGAGAAAGATAGTCGATAAAGAGCTTTCCTTTTAAGTGGTCAAGCTCGTGTTGAATACAAATCGCCAACAAGCCCTCAGCCTCCAACTCGAAAGCTTCTCCATGCTCATTAAGTGCTTCAACCGTTATAGACTCTGCCCGTTCAACTTTCGCATAGTTACCTGGGACAGAAAGGCATCCTTCTTCACTGATAGTAACGCCATCTTTGCGAACAATTTTAGGATTAATGAAAACGCGCGGCTCGTTTTGTTCTTCTGAAACGTCCATAACAACAACTTGTACATGGCGATTCACTTGCGTTGCCGCAAGGCCGATTCCGTTTTCGTCTTTCATTGTTTCAAACATATCTGAAACAAGTTGTTTAATTTCGTCGTTAACCTCTTCCACGGGTTTTGCTACCGTGCGAAGACGTTCATCTGGAAAACTTAATACGTCTAAAATTGCCATGACTCGCTTACTTCACCTTTTCACTGTATAAATTGATATACGAACAACTATGCAGCACACTTTACAAATTCATTTGAATAAATATTCTAACTCATATCGAGGCTTTCGTGCAGTTTTTTGCTAAAGCCTTTAATATTTTGCACTGGTACTGATATAGTGCTTCTGTCTGGAAAAACAACAATAATCAGCAGGGAATGTACTGAGGGTGGTAAATTTGAAAACGCGACTAAATAAAACTCGTCAAGTTATGGTGATGGCATTGGGCATGCTGTTAGCGCTGCCGGCGATTGCTCTTCAACTCAAGGAAGAAGCGCCCCAAACTTATACTGTTAAAAAGGGTGATACACTTTGGGAAATTTCAAATGTCTTTTTAAGTGAGCCTTGGCTTTGGCCTGAGTTGTGGCGAACGAACACCCAAATAGAAAATCCCCATCTCATTTATCCAGGTGATGTAATAACACTCACGATAGTTGACGGTAAGCCCGTTCTCTCTGTAAATCGTGATAAGCCAAGATTAACGCTGTCTCCTACCACGGGTAAGCGGGTAAAAGCGCAACCTATAGAGGTTTTAGAGTGGGAAACGATTTCGCCTTTCATAAAGCAACACACAATTGTTGATGAAAATGCCTTTGAACTGCTGCCGAGGCTTCTAGGGAATAAGGATGGAAACGTTCTTTTCACTGCGAATGATTTTGTTTTAGGCCAAAAGCAATCCAGTGCTGAAGATCAGTATAGAATAGTACGAAAACACGATATTGTGACAGACCTCAAGGGTAATGTTCTAGGTGTTTTGGCTTATCACGTTTCTACTGCTCAAGTCATCGAAGAGGATAGTGCTAATGACTCGGTACTTCTGTTTATTGGCGACGCGAATATGGAAGCAAGGCGCGGTGACAAGCTATTAAATGGAGGGTTTGAAGAACCTGAAAGCGTTGAACTTCAGCCTGCGAAAGAGATACGGGGAGCGGTAGTGAATGACCTGCACGACCATGATCTGCTAGGTAAGTACGACGTCGTTATCTTAGATTTAGGCCATTCAGATGTAAAACCAGGAACAGTAATGGGTATTTATGAGCAAGGCCCCGCTATCTTAAATGATGAGCGCCCTCGTTATGCGAATGAGCCCGGTGCGAAAACCGGTGGCGACTGGTTTGCAAATACCGTGAATCAACCTGCCTTGAAAATTGGTGAGTTAGTAGTGTTTAAGACTTTTAATGCGGCGAGCTATGGCTTAATTACAAAGGCTAACAAGGGTGTAAAGCGTGGCAACATCGTTGCGAACCCTTAAATTATAATTTCACATTGCCGCTTTACAAAGGAGCGGCAATGATTTCGCCTTATATCGATACAGAATCACTCTCATCTAGCAACTTAACGCAAAATGATCTCGCATGGTTAAGCTTTGCTTCTGCGTTTAATGTTCCAAGTAAGGCATGGTTAAACGCATTAACAACCTTAAATGTACCGCTTATTGAGCTAGTCTCTGAATTAAAACAGCTGCCCAAAGGAGACGAGTTAGTATCACGTATTTCGTATACGAGGGTTAACGACGCGCTTCAATGGCGCGATGTAACTCAACAACGACATATCATAACTTTCGATTCTCCCCTTTATCCCGATGCGCTTAAGCAATTGAGCAACCCACCATTAGTACTCTTTGTGAAGGGCGATCCAACCTTTTTGAATCGACCACAAATCGCGATAGTGGGAAGTCGGCGAGCAACACATTACGGTACTGCGTTAGCAGAGGAGTTTGCTCGCTGTTTGTCGGCAAAGGGGCTAACAATCACCAGTGGTTTAGCTACAGGGATTGATAGCGCGGCACATAAAGGGGGGATTGTTGGACAAGGAAAGACTGTAGCGGTGACAGGGACTGGGCCTGACGTTTGTTATCCAGCAAGAAATAAGGCGTTAGCGAATGATATTGTGTACAAGAAGGGGGCTATTGTAACTGAATTTTTTCCTTCAGTAGGCCCCAAAGCATGGCACTTCCCTCGAAGGAACCGAATAATTGCCGCACTGTCTTTGGGCACTTTAGTGGTCGAGGCAAAAATAAAAAGCGGAACCTTGATAACTGCTAATTTGGCCGCAGATCTAGGGAAAGAGGTATTTGCGGTTCCGGGGAATGTATCCCACGCCTATTCGGAAGGATGCCATTGGCTAATCCAACAGGGTGCTAAGTTAGTAACAAACATTAACGATATTCTTGATGAAATCACATTCGAACCGCTTGGGCGAGATGAGAATACGTTTATAGACAATCAAAAAAGTGAAGTGAATAACTTGGCAACCGATAAATTATTAGCTAGTGTGGATTATGACATCACCGCTATTGATGTTATAGCCCAGCGCAATGCCATTACTGTTCAAAAAGCGATGGCGTTATTACTAGAATACGAGTTGCGTGGTTTTGTAGCCGCTGTCCCTGGTGGTTACGTCAAATTGAGGGGAAAATAATATGTTCGATATCCTCATGTATCTGTTCGAAAACTTCATTCACAGTGAAACGGAGATTCGTGTTGACCAAGATGAGTTAACCGAAGAGTTAGTGCGTGCTGGTTTCCATCACGATGAAATATACAAAGCGCTAGCATGGTTAGAAAAGCTTGCAGCGCTGCAAGAAACGGATATAAAGCCTTATTTTTGCAAGGGTATTAGTACGAGCCTCAGTCGTATTTACACGCATGAAGAGCAAATGCGCCTTGATGTGGAGTGCCGAGGCTTTCTAATGTTTCTTGAACAAGTTAGCGTGCTTGATGCCTCCACCCGTGAAATGGTGATAGACCGTGTCATGGAAATTGATTCGAACGAGTTTTGTTTGGAGGATTTAAAGTGGGTGGTATTGATGGTGCTTTTCAATGTTCCCGGCAAAGAAAAGGCTTATGCGCAAATGGAAGACCTCTTGTTTGAAGAGCCCGACGGTGTTCTACATTAATGGTTGTGAATATTTGCAATGAAGCTAAACATGATTAAGACGTTTCACATGCACGCACTACTGGTTGTGTTTTCTTGTGAATCCGCCGGGTTGTGATGTCAAAAATCGACCATTCGCTTTTTTCGGCACAAGAGCATGCATTAGATGATAAATTTGGCAACTGCCCCGAATGTGGCAAGACATTGCGCGTTCGAGGCAGTAAATCTGGGCCCTTCATAGGTTGTTCAGGCTATCCCGAATGTGAATTCAGCAAACCTCTCCACGATAATCAAACGACCCTGTTAAAGACACTATCGGGTGTAGCTTGCCCAAAGTGCAGTGCTGATTTGGCCATTAAAAAAGGCCGTTATGGTATGTTTGTAGGGTGTACCAATTTTCCACAGTGTCATCATATTGAACCCATCAAGCAGCAGGAAGATACTGCTGTTGACTGTCCACAATGTAAAAAAGGGCATTTGTTATCCCGCACAAACAAGTATGGAAAGCAATTTTTTTCGTGTAACCATTATCCCAAATGCCGTTATGTGCTAAATTTCAAACCAGTTAACAAGCCTTGTCCGCAGTGCGGTTGGGGTGTTTTGATTAACAAAAAAGGGCTGCTGCAATGCCCTCAGCCAGCCTGCGGTTACAAAGAATAGCAATTCTAGAGATTTAAACATGTCTGATAATGTGAGTAGCGGTGTTAATACATTCAACCCTACGAGTGCAGGTACGCCTGACACTGATCCGGTTGTTGAAGCATTCCATAATGGAGAATTACTGGTATACCCAACTGAGGCTGTAATGGGGATTGGTTGTGATCCAGACAATGAAATTGCAGTGAATGCACTTCTACGCGTAAAACAAAGGCCTGTTGAAAAAGGCGTAATTCTTATTGCTGCTAATTACAGTCAATTGCTGCCCTATGTAAATGATAATGCGGTGAGACCTGATAGACGGACCGATATATTTTCAAGTTGGCCTGGTCCCAATACTTGGCTACTTCCAAAGTCGTCATCCGCACCTCAATGGATCACAGGTGAGCATAAAAAAATTGCGGTTAGGGTAACGAACCACCCAGTGGTGGTGGCGCTTTGCAATAAACTTGGCAAACCAATAGTGTCTACTAGTGCTAATCTCTCAGGGCAACCTCCGGCTACGACAATAGCGCAAGCAAAAGCGGTGTTTGGCAATTCGGTAGTCTACGTAGATGGAGAAGTTGGCGGCGCGGATAAGCCAAGCACAATAAGAGATGGAGATACTGCTGAGGTGATTCGAGCATGATGTCAACACAACTGTTAGAAGGTAAAAACGCTCAAGAAGTGATTGAAATCGTTAAGCAATACCTTTTAAACCTGCAAGATTCAATTTGTCAGACATTAGAACTCGCCGATGGAAAAGGTCAGTTTGCTGAAGATAGTTGGCAGCGCGAGGAAGGTGGCGGCGGACGCTCGAGAGTATTAAAAAATGGCGCGGTAATAGAACAGGGCGGTGTTAATTTTTCCCATGTATTCGGCAGTCAAATGCCCGCTTCAGCAACGGCTAATAGACCGGAACTGGCTGGTCGTAATTTTCAGGCGATGGGCGTATCCTTGGTTATTCACCCACACAATCCTTATATCCCTACTTCTCATGCAAACGTACGCTTTTTCATCGCTGAGAAGGAAGGAGAGGCGCCTATCTGGTGGTTTGGGGGAGGATTTGATTTAACGCCTTTCTACCCTTTCAAAGATGATGTAAAGCATTGGCATGATACAGCTAAGAAGTTATGCGCTCCTTTTGGGGATGAGGTTTATCCCAAATATAAGAAATGGTGCGACGACTATTTCTATTTGAAACACAGGAACGAAACTCGCGGTGTCGGAGGGTTATTTTTCGACGACTTAAATGAGTGGGGTTTCGACAAATCGTTTGAATTTATGCAAGCGGTTGGTGATGGTTACATAAATGCCTATGTGCCGATCATTGAAAAGCGTAAACAAATGCCTTTTGGCCCACGCGAACGCGATTTTCAACTCTATCGTCGTGGACGTTATGTTGAATTTAACTTGGTGTTTGATCGTGGAACCTTGTTTGGACTGCAGACAGGTGGGCGTACAGAGTCTATTTTGATGTCGATGCCACCTTTAGCTCGATGGGAATATTGTTACACCCCTGCGCCAGGCAGTGCAGAAGAAAAGCTAACGGATTGGCTAAAGCCCATTGATTGGTAATAATTCATTAAGTAGGTCGTCTTTTCCTTATTTTCCATCATTATTAACGACTAGAAACGCTGTGTGGCAACTTCACGCGGCGTTTTTTGATCTACATCAAGTTCGAATAGTATCTTCGTTTCAGTGAGTTATGAAGCTTGCGCTGGATCAATGTTTCTCTTAACCAAGAGCGTAAAGTAGCGCCATCTTAGTTAAATACAAAAGAGACACATCATGCGCAAACACTTCTTATCTGCATCTGCACTTTGTCTTACACTTGCTGCACTTTCTCCTTTAGCTAGCGCTCATCAACAGGGCGATTGGATTGTCCGCGGCGGTCTTACTACAGTTGCCCCCGATGAATCTACTTCCAATATCGTCGCTGGTGGCACAGACCTTGGTGTTGCCCTGAATATTGGTAACGATACTCAGCTAGGTTTAAACGTTGCGTACTTTGTTACTGATAATATTAATGTCGAATTGCTTGCTGCTACGCCCTTCAAGCACGACGTTACCTTTTCCGTAGCCGACCCTCTCAATACGGGGAACAAGCTTGGCGAGGTCACGCATCTTCCACCAACGCTAACCGTGAACTATTACTTTAACGACACAAGTTCTGCATTTCAGCCATACGTTGGCGCTGGTATTAATTACACTTTTATCTTTGATGAGGAATTTACAAGCGCTAATGAAACTGCTGGCTTAAGCGATTTGTCACTGGATAACTCATTTGGCTTATCAGCTCAACTTGGTATGGACTATCAAATAGATACCAAGTGGCACATAAATGCATCTATTCGGTTTATCGATATAGATACTGAAGCTAAATTTAATGTAGGTGATGCTACCGGTAAGGTTGACGACATTGAAATAGACCCTTGGGTATACACGCTATCAGTCGGCTACACATTCTAATTTTTTGCAAAGCAGTTTGCCGTAACTATTGCACTACTTGATGCGCCGAAAAGAGCGTAGACAGTAACAGGGGAGTTGCGCGTAGTAAGGTCACTCTTTACCACGCGCTTTTTTATTTTGAGTTGACCATATGTTCGGCAAGTTGGTCGAGCGCTTCTAATAATTGTTGTGCTAACGCAGTATCGTCAACCGTTTTAAACATTGCCTTGCGCATGCAGTACATCCATTGCGCTTTCAATTCGGGGGTTACGCTGAAAGGAAGATGACGTGCGCGTAAGCGTGGATGTCCAAATTTTTTTTGATAATCGTCAGGTCCGCCAAGCCAAAGGCTTAAATAAAGAAAGAACACGTAACGAATTCGTTGTAAAGGCAACGGATGAATTGCGAGTAGTTCCTTTGCTAGCGGATCAGTTTCCATAATGTCGTAAAACGTATTGGAAAGCGCTCTTACTTTCTCTTCTCCACCTATACGGTAATATGGTGTACTCTTTTTAGCATCATTGCTTTTCTGTTTTGTTTTAAATAAGTCTCGTATTCCCATGAAAAAATTCGCTGTATTTGGAAATCCTATAGCTCAGAGTTTATCACCAACTATCCATCAAATGTTTGCACATCAGGTAGGAGAAGAGATTTCTTATGAAAAAATCTTGGCGCATGAAGATGGTTTTGTCGAGGCCGCTTCTACATTTCTAGCTCAAGATACTGCAATAGGGTGCAATGTTACTATGCCGTTCAAATTAGACGCCTATAACTTTGCTCAGGTTGAAGACGCTGCTGCGAATGATGCGAAGGCCGTAAATACGCTAATGAAGACAGCGGATGGAAAGGTTAATGGTTTTAATACCGACGGTATTGGCTTAGTGAATGATTTACTTAATAACGGTGTAGCACTAAAAGACAAACACGTTTTACTGTTAGGTGCTGGTGGTGCGGCACGAGGTGTTGTTTCGCCGTTATTTGAGGCCGGTATCGCGAAACTGACTATTGCCAATAGAACGCTAAGCCGTGCAGAGCAGGTGGCCAGGGAAAGTCAGTACGATGAAATAGCGGTAATGACGCTTGAGGGCGTAGCGTCGATAACACCACACGTAATCATTAATTCTACTGCAGCCAGTTTAAACGGCGAACTTCCATGCAATATGAATGCGACGTCCTTGAGTGAGTGTGAAGCGGTGTATGACATGGTCTATAAAAACTCACCAACACCTTTTATGCAAGAAGCAACAAAATTTGGGGTAGCCCAAAGTCTAGATGGGCTAGGTATGTTAGTTGAACAAGCCGCAGCAGCATTTACCATTTGGACAGGCAAAAAACCAAATACTGCCAAGGTAGTAGAAAAAGTAAGGGAACTGGTAAAGCGCTAGTGGCACGGCGCTGTGTCGGGATAAGGCCCAGCAGCGCCACTTATTAAACACGCTTATAGACAAATGGTGTTTTAAATGCAGAGGATTAGGCGTCTTCTAAATATTCGTCTTTTAAGTTCACGTAGTTAACCGCCGACTGTTTCAGAAAGGCTAGTTCACTGTCTTTTAGAGGGCGCTTCTTTTGCATTGGATTGCCCACATAGAGGTATCCACTCTCAAGGCGCTTGTTGGGAGGGACTAATGTACCAGCACCGATGAACACATCATCTTCTACGACAACGCCGTCCATAATAATAGCACCCATACCTACTAGTATTCGACTGCCAAGCTTACAACCGTGTAGCATGCACTTATGACCTACCGTAACGTCTTCACCAATAATTAATGGAAAGCCTTCGGGGTTTTGTGCTGATTTGCGAGTAACGTGCAGCACGCTGCCGTCTTGTACATTACTGCGGGCACCTATTCTGATTTTGTTTACATCGCCCCTTGCCGCGACAAGTGGCCAAATGCTTGCGTCATCGCCTAATACTACGTCACCTGCAATGACAGCTGACGGGTCGACATAGCAGTTTTCACCAAGAGATGGGGTTATAGATTTATAGGTACGTAGGGTCAAAGTATTATTCCTTTTATATTGATACTTCAATAGTTCTACTATTTTAGGTATCGAATAATGAATGAGTAATAGTAATGACAATTACTTTATCACGCTAATTACGTTATTTAAGAATACGAGTGTACTTAATCTCTATATGTTTATTACAAGCTAAGGAGAGCATGATTAGGTGATAACAAATTGCGTAGATCATTAGAAGGCCCATAGTGAAGCGACAAAATAGTGTGTTTGATGAGCGAAGTGGGGCTTTATTGAGCAAACAAACGCAATATGACACTTTTTTTAAAATAAGTGTTGACGTGAGCGCTCATTTCCCTATTATTGAACAATACTTATGTTCTTTAACAATTTGGAAAGCTGATATTAATAGTAATCAATCAAAATTGAGTAACTGAGAAATCGAAAGATGACTTTTTACTCTACTTGACTGAATTGCTTGTTATCAATCGATGATTTGATAGCAAGGCAATTCTTCCGATTAGCTTGTCATTCATGCGACATAACTCAGGCAGAAGTCAAAAGGCTGTTTGGGGTTGTATGGTTAAGTGACGAAGCGTATACGGTGGATGCCTTGGCAGTTAGAGGCGATGAAGGACGTGTAAGTCTGCGAAAAGCTGTGGTGAGCCGACAAAATGCATTTGAGCCACAGATGTCCGAATGGGGAAACCCACCTATTTATAGGTATCGTTGCATGAATACATAGTGTAACGAGGCAAACGAGGGGAACTGAAACATCTAAGTACCCTTAGGAAAAGAAATCAACCGAGATTCCCCTAGTAGCGGCGAGCGAACGGGGAGCAGCCCTTAAGCTGTTTAGAATTTAGTGGAATCCTTTGGGAAGAGGAGCGATACAGGGTGATAGCCCCGTACACGACGGATTCTTTACAGTGAAATCGAGTAGGTCGGGACACGTGTTATCTTGACTGAATATGGGGGGACCATCCTCCAAGGCTAAATACTCCTAACTGACCGATAGTGAACCAGTACCGTGAGGGAAAGGCGAAAAGAACCCCTGTGAGGGGAGTGAAATAGAACCTGAAACCGTATACGTACAAGCAGTGGGAGCCCTTCGGGGTGACTGCGTACCTTTTGTATAATGGGTCAGCGACTTATATTTAGTAGCAAGGTTAAGTGAATAACGGAGCCGTAGCGAAAGCGAGTGTTAACTGCGCGTTTAGTTGCTAGGTATAGACCCGAAACCCGGTGATCTAGCCATGGGCAGGTTGAAGGTTGAGTAACATCAACTGGAGGACCGAACCCACTAACGTTGAAAAGTTAGGGGATGACCTGTGGCTGGGGGTGAAAGGCCAATCAAACCGGGAGATAGCTGGTTCTCCCCGAAATCTATTTAGGTAGAGCCTCGGACGAATTCCATTGGGGGTAGAGCACTGTTAAGGCTAGGGGGTCATCCCGACTTACCAACCCTTTGCAAACTCCGAATACCAATGAGAACTATCCGGGAGACACACGGCGGGTGCTAACGTCCGTCGTGGAGAGGGAAACAACCCAGACCGCCAGCTAAGGTCCCAAAATATTGCTAAGTGGGAAACGATGTGGGAAGGCATAGACAGCTAGGAGGTTGGCTTAGAAGCAGCCACCCTTTAAAGAAAGCGTAATAGCTCACTAGTCGAGTCGGCCTGCGCGGAAGATGTAACGGGGCTAAGCAATATACCGAAGCTGCGGCAGCATGTTTACATGCTGGGTAGGGGAGCGTTGTGTAAGTGGATGAAGGTGAGTTGTAAAGCTTGCTGGACATATCACAAGTGCGAATGCTGACATGAGTAACGATAATGGGAGTGAAAAACTCCCACGCCGGAAGACCAAGGTTTCCTGTCCCATGCTAATCAGGGCAGGGTAAGTCGGCCCCTAAGGCGAGGCAGAAATGCGTAGTCGATGGGAAACGGGTTAATATTCCCGTACTTATATAATCAGTGATGGAGGGACGGAGAAGGCTAGGCAAGCTTGGCGTTGGTTGTCCAAGTGAAAGTGCGTAGGCTGAGAACTTAGGTAAATCCGGGTTTTCAAGGCCGAGACACGAGACGAGCTCCCAAGGGAGTGAAGTTGTTGATGCCCTGCTTCCAGGAAAAGCTTCTAAACTTATGATTATATGAACCGTACCCCAAACCGACACAGGTGGTCAGGTAGAGAATACTAAGGCGCTTGAGAGAACTCGGGTGAAGGAACTCGGCAAAATTGTACCGTAACTTCGGGAGAAGGTACGCCTCTGTTTGTGAACACTTCGCGTGGTAAGCAAGTGGAGGCCGCAGTGACCAGGTGGCTGGGACTGTTTATTAAAAACACAGCACTCTGCAAACTCGTAAGAGGACGTATAGGGTGTGACACCTGCCCGGTGCCGGAAGGTTAATTGATGGGGTTAGTTTTCGGACGAAGCTCTTGATCGAAGCCCCGGTAAACGGCGGCCGTAACTATAACGGTCCTAAGGTAGCGAAATTCCTTGTCGGGTAAGTTCCGACCTGCACGAATGGTGTAACCATGGCCACGCTGTCTCCACCCGAGACTCAGTGAAATTGAAATCGCAGTGAAGATGCTGTGTACCCGCACCTAGACGGAAAGACCCCGTGAACCTTTACTACAGCTTGGCACTGAACATTGAACCTACATGTGTAGGATAGGTGGGAGGCTTTGAAGCACAGTCGCTAGATTGTGTGGAGCCGTCCTTGAAATACCACCCTTGTATGTTTGATGTTCTAACATTGGTCCCTAATCGGGATTGTGGACAGTGTCTGGTGGGTAGTTTGACTGGGGCGGTCTCCTCCCAAATAGTAACGGAGGAGCACGAAGGTTAGCTAATCACGGTCGGACATCGTGAGGTTAGTGCAATGGCATAAGCTAGCTTAACTGCGAGACAGACACGTCGAGCAGGTACGAAAGTAGGTCATAGTGATCCGGTGGTTCTGTATGGAAGGGCCATCGCTCAACGGATAAAAGGTACTCCGGGGATAACAGGCTGATACCGCCCAAGAGTTCATATCGACGGCGGTGTTTGGCACCTCGATGTCGGCTCATCACATCCTGGGGCTGAAGTCGGTCCCAAGGGTATGGCTGTTCGCCATTTAAAGTGGTACGCGAGCTGGGTTTAGAACGTCGTGAGACAGTTCGGTCCCTATCTGGTGTGGGCGTTGGATGATTGATGGGAGCTGCTCCTAGTACGAGAGGACCGGAGTGGACGAACCGCTGGTGTTCGGGTTGTCATGCCAATGGCATTGCCCGGTAGCTATGTTCGGAACGGATAACCGCTGAAAGCATCTAAGCGGGAAGCCGGCCCAAAGATGAGTCATCCCTGAACTTTAAGTTCTGGAAGGGTTGTTATAGACGATGACGTTGATAGGCAGGGTGTGGAAGCGTTGTAAGGCGTTAAGCTAACCTGTACTAATTGCCCGAGAGGCTTAACCATACAACGCCCAAGAAGCTTTGGACTTCTGAGTGTTGTAGACAAGCTAAAGTAAGCAAGTAAGAGTAAAAAGTAGTTACTCACGATTGAATTGATATCCAGTTTTCTAGATTGTTACCAGTTTTTCCTGGCAGCCATAGCGATACGGTACCACCTGACTCCATTCCGAACTCAGAAGTGAAACGTATTAGCGCCGATGGTAGTGTGGGGCTTCCCCATGTGAGAGTAGGACACTGCCAGGTCCTATTAAGAAGAACCCGCCTAACGGCGGGTTTTTTGCTTTCTGCAGCAGAAAAAGCTCGGGTTATCGTCTTTGTTTGCCCAAGATTTCAGAACCGTCCCAACGTACTTATATTGCCTAGCGTCGGTAAATCAAAAAATGTAGTCCTTCCCTTTAATTTGAAAAAAACACAGCATGGCTTTTGGCTAAGTTTTATAGAAAAAGCGACAGTTTGAAAAATAATCGGTATGGTATTAAAACACTAACAAGTTAGGAAGTTTGTATGCCAGCATTACCTTTCAATAATAATCCCGCTTATTTTCGGGGTAATTTTCAACTGGATCCTGCGATCGCTTTACTAAAGCAGCATGCAGAACTTGTATGTTTCTTTTTAATTGCTTTCTTCTTTATTGGTAATGCACTTATTGAAAATAGTGAAAAAAAACGTGTCTTGGCTAACCCTCAAAAAAACGACTTTTTCTATATCGACTATAGAGCTATTGACCCTTCATCGGATCCTCGATTTCGCTATGTACCGCTGAAATTACTGAACGTTGATAATGATACACTGACTTTTAAAGTAGGAAACATTGCTCACACAACTCCTGTTTCGCCGAGTCAACACGCGAAATTTGATAAAGCGCTATTACTGCGAAACTACTATCGTGTTAATAACCTTGTGCTTAATAAGGAAAAGCTAAATGAGTTGGTTGCTTCTGGTGCTATTTACGATGCTAGACGGCCTCGAAATATTTATATTAACGGTTGGATGGTTTTACACCTTAATGAGTTAGTACCCGATCACAGTGAATGATAACTTCGTGTTTGTAAGCAAAAAACTGAAGCAGCACTTTGCTTACGAGTGAGACAATATCAACCATGAAATGTCTATTGCTTTTGCTGTAAATACAACACGCATCCCATAGAGTACTCAGACGTCATGACACTAAGAGTGTTATTAGTCCTTCTTTGCGACTGTAGTGATAAGATCCTCTCTCATGGGGTTATCAGCTCATCGCTTGGCGACCATCGCGTGGCGACCAAAAAGCCTTCAGAGCTTAGAAGTGAAACGTTTTAGCGCGTTTAGAGCTTCGTTATTTACCAGCTGTTAAAGGGTTGTCACGTTGTATCAAAGCTGCAAGCGATGTAAGTTAAAGCCTATACTTGACCATGTTCTGAACATCGAGTAGTAATGAATATATAGACCAACACGTTGGTTTGCACCAATGGCTAAGGATCACCATGTCAGATAATATACTATTGCAAGCTACTTTTAATCCATCTGTTAAACTTTACTGGCTTGTATCGCTGTTATTATTCTCTGCGTTAACGTTTATTGGTATACCTCTTCTTATTATCACATTGCCCCTGTTTTTTATAATAAGTAATAAAGTTTTGGCAGCTATGGAAGCAGTAGTGACAGAACGTAAATTAGTGGTAAAGCGGGGGGTTTTTAACCGTGAAGAAAAATCTATACCTCTTGAAAAGATAACTGATGTAGCACTTGTTCAAGGCCCTTTAATGCGAGTTTTTGGTCTTTATAGGTTAAGTTTTGAAACTGCTGGCCAGTCATCAGCCGGTGCGCTTGTTTCGTTGCTTGGTATAAACGATGCGGAAAGTTTTAGAGAGACCATACTTGCTCAAAAAGATCGTCTTTTATTGGGCAATGCAGAAAGTGGCAAACTGAAAAGAGGTACGGTTGAAGATAATAGTAACGATTTTACTGCGCTTGTTGATAGCGTAAGGAGAATTGAGGTTTTACTCGATAAACTGGTCAATGCGAGCGAGGCTTCTTCTTCGAACAAGCGTTAATACATGAAGTGGTAATAGTTCGTGCGCCGGTGTCATTAACCGGCGCGCATAAATAATTAAAAGTGATACGCGTAAGAGAGATTTAAAAAGTCCAAACCGGGATTATCGTTGTTAAATCCACCGTTTGAAAAATGCATGTAGCGTAGTGCGACATGTTGTTTTTTGTCTAACTCGACAAACACGCCGATCCTATCTTCGAACTGATAATTTGAGCCTATATCTTTCCCGGCAACCTTTTGGTCACCTATATAACTTGCGCCTATACCGGCTTCAATATACACCGGATATTTGTCGTAAAGCGTTGAAATTTGCTTCATAAAAACGGGTGTTATAGATGCTGCATAGCTCGTACTATGCGTATCATCTTCACCATATTCCCATACTACAGCACTTACTTCCCAATATAGCCTGATATCGCCAAACCACTCAGTTGCTAACGTTTGCTCCAGAGGGCGGTACGCAAAACGCATTCCATCTATATCATCAAACCCATACATATAGTCGACACTTACTGTTTGCTTAGCGAAAACAGTTGTTGCACTCAATAAAACAACCATTGACAAAAAAAATTTATATACCTTTTTCATAACTGCTCCTTAAAGTTAGTTATTTAAAAGCAAAATCTTTTCCAGAAATTAAGTGTCTTAAAATCAATGGGTTGGGTTTTTTTTGAGGGGGATGAAAAATAAGAGGCGTGCTTTTTACGTATTTCTAGTAGAAATTACAAAGGGCTCCACACTGTTTGTGAGGTCAGTTGCTGTCTGCTCATTAGTGATTGAATTAGCAATGTGTTGTTAGTAATTCCATATTGTTGTTTAAGCAATGACACAGCTTCTGAATTGTCCTTTAAGAACGCATCAAGTTGTTCGATAACATTGTCGTAATGTAATGTTGAAAGGGAAAATTCAACGGAATTATGCGGCAATGTAAGGTCTGCAGTAAAGGGACCAAGTTGTGGTGAATCAAGCTCATAACGCCTTGCTACATTGTATTCTACATCCATTGCGTCAACAGTGTTTTGTTGAAGAAGTGATAGCCCTTCAAATATGGACTTTACGCCAATCACATTCAGTTGCCCGCTTTTAATTTGTGACTGCCATTTTGCGGGTGTGAAGCCTAAGGGTATAGCTAATTTTTGAATGCGCTGACTTTGTTCTTCTAAGCTTACACGTTTTACTAATGTAACAGCGAAACTATCAACGATAGAGCGTGAGTAGACCTTTGCTCTATCTTCAGCATTCCACCGTGGGTTATCGGGAAAAACGAAATCTACATTACCTTTTTTAAGCTCTATTTGAAGGCGTTCTACGGGCATGCTGAGATAAACAAATTCGTGCCCTGAATGTTTAGCAAAAGCTTCCAATACCGCCCAGCCTAAACCTTTTTCGTGTTCAGATGCAAAATTATAATAGGGATAATAGTCTATGTTTTGCGCGCCAACGATGTAGGTTTTTGCATGAGAAAATGGCGCGAATATAGCTGCTGCAAAGCTTAATATTAGAATGGCAATAAGTTTATTATTGTATTTAAACCGCACCACTATCGTCCCTTTACCTATATCTAGTGCAACTGCAACGTTAGAATTTCATGTTAACAGTAGTATACTATTTATACTGACACAGTTTTGATTTTGGTCAATGGAAATCTCTGGATGGAATAGACAACGCGCTTAACCAAGATGTCCTATCTATTAATTTTCCTGCGATAACGTGTATTACACCTTCTTTTGAACGCTCTAAGATGCCGTTGACTTGTAGCAGCCTAGCCTTCAAAAAGGCTTGCTGTTGTTCCCTTGCCGTAGATTGCCATACTACAACATTAATGTTGCCCATATCATCTTCTAGTGTAAGAAATGTTACGCCCGAAGCTGTACCTGGGGCTTGGCGGCCAGTTACTGCCCCTAATACCTTCACGACAGATTTGTTACTCTTTGTTGCTAGTGTGTTAGACCAAGTAATATCTTTTAGCTTGTGTTGACGTTTTAGTAAGGTGATAGGGTGGTAATTTACTGACAAGCCTGTTGCCGCGTAGTCCTCTAGCATGTTTTCAGCTTCGCTCGGTGTTGCGTTGAGTATATTTCCGCTAGTATCGCAATCAAATAGAGGGAGGGTTGCTTGGGTGTCCATTATCTTCCACCGTGTCTCATATCTATTTCCTGCGATATTGCGCAGTGCATTTGCGCTCGCTAAGGCCTCAAGCTCGTTACTCTTTATTCTAAGCATTTGTATTTGCCGTAAGTCTTGGTAGCCTTTTCCTCTTTGTTTTACCAGTATTATTGCTGCCTGTTCGCTAAGCCCTTTTATTAGTTTAAGCCCAAGCTGTATCTGCTTGGTATCCTCTTTTACAATCATGGTGTGCTCCACAGCGGAGCTGTTTACGCAGGGGGCATGCACTTGTATGCCGTGGCGTTTTGCGTCTTGCACTAATTGAGATGGTGAATAAAAGCCCATCGGCCAGCTGTTGAGTAAAGCAACATAAAACTCAACAGGAAAATAGAACTTTAGCCAGCAAGAGACATATGCCAATACAGCAAAAGATGCAGAGTGTGACTCAGGAAATCCGTAACCGGCAAAGCCTTTTATCTGCTCAAAAAGATTATGTGCAAAAGTCGCGTCATAGCCTTTTTCAGTCATGCCCTTAATGAGCTTATCTCGAAATTCAAATATTCGACCATCTTTTTTCCAGCTCGCCATTGCACGGCGCAGTTGGTCCGCTTCACCACCAGTGAAGCCAGCTGCAACCATTGCCAACTGAATAACCTGTTCTTGAAAAATAGGCACGCCCATTGTGCGAGATAACACTTTTTCAACTTCTTTTGAGGGATAACTGATAGTCTCACCACTGTGTCTACGAATTAGATAAGGGTGCACCATATCGCCTTGTATAGGCCCGGGGCGTACAATCGCGATCTGTACTACTAAATCGTAGTATTGGCGCGGCTTCAGTCGGGGTAACATCGACATTTGCGCACGCGATTCAATTTGAAATACACCTACTGTATCGGCTTCACAGATCATGTCGTATACCTGTTTGTCATCTCCTAGTTTAGTAATGAAAGGTATATCGATATCAATTGGATACTGTTTATTGATAAGGTCAAATGTGCGACGAATAGCACTCAACATACCCAGCGCAAGTACATCAACTTTTAATAGCCCTAACGTTTCTATGTCATCTTTATCCCATTGAATAATCGTGCGATCCTCCATTGACGCATTTTCAACAGGCACGAGTTCATATAGCGGACCAGCACTGATAACAAAGCCTCCGACATGTTGAGAAAGGTGGCGAGGGGTGCCTAGCAACGCATTAGTTAACGCAATAAGTTGCTGTACTTTACTGTTATTTGGATCCAAGCCTAATTTAACAAGCTGAGATTGCCACGGAATAACGTTATCTCGTCGGTTGATTTGTTTTATAACAAAGTCTAGCTGCGATTCCCTAAATCCAAGCGCTTTGCCGACATCTTTGAACGCAGACTTGAAACGATAGCAAATCACAGTAGCAGCAATTGCCGTTCGTTCCCTGCCGTATTTTTCATAGATATACTGAATAATTTCTTCACGACGCTGATGCTCAAAGTCTACATCTATATCAGGGGGCTCATTGCGCTCTTTTGATATAAAACGTTCAAAGAGCACATTAATTTGACGAGGATCTACAGCCGTAATTTCCAAGCAGTAACACACTACTGAGTTAGCTGCTGAGCCTCGACCTTGATATAGAATATGTTGCTGCTTAGCATATTGCACAATGTCATAAATGGTTAAAAAGAAATATTCATATCCCTGCTCTTTTATGAGAATCAGTTCTTTTTCTATAATGGCGCGAATATCCAATGAGAGTCCCTCAGGAAAGCGCTTTTTGATCCCCTCTTCCACACACTTTCTCAAATATGAGGTAGGGGTATAGCCTTCAGGAACAAGTTCTGCAGGGTACTGATAGCGAAGTTCGCTGAGTGAAAAAGTGAATATACTGGCAAGTTTATGTGTGTTGAAAATCCACTTTTCAGGGTAAAGCTTCTTTATTTTGTGTGGTGTACGCAAACTTCGTTCAGCATTGCTTAGTGCAAGCCTGCCTATCCTATCTACACTTGTGTGGTGTTTAGTCGCGTGTAAAACATGTTGTAATGCTAATCTGTCTGCGTGGTGCATAAGGGCACCAGTACACGCTATTAAAGGAAAGGGATATGTTTCTTGCAGGTAATTATAGTGGGAAAAGCGGTGATGGTCTTTGCCGTCAAGCAAACGTTGTGCTCCCACGTATACGTCAATATTTACGCAAGTTTGTAACCATTTAGCCCAGTAGTTATCTTGTGTTTTATCTAAGCTTGGTAGCCATATAAATTTACAGTACTTGATGGTACGCAGATCCCATTCAGCAAGTTTATATTCCCCTTTTTGTGAGCGACGTCTTGCATTAGTAATAATACGGCATAGTTCGCTATATGCTTTTTTATCTGGACAAAGTAGTACGAAAGACAGTGAAGCATCAAATACAAAATAACTGCCAATAATTAATTTCACAGGTAGGCGCTGGCGCGTTATTTCATCATACGCGCGCACAACCCCTGCAACCGAACATTCATCTGTAATAGCAATTGACTCGTAGCCCAAAAAAGAGGCGGTAGTAACAAGCTCAGCTGGTGATGATGCGCCACAAAGAAAACTGTAATGGCTTTGACAGAATAGTTCGCTGTACTGCATTAGCAAAAGATACCCTGAGTCCACCACTGGTTATCTTCATCCTTAAATATGAGCATGCGAACCCCTTGTTCATTTTGTGCAATAAAATAGTCACGTTGGTAAGGCGTACGATGCCACCATTCGCTGCTTAGTCTTACCGGTCCAAAAAAAACCTGAGAGGGAGCAGTGAGGGGCTGTGGTGATGAAAAAGTAAATGTCGGTGCAATGTCACTTCGGTATGCATGAGAGGGTTTAGACGGCGCATTTACCGTCATGTTCTCAAATTGGTGGCTGTCCACAGCTTTAGGTTGAAACGTGCTGTTGTCACCTAATTTGGCATTAAGTCGCCCAATAAGCTGCTTTTGAGCTATATCATTAAATCGGTTACTGAAAAAATCATTATTGTTGCCTTCTACGCTTTCAAATTTTTCACAGGACAGCGTGACTGCGGTAGCAGGTTCAACAAGCTCGATATTCTCTATTTTCAATGCCAATAGCGCGACCCAGCTTTTAACATCAGACTGTAAAATGGCAGATTGAATCGAGATATTCATCGCAGGCGCTTCTCTAAAATGAATTCCCACACAAATTTGCAAACTTTGTAAGTTTCGCGCCCTTAGATAATGTGAAAAATGTTCAAGCTGTTGCGTAATGTAAGGTATGAGGTGCTGAGTATTTTCAATGTCAAAAGGAAGTTGAGATGTCAGCACAAAATGAGAGGCAGGCCTGAACAAGGTGACGCGTGGATAAGTTTCACCCCGCAATGCGGTGAGATAGGTTATGGTGGCGTTGTCGAAGCGTCTTCCAAGTTCATGTACAGGCATTGCCAATAATTGGTGTACTTGCGTTATGCCTACACGAGAAAGCGATTCCACAACCTTGGACGATAATGCGGTATACGAAAGAGAGCATTGAGAAAGCGCTTTCTTGATTTTTTCGGGGTGTACTATATACCTATTGAGCTTTTGATATGCCAGTACCTTGGCGGCATCTATTGTCCATGCGGTGGCGAAATAATAATGTGTTTGAGACTGTGTGAGTTCATGGCGCAGCGTATTCCATAGCGCCCGATGGCCGCCGTAATAGTGTGTAAGGTTGTCCAGCCTCACAGCTAAACCATTATGGTTATCTAGCACCATATCTGATGCAAATGGATAGAGCCGTGTGGCCAACTGGGTAAGTAATGAGTGCTCATTATCGGCTTCGAATGGCAAAATATGCACTTCAGGACAAAACGCTGCGGCCTGCGCAAGTCCGTGACCAACCTCAATGCCAGCTTGTTGCGCGCTACTGTTTATTTGCACAATAGCATTACTTTTATTGCAATATACCACAGTAGGAGAAGCCTCTGTGTCCATCGTATTAATGTGCTCGAGCGATGTTCGAAGATGCGCATCCAGCGTTAGTTGGTAGCAATAAAAATACCCCCACAACATGGTTAGCTCACAACATGTTGTGCAGCCTGATCAGTGACTTTGTTCTGCTGCATGGCCCATTGAATAGCATGATTGTCAGGCGTCCAACTATGGGGGATAACAATGTTATGTACTGGCCAGCCATGCCGCTGTTTCTTTATGTTAACTGCAAGCTTTTGATCTGTGGGTTCTAATGTAATGTCTAGGGCAATAGGGAGAGATTGAATATTCTCTTGCAGTGAAACTTGAAGCGGGGTGTATAACAAGCACAGTGCGTCATTATGTGCTGCAGCTACCTGAAGTCGGCGTGCAGCTTTACCTGAAATAGCGCTATTCCAAAGCACAACGCAGTGACATGCTGTGCTCTTCAAGCATTGCTCTGCTGCCCATAATGCGTCGTCTTCGGTGTCTGTGTTTACAACTAATACCTGTTGTGTGTTGAATCCTAAATTTTCTAACCAAGGTGTTTGTAGCATGCCTGGCGGATTAATAAATATCACCATTTTATGTGTACGTTGGCTACACAGTACTTTCTTAAAAAGGGTCAGCTCTCCTACACCAGTAGACGATGAAACTCTTATTAACCCAGAAATAGCAATACCGCCATTCAAAGCGGTGTCTAAACTATCAATACCCAATAAAAATTTTGGATCTTTGGTATTTTTTTCGCTAGCCCGCCATATGTGCGGGTGCTTGTTGAGCGTTAATAGTGACTTTTTCATAAGACTCAAAATGAACTGTATTTTTATACAGTATTATAGTGCAGCGTTAACCCTTTTCAAGATAAAACATGAAAGAGAAAATCCGCATTTCGCTAACTTGCTGAAAAGCCTAAAAGGATAAAGATTAAATTTGTGAAGGGTGTAACTAAGCCGCCTAAATTATTCGGCGGCTTATGGAAAGCATGTTTTTTTAAGAAGGAGTATCTGTAGAGGACGGTGTTTTTGTGCCTGTTACCGTATTTGTAAGGTGCTGACAAAAAGCAATGAATCCATCGGCAGTATTTTTAGCCCAAACCATACGAATACTGCTTGGTAGATCTTTTACAACTTCTTTAATTTCTTCTAGGCTGATGTCTTCGTTAGACAGTACCTTATTTAATGATTCTTCTAGCGAATACCCCTTCTCACAACAGTGCATAACAATGCCGGAAAAGTTCTGCATCAATGGGAATAGTGCATCGTACTGAGCTTGGCTTATAAGCTTGCTTTTAAACGCACTTTCCATACGAGCACTGAAATTCTTTTCCAGCGCATCGGTAACGAGTACTAAATTCCTGTAGGCATAAGTGATTTTACTGTTAGTTTGCTTGTTAGTGTTGCGCAACAGCGCTAACTCTTTCTGTAAATTTTGAGCGCGCAGTACAAAATAAATTAAAAATAAAACGAGTAGCCCAATAACCCCAAATGCAACCATCATTTTTCTTTTGCCTTTTGTTCTTGTATGAATGCGTTTATGTGTTGTTCTAAGATGAATAAAGGAACGGAGCCGTTTTCCAAAACAGCGCGGTGAAACTTACGTACATCAAAGGCCTCGCCCAATTCTGCTTCGGCTTTTGCACGTAGCGCTTTAATTTTTATTTCTCCAATTTTGTATGATAACGCCTGTGCAGGCCATGAAATATAGCGGTCGATCTCTGTGTTAACGTTATGTTCAGAAAGGGCCGTGTTGTCCATCATATAAGCTACAGCTTGGTCTCTACTCCAGCCCATGGTATGCATACCCGTATCCACAACCAAGCGGCATGCGCGCCACATTTCATAGCTTAAACGCCCAAAATTATCATACGGGTCTTCATAAATTCCAGCCTCTATACCTAGGAACTCAGAATATAACCCCCAACCTTCACCAAAAGCAGAAATGTAGGTGTTACGACGTACCATAGGTAAATTTTCAAGCTCAGCGGCTAATGATATTTGTAAGTGATGGCCAGGTACTGCCTCATGGAGGGTTAATGCAGGTAATGCGTACAAAGGGCGTTTATCTAGTGCATAAGTATTTACCCAATAGTAGCCAGGCTGATCGTCTCGGCTTGGATGAATATAGCGTCCTGTTGTGTATTTTGGCGCAATCGTATCTGGAACGGGTGCCACGCCATAAGGTGTTCTAGGTAAGTACTCAAATAGCGAAGGCAGTTTAGCATCCATTTTTTTAGCAATAAATGAGGCTTCTTTTAGCAACTCTTCTGCGCTGGTGGCGTAAAATTGTGGGTCTGTACGCAGAAATTTGATGAAGTCATTGATATCGCCTTTAAATTCAAGCTCATCAATGACTTGCTGCATTTCTGCGCGAATACGCTTCACTTCTGATAAACCCAGCGTATGAATTTCATCTGGTGTCATATTGGTCGTTGTGTAGTGCTTCGCTCTGTTTGCGTAATAAGCTGTACCGTTAGGCCATTTATTTGCTGCAATATCGTTACGGGCGTTAGGCATATACTCTTCTACCATGAAGTCGTAAAAGCTTTGGTAGGCGGGCATTACCGTTTGGGTAATGGCATGAATACCTTGTTCCTTAAGTGTCGCTTTTTGACTGTCAGAGAAGTAGTCAGGAAAACGAGAGAACGGGCTAAAAAAACTACTATCTTCAGGCTGTTCGACAATGTATGCAGCTATAGACTCTTCAAAGCCCTCTAATACCACTTTAGGTTGTGTGTAGCCCTTTTTTAGCGCTTGTTTCATGTAGGCAATTTGCTGCTCAAAGTAGGGCTTTAAAGCGTGCAGTCGGGCAATGTATGCGTGATAGTCTTCCACTTTCTTAAAAGCAGATAGGTTAGGAAGCGAAGCCATTGCGCCATGAAAGCCATATTCTGAGTTAATTGGTACTAAATGCGCTTCGTACTCATATTCATCAATGTAGTTAGCTAAGCGGTACTGCTGCATCAATAACGCAATATACGCATCTTGTGAAATATTTTCCGGGTGATAATGCTTTAACGCATTTTGAAATGCTTTCCACTGCTCATTTTTTGTGGCAAGTGCTTTTGGAGAAATATCTGGTAAGACACCGGCCTGTCTATCATCGCCGTGACGAGAAGCTAGTAAAGGGGAAACGGAAAGCTCATATTGCCAAATGTCATCAAGAAGTTGATACAAGCTTTCGTCGTTGTAGGGCTTAGCAGATAGACTAGCGCTGCTAAACAATAATAAAGCTGCTAAAACGTAGCGATACATAAGGGTCTCCGGCAACCTTTACCGGAACCCCGGCGGTTACTCTTTCGTTGGTGTATATATTGGGCTTGGAAATGCCGTTACTTTATCAGATTTATTTTCCAATTTAGTAATTTTGGCAGAACCTTTTTTATTTACAGCGTCAATCCGTAAAATGTTGTGCATAGGAATGTAAGTTTTTGTTACCTCAGCAAATTCTGATTTTAAGCGTTCATGGCTAGGGTCCACCACAACGCTGGTATGCGTGTCCCAAACAAAATCGCCAATTTCAATAAAGCCAAACAAGGCCCCTTGAATTAACGTTTTTACATATAGCTCATACCGCTCCCCATTGCTGATAAACTGGACACGGTAAAGTGTATTGTCTTTTGACATGTGCTGCTTTTGAACCTTAAAAAATGAAAAGATATCGTTGTAGATACAGAATTTAAAATTCTACAACGCTCTTAAAATACGGGCAACGGTAGAAAACTTATGTTGAGCGCAAAGATCAAAAAGCGTGTTGTAATGTATAGTATTGTGCCGTGATAAAAAGAGATAGGGCAAACTTACGTGCCTTAGCACGTGAAGGTAAACTGCGGTACTATAAAGTCACAATGTAAAACGGTGAAATTAGAATGATAAGAAAACTACTCGTAGGTAGTGCGGTTGCAACAATGGCATTTGCTGCCACAGCGCACAACCACAACTCGACAGAAAATGAATTTAATCCTGATACTCAGCGGATCAAGTCTCATTTGTTTTTTTTGGCAGACGATCTGTTAGAAGGGCGTGATACAGGTTCCCGTGGGCATGAAATAGCATCGCTATACATCGCCACAGAGTTTGCGAAGTATGGTTTGAAGCCGGCTGGAACAGATGGTTACATGCAAAGCGTGCCATTTCGCAAAGCTAATTTAGTGCAAGAGTCACCCACGTTTACTTATACGTACAATGGCGAAACGCTAAGTTTTGATTATCCCAAAGAATATCTAGCGGGCCCAAGTTTGTTGAGCACAGAGTCTCACGTGAAAGGTGAACTCGTTTTTGTTGGTTATGGCATTGTAGCGGACGAATTGTCGCACAACGATTATAAAGGCCTTGATGTTGAAGGTAAGATCGTTGTTACGCTTGCAGGTAAGCCAAGTGACTTTCCATCAGAGGAAGGGGCTCACTTCGCGTCAGGCTATCAAAAGCAAAAATACGCTGTCGAGAACGGTGCTATTGGTATGATTACCATTACTACGCCGAAAAATGAAAAAGTACGCCCATATCAAAGTCGTCTGAACTATATTCATACGCCACGTATGGCTTGGCTGGACGAAGAAGGCCAACCTGCAAATAGCTTTCCTCAGCTAAAAGGCGGTGCGTACATGAGCGAGGGCGCAGCAAGAACATTGTTTGAAGGTGCAGAAAAAAGCCTAGACGATGTTTACGCTGTTCTTGAAGCTGACAAAGTGCCCACTGGCTTTGCACTGAAAGGCACCGTAGACATTAGCAAAAAGAGTACACATGACACCATAACCAGTCCTAATGTGGTAGGTGTATTAGAAGGTTCTGATCCCAAACTAAAAAATGAGTATGTGGTTTTTTCTGCTCATTCCGATCACATTGGTTTTGCCAAAACAGTTAAGAAAGACAATATCAATAACGGTGCAATGGACAATGCGTCTGGTACGTCAGTTATGTTGGAAACGGCTCGTTTGTTTAGCGAAATGGCTACCAAGCCTAAGCGTTCCATTTTATTCGTTTCTGTGACAGGTGAAGAAAAAGGATTGTTAGGTGCAGACTACTTTGCACGCAACCCAACAGTACCTTCAACAGCTATGGTCGCGAATGTTAATCTTGATATGCCTATTTTAACTTATGAATTCGCTGACGTGATTGCTTTTGGCGCAAACCACAGTGACCTTCAGAAGTCGGTAGAAAAAGCTGCTGCGAATGCGGATATAGCGCTGAGCCCAGACCCATGGCCCGAGCAGGCATTATTTACTCGCTCTGATCACTATGCATTCGTGAAACAAGGTGTGCCAGCGGTATTTGTGGTGCCAGGGCTAAAATCTAAAGATCCAAATGTAGATGGAAGCAAAGTGTTCGGGCAGTTTTTATCTACGCATTATCACAAGCCAAGTGACGATATCCATCAGCCGTTTAATTGGAAAGCTGCTGAAACATTTACCAAAGTAAATGCGCAAATTGGTTGGACACTAGCAAATCAGAAAGATAAGCCAATGTGGAATGACGGAGATTTCTTCGGCAACACGTTTGGCCAGTAATACAATGCGGGGCTAATACGTTGCGTTTTAGCCCCACTTTCCTGTCACAGTTTTCTTTTTAAAACCGTCGAACTTACGTTTGGCGTGTAGTCGAAATAAACCATTTCACAGGTAACGCTGGGATACTTTCCCTTCCAATCTGATCCAACAGAAATCGCATCAATATTATATTCATCTACCACTTTCTGCTTGTTTTTATCGATTTGCGGTATGACCTCATCAACGAATCGATTTGATTCAAGAATAGAAATCCGTTCTTCAAAAGGAATAAGTGGCGGCCTACCTTTAGACTTAACAATTAACTCGTCGGTGGACACTCCTACAATCAGGTAATCGCAGAGTGCTTTGGTTTTCTTCAAAATGTTTAAATGGCCCTGATGAAATATATCGAAGCACCCAGACGTATACATTCTTCTATATTTTTTGGTTGTTACTGTCGTATTTTCGCTAAGCAGTGCAAAGTCTGCCTTAAGCGTCGACGTTAGTTCAGCCGTATAAATATCGTCTAGCTCAATTGTTTCACTTAACACTGGCGGTTTCGGCCAATGTCGATCTTCAAACTGCTTTTCACAAAAGCTCACAGGGTGTTCGTAGCGAGGAATAACATGAAAATGCACGACAGGATCAACCATCATCAGCATCAAGTAGTTTATTTTGCTGAAGTTAAAGCGTTTTTTAAGTACACTTTCTATGTGAGAAACTACTTGTTTTTGCTCTTTTAACGCTTCTTCAGAAATATCAGCGTATTGAAACACATCTTCTTTACAGATGAGAATTAACGAGCCAAGCGTTACTTGTCCTGGTCGTAATAAAACGTGCCAGTAGTCGTATGATTTGATGAGGCTTTCTGGATATCCGAATTTCGATAAAGTAGCGTTTAGCATGATTCTCGCGGAGTAAATGAACAATCTCTTTATTGTAATACAAACATAATTCTACGGATAGGCGCAGACTTTTTCGTAAGTAACAACAGTAATCGATAAAAATATCATGAAAATAGCTTTTGACACCGTCAACGTATACTACTTACCTCAATTTATTCCTATAGCCGATGAGTTGGCTAAACGAGGGCATCAGGTGATGCTGGTATGTTATAGCAATAAAAACGATGCCAATAAGTTTGAACAAGTGTTGTCGTCTTTAGCTTATGAGTATGTATGGGTAAACGATGAAAAAGCTGCAAGGGACTTATACCTAAAAACAACGCCAGACTGGATATTTTTTGGCAACGCATTTTCTTATTTGGATGATATCCATAAACACAGTAAAACAGCGCAGCTTGGTCACGGCGTAGGGCCTAAACCCAGCTACTATCATAAGTCTTGTACGCCGATGACTGTTAGGTTTATTGAAGGGAAAGCGCGTTTAGCAAAAATTCAGGAGCTTTATCCGAACGATGTTTTCATACAAGTGGGCTTTTCAAAATTAGATCCACTATTTAACCAGACGGAAGCAGGGCTGGATTTTGCCAAGTTAGGTTTAGACAAAAATAAGCCAACGCTGTTATTTGCTCCCACTTTCAACCCTAGTTCATTAGAACGATTTCCCGATGATTGGCCAGCCCAATTCAGCGATTTCAATGTGCTCATTAAGCCTCACACTTTTACATATACTCGCGAGTCATACAAAAATCAGCGTAAAAAATTGCAGAAATGGGCGCAATTCGACAATGCATATGTTGCAACCGAAGTGGATATATCGCTACTTCCATTTATGCGTGACGCAGATATTCTAATAAGTGAAGCATCTAGTACGTTATTTGAGTTTGCAGCACTCTCTAAGCCTGTCATTGTGTGCAACTTCTTTAAATTGAAGTGGTCGTATCGTGGAATATTTAAGTATCGGTTTAAGAAGCGATTCGGCAAAGATAATGTCATTTATCAGAATATTGGCATACATATAAACCGCTTTTCTGAATTAAGAGAAGCCGTGACTAAACAGCTGAATGATGATTCACTGTTCGCAAAAGAGCGCAAAGAATACACAGAAAACCACGTAGGCCCCACAGATGGCAACAGCTCTGTGCGCATCGTGGACTATATTGAAAACAATTAGCGCGTTGCAAAGCGCTACTCTAAAGGCAGTAGCGCAATTAATTATATGTGAGCCAAGCGAGAGTGTGCCTAAGCAAATGTTTAAATAAACATTTGCTTGAACGCTGCCCATTGCTCGTTAAATTGCTCAGTAGGCTTACGCGTGAAGCCACTGCGGATAAAGCTATTTATTCGACCATCGGTATAGCTAATCAGCATATTTGCTATAACGGCTTCATCTGCCGACAGCGTTTTACCTTCTCGTAGCTTTCTCTCTCTTAATACTTGTTTAAGTTGCGTTTCTAAGCGCTCAAAAAGTTTGGCTATGCGTGCGCGTAAGCGGTCTTGCTCACCCATTAAAGCGTCACCATTTAATATACGAGTAATTCCCGGGTTCTTTTCAGCAAAGCCAAGAATGAGATGCAAAATGAGTTGGCAGCGCGTAAGTGAGTCTTTTTCTTCGTTCACAATTTTATTAATTCGAGTGAACAATGTCTCTTCAATAAATTCAATCAGTCCTTCGAACATACGCGCTTTACTAGGGAAGTGGCGGTATAGGGCTGCTTCTGATACCCCCACTTTTTCTGCTAGTTTAGCTGTTGTAATACGTTGGCCTGGGCTGGTTTCTAGCATTCCAGCGAGTGCTTGCAGAATTTGCGCTCTGCGATTGGTTTTTTTGACTGCAGGCATGACGAAAATGTTTCCTCTGCGTCCGAACAAAAGCGTTCGGGTTCCATATTAAAGGCGACGGGCGCCAAAGGTGTTTTATTTATTATTTTATCGGCACATTATTTGTGCCTAGTTGCTTTTATTCATCGCTAAAAACTGTTCTGCGATAATAGTCAGCAATTGCTCCGCTAGCTCGTTTTTAGTGGTAGCCGGTAGTTTCTTATCACCAGTACGCCAGATAACGTGCAGCGCATTTTTGTCACTATTAAAACCTAAACCAGCTGCAGTAATATTATTTGCAGCAATCATATCCAGGTTTTTCTTAGCTAATTTTGTGCGAGCGTACTCTTCAACGTTTTGACTTTCTGCAGCAAAACCTACACAGAAGGGTCTATCTTTTCGGCTCGAAACAGTAGCTAGAATATCAGGGTTTTTGGTAAAAGTAAGTGTTAACTCATTGTCAGATTTTTTAATCTTATTATCAGCAATATTTGTCGCCCTGTAGTCTGCAACAGCAGCTGTACTTACAAAAATATCCGTATTGGGTACCTCTGCTTGGCATGCATTTAACATATCTTCAGCAGTAGTAACGTCAATACGCTTACAATCGGGTGGTGTGGGTAAGTTCACTGGACCTGCTACTAGTGTAACGGTGGCACCTAAGCGTGCAGCTGCTTGTGCAATAGCAAAGCCCATTTTTCCAGAGCTGTGATTAGAAATGTAGCGCACAGGGTCGAGAGGTTCACGTGTTGGACCTGCTGTCACTAAAACATGTTTACCCTTTAAGTGACTTGGACTGTGTTCAGAAGTTAGCTGAAAGGCATCGCTCAGTAGTTGTGCAATATCTGCCGGTTCAACCATTCTGCCAGACCCTACATCCCCGCAGGCCTGTTCGCCACTAGCTGGGCCCAAAAAATGCGCATTACGCGTTTTCAGCGTTGCAACGTTGTGTTGTGTTGCTGGCGCCTTCCACATTTGCTGGTTCATAGCAGGAGCGATAAACACGTTTGCAGTAGTTGCCAAGTACAAAGTGCTAAGTAAATCATCGGCCATACCATGTGCGAGCTTCGCTAAGCTATTTGCTGTAGCAGGGGCTATAAGTAAAATATCTGCCCATTTTGCAAGTTCAATATGGCCCATTGCAGCTTCGGCTGCCGGGTCTAGCAAATGTTGATGAACCGGATTCCCTGAAACAGCTTGAAGTGACAACGGGCTGACAAACTCAGCAGCGGAACTGGTCAATACAACGCGAACGTTGGCGCCCAACGCAGTAAGTTTGCGAACCAAGTCAGGCGTCTTGTAAGCCGCTATACCACCTGTTATCCCAAGTAAAATATTTTTATTCGCTATCGACATCGTAAATAAAACTCAAATTAATTATCTGTAGCCTAACATGAAGGTAAAAAATCGGATAGCTGAACAAAAGTTGGTGGTTAAGTTAACGTGTTCCTCACCAAATAAACCCGACTTAAATACAGTCGTATGTTCTGAGCGTTTCGCTTATAAAATTAGCAGTGCGGATGCTAGGAATATACATAATGTCAATAAAGGTATGGCCAAGAGGTGAGCAGCCTAGGGAAAAGCTGTTACAACGTGGCGCAGAATCGCTTAGCGATGCTGAACTGCTCGCCATTGTGCTTGGCAAAGGAATTAAAGGTAAATCTGCCGTATCGCTCGCTCATGAAATCTTGCTAGAGTTCGGTAGCCTTCGAGGCGTTGTTACCGCCTCATTGCAGTCACTGTCGAGCGTCAGCGGCGTCGGTTCATGCAAATACGCTCAGCTACAAGCAGCCTTTGAAATTTACAAGCGCAATTTAGAAATAAAACTAAGGCGGCAAGATGTGTTCAATAATGTCGCTGACACTAAACGTTTCCTACAGGCCAGATTAAGAGACTGTGAGCGTGAGCAATTTGGTTTACTGATGCTGGATAGCCAACATCAATTAATTGCTTTTCGAACGCTTTTTAACGGCACCATCAACAGTGCTGCGGTCTACCCAAGAGAGCTGATCCGCCAGGTTATGATCGATAACGCCGCGGCGATCATTTTGGTCCATAATCATCCCTCAGGCGTAGCAGAACCCAGTCATGCAGACATTCAGCTTACCGGGCAGATCCAAACAGCTATGCAGTCGATCGACGTTCCTGTTTTGGATCATTTTGTCGTAGGAGACAAAGAAACCATTTCATTTGCCCAGCGAGGCTTGTTAACATGAAAAAAGTGCGTTGTTTATCGATTATATTCTAGTCAAATAGTCGAAAATGATTTAGCATTAGATATTAGTGGGTAATTTTTTTTAAAGGACTGATATGAAAAAGTCGATTATAGCATTATGTGCACTAGCGCTCACAGCTGGCGTAAACGCACAATCTAATGATGAAAAAACAGGCGGAATGCTTGTTGGTGGTGAAGGTTTCACAAACCTAGAGCTTATGGGTACCGGCGCAGCTGCTGCCTTAATCGGCGTTGCTATCGTCAATAATAACCGTTCATCTTCAGGTGGTACTGGTCCTGTTGATCCGGTGGATCCAGTAGATCCAGTAGATCCAGTTGAACCTACATGTGAAGGCGATGACGAATTAGTTGATGACGTATGTGTTGGTACAACAAACACAGTTACCGTTACTACATCTGGCACAGGCACAGCAACAACAACCATTACTGTACCTGTTACGTTTACTTACGCACCGACTGTTCAGTAAACATTAACGAATACGAAAAAGCCGCTTTTAATAGCGGCTTTTTTATTTTTTAGTAGTCATTATTTGTTTAAGTTTTTGTCGGCGAATTTTAATGAAATCACATTTTTTACTAGCCTTAATAGGTATAGTAACGCTTTTCATCTCTAGTTGTTCCACTACAACAGTTTCCTACTATAACTCACTTAAATTTGTATTTTCAGATAACTCTGTACGCTATACGATTGAACAGATCCAAAATAGCCAAGCAGATCTTATGCAAATAAGAGCGGGCGACCGTGACGCAGCGTCATTGGCACTTGCTTATATTGATGGCGACAAATATCGATGGGTATCGGGTGACAAAGTCATCTTTACCATGCATCACGGGGTGATAATTAGAACTGAAGGTCTTAATAACGACCTGCATTATACCGGAAACTTGCAGTTCAACCCGTTATCATCAGACAAGCAGCTAAGATTTGATTGGAAACGCCAAATTGATTTACACGGCGTTGGGTACGGAATACCCGTCAACTCTTCTTGGAGGATTGTTGGTGAGGAAACCTTGTCATATTCAGATATGTCACTACCCGTTATTAAAATTGTTGAAAATATAACGTTTTCAGATCTTACTCCGTTTATTGATACCGGCCTGGAATGGCAAAATACTTATCTACTCCATAGGAATACAAAGCAGCTGCTTGCGTCTACGCAAAAATTTAATCCTAAAGGGGACACGTACGAAATGCTTTATTTAAGTCGTATTGTGCGTCAGTTGAATAAGGAAGGTGCGCTGTAATATGAAGTACTTATTCTCTATTTTTCTTGTGGTTTTGTGCCTTTTTTCTTACAACGTGAGTGCGCAGGACGAAAAGGTAACCATTCTGCTAAACAAGCAAACATATCAGTTTGGCCAGCCGGTGCGGCTGTCTGACGTATTATCGATTGTTGCAGACAGCGGCGAATGGTATTGGCCCAGTTCGGCAGTTTATAATTTACAAGACACTACAGCGCAACAGAAAAAAGAAGGTGTTGTATCAGAGATAAAAGCGTTACTTGCTCACTATGATAGCGACTCAGACACTTATCGAGCACTTCAAAATTTGCTTAAGCAAGTCTCATCTTGGACAGTTTCAACCAGGGTAAGTATGCCAATTTCTTACAATCGGGCACGCTTGTTTTTTGAACACAATCCTATGTTTCAACCTGGAAAGTATTGGGTAAGGCTAAACAGCAGACCAAACGTGGTCCATTTTTCAGGTGCTGTGGTTAAACCGGGGGCTTACCAACATAGCAGCGATACATCGATGTACTCTGTTGTTCACGGTGTAGAGAAAATGAGCGATGCTGATAGAAGTTATGTCTTCATAATCGACCCTATGGGAAATATAGAAAAAAAAGGTGCGGCATATTGGAATGTGGATTTTTCACAGATCATGCCTGGTAGTCAGGTTTTTGTTCCGCTATTACCTGAATTATTTAGCAGCAAACTCGACGTTCTCAATGAGCATGTTGCCGAATTAGCAGTACACAGGGTTCTTCCTCAATGAGTGCACTATTTTTGACGAAAAAAACATCGCTTGCGTTGGTAATTGGTAGCGTTTTATCTTCCCATGCCTTTGCAGATACGACGTTGCGAGTAAAACCTTCGCAAATGGTTCAAGGTGGAAACGGATTAATCCAGACACCAACAGCGCGTATGCGTGAAGAAGGTGACATCGCGATTAACTATTCAGACAACGGAGAGTATCGCTTTTGGACCGTTAATCTACAGCTTTATGATTGGATGGAAGCGACCGCGCGTTATACCGATGTTAGAACGAGACTGTATAGCCAGGTAGAGTCTTTTAGCGGTGATCAAACACTTAAAGATAAAGGGCTCGACGTAAAATTTAGGTTGTGGAAAGAAAGTTACTATTTACCTGATATTAGCGTCGGCTTTCGAGATTTTGGTGGTACAGGCTTTTTCGAGAGTGAATACGTTAATGCCAGTAAATCAGTCGGGCCATTTGACTTTCATTTAGGTTTAGGCTGGGGCTATTTAGGCACACACGATGATATAAGCAACCCATTTTGCGAATTGAAAGAGAGCTTCTGTGAACGCCCAGGTGGCTTTTCTGGTCGAGGTGGTAAAGTTGACTATGACCAGTTCTTTAAAGGGACAGCAGCCTTCTTTGGCGGTATTGAATATCAAACCCCATGGGAGCCACTAACGCTGAAGCTTGAGTTAGAGGGTAACGATTATTCTCGAGACCGTGCCGGTAGGCTTGAGCAAGATTCTAGGTGGAATTTTGGCGCGGTTTATCGATATAACAATTTTAACTTTAGCCTCAACTATCAGCGCGGCAACACCATTGGCTTTGGCGTAACATATCGATTCAACATGCACACTGTTTCTCAAGTCAAAATAAGTGAGAAACCAAAAAGTTTAATGGGCAGAAATGCACCTGAAAACGTCGAAGATGTAAATAAATCACGACTATATAACGCATTTTATAAAAACAGCGGATTTACTCTGTTTGACGCCGAAATAAATGAGAAAGAAGCGGTTTTCTACGGCTCTCAGGTAGCGTATCGAGATGAAGATGAAGCAATTCAGAGGGTAGGCAGGCTAGCCGCTTCTGAGCTTCCTGACAGCGTAGAGACATACCACGTTGTTGAGACAGCCGGTGGCTTACCTATGGTCGATACTCAGATAGATGCTAAAGCATTTATTGCGGCCGCTAGATATGAATCTATCGATGCTGATATAAAAGACACATACGTAAGAACATCGCCGTCAGACGAGATTAAGGACGCTTATGATCCTGCTAATAGCTCAGGTCTATTTTACAGCGCTGATTTTTTCTGGACACAGTCATTCGGAAACCCTGAAGAGTTCTATCTTTATCAAACGGGGTTCGTGTTAAACAGCGGGTGGTCGTTTAACGAAAATTTTGCGTTGATAGGCAGTGCTCGGGTAACGCTGTTGGATAACTTTGATAAGTTTAATTACTTAGTTGACGGTGAAGACGTTACGCTTCCTCGGGTAAGAACTCGCGTGCGTGAATATGTTTCAGACAACGATATCTGGTTAGATACCGGTTTCTTACATTTCAAAGACGACGTATCAGACAATATTTTTGGGCAGGTATATGCTGGTTATTTAGAAACTATGTTTGCCGGTATCGGTGGTGAACTACTCTATCGTCCTGTGGACAGTAACATTGCTTACGGAATCGATTTAAATTACGTAAAACAACGTGACCCATACAGCCAACTTGCGTTAGAAGATTACAACACGTTAACTGGGCATGCCAGCGTATATTGGCAACCAGAATTCTTAGATGACACCTTGCTTACAGTTAGCGCTGGGCAATTTTTGGCAAAGGACAAAGGCGTAAACATAGATTTTGCTAAACGCTTTGACAGCGGTATTGTGGTGGGTGCCTATGCGGCATTTACCGACGTGTCATCTGCGGAGTATGGTGAAGGAAGCTTTACTAAAGGGTTTTACATTTCCATACCAACAGACCTGTTTATTGCTGAGCCGACTAAAGGGCGCGGAGTTTTCCCTTGGGTGCCTATCTCTAGGGACGGCGGACAAATGTTGCGTAGGCCAGCTCGTTTAATTGATGAAACGGAAGTTCGGGCGCCATTCTTCGACTAATAAGCCGAGAGTTTTTGCCTGTAAGACGTAAAAAAGGGAGCATGCTGCTCCCTTTTTAACATTTAGCTATGACTAACGCATGTTAGCGTTAGTGGTATGTTTTTGCAGTAAAGCTAGCGCACTAAATGCTCCAGTAGCCCAACTGCTTACGCAGCTTCAAATTTCTAAACCAGTTAATGGGTTTCGTATTTACCTGCTGACGTGGGAAATGTGCAATTTCTTCTAGTGTCGCCTGCAACACGCGCCTTGCGGATTTGCCGTCGTTATAAGGGTGCATTTCATTGCAGTAGGCGTTTATTTTGTCTTTTAAGTCAGCTTCCATCATTAGCGCCTGATTTACGCCAGCCTCTAACGCATTAACGTTATCTATATTTATCAACACATCTTCAGGCTGCGCATTTTTATACGTTACAACAGGCTTACGCATGAGCAGAAACTCAGTTATCGCCGATGATGTGTCCGAGATCATGACATCACCTTCTTGCAACAGTGGAGAAATACACGATCCCTCTACCACGGTTAACTTAGGGTGCTGCGCTTGCCGATACCGCATGACCGTTTCTTTGTCCATTTTGGGGTGAAACTTTATTTTCCATTGCCAATCGTGTTTCTGGCTAAGGGCGACGATACTGTCAAACAGTATAGGTGCAGACGTTAAGCTAGGTGAGAATGTGGGGGCATAAACAATAACCGGTGTATCACTTTTACTTGTTCCAGTATCAGGTTGACTGAACACATAGTCCAACTTGGGCCAGCCCGTTTCCCTTACGGTAAAGTGTGGATGCTGAACGCTGAGTTCTTTAAACTTTCTCGTAAAAAAAGGGCCTTGTGTGCAGTAAAGGTCGAAACAGCCGCGGATCCTAAAGTGTCCCTTCTTTTTCCACTCAAATCCGTGAAAAAGCTGTACTTTGAGTCCTGGCAAGAATGATGGAACAAGGTTGCCCGGTAGAAAGGTGGCATCTGGATTATATTTTATGGCGTCGCGAATAGAAGGTAATACCTCTTCACCCTCGCAAAACAGCGTCCTATTGACCTCGTTTCCCTGCACGAACCACTTTACTTCATGTCCATCCTCAAGCATAACTTTGGATAAAGGACGAAGAATTTCGAAAGAATAGTTTTGAGATAAATAAAGCAGAAATCTCATGTATGTACTTCCTTGATTATTTCAATAATCTCGGTTGTTGAAATAGAGGGGGTTCGCGGCAAATAAACGACGTCACAAATATCTTTGAATTCATCGAATTTACCTTCCCAATCATTCCCCATGACAAGAACATCGGCTTTATGTTGAAGGATGTATTCTCGCTTTAGTTCAAGCGATTCCTCTTTGAATACGTCATCAACAAAACGTAGCGAAGTCAGCAATTCGAGGCGACTTTGGTAGGGATAAACCGGACAGCGGCCTTTTTTATTTAAGTTTAACTCGTCAGAAGAGAGGCCCACTGTCAGATGATCGCCGTGTGATCTGGCACGATTTAAAATTCTAATGTGTCCAACATGTAACACATCAAAAGTGCCGAAAGTAATAATTCGTCGCAATGTAACACCTTTTATTATAAGTAAAGTTATGGGCAATTCGCGAACTGAACGTTTTGTCAGTATTATTTAATAATGACATTTGTCAGAGGATGTCATATACCATTTGCAGGTTTTACTGCACAGGCTATTGTGCTTTTTCTTTTTGCAGGCTATTTGCCAATCTATCTAAAGCGCATGCAAAACTGTCGTGACCTAGATATTTAAAGTCCAGATCGCATTCACGCTAAACAGCATTTTTGTTTGAGTATATCGCTGCTACATAAAAATGTAACAGAGTTTACAATTGAAACACTACGACAAAAGGCAAAATTTTTGGGACGAAATTGTGTGTAGAGCAAAAATTAACCTTTAAAAAGAGGTAAAAGTCACCTTTTTGTACTTTCTTATTGAAATGATCCTGCCTTTGCTGTATAAAATGCGCCCTCTAATTTATAGTAATACGTCATTTGACCCAACCACTAGTTTGAGCGCTTGGGATTGACTGACGAGACAGTTATCGTTGTTCTGGAGACAAATACAATGTCAAGAGTATGCCAAGTAACAGGTAAGCGTCCAACGGTTGGTAATAACCGTTCACACGCAAGAAATGCGACTCGTCGTCGCTTTTTGCCAAACCTTCAAACACACCGTTTTTGGGTTGAGAGCGAAAACCGTTTTGTAAAACTACGTTTGTCTGCTAAAGGCATGCGTATCATCGATAAAAAAGGTATTGATTCAGTACTAACTGATATCCGTGCCCGTGGTGAGAAAATCTAAGGAAGCCGACAATGCGTGATAAAATTAAACTAGTTTCTTCAGCAGGTACAGGTTTCTTCTACACTACTGATAAGAACAAGCGTAACATGCCTGGCAAAATGGAGATCAAAAAATATGATCCCGTTGTGCGTAAGCACGTTATGTTCAAAGAGGCCAAAATCAAGTAATTAGCTTGCTTTTGTCTCCACGAAAACCCGGCTTTTGCCGGGTTTTTTGCGTTAAAGGATAAGCTTCTGTACAGCCCTCAACGGTGCGTCTCTTGTGGGCAAGTTCTATCGCTCTGCTATTAATTAGCTAATCAAACGCTAAGCGTTTACTATATTGATCTCTGTCGCTTTATAGAAAGTGCAGCGCTTAACCAATATTGACAACAAAACGGTAATTAATTAGTGGCTAGACTATCTCAACGGGCAATGAATAACGTAGTTATAATCGCTATGTTGCTGATGATAGGGCTGTTTAACCTCGACAGCTTGGTGCCTAAAAAAACGGTCGTTCAGTCGCGTTCATTGCTGCCGCAAAATGCGTATGTTTTAAAAATTGAACAAGATCAATTTAGATTAGAGCGTACTGGACAGCAATGGCGGCAAAAAGGAGCAAATTCTGTTTTAACGGTAACGCCTCAACAGCAGCACCTAGAATGGCTTCAGGCAAGCTTAGTACCCGCTACTTCAGTGCCTGCCAATTTGCACTCTGAAGCGGCGCAAGGCCCCATTGAGCAGCCATATATAGTGGTGGTCTGGCTTGCAGGGAATTCAAACGGGCTTGTGTATGCTTTCTATCCTAACACGCAGCCTACCTTAGTGAAGTTTGACAATAATTGGTACGAGCTGTCAGATGCAACGCTCAATGTCTTACTGCCGTGGAACGAGTAAATGCCAGAACTACCAGAAGTTGAAGTAAGTCGCTTAGGCGTATCGCCTTTTTTACTGAATAATACGATTAAAAATGTTGTTGTACGTGAGCGCAGAATGCGCTGGCCTATTCCTGACGAAGTATCGTTGGTAGAAGGGGAAACCGTAACGTCTGTCACACGTCGAGCGAAGTATTTACTTATTCATACCCGTGCTGGCACTTTGGTGTTGCATCTAGGGATGTCTGGAAAATTACGGGTGATTGACGCTAATACGCCAGTGGTAAAGCATGACCATGTCGATATTGTACTCACTACAGGCAAATGTTTGCGTTTAAACGACCCTAGACGCTTTGGTGCGGTGCTATTTCAAGCTCCCAATACATCGCTGGCACTTTTAGATAACTTGGGCCCAGAGCCATTAACAGGCGATTTTGACCACAAACGTTTGTTCACGTTATCTCGAAATAGAAAAGGGCCGGTGAAAAACTTTATTATGGACAATGCCATTGTTGTGGGCGTAGGCAATATATACGCTAACGAAGCGCTGTTTCTGTCAGGAATCGATCCAAGGCGAGCCGCAGGTAACATTAGCGAAGCGCGCTATAAAAAACTGGCAGACAATATCAAGCATGTACTGGCGAAGGCAATCGAGCGGGGCGGAACTACTCTGAAAGACTTTGCACAAACCGACGGCAAACCGGGGTACTTTGCTCAGCACTTAAATGTTTATGGCCGCAAAGGAGAGCCCTGTGAAGTTTGTGGTAACGCAATTCAAAGCAAGGTGATTGGGCAGCGAAACACGTTTTTCTGTGTTCACTGCCAGCGTTGATAAAGGGGCGGTCGCTTATCTGATGTGCAAACTAGTCTTTTTGACTCAGTCTATCTTTAAGGGCTTGCTCAACAACAGGGTGACAAAAACCGCTAACGGCTCCTCTGTGTAGCGCCACCTCTTTTACCAGTGTAGAAGATATGAATGAGTTTTCTTCTGCAGGCGTGAGAAACACACTTTCCAGTTTAGGGTTAAGTCGACGGTTCATATTAGCCAGTTGAAACTCATATTCAAAGTCAGATACGGCGCGTAACCCGCGAATAAGAATGGTAGCATTTTGTTGATCGGCAAAATCAGCAAGCAACCCGGTGAAGCCGACTACTTCAACGTTTGGTAAGTCTGCAGTCACTTTCTTAATCATTGCCACTCGCTCTTCAAGGGTAAAAAGCGGCTTCTTACTGGGGTTAGAAGCAATAGCAACGATAACATGGGAAAACAATTGAGAGGCACGCTCAATGAGGTCAGCATGACCATTCGTAATAGGGTCGAATGTGCCAGGGTATAGTGCTCTTGTGTGCATAATGTCTTATCTTTTGTTGTATTGAGCGCCAGTGTTATGCGCTAATAAAATTACGCGTGTTTTACAATGTATCATACTACCGAACTTCGCTTCGATAGCCAGCAATACAGTGTTTCCACTCACTTTCGTCCCAGTAAAAAACGGGGTTTTTGTTTTTTTCTTTTTTAAGTGAACGCAATAACCGGTTTAGGTTACTCTGTTTCCAACTGTTGCCCTTTCGCTTGTGGCATCTGTCGAAATCAATAAGCCAAATGTGCCGGTTTCGGTCCATCATGATATTGCGAATATTCGCATCGTGATGATAAACCTGACAGTTGTGCATAGCCGCTAGTGCCTTACCCACATTATGCCAGTCGTCTTTTGAAAGCGCTTGGCGACAAAGCATGTGATGCAAGTCATTGCTGTCTGGAATATTTTGTGTAATTAAATCGCCACGATAAATAATGCCTTGACGATGTATGCGCGCAGCCACTGGTGTTGGAACTAGAAGGCCTTGTTCACGCATCATTTTAAGTAATCTAAATTCTTCAAAAGGTCTTGAGCGCGCCACGCCTAAAAACAGATATTGGTCACTGAGTAGCTTCCCAACTAAGCCGCCTCGCTTAAAGTGACGAAGTACCCAATGGTGTTGTTCGTGCTGTATAAAAATGGTCGTACCGCGGCCTTGCGCTTGACCTGTAATTTTGTTTTGAAACTGCCAAAACTCAGGGCTAAACGTATCTACGCTGGGTTCGCTGATCAACGCATCGTCAAAAATAAAATGATGACCTGCACCAATGTCTCGTCGTATTGTCGCCATGTTGCCCGCAAGTTATGGTAAATTTCACATTCTAATGATTTATTTTGGTTTTTCAGCAACGAGAGAGCTTCTGTGGGAAAAAAGATTTGTTTAATGCGTTTATCGGCCATTGGCGATGTATGCCATGCGGTGGCGATGGTAACTCGAATACAAACACATTGGCCTGATGCTGAAATAACCTGGGTCATCGGAAAAATTGAATATCAATTAGTGAAACTTATCCCTAATGTGCGCTTTATTATTTTTGATAAATCGCAGGGTAAAGCTGCGGTAGACGCCTTAAAAAGTGCTGTTAAAGGCGAAACATTCGATGCATTGCTTATGATGCAGGTTGCACTGCGGGCAAATCTGGCATCAAGGGTGATAAAAGCAAAACAACGTATCGGTTTTGATTGGCAACGCAGTAAAGAGTTGCACTGGTTGTTTGCCAATAAACGAATTAACCCCACCAAACATGCTCATGTGTTGGAAGGCTTTATGGATTTTGCCGACGCATTAGGTGTGCCTGTTTCACAAGAAATAACATGGAATATTCCCGTTGCAGACGAAGATTTAGCCTGGGCCGAGCAGCACGCCTCGCGTTTGGGCAACTTTGTTGTTATTTCACCAGCTGCCAGCAAAGCCGAGCGAAATTGGTTGCCAGAGCGATACGCAAGTATTGCTGACCATATCCATCAAATGGGAACCAACGTAATAATATGCGGCGGCCCGGGCGAGCTTGACCGCAAAACGGCAGATGCAATAAAAGCGTGCGTCTCTTTTGAAATTGAAGATTTTACTGGGAAAACATCGTTACACCAGTTACTGTCTTTATTGAAGCAAGCACAATTAGTTATTGCTCCTGACACGGGCCCGGCACATATGGCGACAACAGTAGGCACACCTGTAATAGGTTTGTATGCACATTCTAACCCAAGGCGAACCGGCCCTTATCATTCTCTAAGCAGCGTCGTTTCGGTTTATGATGAATGCATACAGGAGCAAAAAGGTAAGCCGTGGCATGAGTTGCCGTGGGGAATACGCGCTAAAGGGGCCAACCTAATGGAAAACATTTCTGTTGAGATGGTGCAGCATGAAGTGGCGTCACTTTTAGCACAATTACCTTAAATGTAAGGTAATTCTTTTAACTATTATCTACACTTATCAAAGCCAAGTGTACCTCTGCTTTAACAGGGAGTTGTTATTCAATGAAAAAGCCCGCGCTGCGTTGGCTGACTGCTATTCCTAAATCACACTTTTTGCCAACGGTATTACTTTTTGGGTTACTGCCGTTCTTGTTTGTGCAAAATGCGTTTGCCGCCAATCTACATGTAATGGTGAACGAGAGCGTGATGATAAGTGAGCTTAACAGAACGGATCTTCGTCAAATATTCACAGGGCATCGACAGTATTGGCAAGATGGCCGCAAAATTTCAGTTTTTGTTCTGCAAGACGACGACGTGCTTCACAAAGAGTTTTGTCGTGAAATATTGCATATGTTTCCCTACCAACTTTCACGGCTTTGGGATCAAATTACTTTCTCAGGTCAAGGGGTTACGCCTGTACGGGTATCTTCCTATCAAGCACTAATCGAGGCGCTGGAAAGTACGGAAGGGGCCATTGGATACGTTGAAAAAAACGACATTGTTAAGTTGAGACGTGTAGAGGTGAGCGAATGATGAAAAGGATGCTTTTAGTGGCTCTGTATGCACTTTGTAACGTGGTGAATGCATCGGATTTTTCTTGGCACGGATACGTTTCTCAAGGTGTGGCGCAATCATCGGGCAGTCAATTTATTACTGACGGTAATGAAATTACCGGAGAGCTTACAGAAGTAGGCATTAATGGCTATTACCAATTGACTGAAAATATCTCTGTTGCTGGGCAAGTTAACTATCTTGATGGCGGGAACCGGTTTGAGCAAGGAACACGTCTAGATTACCTATTTATCGATTGGTCGCTGCCTACATTGCCGGGAAATTGGAAGGGACAAGTTCACTTAGGTCGTTTTAAAAATCGTCATTGGCTCTACTCTGTCACGCGGGATGTCCCACAAACGCGCTACACTTCTGTACTGCCTCAATCTGTATACTTCGATGGATTTCGTGATGTCGCGCTTGGCAGTAATGGCCTACAGGCAAGTTTTTCACATTTTGGTAGAAAAAGTATTTGGGAAGTAAATTGGAGCTATGGTCGTTCAAATATTAACGAATCTCAACGAGAATTTCTGTTAGGTGAAGATGCTAAAGGCAAAATAAAACAAGATTACGTGCATCAAGCCTCGGTTTTTTGGCAACCAGCGACAATGAATTGGAAGCTTGGTTTTAGTTGGCTTGATTCTGATTTTGTATATCGTCCCGCTGAACAGGACAATAGGCTTAGTGGTGGAGCGAATATCGAAAGGTTGATGCTATCGGGGCAATACTATGCTGAGAACTGGGAATTGTCAGGTGAATTAGTACGCGAGATCCAAGACAGTTTTGGTCTCTTTGCTCCCGAGTTTACAGAGAAGCGAAGAGGTGAAGGGGGGTTCGTACAGGCGCGGTATATTTTCAACAATGAGCTCAGTGGTTTGGTGGGGTACGATACCTATATAAACAATGTTGCCGACCGAAACGGTAAGCAATTAGAGGCGCTGTCTGGCGGTACTATTCCTGCGTATTTTGGTTATCAAGATACAGTAACTATTGGCGTTCGTTGGGACATTGCGCCGAAATGGCGCTTGCAAGGCGAATACCATTGGGTAGAGGGGGCAACTCGAGTGGTAAGCCTACTCAATCGAAATATTGCGTCACATACTGACAAGCACTGGGAAATGTGGTCTGTTCAATTAATGTATTGGTTTTAGGCTATATTGATGAGAGTAAAAGTATCGTTCACCACAAAAACTATTGCGATTTTGCTCGCTATGGTGCTAACGGTTTCTATCATTATCTCGGCCGTTTTGATAAAAGAGTCGGAAGCGCGTGTGCTGCTTCAACAGCGGGAAAACCAAATTAGCCACCAACGACGGGTTCAACTGTTCGAAGAAATTCTTCACAGCCGAATGATCACGCTAATCGATATTATTAGTCATCAAGGTAGCGGAAACATTGTCGACTTAAAGCGGTTACAACAGTCGCTAGACAATCTAAAAGAATATTTGACGCTCAATTTTCAAGTAGATGAGCTGATGATAATTGATGAAAATGGGGTGTGGAACGATGCTGCCCATGTGATGTCACCACAAGTTGAAAAATTAGTTAACAGCACTCGTAATACATTTGAAAGCCGCTCGGTACTGTCTTGCGCCGATACGTGTACGCATTACATCTCTATTCCTGTTATGGCTTCGTCAGAAATTCCACCGGTAGTGGTGGTATCTACCTCAATGCGAGAATTACTCTATTTGTTTAGTAGAGCTACCGATGTGCATAACGTTGCTATTGTTCAAAGTACATTAGCCGTCGACGATACACCGAAACTATCCATTGCAAGCCAACTTTCAGCGGCAAATCGGCAATACTTAAAAGCATTGTTAGATGCCTTTCCTAACAAATGGCGCATTGATGATTTAGTCATAAAAGGGATGAACATTCCCCTTGAAGAAAAACAGCTACTGGTAAGTTTGTTACCTTTTGACCACGTGCTAGGCGATCAGGCCTTTTTGTTGATTGTTCAGGATGTATCTGCAATGGTCAAACAGAAAGAGCAATATCAAATCATTGTTATTTCTACCGCCGTTGCACTGTTTTTTATCTTTTCATCGTTGTTGTATTTATTTTTAAATCAATACAAATCCAGGCTTTTGGATATAAGTGAGCGCTTACCAATGTTGGCGCAGCATAAGTTTTCCGAGTTTTATGCGATAACGGCCAGGCAGCGTAAAGCACCGGTTTTTCGCCTTACCGACGAGCTTGATGTTGTTGAAGATGCGGCGAATAATTTGGCAAGGCAACTGGAAAATTTTGACGGGCAGATGGCAATCAATACCGCAAAATTAGAAAAAATGGCAATGTTTGATGTGCTCACAGGCTTGCCAAATAGAAACATGCTCACGTTTCAAATAGAGAAGCAGTTAGCCAGTTCAATGCGTGACGATCACCTAGTGGCACTGATGTTTATGGACCTTGATGACTTTAAAAAAGTCAACGACAGTCACGGGCATGATGTAGGCGACAAATTATTAAAAGCGGCCGCCATGCGAATATCAAGACCTATTCGGGAATCTGATATTGCATCTCGCTTTGGCGGTGACGAATTTGTAGTTTTACTTACAAATATTGAAGATAAGAGCCATGTAGATACGGTTGCCCGTAAAATTTTAAGTGAGTTTGTTGACCCAATTATCGTAGACGGTATTACGTTTTACGTGTCTATTAGCATTGGTATTGCTATTTCAAGCCATTCACGGGCTACGCCCGTTGAACTACTGCGACATGCTGATATTGCAATGTACGAAGCGAAAGCGAAGGAAGGTGCAGAATATCGTGTGTACGACGCAACAATGAATTTAAAAGTAATGCAAAAAGTGGAACTAGAGTCAGAAGCTAGGGAAGCGCTAAGAGACAACCAATTTAGCTTAGCGCTACAGCCACAGATAGCGCTGAAAACGGGAAAGCTTATCGGCTTTGAAGCGTTATTGCGGTGGAAGCACCCTATAAAAGGGCATATATCGCCCGCGAATTTTATTCCACTGCTTGAGAAAACATCTTTTATGCTTGAGCTTGATTATTGGGTAATCGCACGCTCAACCTACCTTCTTAGTGAACTTAGAAATAGCGGTTTCGGCGATGTGAAGATGGCGATTAATTTGTCTGCTGGGCAATTTTTAGATCCCTCTCTCCCTGAATTTTTAAACCAGCAGATTAAAAAAAATGGCGTAGCGCCAGCGCAGATATGTTTAGAGCTTACAGAGACGGTATTGGTATCAGATATTAAACGAGCAACAGAGATAATGCGTACTATTCGCGATATGGGCTGCATGATAGCTATTGATGACTTTGGTACTGGTTATTCCTCTTTGAGCTATTTAAAGTCAATGCCCGCTGATTTTATCAAAATAGATCGCTCCTTTGTTGCGAACATAGAAAGCAGCGCAGATGATAGAAATATTGTGCATTCAACAATTTCAATGGTGCGAAACATGGGTATGCAGGTGGTAGCAGAAGGAATAGAAACCCAAGCGCAATACGAGCTGCTTTGTCACTTTTCTTGCGACATTGGTCAGGGGTATTTATTGAGTAGACCCATTCCCGAAGCAGATATCTGGCACGTTTTGCAAGACAAGATGAGTAATGGTTACTGGCAAGACGCCGTAGCAAGTGCTTTCCAAAAAAATTTGTTTGAGTAATTAGTGCTTTTACTCTGCGATGCTAAAAAAACGTACTGCACAGGCCAGCGCCCTCGCAATACCGACTGTGCCGATAAATTTACAAATTTAGTCTTACAACCCGTTAAAACCAGCGCAATAAAGTGTACCCTTCAGCGGGCTTTCATTACACTAGCGGTTTTTATACCTTGACTCGGAGAATGGCATGTCTGCGGCATTTATTTCTCATTTGCAAACGCAAATTGAAGCTACTAAACAAGATGGCTTGTACAAAAAAGAGCGCGTGATCACATCACAACAACAGGCTGATATCGATGTCGCCAATGGCGACCACGTTATCAACTTTTGCGCAAACAATTATCTTGGGTTGGCGAACAATGAAAGCCTTATTGAAGCAGCGAAGCAAGGCTTAGACACTCACGGTTTCGGTGTGGCGTCGGTACGCTTTATTTGTGGAACGCAAGACATCCATAAACAACTCGAGTCATCAATAAGCGACTTCTTAGGCACGGAAGACACAATTTTGTATCCGTCATGCTTTGACGCCAACGGCGGTTTGTTTGAAACGTTGTTAGGCCCAGAAGACGCCATCATTTCCGATGCCCTTAATCATGCGAGTATCATTGACGGGGTACGTTTAAGTAAAGCGAAGCGTTATCGCTACGCTAATAACGACATGGTGGCATTGGAAGCGCAGTTAAAGCAAGCAGATGCTGACGGCGCACGCTTTAAAATTATTGCCACCGACGGTGTATTTTCAATGGACGGTGTAATTGCTGACCTGGCGTCAATCTGCGATCTGGCGGACAAATATAACGCCATGGTGATGGTTGACGATTGCCACGCTACAGGTTTTTTGGGTGAAAATGGTAAAGGTAGCCATGAATATTGCGGGGTTATGGGGCGAGTAGACATTATTACCGGTACATTGGGTAAAGCCCTAGGCGGTGCGTCAGGTGGTTACACGTCAGGTAAAAAAGAAGTTGTAGAATGGCTGCGCCAGCGTTCGCGTCCTTACCTTTTCTCAAACTCTGTTGCGCCACCTATTGTTTCAGCGTCTCTTAAAGTGTTTGAAATGATGAAAGAAGGCGACGAGTTACGCGCTAACTTATGGCGGAACGCCAATCATTTCCGCAAGCGTATGGAAGAGGCAGGCTTTACCCTTGCAGGTAAAGATCACGCAATTATTCCGGTGATGCTTGGCGACGCTCGTTTAGCCAGCGAAATGGCCGATAAGCTTTTAGAAAAAGGCATTTACGTTATCGGCTTCTCATACCCAGTTGTACCAAAGGGCCAAGCGCGTATTCGTACGCAAATGTCAGCAGGCCACAGCCTTGCGCACGTTGATAAAGCTATTGACGCATTTATTGAAGTGGGCCGTGAAATGGGAGTTATCTCATGAAATCGCTAGTTAAAGCGAAAGCAGAAAAAGGCATTTGGTTGCAAGACACGCCCAAGCCTGAAGTAGGTCACAATGACCTACTTATTAAAATTCGCAAAACCGCCATATGTGGCACTGATATGCATATCTACAACTGGGACGAGTGGTCGCAAAATACCATTCCAGTACCTATGGTAGTAGGCCACGAGTACGTGGGCGAAGTTGTGGGTATGGGACAAGAAGTAAAAGGCTTTCAGATTGGCGACCGCGTATCGGGTGAAGGGCATATTACCTGTGGCCACTGCCGTAATTGCCGTGCTGGACGTGTGCACTTATGCCGCAACACCGAAGGTGTGGGTGTAAACCGCCCTGGGGCCTTTGCAGAATACTTAGTTATTCCCGCATTCAATGCATTTAAAATTCCGGACAATATCAGCGACGACCTCGCGTCTATCTTTGACCCGTTTGGAAACGCCGTGCATACCGCGCTGAGTTTTGATCTGGTTGGTGAAGATGTGCTTATTACCGGGGCGGGGCCAATTGGAATTATGGCTGCGGCGGTGGCTAAGCACGTAGGTGCCCGTCATGTAGTGGTTACCGACATAAATCCTTATCGTTTAGAGCTTGCAAAGAAAATGGGGGCTACTCGCGCCGTTGACGTAAGCAAAGAAGATTTGAAAGACGTAATGAACGAACTTGGCATGACAGAAGGCTTTGACGTAGGGCTAGAAATGTCTGGCGTGCCGGTAGCCTTTAGAGACATGCTGAACAAAATGAACCATGGCGGTAAAATTGCCATGCTGGGTATTCCGCCGCAGGACGTGGCTATCGACTGGAACCAGGTTATCTTCAAAGGTTTAGTGATAAAAGGTATTTACGGTCGAGAAATGTTTGAAACTTGGTATAAAATGGCTAGCCTACTGCAAAGCGGTTTAGACCTTTCGCCCATTATCACACATACCTTTTCTATTGATGACTTTCAAAAAGGGTTTGATACCATGGGTTCAGGACAATCAGGTAAAGTTATTCTGGACTGGCAATAATGACAACATTTTCACACATTAGCGTAAACGACGTAGCAAACTTTGAAGGCGATGTCGCAATAGTAGACATTCGCGATCCGCAGTCGTTTGCTAATGGCCATATGCCCAACGCAGCGCCGCTAAACAATGATAATTTTGCGGCGTTTTTAGAACAAACACCCAAGTCGACACCCGTTGTGGTAGTGTGCTATCACGGTGTAAGCAGTCAACAGGCGGCGCAAGTAATAGCCCAGCAAGGCTTTGAGAGTGTTTACAGTATGGACGGCGGATTTGAAGCATGGCGTCAGGCAAACCCGGTAGTAACTGATTAACAATGGCGCATCCGCTTATTGCGTTTAATCAGCAAAACGCTGCATATTTGCTCGCAAACTATCTAACCAGTCAGCACATCCCTGCTGACGTGGTTATCAACAGTGAAGAGCGCAATACAAACAATGAGTTTATTGTTGTGCTTCAACATGCTGAACATGTTGATAACGCTAAGATCATCGCTGAAGATTTTTTGGCAAACCCAACTAACCCAAAATATCAGCAAGCCGCTTGGGACAGCGGCAAAAAAGTGAAGCTTTCTTCAACTAGCAGTACTTTTTCTTTTAACACCGTAATAAGCAATGCGATTAAAGCACCATTTACATCGGTTGTTTTTCTGCTTTGTGCGTTGGTTTACGGTTTATCTCTATTGGGCCTGTTTAGCCCAATAGCGCAGCAATTACTGATGCAGCCATTTTCTACGTTGGCGCAAAACCATGAGTGGTGGCGTTTGCTTGGCCCTGCCTTTATACACTTTTCAGTGCTTCACATTGTATTCAATTTACTGTGGTGGTGTATGCTGGGCGCCAAAATAGAACGCACATTAGGGGTGAGCATGCTATTGCTGGTGTTCATTGTGTCGGCAGTGGTTTCAAATGCAGCGCAAGCGCTGTTTAGTACACCGGTGCAAGGCGACCTATTTTTATTCGGTGGACTGTCGGGTGTAGTCTATGCAGTAATGGGCTTTGTTTGGTGGCTTGGTTGGTTGCGGCCTACCTGGGGCCTGTCGCTTCCTAACTCAATAGTGGGTTTTATGCTGGTGTGGCTGGTACTGGGTTATGCCGATATTCTATGGGTAAATATGGCTAATGCCGCGCACACAGCAGGCCTTGTGTGTGGGTGCATTCTAGCGGGTGTTGTAAACCTAGCGGCCAAGCGTTAGAAAGGCGTGCAATCAGCCGCCTTGGTATAAATACTTAGTAAATATCACATTTTTAATTACTTCGCCGCCAGTCTCTTGCTTCATGTGGTCTTGAAGTGCCTTTAAAATTGCCCGTCTGATATCTTCGCGGCCCGTTAGCGACTTTACCTTTTCTGCGGGTTGTTGCCCAAAAATTTCTATGGCAGTTGAGCGCAACAATGGCATGTGGTGCTCGGCAATTTCTAGTTGGCCAACGTCGTGTATCATTAACTCCATCTGTACTCTTACGTACCCCAGTTTTTTCGCGCTGTCGCTAATGTAGTTCGTCACAATTTCAGGTTCTAAGCCTAAATATGCGTAGTTTGCTTGCTCTTGCGCATGCAACGCGCTTGCGCTTCCAAAAACTAAGCAAGTTATTGCTAAGCAACGTAAAAATAAAGTCTTAAGCATGGAGTAAACCAAATCGTAAAAGTTATGACGTCTGTACCGTAGTGTAGCAAAACTTCTTTTAAACGCACTACTGCAAAAGTAGAACCACTGAAAATTGTTAGGTGATTGGCGAACCGTGTTATGATACTAACAGTTTAATAATGCGAGTTTTTCATGTGAGTTTTACTGCCACCTTTCCAGTGGGATTACCTGTAAATTGGCACGGGCCAGACGACATCTTGATAGATGATGCGCAGTTGAAAAATTGGCTACTCGATACCGGTTCGCTAACAGAAAGGGTGCAAGCGTCTTGTCAGCATTTTGCATTACAGCTGTTAGGCCAGCAGACACAAGTGCCTCATCCAAGTGAGCAATCACTATTATTCGCCAATGGTGACACTCGTTATCAGGCGCGAGAAATACTGTTGTGTGGTGACGGTACGCCATGGGTATTTGCACGCTCTATTATCCCTCAAGCGTTTGTTGATGCAGAACTTTCTGAGTTAGGTAATGAGCCGTTAGGAAAGCGTCTATTCAATGATGCCAGATTTAAACGCTCAGCGTTTCAATTATGCCAGTTGTCAGCTTCAGCGTTTGGCTATAACACATCGCATACTTTGTGGGGGCGACGCTCGTTGTTTACATTAGACAATTACAGCATGATAGTGGCTGAAGTGTTTCTGCCTGAAGCGCCGGCTTACTGTGCAATGAAAAACGCAAAAGCAAGCTGATAATAAATCGGGCTGTAATGTGCAAAGCGGTTGTAAATACGCAAAATTTCTTACTAATTCTATGTGAAATAAGCTATGAAGCATAATTGGAACGCATACGCGCGATTAATGCGCTTAGACAAACCGGTTGGCATATATTTATTATTATGGCCTACGCTGTGGGCGCTGCTTATGGCGGCGCAAGGTTTGCCGTCATTAGGCATTACTTTAATTTTCGTAGCGGGTGTAATTGTTATGCGTTCGGCTGGTTGTGTAATTAACGACTATGCTGACAGAAAAGTAGATGGTAGCGTAAAGCGCACCGCTCAGCGCCCTTTAGCAACTAAAGAAGTGTCGGCGAAACAAGCACTTCAGCTATTTGGTGTACTCATCGCCATCGCTTTTATACTGGTGCTTTTCCTCAACTGGCAAACTATTGCGCTGTCGGTAATTGCGCTACTGCTTGCTGCAAGCTATCCCTTCATGAAGCGCTATACCCACTTGCCGCAGGTGGTATTGGGTGCGGCATTTGGTTGGGCCATTCCCATGGCTTTTATGGCCGTACTAGAAACTGTACCAACGTACGCTTGGTGGTTGTTTATTGCTAACTTACTATGGACCGTAGCGTACGACACCATGTACGCCATGGTAGACCGCGACGACGATTTGCAAATAGGCGTTAAGTCTACCGCTATACTGTTCGGCAAAAACGACGTATTAATTGTGATGTTGTTGCAAGCCTTGGCGCTAACTATTCTGTGGTGCATAGGCTTAACCATCAACGCGACCTGGCCTTACTACATAGCGGTGCTATTTTCTGCTTTGCTATGTGTGCGCCAATATCAACTTATTAAACGCCGCCAGCGTGAAGGCTGTTTCACCGCGTTTATTGAAAACCACTACATTGGTTTAGCCATTACGCTTGGTACGGCGCTGCATTTTTATTTGGTAAGGTAAAACTTACCAACAGCACACTTCAACCTGTACCAATGTCCCCTTATAACTGAATTATAGCCAGTCTAAAGTATTTACTAGTTTTTATAGGCACGAGCTTTACTCACTAAATGTATTTAAAACTCGTGCACAAAGTATGCTACTAAGTGTTATACTTTAGGTGTCGAATGGAATCTATACGCATATATAAATTGAAGTGGTTCAAGAGGTGGGCGAGTAAGGAAGGTTTATCAGACAGCTTGCTAAAATTAGCAATTGCAGAGATGCAACAGGGATTAGTTGACGCCGATTTAGGTGCAAACGTATATAAAAAGCGAGTACCTCTTTTGGGGCAGGGCAAAAGTAGAAGTTTAAGAACCCTCATAGCTTTTCAAGTGGATAATAAAGCCTTTTTTATTTACGGTTTTTCCAAAAGCACCCGCTCTAACGTTAGTGTTAAAGAGTTGAAGTCTTTAAAACTCTTAGCTAAAGAGCTACTGAACTACAGCGAGGAAAAGCTTAAGAAAGCTATTGATTCAGGTAGTATTGAAGAGGTGAGATAACATGAAAGAAAGCATTTTAGATGTAGTACATAGTACTGCAAAAGACTTGAGCGAAGCCGGAGTAATGGATAAGCAGACTATGCATAAGTTTGATGCATTATGTTTACCCAAACTCAAGCAATATGATGGACAGCGGATAAAAGCAATCCGTGAAAAAGCAAGAGTAAGCCAAGCTGTTTTTGCTGCCTATTTAAATATCACGCCATCTACAATCAAGCAGTGGGAGCAGGGGAACAAAAAGCCTCGAGGTACTTCTTTAAAGCTTCTGAGTCTTGTTGAGCAGAAAGGTTTAGAGATCTTGATGTAACGTTTTCTTTGTTCTGTGCTTTTGCAAAGACAGAAGAGCATTTTTTAATTTATCGGTTTCAATAAAAAAACGCCATAAAGGCGCTTTTTGTGGTTTCTATAAGCTGTGAATAGCTACTTTTCTGCTAGCTTTGCTTCAAGCTCTGCAATGCGGCTTTCCATTGCGTCTAGCTTTTCGCGAGTACGAATAAGCACTTGGCTTTGAATATCGAACTCTTCACGAGTTACTAAATCTAGCTTAGACAGCTGCGACTGCAATACTGCCTTTACTCGACCTTCGGCTTCTTCAGCCATGTTTTTAACGCCAGGTGGTACGGCATCAGCAATTTGTTTCGCTAAATCTTCGAGTTTCTTCGGATCCAACATGGAATTCCCTTATAATGCGCAGCTCAAAATGTGAAAGCTATTCTATCGGTATCGACACGACATGCAATGAAAACTGTGTCGCGCCCAAAATGTACGTTGTTTTAGGTATTAAATGAAACTAAATGAAGCTCAAGAATCTGCCGTTACCTATGTGTCTGGCCCATGTTTGGTGCTGGCAGGGGCGGGCAGTGGTAAAACCCGTGTAATTACCAACAAAATTGCTCATTTAGTTAGAAACTGCGATATGCCAGCGCGCTATATTGCAGCGGTTACCTTCACCAACAAAGCCGCACGTGAAATGAAAGAACGTGTTGCGCAAACCTTGGGTAAGCCAGAAGCACGCGGGTTAAAAGTGTCAACCTTCCACACCATGGGCTTAACCATTATTAAAGCTCATGTAAAAGACTTAGGCCTAAAGCCGGGCTTCTCGTTATTTGACGATAAAGACTCATTCGCGTTGCTTAACGATTTGACGTCCGACACCCTCGATGGCGATAAAGATCAGCTTCAGCTTTTACAAAGCTGCATCTCGAACTGGAAAAACGATCTTATCTTGCCTGATGCTTTATTAAAATCAGCAACCAGCACGGGTGAGAGAGAGTTTGCAGAAGCCTACAAGCGTTACCAAGACAACCTTAAGGCATATAACGCGCTAGACTTCGACGACCTAATTTTATTACCTACATTACTTTTAAAAAGTAGCGAAGCAATAAGAGCCAAATGGCAGAGCAAAATTCGCTATTTGCTGGTGGATGAGTACCAAGATACCAATACCAGTCAGTACGAGTTGGTAAAGCTATTAGTAGGTGAGCGTGCGCGCTTTACTGTGGTGGGCGACGATGACCAGTCTATCTATTCATGGCGTGGCGCTAAGCCGCAGAATTTGCACCTGTTACAGCAAGACTTTCCGCGCTTAAACGTCATTAAGCTACAGCAAAATTACCGCTCGTCAGGCCGTATTCTGCATTGCGCGAATATTCTTATTCAGAACAATCCGCATTTGTTCGATAAAACCCTGTTCTCAGAGCTGCAGTACGGCGAGCCGCTAAAAGTGATAGAGGCGAAGAACGAAGAGCATGAAGGTGAGCGCGTGGTGGCAGAACTGCTGGCGCACAAGTTCATGAACCGCACCCAGTTTAAAGACTACGCCATTTTGTATCGCGGGAATCACCAAAGTCGTATTTTTGAAAAGCTGTTAATGAGTAACCGCATTCCGTACAAAATCAGCGGCGGTATGTCGTTCTTTGGTCGTGCTGAAGTGAAAGACATTATGGCGTATTTAAGGTTGTTGGTGAACCAAGACGACGATAACGCTTTGCTTCGCATTATTAACACGCCAGGGCGCGGTATAGGCCGCGCTACGCTGGAAAAACTGGGTAACTTTGCAAATAGCTTGGGCGTGTCTATGTTCGAAGCGGCGACGCACCCTAACTTAAATAGCGTGCTGCCCGACAAAGCCTTTCATTCGGTTTCTACCTTTGCCCGTTGGGTGGTTGAGTTGTCGGACAATGCAGAGCGTGGCAACACTGCCGATGCAGTGCGCACCATGATCCGCACCATGGGTTATGAAGAATGGCTGTATGAAACCAGCGCCAGCCCTAAAGCTGCTGAAATGGCCATGGCCAACGTAAGTACCTTGTTCGGTTGGGTTAACGATATGCTGGAAGGCAATGACCTAGACCAACCCATGACATTAACCGAAGTGGTGAACCGTCTGATATTGCGTGACATGATGGAGCGCGGCGAAGACGACGGGGAAGGGGACCAAGTACAGTTAATGACGCTGCATGCCTCAAAAGGTTTGGAATTTCCTATTGTATTCTTAGTGGGCATGGAAGAAGGCCTATTGCCACACCAAAGCAGCATTGACGAAGATAACGTAGAAGAAGAGCGCCGACTTGCTTACGTGGGTATTACGCGTGCTCAGCGAGAGCTTGTTTTCAGCCTTGCTAAAGAGCGCAGGCAGTTCGGTGAAGTCATTAATCCAGAGCCCAGCCGCTTTTTATTTGAATTGCCGGCTGATGACGTACAGTGGGAAAACCAAAAGCCAAAAGTAACCAAAGAAGAGCGTCAGCAAAAGGCGCAGGTTGGTATTGCTAACCTTAGGGGGATTTTGGGTAAAAAGTAAAAGCGATAGGCAGCGGCCGAGCCGCTATTTGGCGGTGGCTAACTCGTGCTTTGCTAGCTGGCCAGCTGCGCCATATCGAGCACTTTGGCGTGTTTTAAAATCTTGCCTTGCGCATAGCAACATTCTATTTCAGATAACGCGTCTAGTTGCGCCTGAGAATCTACGCCTTCGGCAATGACTTGAAACTTCAAATGTTCAGATATAAGCATGACCGATTGAATGAGCTTCAGGTTGCGCTGCGAACGAGGCAGTGACTTTACAAACCGATGGTCTATTTTTATAAAGTCGAAGGGGTAAGCAAACAAATAACTGAGCGAGGCAAGCCCGCTACCAAAGTTATCTAAAACCAAAGTAACACCTGCGCGCTTGAGTTTTTTAATAGCAGGTAAAATAAACTGTGAACGACGGTTAAGATCGTTTTCATCAAATTCAAAAACAAGCTGTTTAGGCTGAACGCCAGCGTCTTGTATCACTGAAATCATCTGATTGACCATTGATGCCTGTAGCAGATGATTAATCGACACATTTACCGCAATTTTACTGATGGGCTCGTCAGTTGATTGATAATGATTAATCAACTCGCACGCTTTGTGTAATTGAAAAAGGTCTAAATCAAGCGTTAAGCCGCTGTGTTCCGCAACTTGTCTGAACTGTTCTCTGGCAATTTTTCCAAAGGCAGGGTGAGACCATCGAATATACATTTCGCAATATAAAATACTGCTATTACGCACATCGACCACGGGCTGTAAAAAATAATCAAACGCCTCGTCTCTGAGTGCGTGCCTGAACTCGTTTTCTAATTCAAGCTCTTCAATTAGGCGATCGCGCATGCTTTTATCGAACATCACAAATCTGCCGCGGCCGAGCGTTTTCGCCTGATACATTGCCGCATCGGCGTCGCGCAACACTTCATCGGCACTTCGATAGTAGCTTTCTAGATGAGCAATCCCGACGCTTGCGCCAGAGTACATCTCGCGGCCGTCGAGTAAAAATGGCTCAGAAATCGATTCAATTATGCGGTTTGCGACTTCTTCAACATCACTTTCATCTTCAAAGTTATCGAGTAACACCACAAATTCATCACCGCCTAAACGGGCTAACAGGTCATGGCCTCGAATACAAAGTGCGATACGTCGAGAGACCTCTACAAGAAACTCGTCGCCGGCATGATGACCCAGCGTGTCGTTAATTACCTTAAACCGGTCTAGGTCGATAAACAAAACAGCAAACAGGTTTTCGCCATAGCGTTGTTTACTCGCTATGGCCAATTCAAGACGACTGGTAAACATACTTCGGTTAGGAAGGTCCGTGAGCGAGTCGTGATGCGCGTCGTGAATAAGCTTTAATTCTATTTCTTTACGCTCTTCAATCTGCTGTTTTAAAAACTTGTTGGCGCGATCGAGCTCTGCTGTGCGCTCTTTAACCCGCTCTTCAAGCTGTATGTTATAGCGCTGCATTGACTCGGTGTTGCGTTTACGCTCCATGGCCACTGCTATATGGTGCGATACAAAGCGCAGTAACTCTTGGTCGCGATTGGTGTATTTGGCATGCTTCCCATAAGTTTGCACAGCAATAACACCGGCTATCTCGCCATCAACAATTAGCGGTGAGCCAAGCCAAGAGTTGGCGCTATTTAGCATAGTTTGCGCCACTGAAACGTCTAAATCACCAGACTCAGCAAGCTCCAGCACCCGTGGTGGGTTAATAAGTTCTGCTTGCCCCGTGCGAAGCACGAATTCCGTAAGCCCAAGCCCTAGCGGTCGCGATTCGACGGTTTCTTGCTCCGTATCGCTAAAATAAGGAAACGAGAGGCTTTCCTGTTGCTTATCTAAAATGGCGATGTAGCAGTTGGGAGCGCTGATTAGGCGCGCCAAAATTTCATGAAGGCTAGAATAAAAAACATTCATGTCTCCTTCTAGATTTGCAGCCAGTTCAGATATTTCAAAAAGCGCATGTTGCAGCGACTCAACTTTTTGACGTTCTAGAATTTCTTCCTGTAAGTCATCATTGGTTTTGCGAAGCTGGCGGGTGCGTTCTCGAATAGTACGTTCAGTGAGTTCGCGATTCTTAACCCTATCAACGGTAGTAACGATATGTTGAGAAACAAACAGCAAAACCTCTAAGTCTTCCTGACTATAGTGAATGCCTTCGTCGTAAGTTTGCACCACCATGGCGCCAATTACTACCAAATTCATTCGCCAAACGTTCTTCATCGTCTCGCTTGTAAAACAAATGATTGCCGGTTTTTAAAATATAACCGGTCATGCCATCCATAAGTTTTTCGGCAGGAAGCTGTTTAACTGTCTTTTCATCGAATTCGTCCACAAAATAAGCGAAGTCGACTACGTGATTTTCGGGTTCGTAAAAGGCAACGAAGAAGTTGTCAGCATTCATGAACTCAGCAATGATTTCGTGAATGGCAGAATAGAGGCGGTTGAGCTGGCTTACAGAACTGGCAAGTTCAGAAATGTCAAAAAGCGCCTTCTGAACACGTTCAGCGCGCTTATATTTTTCAGTGAGTTGTTGAAGCTGCGGAATAAGTTCGCGCAGTTCCTCTTCTGTCAACTCAAGTTGCGTTGAATCTAATGACATTCCGTTCGCCAGTATAAAGAGCGTTTTCTCAACACATAACTTAACCGAATATGCTGGAAAACGCTACTTTTTCAAGCAACTAGTTACTTTTCTGAAGGTAATTAAATACCTTCAATCATGTACTCGATTGCTGCTTTTATTTCGTCGTCAGTACAATTACCGCATGTACCACGTGCAGGCATGGCGTTGATGCCGTTTAGCGCGTTTTGCCAAACACCGTCAAGACCACGCTCGTCCAATCGAGGCTGCCAATCTGCTGCGTTTTGCAGTTTAGGTGCACCAAGCACACCTGCTGAGTGACACGCTACACAAGCAGAGTTATAAACGTCTTCACCAGACTTTGCACCACCTGCCGCTGCGGCGCTGCCTTCGGCCGCTGCACCCGCTACGTGAACTTTACCTACTGGCTTAATACGTTCGGCAATTTCATCGTTACTCATTTCTTGTGCTTGTGCTGCAAAAACGGTTAGCGCAGTAGCAGCAACAGTTAACCAAGTCTTTAATTTCACATCTGTCTCCAGGCAATGATGAATTTGTTTAAAATATAACTGGCCAGATTATAACGGTAAATTGGTACTGGACAACTATTTGAGGCCAATTACCTATAAAAAGTAAGGATTTTTAATATCAAACAAAGGCCTATTAAATAGAATTTAATAAATCAGTTGAAGGTAGCCCGCGCCCTAAGTATTATTACGCCCCGTTTGCAGTATGCGCTTATTAGCGTATTGTCATGTATGCAAACGCAGCGTTGTTTATACAATCCGCCCTTAGCTCAGCTGGATAGAGCGCGGCCCTCCGGAGGCCGAGGTCAGAGGTTCGAATCCTCTAGGGCGGGCCATTTTCTCTTCTTTTCATCTGTACGTAGAGTTAGTACACCTAGAACAGCGACTTACTACATTAAAACTTGTTTAAGCGCATTATTGATTAAGCAAAATCTTTATCATCTCAGCTTCATGCTTAACGATGTTTTTGTGCCCTTGTTCCCCAGGCTCTGCACCCCATTCGTTATATTTCATCATAATCGCTTGTTTTAAGCTTTCAGCACGATTGTTCTGTTGATAAAACTTTGCCTTATCTAACGGTGAGTAATTGCTAAGCTTTGAGTTACTGCTCGGTGAGATCAAGCATAGGTTTCCAAAACGATCAACATCCTTCATTTTTTTCGCACCAAACGGATTGGTTTGGGGGAAATAATGCTCAACAGAGGTCCTAAAAGAGAACTGGAACTCGGAAAAATGCTTACCAAGGTCTTCACTTCTAATACCATCTACTGACTCACCAGCCGAAAGCCTACGCCAAATAAGATAGTCCAATCGGTTAAAAATAAAATTCTGTACTCCGGTTCCTTGGTGCAAAACGCCGGGTTGATCTTCGTTAAACGCCAAATTTTTTCCGTTGGTGATTTCGTTAAAATACCGGTCGCTTAACCTTTCAAGTTCAGCTAAATATACTGCACCATTAAGCGCGAAATTCTTTTGCTTTACCGTGTTTTTATTGATGATATCCAATGCGTCGTTGAGCCAGCGTTTATAGACTAAGGCGGGGTTCGATACATGAAACATGGATAATATCATGCGAATTTTTTCATTGTGCTCACTGCCAAAGGTATTTGTATACACAGGATTAAAGCTTTTGCCGCTTTTATTAGCGTTAAGCCTTGCCAAACTCCATTTACGCTTATCATCGCTTTGGTTAGGTTTAATTATGTAGCTATCAAATAGAATGCGGTACTTGAGTAATTCATAAACAAAGTCTTTAGCTTCGACCTTTAAGCCATTGTCCTTAGAAATAAACGCATCAATCAATCTCTTATCATCTAACGAAACGCCCTCACATGGCTTCATCAGTTTTAGAACATGAAGTAAAAAGTTTGAAAAATCGATTATCGTACCGAAGCGCTCTTCCTTTTCCCGCTCGTCGTCATTGCTGTTAATGGTTAGGGCTTTGTCGTCGATAATTTCCAGAAGCGTCATTGCATCTTGCTTTTGTACCCTGCTATTGTGCTTTTCTTTAATGGCATCAAAGCTTATTGGCATCGCTTGCCAATCATCGCCGAATATTGTTTTGCGTAAATCTGATTGAAAACCCATTTGGGTATAACGCTTCATATTCGAGCATGCGTCCCAGATTACAGAAAAGCAGTTTCTTTCTTCGTCATTACCGAGCGTAGCCATGAATTTCGCTTTTAAAACTTCATGCTTCTCCAGCTGTTCGCCACGGTTGTTCATGATCTCAAAGTAGTGATTGAGGTCGGTTTGTGGTGGAACAACAACTTTTAGTACGATGACGTTATCCAATAGATACTCAAAAAACAGCTGAGTTTTAGCTGCTACATCAAGCCCTTTCGTTTTGAAGTAACGCTGTACAATGTTGAAGGCTGCGTGGATGGTGGGTTCTTCAGACTCTCCATTAGTTATACCGTTATAAATATCATCTAGCGCTCGGGTTGATTTGGGGCGACTATCAAAGGACAGATTAAGATCTAATTCCTGTAATTTATCCACCCCCAGTACATTCCGATGTTTTAGATATGCCAATAAGATAGACAGCGTAGTATGTCTTTGCTGTCCATCGATGGTTTCGTACACTACTTTGGTCTGCTGGGCGATAGTTGTACGTTCGTAAACAACAAGACTACCTAAATAATACTTTGCTTGTTTTGCTGCAGTAGTTTCATCTACTTCAGTAATAAGCCCTGCTGCGTCACTAATATCTTGAATAAGCTGCTCAATCTCTGGTGCGCCCCAGGCATAGTTCCGCTGATAAATAGGGATGATGTATTGGGTGTTGCTATTAAAAAGTTCTCGTACAGATAGCTGCGTTACTTGATTATGTTTACTCAATGTGAACTTCCAAATGTCATTGCTTTAATAGATGCTTGCACGTCCATGGCATTCGTGAATTTAGGCTCTTGGATATAACGAGGCTGATAATTCAATACTTGTTGAGAATGAATTGCTTTACTGATGGCTCTTAATAGGCCACTACGAGCTTTAGCGTGATTGTCTACCGACTCTATACCGATACGCTGTAACTCAAGACGTAACGAATAGCTCCAGCAAAAACATATTTGTGCTACTTTTTCTAACTCCACATCACCAAACTTGTCGTAGTAGTACATAACCGAACATAGAAATAGATTTTTAACGTAAACATCCCCTTTGCGGAAACAACCAGGGTATTTGGTATGCTGATTTAGGAACGAATTAAGCAGCGCCTTTTCCCCAACAAATAGCTTTGAATGCATTGCTATGTAATGCTGGACATACTCAAAAAAGCGTTTGCCGTTGATTATCACTTGATCCACTTGAAACGGGTAATTTTTAGTTTGCCTGTCCCATTTACGCGCAATATCAGTATTGAAGCTTTCAACTGCATAGTTAAGGGCAAGTATTGCATCCGCATAAACGTACTGCGTCTTGTCTAAATTAATACCCTTGAATACATCAATATTGTGCCGACTAAACTGGATGCCATAGTCACCATCAATCCAGCGACGCATTCGGAACAAGAATTCGCCCATAATCGTGTGTAGATTCGCTGAATTATCGTCAGGATTTATACCTTTCTCCCATAAGCTAACGTGATGCAGCCGTTCGCTTTGTTCGCTAGAGTCCATCATTTCGCGCAGGTGGAAAGCTTTTAGTAGATCATGAGGAGCTAGTGCCTTACCACGCGCATTTTGTGAGTCGAAGAATTGGAATGCTTCACTTAAATCGTCCAATGTCACTTGAATAAGCTCACACTTATTAAGAACGAAATTCAGTAGTTCTTGTCTTTCAATTCCAGAAAGACTTCCAACCCGTTTAGCGATGATCTGCGCATTACATTTGAGGTTTTCAATACTAACGGATGACTCAAATTTGTGTTCGAGAAGAGGAGAGGAAATGAGTTTCCCTGATTCGTTTAAAATAGTACAAAGCAGCGACAAGGTCAGAAGACGCTGTTGGCCATCAACTATGTTGAGAACATCGTTGTCTTTATCTTGATGCAGCACCACCGTACCTAAACGGTAGCAAGGTTTAATGCGGTGATGAAATATGTCGTCAATCAACTGGTTGACATGTTTCGGCTGCCACTTATAAGCGCGTTGGTAATTGGGGATCGCAAGTTTTTGCGCCAGTAAATGTGAAATGGTTTGCGGAGTGCTCAACACAATTGCCATGACTAGACCACCTGCTCAAAATAATCATCCCTTTGCAGGTAGCGTTGTCTAAATCGAAATTTCCGCATATTCGTTTTCGGGTCTATTTTAACAACGTCACATAGTATTGGCTCATTTTCGAGCCCATCAATAGAGACATAAGTCCTAGAAGTCATTAGGTAATTCCTTTTCTGCGCGTGAGCTTTTCCTCAACGGGTTATCGCTTACAAACTCGTACTCTTTTTCGATGGCTTCAATAAGAGGATCAAGCACTTCGAGTTGTTTTAATATTGTAAGCAAGGTATCCGAATTTATGCCTTTTCCTCGCTCTAATCTACTAACAGTATTTTTACTGGTCCCGGCTCTAAGCGCTAACTCTTCTTGATCCATGGAAACAGCTCTCGCTTGCTTTACGAGGTTGCCAAGCAGTTTTTTCGTATATTCAACTTTACCCATAAAACACCAAATATAGCGATTTGCGACGTAATTCTTTGATTATGGCGCTTTACTATGACGTGTCAATTAAATAGCCATAAATGGTGTTTAGAGTGTTAAAGTGTCATTTATGGTGTTTTATGAGAATGGTTACCCTTCATTTTCCTCTGTTAGGCAGCACTAATTGACTGAAAGGGCCATTACTTTCTTAAGCACTAAGCGCATCCCAAACGTATGCAACGTTAAAGTTGATCCAACACATCGCAAAGTCGTTATACTAAAATTCAGTACTTCACTTTTAAGCGTACCCACGTGTCAGTAACATCGCCTCAGGTTTTACGTAGCCCCAGTTTTGCTCAGTCACTGCTTTGTTTTAGCGTTATTGTGGCACTAATAGCGGGTGGGTTGTTTGGCCTTGGTATTAGCCTGCACGCGCTTATATTTTTGTGTTTACTGTGGGCCGGTATTAACGCCTTTAGTTTGGGGTACTCGTATCTGCAAATTCGAGAGTTAATGACCAGTGCATTAACTCGGGCTATGCCGGCAATCTATATCTTTATCCTTATAGGTATGGTTATCGCCAGCTTTATGCAAAGCGGCACTATCTCAACGCTTATTTACTACGGATTAAGTTGGCTAAGCCCAAGCATATTTTTAGCGGTGGGGTTAATTTTGTGTGCGGTAATGTCGGTGGCTACAGGTACATCGTGGGGTACGGTAGGCACAATGGGTGTGGTGCTAATGGGTATTGGCACTGCCATGAACATTCCCCTACCTATTGTGGCGGCCATGGTAGTATGCGGCGCAACGTTTGGCGATAAAATGTCACCGGTTTCTGATACCACCAACCTTGCGGCCATGAGTGCAGGCACCAACCTTTATCGGCACATGTACGCCATGTTGCTCACTACGTTGCCTAGCTTTCTTGTCACCTTCATCATTTTCCTGGTAATAGGTGTTAGTTATGCAAGCCAGAATTTAAATGTTGAACAGATAATTGAAATTAAAGCCGCGCTTGCCAGCCACTATAACCTTGCACCCTACATAACACTGTTACCTCTAGTATTGCTTACAGTATTAAGCATTAAAAAAGTGCCGGCTGAAGTGACCATGTCGTGCAGTATTCTGCTTGCCGTTATCATCGCTATTTTCTACCAAGGCACCAACACTATTAGCGTGCTTAACGCGCTGTGGGAAAACACACCACAAAATACGGGCATCGAGAATTTAGATGCGCTTTTAGGTAGGGGCGGCATCAGCAGTATGAGTTGGACGTTGCTCCTCGCCTTAATGGCAATAGCATTAGGCGGCATATTGCACGGCGCTGGTTTTTTAGCGGTTTTGCTGGCAGGCGTTATTGAACGTGTAAAGCGCACGGCAACCTTAATTGCAGTAACTATAGCATCGGGGTTTTTAGGTAATGTGGCCATGGGCGAGGCTTACATTTCGATTATTTTAAATTGCCAACTGTTTAAACCAAAATATGAACAGCAGCACCTTGACCCTGCCGTGCTATCAAGGTCGGTAGAAGAGGGGGCAACCATGACCACGGGGCTTATTCCTTGGACAACCGCCGGTGCGTTTTATTCTGCAACACTTGGTGTTGAGGTTCTCGACTATGCGCCCTATGCGTTTTTTAACTATTTGAATGGCGTTATTGCGGTAGCCATGGCCGCATTAGGGGTAGGTTTGTTGAAAGGGAAGGGGGCTAAACGTTGAACCGGATCGGCTTACTAAAATGGCTTTTAATCTGCGTTTTATTAGTTAGCGGTATCGGTTTTTTCGCGTTTATTGAAAAGGCTGATACACAAAGTGATGCTCAAACATCGGCGCTTAATAAAAAGCGAGCGCGATTAATTTCACAAGCAGTATGTAGTTTGTTGAAGGAAAAAGATGAAACCCGTTCGGTAAACATGTTAGCGAATGTATTACGCAAAGCTTTTTCTTCTGAACCATCACAGTTAGCCTTGGAACAGCAAGTTAGTCAATGTGAGCTAGCGCTTGATGAAAGAGAGATGGCGCTGCTTACTACGCTATTTATGACGCTACCTTTAGATAAAGAAAGCGCGCTGTTATTGCACAACTTTGCCCTACAGAAAAATACAGCATTAGAGCTAACAGAAGCGTTGAAAGCTGACGCTGCTGGCACATTTAATGTTTACCATCTTGATGAGATAAAACAGCTTCTGGCTTTTTCTGTGACAACAGAAAAAAGGCGTATCTATGTTGCTGTGAACTTGTCTTATGATACCCATGAAATGCCCCTTCCATTGGGCTTTATGGCTTCAACAAAAGTTAAGCTTTGGAAAAGCGATGCGGGTGAATTAAGCGAGTTTGTGACGCAAGGCTCGTTAAGTATTGCTGCATTTTCAACAGCTCTCGTTATTCTTGAATAGCGACGGTTGAAGCGGCCTTTTAGAGTGGCGTAGTCACATAGCGCTATAACAAGGTAAATAGGGGAGTGAGCGTCACCGCAAGCAGCTTTTACATGCTATATCCACAAACGGATAAAGCAGGAATAACCCTTGGCAGGAGACAATGTAAGTCTCATCTCCTACCAAGAAAGGGGCATACAGCAACAGGCATTTGCAAACCAAAACAACGCTTTATGGTTAAGTGAACCAACAGTTTATGTACGAATTTAAAAGGCGCATTGACCTATTAAGCCGCCTTGGGCTTCAACCAATGCTGGGCCAGCATGCCAACAATCATGGCACTTACAAACAACAGCACATCAGTTTGAAGCGAGGCGATCGCCACTACTGCAGGGCCTGGGCAAAAACCGCTTATTCCCCAGCCAATGCCAAACGCAATAGCACCAAAAATGAGCTTCGCGTCGATAGTGTTACTGGTTGGTATATCAAACTTATCGGCAAACAAAGGCTTGTTGCGCTTACGCACCCAGTACATACCTGGCGCAGCCACTAAAATAGCGCCGCCCATAACAAATGCTAAGGTGGCATCCCAATTGGCGCTAAGGTCTAAAAAGTTCAGTACACGGGCTGGGTTGCTCATACCTGACACAATAAGGCCAAAGCCAAACAGAAGCCCGCAAACCAGCGAGGCAATAATTGATTTCATTGTATATTCTCCTCGATTACTTACAGGTGTCTGATGACGGTGGTGGTAACTACTGCGGCAGCCATAAACGTTAGTGTTGCCACAATAGAGCGAGGCGACAACCGAGAAAGACCAGCAACGCCATGGCCAGATGTACACCCCGAACCAAGGCGTGTACCAAAGCCCACCAGTAAGCCTGCTACTATCAACCAAGCCGAGCTCATTTGGGGTTGTATGTGTAATTCGCCAACAAACATTATGTAAAGCACGGCAGATAGAATAATGCCCCCTATAAAAGCCAGTCTCCAATAACGCTCTACGCCTTGCTGCGTCATGGCGCCGGCAGCAATACCTGAAATGCCTGCAATACGGCCTAACGTATAAAGCAAAAGTACCACTGATAAGCCGATAAGCAGCCCGCCTGCCAAACCGGCTAACGGTTCAAACGGTGTTGTAGTCCAGTTTTCCAATTTTCTCTCCTCAACCTTGTGAAAAGCGCTGTTTAAATTACGTTTTCACTAAGCAACAACATACAAACAAAGGCGCTTTAAGTACGCCTATTCCACTTCAATAAAATCGATAGCAAGGTGCATGGCCAATGCGCCTTCTCGGTCTTTCACCAAATCATGAAGGGTAAACTGGTCAAGCTCGCTTATAAATTTATCAGCAGCATTGTGCAAAATTGACTTCAATCGACATGCTGGCGAAATAACACACTTATTCGTTGGCGACGCAAAGCACTCTGCTAGTGCCACGTCTTCCACCGTTAACCGAAACACATCACCAAGATTTATTTCTTCTGCGTTCTTTGCCAATGTAATGCCACCTCCACGCCCCTTCATGGCTGTGATGTAGCCCGCATCAATAAGCAGCGACACTACTTTTTTTAAGTGATTGAACGACACAAAGTAGGCATCGGCTATCTCGCTTGTCTTCACAAGATGGTTTTTTCGCAGTGCCATATAAATCAAAGCGCGAAACGCTAGGTTAGTAAACGTATTGATTTTCATGGAATTTGTCATAAACGCGTAGTTCGATATTTTCAAATATTACAGCAGCACGAAAATTAAATATATATTTGAGATGTACATTAATATTCATTTTGTTCTATCATATAACAAAATGAAATAAGGTGTCGATATGATTTTTATTGGCTACATGACTGCCGTGCTAATGGGAATGGTGTTAGGTGTAATTGGCGCAGGGGGCTCTATCCTTACCGTGCCTATTCTGGTTTATCTAATGGGTGTTTCACCAAGCGTTGCGACTGGCTATTCGTTGCTTCTTGTGGGTACTACCGCGGCGTTCGGTGCAATAAAGTACTTTCGAGAAGGCTTAATTAACGTAAAAACATCGTTGCTGTTTGCCATCCCCTCTGTTGTGGCCGTTTTTCTGTCGCGGGCTTACTTAATGCCGGCTATTCCCGATACCCTTGCTTTTCAAACGCTAACTGTAGATAAGGAACTTGGCATTATGGTGCTGTTTGCCACGCTTATGTTGGCCTCGGCTGGCATGATGCTGAAAAAGGCTTACAGCAAATCGGCAACGGCACCTGAAGTTATTGAACGCAAACAACCCAACATTGGGCTGATAGTTATTGAAGGCGCCGTAGTTGGTGTAGTCACCGGCATTCTTGGCGCAGGTGGGGGCTTTCTTATTATACCGGCATTGGTGCTAATGCTAGGCATGCCAATGCAAAACGCGGTGGGTGCATCTTTATTTATCATCGCTTTAAAGTCTTTGCTTGGCTTCATCGGCGATTTACAAACAGGCATTCAACTAGAGATGCCTTTACTGCCACTTATGCTGTTGGCCACCTTTGTTGGCATGGCCATCTCCACAAAAATAGCGGGAAAGCTAGACGGTGTAGCGCTGCAGAAATGCTTTGCGTTTTTCACCCTGGTTATTGCTGTTTTCATCATTACCAAAGAGCTTCTGTAGGAACCCCCATGAATGTTGAAACATTTTATGATGATCAAACCTCTACGTTTACCTATGTGCTATTCGACCCCATCGCTAAAGAAAGTGCGGTAATCGACTCGGTTACTGATTTCGATATCTTTTCAGGTCGCACATCCACGCAAAGTGTCGATAAGGTTATCGACTTTATCAACCAAAATGGGCTTAAGAATAAGTGGATTTTAGAAACCCACGTGCATGCCGATCACATTACTGCGGCGCACCACTTAAAATCTAAAATTGGCGGCAAAATTGGTATTGGCTCAGGCATTAAAACCGTGCTAGATACCTGGCTTGATGTATTTGAAACGTCAAACGATACCCCTCGCGATGGTAGTCAATTCGACGTATTGTTTGAAGAAGGTGATACATTTAGCATCGGCGCATTTACAGTAAAAGTATGGCATACGCCGGGGCATACCCCTGCATGTGCCAGCTTCTTGGTTGACGGAAAAATATTTGTTGGCGACACCATGTTTGCCCCTCATTTAGGCACAGCGCGGTGCGACTTCCCAGGTGGTAGCGCCCAGCAGCTTTACCATACTATTCAGCGCTTTTTCACACTTCCTAACGATACAACGGTTTACCTTGGTCACGACTACCCTAAGCAGGGCGAGTTGCCAGTATCAACGGTGACTATTGAACAAGCGAAAGAGACCAACGCGCAGATACGCCCTGACGTAACCCTTCGAGAATATGTGCAAAAGCGCGAGGCGAGAGACGCCACGCTTGCCGTACCCAAATTATTATTACCCGCAATTCAGGCAAACCTGCGCAACGGGCAGTTTGGCGCGCCCTCTGAAGGTGGTAAGCAGTTCATTAAAATTCCTGTGAATGCGATATAAAGGAGCAAGCAATGCAATACGGCAACGTAACACAACGGCTATCTGTTAGCGCTCAAATTTCTGTGAATGATATAGAGAAAATTAAAGCCGCTGGATTTAAAGCCATTATTTGTAACCGCCCCGATAACGAGGGCGCAAACCAGCCAACTTTTGCAGAAATAGCAACAAAAGCTAGGTCGCTTGGCTTGCACTGTGTGTATCAGCCTGTGGTTAGCGGTAAAGTAACGCAACAAGACGCCACAACCTTTGAAGCACATTTACAAAATTTGGAAGGCCCAGTATTGGCCTTTTGTAAAACCGGCATGCGCGCTATTACGCTTTGGGCATTAGGCGCAGCCAAAACGCTTTCCTGTGAGGAAATACACAGCATTTCACAAAAAGCTGGCTACAACCTTAGCGAGCAAATAAGCGGGTTAACAAATACCGGCGGGCCACACTAAAACAATACACCCCTCTCATCACCTGGTTTTGATAAACTGTTTTATAAGATTGCCCGTTTAAAGCTTTATTGCACAATGGCATCTATAAAAAACAAAACAAAGGATCGTGTATGAGTAGTAATACCCGAAATTCGGCTTCATCGAAGGCTGCCACTAAACAGGAAGGTGCGTTTAGCGTTATTGATAAGCCAACGTTTTTTGGCTCTTTAATTCTTCTTTTGTCTGTCACTATTCCTCTTATTATTTGGCCCGACCAAGGCGCACAATGGGTGGCAGCCGCCAAAGATTTTGTTACCAGCAAACTGGGTGTGCTGTACCTGCTACTTGGCGTGGGCGCCGGTGGCTTTATGGTGTACATCATGTTTAGCGACATTGGCCAAATAAAACTGGGCGAGCCGGAAGAAAAGCCCGAGTTCTCACCGGTATCGTGGGCGGCCATGCTGTTTTGTGCAGGTATTGGGGCGTCTATTTTGTACTGGTCTATGATTGAGTGGGTGTACTACTACCAAGCCCCGCCGTTTCACATAGAAGGCGAAACCCCCGAAGCTGCCAAGTGGGCCGCGGCCTACGGTATTTTTCACTGGGGCCCGCTTGCTTGGGCTATTTACCTTATTCCTGCGGTACCTATTGCTTACTTCTACTACGTGCGTAATCACAGCGTACTTAAAATATCCGAAGCCCTAATGCCGGTAATTGGCGAGAAAATGGCCCACGGCTGGTTGGGTAAAATTATCGATGTAAGCTTTATTTTCGGCATGTTAGGCGGCGGCGCAACCACGCTTGGCTTGGCGGCACCTATGATAAACGAGGGGGTGCACGAGCTATTTGGTGTGCCTAAATCACTTACTACCCAAGTAATTGTACTCATCACTTGTACCGCAATATTTGGCTACAGCGCGTATGTTGGCCTTAAAAAAGGCATTAAGCTGCTGTCAGACATAAACTTTTGGCTGGCCGTAGGGCTGCTGCTGTTTATCTTTATTGTGGGCCCAACGTTGTTTATGGCGAACACAGGTTTAGATGCCCTGGGCCGAGTACTTAGCAACATTATAAAAATGGCCACATGGCTAGAACCCTTCGCCGAATTTAACGGTTTTGAAAACACTCACTTTCCACAAGACTGGACCATATTCTACTGGGCGTGGTGGTTGGTATTTGCACCAAGCGTTGGGCTTTTTATTGCACGTATATCAAGGGGGCGCACCATTCGTACTATGGTGGCGGGCTCTATGTTTTTCGGCACCATGGGCTGCTTTTTATTCTTCATGGTAATGGGAAATTACGGGTTGTATTTACAGCTTTCAGGCGAACTAGACGTAGTCACTATACTTAACCAACAAAGCCCAACCGCGGCCATTTTTGCCATGCTGCACACACTGCCAATGGACTACGTGGTTATCTTTGTATTCACCTTATTGGCGCTAATATTTACTGCCACTACCTTCGACTCTATTTCTTACATTTTGGCCGCGGTAGTACAAAAAGAAGTAGACGAAGAGCCACTGCGTTGGAACCGCTTATTCTGGGCCTTTGCGCTATCTTTCATGCCAATTGTGCTTATGTTTATAGGCGGGTTAGAAACACTTCAAACCGCATCAATAATAGGGGGCGTACCGCTATTAGCTGTGGCCTTAATGCTGTGTATTGCCATAGTAAGGGCGGCCAACTACGACATGCGCTATCAGCCAGACTATTCCGTAAAAGAAATCAACATCGAGGAATTCCCAGACGACGACCCATGGAGCGAAGAAGGCTCGTGGGAGCTGGATGAGGAAGATGAAGAGGTGCCAATAGCGGCAAAACCTAAATCGCGCGAACCCAAAGATCACATAGAAGGCGACCCGCACAGCAGGCCGTCGCGGTTGTAGTTTTTAGTGGCTAGGCCATAAATAGTGTTTCAGCCGTAAAGCAAAGCGCTGCCGATTGGTGGCGCTTTTTTCATTTTAAAGCCACATATTTCACTTTTACATAAGGTGCGCTGTGTTAACGTAACCAAGATTAACAGCACCCAAATAGCATTAACTATTCGAACAAGTAGCAGTATGTCAGTAAAGAATTATCAAAAATTCTATCAGCCCTTAAACGCAGTACATTCGGCTGACTTTAGCCGCTGTATTTACTGTGGCTGCGAGGCGGCCCGCCAAGACTTTATCCCACCCATAACATTCATTCACGATTGGCAAAGTGGGCATCTACAGGCCGACTTTATCTCTGTGCCTTCATGCAACGAATGCTTCGACCTGCTTAAAAATGAAAACAACGCCACGCTAGAGCCCAGAATAACGGTGTTAAAAAAGCGATTAGCCGAAAAATACAAAAAGGCAATTCGGGTTTATAACCACTGGAGCATGGAAGAAATTGAAGAAATGGACGCCGCATTTCAGGTAAGCCTTAAAGGCGGCATGCGATTAGGTAAAGAAACCCTTTCACGGCTTCAATTTGCTGGGTTCGACTATGAAGTAAACGGCAACATAACGCGGGTGGTAAAACCACAGCGTGAGGTGTTTAAAGTATTCGATGAAGAATTTAGCAGCTTTAGAGAAGCACTAGCCTTTGCCAGCGCTACCTACAAAATAAAGAAAAGTCGGCTAAGCCAGCTTTATTTCGATAATGATGAAAGCTTTGATAGGGCGATTGAGGCTTTTCATGGGTTGGTTGAGGGTAACCAATAAAATTTAACCGTTAACCCCTAAAAGCAAAGTATTTCAGAGTTCTAGTATGCGTTGTAGGGCGCAACCATCATTCCTGACCGTTTTTTAAAAAGTACAACTCAGAAAACCCCATTTTAGCAAATTCGGTATCTCTGAAGTTTCGTACGGTTTTTTTGTCTTTACTGATAGCGGCAAGCTGCTGTTCAGTTTGCAGGAACTGGGAAAGGTCTATTCCCTCAGCATCGGCCACGGCTTCATGCATATTTTGATGGCGGCTGTAAGAAAAATTTATCTCTTTTGCCACACCTTTAAACTTATAACGTACTTTATGGGCCATGTTCTGCTCAGGTTGGTCGATGTAATTTAAAAACTGTTTAACCGCTATTATAAACTCAATTAGCGCCAATGATTAGCGTATAAAAAACGCGGGTGGCAAAACCATAGCGCGACGTGTTTAAAGTATTCGATGAAGAGTTTAGCAGCTTTACAAGCGCTTGCTTTTGTTAGTGCTACCTACAAAATCAAAAAAGCAGGCTAAGCCAGCTTTATTTTGCCAATGGTGAAAGCTTTGATAAGGCTATTGAGGTTTTTCATAGGTTGGTTGGGTAGTCGATCTTAAAATTATGATTACTAGAGTGTTGATGTTGAGGTATGCTTGCGAATGTTGAATTAGGAACATTAGTTAAGAAAAATTGATGGTTGGAACAAAAGGATTTGGCTTCAAGCTTTTAGTGTTAAGCATAGTTATTGCGATAAATAGTCTTATCGTTTTATATCTTTTTAAAGATAGTCTTAATCTACCGGTGTGGCTCGACAGAATCCTAGTACATACAGCTTCTTTTTCTAATGCAATTATAGAAAATAAAGCGCACGTACAACCAACGATTAAGCTGAAGAACTCAGACCTAAAACTCTTACCCACCGAAGCAAAAGTAGAAAATGAAATGTCATTTTCGAAGACATCTGACATTGTACATTTTGACCATGCAAGTGCGCCTGAACAAAAGTGTTTTGATAAGCGGCCTCCACCAAAGCAAAAAACTCTTTACACTTGGATTGATAAAAAGAGCGTAAAGCATATTAGCGATAAACCTAAGAGCCTTGATCAACATACATCTGTAAAAGTAGTTGGGACAATAGATCCAGAAGCTATTTCGTTAAATTATCTTTCACACAATTTGAGCTTTGAAATAAAATCAGCTTTGCAAAGTCGAATAAAACAAGTAGCTCAAATGCTTGGCACAGTAACACCAAAAAATTTAATTGTGCCTGTTACTGCAAATATTAGAAGCTTTAAAGATCTCGCTGCTTATACAGAATACAGCAATAGGTCTTCCTCGCCTAATCAGTCAAATACAGGCTATTATTCGGCGCGCAATAACGAGTCTGTTGTTTTTGTTCGTACTGAAGAACAAGCGCTAAATACTCTTGTGCACGAAGTAACTCATACTATAAACCGCCATTGGTATGGGCGGATGGGTAAGTGGTTAAATGAGGGAATAGCTGAGTACGCAGAAAACATTGGTGATGTTAAGGCGAGCGGTTGGGTAGGGCACATTCGAAAGAATGGGCTTTTACCTCTTCATACACTCTTATCAAGTTCAAGAGAAGAATGGCAGATAGCTCCTCAAAGTCATTACGCGACAAGCTGGGCTTTTGTTGCATTTCTTATGGCGCAAGATCGTGATTTTCTGAGCAGGTTATTGTTACAGGAAGCCGAGAATGGATGTCACGAATTATCAATTGAAGATGTAGAACGGCTTTATGGTCAAAGTTTAGAACATTTGCAACGCGAATTTTTGTTATGGACAAAGCGTCGTAAGTTATAAGGCCAGCAATAGTGTTATTTCTGAGTTGGGCAAAAAGGTTTCGTAAATCGCTAAAGGGTTAAATGCATGGACGTGTTGGGGTTAATATTTGCAAGTTATATAGATGCTGTTTCGAATAATGTCTATAACAGGTTTACTGATATGTATGGTGTGGACGTTCAAGCCCAAACAGTCGAGTATAATAACTTCAGAATTTCTTATTCTTATCAACTTTGGAGAATTCAGCCAAAATCGGTATGTAGCACTTACGAGGGCGATCTGAACACTATGTCGAAGTGTACTATTTCAGCGAAGCAAATGTTTAATGAAATGTGTATGTACCTTCAGAACAAGCCTAGCAACGGTTGGAAGTACACTAAATTTAAAAATATGTACTGTTCGGCGGCAATTAACTACAAACCAGTTATCGCGAACGTAACCTTTGGCGCAAAATCTGAAGCACAAAAAGCAAAAGAAGCGTGCAGTTTAGCAACTCTACGAGTGATGCAGTCGGCTTCATCCGCAAATCTTTCTGCGAAAGAGGCGGCATGTGGGAAGCGTTGAACGTTCTTGTAAGGCTGAATTATAAAGCCCTGTGAGTGCCTTGTTCATTGCTTTTGGACTCCGGAGGCAAAGGTTGTGAGTTCTAATTTGAGCTGACTATCTCTGAAGGTAAAAAGATCAGCTAAAAATCAAAATAGATTTGATCCCCTCAGAGTGAGAGCTTCAAGTTGGTGGTTAATACGTTCAAGAGATGAGTTGTCCAGAACTACCTTTTTAGACAAGGCGTAATGTTTGGTTAAAGAATTATGGTTCATAATCGGAATGATAGGCTTTTGTTTATATTCTATGAACCAGCCAGGAATAACAACCACGGGGCTGGCCTCCACACTCATTCCAGTGCTTTGAGTTAACTGCTTACTTAGCCAATCTGCTTGTCGCTTCGCTTGCTCAACCGTCGACGTGTCTGTGTAATGAGGGAACTGAATTTTTTCGCCTTCTACGGTTAATTTGTGTGAACTCTTAGAGTTGTTTACGTTTGGTTTCCGCCTTCCTTTAGTTTCGATAGCTAATACACCTCCTGGAAACGTTAGCACATGGTCAATATTAAAATTAGGTGCCTGCACGTCGTGAAATACACGTACTCTACTATCTGTTATTTTCGACAAAGCAAATGATACTGCCCATTCGGCCTCTATTCCTAATCTAGTGATTCTAATTTTATTGAAGGCCTTTATTGCTTTAAATAGTGAATAAATAGCAGCTGCAAAAAAAACAGTGACGTATATTAACCAATTTTTCGACACGTCCACGAAACCTAGCAAGTCTGCAATGGTTGGCAGTGAAAAAGGAAGTTGGAAATATAAGGTTGATAGTAGTGAATATACCAGCATGTCTAATGTTGCATCTCTATGCTGCTGCAACAATGTAAAGGCTGGGATTCGTGCCGTACGAGCATAGTCAAAAGGTATACGTGATTTTTTATCTGTAATTTTGTTGTAGCAAACGGCGAAAAGTATCACTAAAGCGAAGGGGAAAAGCGATATCGCCATTACGAAAAGTATTTCCATGTACATTCCTTGTTTTAAAGTACTTTAAAATTTTAAGTTGAAATGATGATTCTGCGAACCTTTGCATTTACCTTGATTATTCACAACTTAATTCAATAACTCCCAGGTCACATTCATCGGTTTTTCACTTTCATGCTTAACGTATTTCACTTCACCATAGAACATAAAGGGTGAAGCCGTTTTCCCTCTCAATTTGCTCTCTCGAGCGAAAAGGTAAACGCGACTGCCCAATTTCTGGTGTTCAATTATTTCTCTGCCGCGCTTGTTACTCGGTGAAGTGCTATTTTGCGATTGCCAATGAAAGTGTTTATCGTCAATAAAATAATCATGGTACTGATGTTCGCTACCTTTACCTTGCTTGTTTAGCGTAACTAGCAAAATTTGAACATTCTGTTCTTTGAGTACGACATGCCCCGATTGCCAATTACCAGGATTAAACTCTTCGTTGAAAAGCTGTGGGATCTCTTCGCGCATTAGTTCTTGCCCTACAAAAAGTTCAAGCGGGTCCACTTTTCCTTTTAGCCGCGCGAAGGTCATCATTTCTTCAGTGGCTATGAGATCATCATAATCTGGATTAGCTGCTCTCAAAGTATAAGAGCCATCAGGATTTTTGAGTACTTTCCTCAGCAAGTATTGATTGTCGCCAGTTTCATCCTGCCTTTCGATGGCTACGGTTGTATTGCTAATACTACCAGCATTATTTGGTGTGATTTGCTCTAGGAGCAAGTAGTCACCATCATAAATAGGGTTCTTACCGCCGTTCATAGAATTACCAGATGCACGAGCGATGAAATGTCGCGAGTTGTCTATATTCCCATAGCCGTGTGGTGCATTTACAAGTTCAGACTCATCGGCATTACCCGTTTTGAAATGACCGCAAGCTATTTTTATATCGGGAAAAAATGGAAGCTGCACTTTCTCGGGAAACTGAACGATATTATTGGAAAAAGGGGTAGTTATAGCTAATCGCTTGTGGCTGTAGCTAGCGAGGCGCTGATTATTGATCTCAGCTGTCATAGCTAAAAACAAATGATATTGAATTGCTGTAATACTTTGTTTGAAATGAAATTGCTGCTCACTAATATCGAACCAAGCAATCTTCGATTCGGACTCTGCTGTACACCAAAATTTTACTGGGTTGCTACGCCAATGCGCTCGCCACTCTGATTTACTTAATGCGGCTAATTGTTGTTTACTTTCTGGTAAGTCAGAAATCCATTCTGGGTTATCTAAAAACCACTGTCGCGCCCACTCTGCCAAATCATCAACATTTACCTGTGAATGAAAAGCATTTTGCTCAATCAGCGTGGCAACTAACACCAACTTGTAGCACTTTGAAGTACGAGTAATGGCTAGGTCTTTAAACCACTGTAGGTGCTCTTCAAGCACTTCTAGTTCGTCAGCATTAAGGTCGCCCTTGCTATCAACAAATTCCCACCACGACCCTCTATTTCGTCTAAGTTTTTCTAAACTTGCGCCGGATTGATAGAACTCTGTGTATGTCGGTCTTCGACCTAACGTTTCTTTTAACTTATCGTATTGAATATCAAGCTCGTCTTCAGAAAGGCTTGTGAGAAAATCAATAAATTCCAAATCAAAGTTAACGTAACAACCGGCAGGAAGTAGTTTATTGGCGTTTCTTGCTAGGTCGACCATCTTTCTGCGGTTTTGTGGGCCATTCAAGACGCTAGCTAATAGCATTTCTGGGCGGTTTAAGAAGCTATGGTGATTACCCACAAAATCTAAAATGACAAGCCTTTCCTTTCCCTTGCTTTTACGAAGACCGCGCCCCATTTGCTGTAGAAAAAGTATTTTTGATTCTGTAGGCCTAAGCATCAATACGGTATCTATCTTCGGTAAATCGACACCTTCATTGAATAGATCTACCGAGAACAAAATTTTAATTTCCCCGCTATTAAGCTTGCTTAAGGCTTCGCTTCGCGTTAGTGATGAATCGGAATGGACGCTAGCTGCTGCTACACCGTGTTGATTAAAGTAATCTGCCATGTAATCGCTGTGTTTGCGCGATACGCAAAAAGCCAGTGATACATCTTGCGACTTTGCTTTCCACTCACTGAGAACATGTTTCGCCCGGCCTTTGGTCGCTAATTTATTAGATAGCTTTTCGGGATCGAACTTTCCATTTCGCCAAGGTAGGTGCTCGTAGTCTACTTCCTTGTCGAAAATTCCGAAGTAAGTAAAAGGGCACAATGCCTCTGCCTTTACACCATCAAACAAGTCCTGTTGGTAAATAAGGTTGTTGTCGCATAGCTTGAGGATATCGCTCCCGTCAGTTCTATTCGGCGTTGCGGTTAAACCTAACAAAAATGATGGCGTGAAATGCTTCAGTAAACGTTGATAACCACCCGCTGCGGCGTGATGAAATTCGTCTACAACAATATAATCGAAAGCAGTAACAGGAAACTTAGCTAGATGAGTGAGCTGTCCGATGGTTTGTATGGAGGCAAACAAAAAGTCGTACTCTTCATCTTTCTGTTTTCCGCTGTATCTGCCTACCTTTTTGTTCGGGTGTATTTTAAGAAAGCTAGCCTCAGCTTGAAGTAAGATTTCTTCTCGATGTGCTACAAAAAGTACTTTTTTAGCATTTATCTGGGCAGCATCAAAAGCTGCTAGGTAGGTCTTACCCATACCTGTTGCTAGAACCACTAAACCTTTCTGAATATCTCTTTCTCGCGCCTGATTAAGTGCTGCTAGTGCAGCCACCTGATGCTCTCTTGGCTCCGGAATTTCATGCTCTTTTTCATCTGGCAGTGATGCTGCAGATTGAAATGGTGTAACAACCCTTGCTGTGTTGTATCTAATTTCGTAGTCAGCTATTAAGTCGTAAGTTAATGGCTTAACTTGGGGCAATGTGAAAAGGTAGCGATACTGCTCTCGAATTTCTTCAATTCGGGCAATGGCTTCTTTGTCGTTATCATTAGGGTAATCAATTCGATAGTTCCACTCTATGCCATCTGTAAGCGCAGTTTTACTAATATTACTAGAGCCAACGAACGCTCTGGCAGATGTTAGTGTTTCACCGTTATTTTTGACAAAAATATAAGACTTTAAATGAAAGCTGGTAGCGTGCTTACTTTCAAAGAGTTGAACGTCGGCACCTCTTTCCTTTAGTAACATCAAACGCTTTAGGGCTTGTGGCTCCGTTATATTCATATAGTCTGAAGTCAGCAAGGATAATGTAACGTCACGCTCTTCAGAATTCATAGCATCTTCAATGTCTTGAATGATAAGGCTTAGTCCAGACATACGAATAAACGAAACTGCTATTTCTATACTGGTCGCGTTTTTCAGGGCATCGCGAATTTCATGTAGAAGGTAGTGCTTGTTTCTACCGCTAACCAAATAATTTTTAGCAGTCATTACACCTTCACCACTTCAACCGTAACCCACTTAACATCATCACGGTTTAAACCATCCTCACTCGGAACCGAGTTTAAATTGCGTGCTGTTAGGCCGTTGATTTGTGCTAATGCCGCCAGTTCCTCATAACTGACAGGGTGCATGGGTCTTGCTTCATCGTTTGGGCCGAACCGAAGGCTTATGTACATAACGCCATTTTCTGAAAGCAATGCGGCCAAACGTTTTAACGCGGGTGGCCTTTCATCTTTAGGCAAGTGCATCCATACCGCAGAAAGCAATATTAGGTCGAAAGTTTTTGGGGTTTGGGGTAGGGCGGTAAGTGCAGGTAGGCTGGCATTACACCATGTAACACTGTTATGCGAATGGGCTTTTGCTAGGTTGCGCAGTTCATCGGCGGGTTCTGCGGCTACTACCTTCCAGCCGTGTTTGGCTAACCAGTTGGCGTCACGGCCACTGCCTGCACCTACGTCTAGTGCAGCACCTGTTTTAGCTTGCTGTAAAAATGCTTTCCAATCGGTGTGAACACTTTCTGCACTAACCGAATTATATAAATCGAAATAGTGTTGTGCTTTTGCACTGTAATGCTTAATAGTGATGCTCAACGTAACGTTACCTCCCTGTTAACCGCCATACATTATCGCATACTGTTGTCTGCCGCCAACTTATATAAATATCGATATTATCGTGTCAATTTTGAAGGTATTCCTTCATGCGTTCTTCAAACTCAAGAATTTCATTTTTGTAGGGTGACTGCGTTAAAAACGCCTTTGCTTGTTGTGGATTTGTATCTTTCAAGCTTCCGTAAATAATGCTTGAGAGGCGCTGCTGTTGTGCTTCACTGTCAAGATAGTGCATATATTTAACAGCAAATTTGGGGTTCATATAGGCGATATTATTGATAAATTCACCAAATGTGTTTTGGTTATACACCGCGATGGGTTGCTTAGCGAACCATTGCATTGCCGCCTCAGGGTTCTCCCACCCCCAATTGCGTAAGTGGTTCACTACTTTTTTATTAATTTGTTCGGGCGCCGTGTTTTCCACAAGCCAGTTTCCACTTTTTTCTTTGTCATGGTTAGCCCAGGCTCGTACAAAGCTATCCTTTAGCTGGTCAGCGCGGTCGCCCGTATAACTTTCAACAAGCCACGCACCAGCTTCTTCGGGGTTTTTCTTGGCCCACTTATTAATAATACCTTCAGCAACAGCATTGTTGTCTATGGTTTCGGTGAGTGTAAGTAAGTCAACGAAATCTTGTTTCGAAGCCAGGTTTTCAGTAAGTCCCCATACGGACATTTCTACTTTGTACCCCAGCTCACTAAGCTCGCTTAACTTGTCGATAGCCAACGCCATATCTTGCTTCGCTAGGGCTGAAAATGTATCGGACAAACTGCCTTGTAGCATTTGTTGACGAATACCACCATTGCTTTGATGTGTGCCAGCTATACTTAAAAACTGATTGTAAGCCGCTAGCGGGTTTTGTTTACCTAAATTGGATAAACTTAACGCCACAAAAGAGTTTCTAAGCTCACTGCCCTCCATTTCACTCTTTGCATATTCAAGGGCTGCTGTCGGGTTTATTTCGGAATAACGCCTAAAAAGGAGAGACAATGTAGCGGTGTTTTCTTTGATGTTGGTACTGGTTAGTGTTTCAACTAAAGCCCGTAATTCCCCCTCTGATAAACTACCAACGAAGCCATATAAGCGCGCCAAACCCGAAAATGTTAGCGAAGCGGGGTCGTCACCGGTAATGGCTTTTAATTGTTGAGCAAGCGCTTTGATTGTAGGCGTTTTTTCGGTGAATTTGTTCTCTGATGCGTTGTTAAATGGCGTTTGTTCAGTGGTGTTGAAAAAGGATGCAGGTTGGTTGTTAATAGCTTCGACACCTTCAATCTCAACATCTTTAGCCTGTTCATCTGCAAGCGGCTTCTTTGAAGAATAGGAACTGGTAAAATAGCCTGCTGAAAACGCAAGTAAAATAGCGATACACCAACCGAGATTTTTCATTTAATTAAGCACCTTACCAAGTCCATTTTAGCGTTTTCACATTACCACCTTCTATTTCACAGCACAATTCAGGTGTTTTACTCAGCTATTTTGTTGCTTTCAGTACGTCCATATAGCGGGTGTTTTGCGTCTATCAACGTGAATGTAGCGTTTATTACCTTTTTGGTGCACACCAATGCCTACATAACCACGGTTTAAGAAAAACGTAAGTAGCTGTATTGCGTCTTCGCCGCTTACGCCAAAGTCGCATGCTGCTGTAGCGTGGGCACCAGGCGTTGCTTTTTTGCGTTCTATCGCATGCATTTTGCAGCGATAAGCGCTATTTACAGGCAGGGGTTTTTCACTTGCGGTGCGAAAGGCCTGTGCGTCATCCATAAGCTTACTGAACTGTTCACTAGGGGAAAACTTGCCGCAGCAGCTGCACGCCAGTTCTTTGTCGCTGAAGTTCGGCCATCGTGCTTTCCTTTCTTGTGCTGTCATGGCACTGGGGCTTTTTACGTGTTCGGCGTTATCCATAACTTTTCCTCACATAGTTGATTCACATAGTTAAACACTATAGCTGTTTAAATAACAGGCAGAAGCGTTGTGTTATCAAAAATAAATTATGTTAATGCGAATTGTTATTATTTGTGTTTAAATGTTTGGGTTTGTTGAACACACTTAATTACTTAAAGGCTTATTGTGAAATACTCTACGTTAATTCCTGTTTTGTTCGCGCTGTCACCTATTGCTGTTGCGGTATCGGCCCATGCGCAAACCTCTGAAACTTCAGCTAAACAAGTTAGAGAAAGCGAAGTTGAAAAAATTCGTATTGTTGGCGTTCGTCAAAACCGTGTAAGTCGCGGCGCAACGGGCTTAACCATGGAAATTAGCGAAACGCCCCAGTCTATTAGCATTGTTTCTGAAGACCTGATGCAGTCGTTTGGAGCGTTCAATATTAACGATGCGCTAAAGCTAGCGCCGGGTATTAATGTAGAGGAGTGGGAAACCAACCGTACTAACTATACTGCCCGTGGTTTTGAAATTAAGAACACCCAAATTGATGGGGTAGGCTTGCCGAATGATTGGGGCATTGTTACTGGTGCAGTAGAAGCTTACGGCTATGAAGAAATTGAAGTTATTCGTGGTGCCAACGGCCTGTTAACGGGTGTGGGTAACGCGTCGGGTACCATTAACTATGTGCGCAAGCGCCCCACCAATGAAGAGGGCGGTGAAATTGGCGCAAGCATTGGCTCGTACAACTTTAAGCGTGTACAGGGCGACTACTCAATGCTGCTTACCGAAGATGGCAGCTGGGCAGCGCGCGTGGTAGCCAGTGTTGAAGATAAAGAGTCGCACCTTGATGGCCTACAGAACGATCGCAGCTTTGTTTACGGTGTTATCGACGGCCAGTTAACCGATAACGCTACTGTAACCTTTGGGTTGTCGTACCAAGATGCCAATACCGACGGCAACACCTGGGGTGGGCTTGTGTTTAACTACACCGATGGTACCCAAGCCGAGTGGGACATTAGCGATACTACTTCCCAGGAATGGACGAAATGGGATACCGAAACTACCAACGCGTTTGTCGAGCTAGACTACGTGTTCGACAACGATTGGCAGCTGCTGCTTAGCTATAACTACCGCGATTTTGAAGATCAAAGCAAGCTGTTTTACGCCTATGGCACCATTGATAAAGACACAGGCTTAGGCCTTGTTGGCTGGCCGGGTCGTTACGACTCTGAGCGTGATTCACACCTTATTGAAGGCCGTGTATTTGGAGATTTCGAGCTATTTGGTCGCCATCATGAAGTGAATATTGGAGTAAGCCATGCTACCAGCGATGACGTGTCTTTTGTTCACGCATTTGATTATGCCACTACGCCAGCCTACGGCCCAACGCCTGCGTATCCGTATGCGCTAGATGCTATTGCTGAGCCTGATTGGCTTGCCGCCTCAGAGTATTCCAACATTGAACAAACCCTAACCCGTTACTTTGGCTCTGCCCGTTTTATTGTCACCGATGCTATGCATGTTATCGCTGGTTTTAACGCTATTGATTTTGAGCGTAAAGGGCAAAATGCAGGCGCGGTTATCGATAACTCAGAAAGCGAGGCTAGCCCCTACATTGGTGCTACTTACGCCGTAACCGACGATGTCAACGCGTATGTAAGTTATTCAGATGTGTACCAGCCGCAAGAACAGTACGACATTAACGGCCAGTACCTAGCCCCAACAAAGGGTAAAAACTTCGAGGCCGGCGTTAAAGCGCAGTGGTTCGACAACCGTTTATTAACGACATTTGCTTACTTCACCGCACAGCAAGACAACCTTGCCGCCTACGCTGGCACTAACCCAGAAACCCTGCAGTTCTACTATAAGGGCGTGTCGGTAGAGTCTGATGGTTTTGAAATTGAAATAGCCGGCCAGGTAACCGATGCACTGCGTGTTAATGCGTCTTATACCAAGCTTGATGTAGAAGACGAACAAGGCAATGATGCCAACTTATGGGCGCCGCGTGATGTCGCAACGTTCCAGCTTGCGTACACAGTGCCACAAGCGCCAGAAGTAGAGCTAGGCTTTGGCGGTCGCTGGCAGTCTGAGATAAGTAATGTGGATTACAACGTTGAACAAGGCGCGTATTTCTTAGGTAATGTGTATGCATCTAAAGCGTTTTCAGACAAGCTCACAATGCGGGTTAATGTGAATAATATTTTTGATAAGAAATACATTAATAGCCTTCATACCATTGGGTTTTATGGCGCCGGTATTAACGCGCAGCTAAGTGCGTCGTATACGTTTTAATAGTACTTTTTAACGGTACTTTTCTATGTAGATTAGAATGAACATGCAAGGCTGGTATATGAACTAACGCCCCACCTTGCTTAATTATTGACCCACTGTGTTTGCAATGTTACTACTGAATAACGTTTTGCATTGCGGGCATGGTGGGTTACGTGCACGTATTTCTACTTACACCAACAGGGAAGTGCACGTTATGTTTCACGCCACGTTTTATGCGCTCGCGCTATTTTCTTTTATGGTTAGCTTTCACGCAGTAGCGGCTGAACCACATTCCACAACACGTAAACCGGCTACAAATAAAAACGCCGACGCTTGTTACCCGTCAGATTCAGTGTTTTATAACGGTGTTATTTATACTGCAAACGATGCTCAGTGGCAGGCCGAAGCTGTTGCCGTGAACAACGGGCGAGTAGTGTTCGTTGGTAGCGCTGAACAGGCTGCGCCTTGGCTTTGTGGCACCAAAGCACGTATTGATTTGAAAGGCAGTACGCTTTTTCCCGGCTTTACAGATAGTCATCAGCATTTAGAAGGTATTGGAAAACGTACCCGAACATTAAGCTTGTTTGGCATTTCGTCGTTAAAAGACACCGTTGCCGCCATAAAAGCGTTTGCGGCCAATGTACCTGACGGTCAATGGGTGTTAGGCAGAGGGTGGATAGAACGCGAGTGGCAAGATGAACAACGGTTTTTAACCGCTGCCGATTTGGATACCTTTACACAAACTAAGCCGTTATTTATGCCCCGTGCCGACGGCGTTTCCGCCGTGGTAAATTCAAAAGCGCTGGCGCTTGCTGGTGTTACGAAAGATACTCCCGACCCTGAAGGTGGAAAATTTGAGCGTTACGAAGACGGTACGCCTACCGGTTATGTACTTGCCACCGCAATGGATTTTTTTCGCAATATTTTACCGCCAGAGTCCGACCAATATATAAAAGAAAACTTGCAGCGCGGTATGCAGGTGAATGTGTCGCAAGGATGGACAGCCACACATGATGCGGGCATGAAATGGCGAGAAGTACAGCAGCTTAAAGCGTTAGCAAACAGTGATGAAATGCTACATCGCGTATATATAGCAGTGCCAATAAACGAAGCAAATGCTTTGTTTAAAAACGGTGCGCAGAAGCTTGCTAACGAGCTGTTTTACTTAAACGGAATAAAGGTGTTTATCGACGGTACATTAGGCTCGCGTGGAGCGGCGTTACTTGCGCCATACAGTGATGCCGATCACAGTGGGTTTATGGATCGCACCACCAAAGAAGAGTTAATGCCCGTGTTAGCGCAAGCCTTAAAACAAGGCTTTCAAGTGATGACACACGTTATTGGTGACCGCGCGCTTTATTCAACCCTTAACTGGTATGAAGAAGCGTGGGCAGACCTGCCAGAACAACAGTGGCACAGTACTGATTTACGCTGGCGCCTAGAGCATGCACAAATTATCCCGCCAGATCAGCAAGCGCGGTTGGCGGCGTTGAACATTATTGCGTCAATGCAGCCTAGTCATGCCATTGGTGATTTAAATTTTGCGCCAAGTCGCTTGGGCCCAAGCCGTTTAGAATATGCATATCCTTGGAAACCGCTGGTGGAAAAAGGCGTAAAAGTAATAGGGGGCTCAGATGCGCCTGTTGAGATAGGCGACCCTCGCATTGAGTTCTACGCTGCTATCACGCGAAATAGGCTAAATGGCACGTCAGGTGAAGGTTGGCATTTAGAGTTTGCGTTACCAAGGGCCGACGCGCTTAAAATGTTCACCTTATGGCCTGCTTATGCGTCGTTTCAAGAGGCGCATTTGGGCTCTATTGAAGTAGGTAAATATGCTGACTTTTCGGTGTTCGATACCAACTTCATGACAGCGCCGCCCAAGGATATTTTATCGTCAAGCGTAGTAATGACGGTTGTTAACGGGCAAATAGTGTACGCGCAATAAGCTATCTACCGAAGGCCGAAATGGGCGCTCGCCCATTTCTTTACTTTTTCTTAACCTTTCTTAATTGATTAATGTTTTGGCGTTACCCATGCTTCAACGCTGCCCCTGTGCACGCACTTCTTTTTATATGCACTTCGTTTAATGTTGAGTTTTATCCTAAAGAATAATATTTTTATTACTTAAGTGGTGATATTCCTTTCGTTTGTACTATCTTTTTGAAAGAGATATTTCCATATGTCGTATTTTGCAACGTTGCTATCACCCTCTTTTCGATACGCACAGCTTATACCGACATCACGCCAATAATAAAAATCATAAAACATTTTAGACACAACAAGTCTCACAGGAGAAACACCTTGGATAATAGTAATTTCCCTAAAGGTAAAAAACTTAATCGAATAACCTCTGCAATAATTGCTAGTTCGCTTCCGCTTTTTGCCGCTATGACAGCGCCCACATTTGCGCAGGAAGCAGAAGAAAAAGCGGAAGATTTTGAGAACATAATTGTAACTGGTACGCGGATGAGCAATCGTTCTGCGGCCGACTCCCCTGTACCTGTTGACGTGATCACGGGTGAAGAATTCCGCCAAAACTCGTCGTCTGATGTACAAGACATGCTGCGTACAAATGTACCGTCGTTTGATGTAAATACGCAGCCCATTAGTGATGCGGCTACTATTGTGCGCCCAGCAAACATGCGCGGTCTGTCGCCAGACAACGTGTTGGTATTGGTAAACGGCAAGCGTCGCCATCGCGGCTCGATTATTTCCTTCTTAGGCGGGGGTATTTCAGACGGTGCACAGGGTGTAGATATATCAGCCATACCTTCACTTGCGCTAAAGCAAGTTGAAGTACTGCGCGACGGTGCGTCATCGCAATACGGATCAGACGCCATCGCTGGTGTGCTTAACTTCTTACTTCGCGATAACGACGAAGGGTTTGAGTTCCGTGCAAACTACGGTTCTACCTATGAAGGTGACGGCGACAACTACACCATTTCAGCAAACGCTGGTTTCTCACTTGGTGCAGACGGTTTTGTGAATATTACCGGTGAAATTCGTGACGTTGAAGGTACCGTGCGCTCTGTTGTACGTAATGACGTTCAAGGTATGGTAGACGCAGGGTATTTAACCCAGTCAGATTTCTCAACTATTAACACGTATACCAACGAAGTGCCGCAGTATTGGGGCCAGCCAGACGTAGAAGACGATTATAAGGTTTTCATTAACTCGGCTTACGAGCTAAACGACAAAGCAGAGCTTTACCTATTTGGTAACTACGGTAAGCGTACCGTAACAGGTGGTTTCTTCTACCGTAACCCGGTAACGGAAGGTAGCCAGCGCGGCGGTGTATACCGTGGCCCACTTGTTGATCCTCTTACAGGTTTAGCCGACCCAGACGGTGTGCACTCAGTACTTGTTGGTGACCTAGACGGTGTGGGCGTAGGTGGTAGCTGTATTGACGGTATTCCAATTGGCGGTGAAGGTAACGTATTCCCAGATCCAACGTTTTTGGCGCAAGTACAGGCCGACGATAACTGTTTCTCATTTATTGAAACTATCCCAACGGGCTTTGTACCTCGCTTCGGTGGTGATAACGAAGACATGGCGTTTACTGTAGGTGTGCGCGGCGACTTAGATGTGGGTAACGGCTTAGGTTACGACTTCAGTGCACAGCGTGGCTCAAACCGTACTGACTTCTTTATTAAAAACACCATTAACGCGTCATTAGGCCCAGATACGCCACGTGACTTTGTGCCTGGCGGCCAAGAGCAAACCGAAACACTGGTTAATCTTAATTTTGTATATGGTGTTGATGTTGGCCTAGCGTCTGACTTGAACGTTGCATTTGGCGCTGAGTACCGCAAAGAAGAATTCGACTTGTTTGCTGGTGATGAAGCGTCTTACGCGTTAGGTCCGTTGGCTAGCCAAGGCTTCTCGTCAAGTTCGAACGGGTTTGGCGGCTTCCCGCGCGACACTAGCGCGTCGCAAGACAGTACCGCGTTTTATATCGACCTAGAGGCAGACGTTACAGAGCAACTAACCCTGCAAGCTGCGGTACGTCGTGAAGACTTCAGTGAATTTGGCGACACTACCGACTTTAAAATTGCCGGTATATTCCACGTTACTGACGATTTCCGCTTACGCGGTGCCTATTCAACGGGTTTCCACGCGCCTACGGCGGGTCAGGCTAGTATCACTAACGTAACCACGCAAAACGTAAACGGTGTATTGATTGACCAAGGTACGCTGCCGCTGTCGTCAGCTGCGGGTCAACTAGCGGCCGACTTTATTGAAAGCCAAGGTAACGGTCGCCCCGACCTAGGTCCTGAGGAAGCGGTTAACTTCTCGTTTGGTGCTTCAATTGATATTGCAGACATGAGCTGGACTATCGATTTTTACAATATCGAAATGGAAGATCGCGTAGCGCTAGGTGCCAATGTAAACTTCCTAGATGCACTTAACTTTGCGGGTGGCGGCACAAACTACGCCACTGTGTCTGAGGCGCTTACCGAACTTGACGCATCAGGTATTATCGACCGTCAAAACTTTATTGGCTTAGACGACCTGTCGCAGTTCCGCTTCTTCTCGAACAGCTTCGACACCACTACACGCGGTATTGATATTGTAGGTAACTACAGCTTCGATTTGTGGGAAGGTAATTCACGCATAACGCTAGCGGCAAACTACAACGAAACTGAAGTAGACGATGTAGGTACGCTAAACCCTATTGGTGATGGTCGCGTTGCTGCTATTGAAGACTTGCTGCCTAACTTGCGCGGTAATATTTCATGGACACACACCCAAGGCGCATTGCGTACGCTTGTTCGTGCAAACTACTACGGTGGTTGGGACGATACCGGCAATGGCGTGAATGGCATTGATGCCGCTGTGCTTATTGATGTTGAAGCGAAATATTCGTACAGCGAAAACCTAGATCTGGTTATTGGTGTGAACAACCTGTTCGACGAGTACCCGGAAGAAAACCCAAGTGCGGGCAGTTTAGGTCAGCTTTACTCTGAAGCAAGTCCGTTCGGCTTTAACGGCGGTATGTGGTACGTGCAAGCGCGTTATACTTACTAAGCTTTAAAGCAATAAAAAATGCCGTTTCATTGAAACGGCATTTTTGTTTCTGGCCCTAAATTAGGCGTCCTATAAGTAGGTTTCTATCAAGCTTGCCTTGTTGTTAAATGCCTTTACCGAAACCTTATTGGTATTTTTTAAGTTCTAATCTAGACACCATACCCTTGTGTACCTCGTCTGGGCCGTCTGCAAGCCGAAGGGCACGCGCGCCCGCGGCAAAACGCGCTAGCGGGAAGTCGCTACACATGCCCGCACCACCATGAATTTGCAGGGCCATATCCACTACGCTTTGTAACATGTTTGGTACCACTACTTTTATCGCTGATATTTCGGTCATGGCATGCTTTACACCCAGGTTGTCTATTTTCCATGCGGCGTGCAAGGTAAGTAAGCGCGCTTGTTCGATGGCCATGCGGGCGTCGGCTACGCGTTCTAAATTGCCACCTAAGCGAATAATAGGTTTGCCAAATGCCACCCGCTCATGACCGCGTTTTAACGCAAGTTCAAGGGCTTTTTCGGCCATACCGATAGCGCGCATACAGTGGTGAATACGACCTGGGCCTAAGCGGCCTTGCGCAATAGCGAAACCTTTACCTAACCCCATAACAAGGTGGTCTTTACTTACCCTTACGTTATCAAAGTGCATTTCACCATGGCCATATGGTGCATCGTAGTCGCCGTATGCATCTAGCATACGTTTAATGGTAATTCCTGGTGTGTCTAGCGGTACTATCACCATACTGTGGCGGCTGTGTTTGTCATTTTCTGGGTTTGATAAACCCATGAATATTGTAAATGCAGCATTGGGGTGGCCTAAGCCGGTAGACCACCACTTCTTGCCGTTAATAACTACATCGTCACCGTCTTCAATGATGGTAGCAGCCATATTGGTGGCGTCAGATGACGCAACGTCTGGCTCGGTCATGCCAAATACCGAACGTATTTCACCTGCCAATAAAGGCTTTAGCCATTTCTCTTTTTGTGCGTCGCTGCCGAAATGATAAAGCACTTCCATGTTACCGGTGTCAGGCGCATTACAATTGAAAATTTCAGGGGCGAACAAGTATTTGCCCATGCGTTCTGCCATTGGGGCATATTCAAGCGTAGTAAGACCTTGGCCTAGCTCAGCATCGGGTAAGAATAAGTTGGCCAAACCTGCCTCACGTGCTTTTGCTTTAAGTGCTTCAGTGCCTGGATGTAGTTTCCAGTTTTTCCAGTCACCGTGGTTATTCTCTTTATGGTGAAAATCATAAACTTCATTTTCGATAGGGGCGATGTGCTCGGCAATGAAGTTATCTAGTTTTTCAAGCAGCGCTTTTGTTTTATCGTTATGTGAGAAATCCATAGGGTACCTTTTATTCTGTTAGGCTCTGAGTAATGGTGGCGCATGTAGCTACCTACAAACGCACAGCAACATACTTCAGTCGCACGGTTTTAATTCGATAACTCTATAATAGACAGCATTTTTAAATGAATGAAATGAAATATAATCCTTGATGTGTGTGAATTAAATTCATACCTTATGGTTGGTTAACGCACGATTAGTAGGTATCTATAAGTAGGTATTTAATAACAAGGCAATGGGCATGTTAGAACACCGTCAATTTGAAAAACTCGACTTGAACTTGCTAAAAGTGTTTGAGGCGCTTTGGCTGCACAGAAACATGACGCGAGTGGCCGAGAGTTTGAATATTACGCCGTCGGCGGTAAGCCATGCCATGCGACGGTTTCGCGATGTGCTTAACGACCCTTTATTTGTAAAAGAAAAGCAAGCTATGCTGCCAACAGCTGCGTGCGAACGCCTTGCGCCTTCAATTTTGCAGGCGTTGGCTGATATACGAAAAGCTTTAGGCGCGTTTAACGAGTTTAACCCATTGTACAGTCATCAGCGTTTTGTCATTGCTATGCAAGAGTCGCTAGAGCTTGGCGTATTGCCCACGCTATTATCAACGTTACAAAATAAAGCGCCCAATGTGGAAATTGTCAGTACACGCCTACACCGTGATACTATGTTGGCCGATTTGAGCAGCCGCAATTTACATCTTGTTATTGATATAGGCAGAGCAGTGGCTGCGCCAATAGCGCATTCACTATTGCGCCGTGACAACTACTGCGTGTTAATGAGCAAACACAATCCGTTGGCACAAGGTTTAGATAAAAAGAAGTATCTGGCCGCTAAACACATAACCGTGTCAAACAGGGTAAAGGGGGCGTCCGTTGAGGAGATTGCGCTTCAGCAGCTCGGCGTAAGCCGCCCATCTCATTGGCGTTGCCAAAACTATCGCGCTGCTGCCGATGTTGTGGCATGCAGCAACGCGCTGCTTACTTTGCCCGGCTCCGTTGCCGACGCGGTGGCCGATAATAATCTGATAAGCGCTAAGCTTCCTTATGGCTTGCCGGCGTTAGAAACACACCTATACTGGCACTCTCAGCATGAAGGCGAGCCAGGGCTAATATGGCTTAGGGACTTAATGTTACACTTGTTCGCTGAATCTGGTCATACCAGATAGTCTTTGGTACCATACTTATCAATAACCGTATCAAAACGTTCAGTTTAGGTAACACCAACGGCATGAAAATTCATACTTTGTCTGGCTATATACAGCATATCTACCTTGTTGAAGATACTTCGGGTATTTTACTTCTCGACGGCTGTAGCCGTGCCGATGTCGATGAAGTGTGCCGATACATTACGCAAACACTAGGGCGTCCGCTTAGCCATTTAAAACTGATCACTGTTACACATATGCATCCCGACCATGCGGGTGGGGCAATGCTGCTACGGCAAAGAAGTGGCGCACAGGTAGCATCTCACCCTAAGGCAAGCCAGTGGTATCGCGGTGTTATGGGGCGCATAGCGCACAGTATTGATATTCTGTTAACTTGGTATGTGGCAGGGCGTATAGGCAAGCCCAGAAAGCCGGTATGGTATAACCCTGTATTGGCCCCCGATATTTTATTGAAAGGTAAACAACGCCTGCCGGGCTTCGCCGACTGGCAGGTACTATACACGCCAGGTCATACCGATCATGATTTGTCTTTGGTGCACACGCCTACGCAACAGGCATACATTGCCGATGTGTTGGTGCAGGTTAAAGGTGAATTAGTACCGCCTTATCCACTCTGTCACCCTAACCAATACCGGCAAACGCTAAACATGCTGGCAAATTCACAAATTGATACATTCTTTTGTGCGCACGTACCGCCAACAAAAAAAGACGATATTGATTTTGCGCATGTTGTCGAAAACGCCCCCCGAAAGCCTAAGAATCACTGGCATTCCAGCAAAAACCGTATAAAGAAAAAGCTATTTGGCTTAACAAAAGAGCACTAAAAAATCTTCGCCGGAGGGCGGTTTTTTGGCGAGTGTTTTGCATTTACGCTTGTATTTGCGGTCTTAACATCCACATATTAATGTAAAGAATGTGTGGTTTAAGCGGCATTGTCGTTATGGCGTGTGTGTTAAACAGCGTCTAGCGTGACCTATCAACACAGCCATAATGCGCAAAACGTCAAACAATAAACAGGAGCTGCAGCCGCGATATGCAAAAAAACATCGCTTCGCTTTTTGATAAAACCCTTGCTATGGCGTCGCTAACTGGCGACAAGTTAGCCGACGTATTTAGCAAAGAAACCCATCGCTTTACTATTACCGGGTTAAGTAGAAGCGGCAAGTCGATGTTGTTCACCAGTTTAATTACTATGCTGAAAAGCCGTAGTGAAGAGGGCTACGCATGTTTACCGCTGCTGCGATATTTACCGCCGTCACAAGTGCTCGACATGCAGGTTCTGCCACTTGAGGGCTATAAGGTGTTTCCCCATATCGACAACCTTGCAGCACTAGAGGCAGGTTGCTGGCCTGATGCCACAGAAGAGGCCTATGGCTTTAAGCTTGTTGTGCGCTTAAAGCAAACGTCGTCGCTTAAACGTCATGTGCTACCTCATACCGATGTTGTGTTTGAATTTATCGATTATCCGGGTGAATGGATAACCGATATCCCTATGCTGGGAAAAACATACGCGCATTGGTCCGATTCGGCGTGGGCGCAGTTAAGTAGCGGCCCACAGCAATATTTTGCTGCTAGCTGGAAGGCGTTTGTCAATGGTTTTGATTTTGAACAAACCCCTACGCCTTCGCTAATTGAGCAGTTGGTAAGTGCTTACAGAAGCTATCTTGTTGAAGCGAAAGCCAACGGAATTTCGTTGCTTCAGCCGGGCAGCTTTTTGCTTGATTCAAGCGATTTTAATTGGCACGAATACGGTTTTACTCCGCTTCCATCAAGCATAACAAGCGATGTTTCACACCCTTGGTTTAGAGCATTTAATAAGCACTATGGCACGTTTCAAAGCAGATGGTTAACGCCGCTTAAGCAGTCTATCTTCAAAGAAACCGATAAGCAGATTATTTTGGTAGATTTATTCGAGGGGCTAAATCATAGTCGCCAGCATTTGTATCAGCTAAAAGAAACGTTAAGTCATTTAGCGGATACGTTTGTTTACGGGCAAAGCAGCTGGTTTTCAAGAAAAGTCCTGAAAAAAGAGCAGATTGGTAAAGTTGCGTTTGTTGCAACTAAATCTGATCTTATTCCGGTTAGTCAGCGAGACAACCTACTCAGTTTGCTGATGCAAATTACCGAAGGTGCGCGTGCAAGGTTTACCGATAAGCCAATTGAGTTTGAACATTTTTTGGTGTCGGCAATGCAGGTTACCGACGATGGCGCACACAGCGATGCAATTCGTTATAAAGACAATAGCGGTCGCTACGTTGAATCCACATTCGAGCCCATACCCAGTGCGCTGAAAGAAATGGAAGAGGGGGCGCACTTTCCGGTGCCGCAGGTGCGCGTACCTACCGATTACAAAGCGCGCATTTTAGCGGGTAAAGGCATAGACAGATTGCTCCAGTTTTTATTGGGCAAGGGAGAATAATATGAGTGAAAAGCCCTACAAATATGTTGCGGAGCCAGATGAAAAAGAGTTTCGTATGCCCGAATATATCCCTGAGCAATCTGAGAATACGTCTCAAGATAGTGATTCGAACAATGATACTCGACAGGACCAAAGCCCTAGCGCAACGGCACCTTCGGCTCAGCAACCCACCAAACCAAAGTATAAGGCAAAAGTTAAAACGCAAGCGTTAGATATAACCCAGCCAGAGACGCCGTTGCCTGCTCATGTTTCTGAGGATGCCTGGCATGTAGAAGCGAATAAAGACGGCCTGTCGTTAGGTGCTACAACGTTAGGGCTAGGGGTATTTTCACTTATTGGCTTTTTTGTGTTTGAAGCATACACCACGCTATCGGCTAATATCAGTGAACACCCTATAGGAACAAGTGTGCTTGGCACATTGCTAATTGGCTTCGTAAGCTGTTTAAGCTTTTTAAGTTTTCGCGAGTGGCGAGGGTACAAGCAAGTTAATACCGCCATGAACGACGCCGCTATTTTACGAGAGCTATTGGCAACAAAAGGTGCCGACACGGCGTTCGATACAGCAAACCGCATTGTGTTGCAACACGGCAAGCGCTTTTCTAAAGGGTCGTACGCTGCGCATTGCTTTGCGCGATATCAGCAGCAGTTACAAAGCGATATGAATGTAAAAGAGCGTTTGGGGCTGTACGAAGATACCGTACTTAAGCCCGTGCAACAGAAAGCACACAGCGTGTTAAGTAAAGAGTCGGTTACGGCGGGTAGTTTGGCATTTATCAGCCCAAATAACCTTATTCAAACGTTTGCCGTTGTGTGGATCAGCTTTCGAACCATTCGCCGTATGGCGCGGGTATATGGCCTAAGGCCAAGTACTGCGGGTAACTGGAAGTTACTTAAGGTATTGGCGCAGAATATTGCCGCTCAGGGCGTATTCGATTTGGCTACTGATGAAGTAGCCAATCAAATTGGTGGAAGCCTGTCTGCAAAATTTATGGAGAACTCTGCTGAGGCTATTGCGGCGGGGGCGCTGAATGCTCGCCTAGGCCGAGCCCTCATTAAATTGCTTAAATAAGGCGCTGTTATAGCGCCTTTTTAGTGGGTACTGACCCATCCTAAATAGCGTTGACACTTTTCAAACTTATTTTGGAGAGTGTAATGAAATCAAATAGCAGAAGAACTCAACGTGATTATTCCCTCGCTTTTAAATTGGCTGTTGTAGACCAAGTTGAAAAAGGCGAGTTCACCTACAGGCAGGCTCAAGATCACTACGGAATACAAGGTTGCTCAACTGTTTTAGTTTGGCTTCGTAAGCACGGTCGTTTAGATTGGACGGATGGAACACCGAAGTTTCTAACGCGAGGCCACGTCGTGGATAAACCCAAAGCAGAACTCACCCCCGAACAGCGAATTAAAGCGCTAGAGAAAGAGCTTGCTGATACAAAAATGAAAGCTGATTTCTTTGAAGCCGTTGTAAATGTCCTTGAAAGTGACTATGGAGTAAGCGTTGTAAAAAAGCGCAAAAGAAAGTCATCCAAGAAAAAGTGATAGGCGGAGTGTCCGTTGCCAAAGCCTGTCGTTACCTGAAGATTTCTCGTCAGGCTTACTACCAATACTGCGCTCGCTCACTCAAGCGCGAAGCGCTTGAAGGTCAAGTCATTCAGTTCGTCCGTCAGGAGCGAATGATGCAACCTCGCATCGGCACTCGGAAACTACAGTATCTGCTTGCGCTCGAAAAAATGGATATCGGGAGAGACCATCTCTTTAATTTACTGAGAGAAAAGCGGCTATTGGTGCCGACAAAGCGCGCGTATCACAAAACAACCAACAGCCATCATCGGTTCCGTCGTCACCCTAATCTCATTAAAGCGGGTTTCAAAGCAGAGAAGCCCAATCAGCTTTGGGTAGCGGATATCACGTACTTACCGACGCGAAGTGGAGAGAGTTATGTAAGTCTCATTACAGATGCTTATTCGCGGAAGATTGTGGGCTATCAGGTTGACGATAACATGCGAACGCAGTCAGTAAAGCAAGCATTTACTCGAGCGCTTAAACAAAAAAGTACAAAAGAAAAGCTCGTGCATCACTCAGACAGAGGTATACAGTATTGTTCAGAAGAGTATCAAAAACTCCATAGAAAACATGATGTACAGTGCTCGATGACAGATGGCTACGACTGCTATCAAAACGCCCTTGCAGAGCGAATAAACGGTATTCTTAAAAATGAATACTTACTCCATAAGCCACGAGATTTAGAAGAAGCGAGAAAGATGGTTGCAGAGTCAATAGCAATCTATAATGGTAGGCGGCCACATCAGGCCCTTAAATACAAAACGCCCGATGAAATACATCGGGCGTTTTAACCGAAATAAGTGTCAACCTATTTCAGGACTAGTCAGACCACCACGTTAGCGAAAATAAGCCCTGCCAGAAGCGACATAAAAATAAGAAACACCTCTTGGCCTAAGTGATCTGCTTTAACGAAGTCTTGGCCTGTCATAAATGAGTTAAGCCCAATATACGTTTTGGAGCCGGGTACCAATACAATTAAACCGTGCATAGCAACGATGGTAGCGGGTTGATTCGCAATGCGGGTAAACGCGTTTGCAAAAATACCTAAGGCAAATGCACCCACGAATGCGCCTAGGCCCGGGCTCATGTAGTCTGAACTCCATGCCGTTGCACTGTAGGCAATAAATGCCGCCGCTAGCGCCCAAGGTATGTGTTTTAAGCGCGTGCGAAAAATGGCAACCAAGGCAATACACAGTAAAAATACCGCTAGCCACGTAGCCCAATACGGCAACGATTCCGCTGGAGTATACACGTTTTCGCCAAAAGCACTAAAGCCAACCGAGACACCGAGAAACGCACCAAAATATAGCTTGAATAACTGCATAATGGCGTCCATTGTGCGCGCCGTACCCGACACCATATTGCGCGATGAAAGCTCTGCCAGACCCATGGTAAGGGCCAAACCTGGCACAAACACAATAACTGACGACAACACCACTAACGGTATATTTATACCGGGGTCGATGTAGCTTCCAATTGCACATGCGAGAATGCCACCCACAAAAGCCGTTACTGGCTCAAGCATCAAGTTTACACGCTTAGACTGCTGGGCCCATAAGGTCCATATATAGGCCACAATACCTAACGCCCCCGACCAGCCAATTTCGCTCCAGCTTGCGCCCATCAGCATCGCGAAAGCGCCGGTAGCCATGGCAAACGCTACGCCGGTGGTAAACTTTCCGTACGGGCTGCCCATTGCATCTATTTCATTGAGACGTTTATCGGCCTCTGTTAAAGACAGCTTTCCACTAAGCAACTCACTTGCTAGCTCGTCGGTGAGCGATAGCGCGTTCATGTCTAAATCACCGGGTAATAACCGCGCTGCATGATTGTATTCATCTTCGTGGCGGTCGCTCCAAATAACGAATGTCAGTGACGTAGGTGTGCTAATAAACGAGGCGTGTACGCCTAAATAAGTAGCCACTTCACCTAAATAGGCTTCTAACCTAAACGCAGGTGTACCGTACTTGTGCAGCATTTTTCCAAGCTTCACGATAAATTTTCGAATTTGAATAAATTCAGCGGTATCCAACGCAGGTTCCTCGGCTATAGATAAATTTAATATGGGATAAATCGGATAAAAAAGCCAGACGGTTAGTGAGTGGTCTGGCTAAAAATTGCGCGGATTGTACGGGGGTGAAATGGCGAAAGCAAAACAAATTTTCTTTTATTTTGCATTAGAAAAACTAGGGCGTTAATACAACGCGCTTGCACATAGGCAATCGAACGCTATTTAGTCTTTACTGTTATTCACAGGCCATATTTGGCACATTCTTAAACATCATCCAATCTTTCCATACGGGCTCTAAGCCTTGCGCTCGTATTGCGCGTACCACGGCCTCTACGGGGCGATTATCGTCAATATCAAACTGATTGAGCGCTTGCGTAGGTTCACTGTAACCGCCGGGCTGAGTTTGCGATGCTGCGCTCATAGACGTTACCCCAAGCGACATTGCACCGTCGCGAAAAGCGCTAGACTCGCGGGTTGACAAAGACAGCTCTGCATAAGGGTTAAAAATGCGATGCGCACAAATAAGCTGAAGTAAATCCCGTTCATTGGGCAGTTTGTTATTCATTAATGCATTACCCCCTGTTGTATTGCCCTCGCAACTGCGAAGACGAGGAAATGCAATAGACACCCGACTTTTCCAGTAATGCTGTTGAAGCAGTTTACCGTGCAGCGCCGTCATCGCGCTGTCAACGCGCCAGTCACCCAAACCGAGTAGCGCACCAATACCTATTTTATCAATACCCGCCTGTCCGAGGCGATCAGAGGCTTCAAGACGCCATAAAAAATCCTGTTTCTTGCCACGTGTGTGGAAGTTCGCATAATGCTTTGGACAATAGGTTTCCTGATACACCAGCACAGCATCTAAGCCCAAGGTTTTTAGCTTTGCATATTCGTTTTGTTTCAGTGGCTGTACTTCCATCATGAGGTAGCTGACCTTATCGCGAATGGCGGCAAGGGTTTTTTCAAAGTACGCCATACCCACTTTGCTTTCATGTTCGCCGGTTACCAGTAGCACTTGTGAAAACCCCATTGCGTTAATGGCGGCTATTTCACTTAAAACCTGCGGTGTGCTTAATGTGGTGCGCTTAATTTTGTTGCTCATGGTAAAGCCGCAGTAAGTACATTCGTTTGCGCATAAATTTGATAAATACAAAGGTACAAACAGCTGCATGGTGTTGCCAAAACGGTGGCGCGCAAGGGCAAACGCGCGCTGTGCCATATCTTCTAAGTAGGGCTTGGCCGCAGGAGAAATTAGCGCCATAAAATCATCGAGCGTTAGCACTGTACTCTTTAGGGCATGTTCTACGTCATGGGCGTTTTTACTGTTGATTGACAGCGACAAATGGGAGAGATCTTGCTGCAACAACGCGTTGGCTACTTTCATGTAGTAGACTCCAAAAATGCAGTCAGCGGGCTTGAAGCGTGAGCAGTACGATGTGTAGCGCCAAGCCCTGCTTCGAAGGCTTGACGGCCCGTTTCTACCGCACTGGCAAACGCCTGTGCCATGGCGACAGGATTTCGCGCCGTTGCAATGGCGGTATTTACTAATACTGCGTCTACACCAAGCTCCATGGCTGCCATTGCTTCACTGGGTTTACCAATGCCTGCATCTACAATAACCGGAATGCGCGCTTGCTCTACAATAATTTCTAAAAACGGTTTGGTCTGCAGCCCTTGGTTGCTGCCAATGGGGGCACCTAAGGGCATAACAGCAGCGCAGCCAACATCTTCCAAGCGTTTGCACAACACGGGGTCGGCGCCGCAATAGGGCAAAACCTTAAACCCTTTTTTTACCAGCATGCTGGCGGCTTTTAATGTTTCGATGGGGTCGGGTAATAAATAGCGTTGATCGGGATGAATTTCTAATTTAATCCAGTGACTCCCTATGGCCTCATAAGCCAATTCAGCGGCGAACACGGCCTCTTCAGCGGTTTTTGCACCAGAGGTGTTAGGGAGTAAGGTAACGCCAAGTGCTTTAAGCGCTTTTAATGTGCTGTCTTGCTGGCTTTCTGCTGCTACCCGCTTCATTGCCAAGGTGACGATCGCGCTTTGTGAGGCCTCTACTGCCTGGCGCATGGTGGCAACATTACTGAATTTGCCTGTGCCCGTCAGCAGACGAGAGGAAAAGGTTTGGTCGGCTAAAGTGAGCATATTATCCCCCTGCTACTAATGTAAAAACATCTAGGCTGTCGTTGTCTTTTAAATAGGTTGTAGCCCATTCTTGCTTGCTGATAATGGTGTTATTGCAGGCAATGGCGGTTCCTTCGCTACCTAACTGATTAAGCGCAACAAGTTCAGCAATTGATATGGGCGATATAGCGTTAATGGCTTGGTTATTAACGTGTAGTCGAATTTGTGTCATTGGCATACCTCGCAGTTGGCAGAGGGGGGAAGAAAAAATGATTGCATTTTGCCCTGAGCGGCATCGGCATGAATGTAGTGTCCCCACTTAATGTTCGCGTGAGCTTTTTTCGCTAAGTACAGTAAAACTTGTGTGGCCTGATGACATGCCGCCATGCCCACAACAGGCCCCAAAATACCTTGGCTTACACAGTTTTCATTCACTTGAATATGACTGACTAAGCAGTGGTAACAGCCGCTTTCATTGAGCGCGTTGTTAATATTTATCGCTTGCCAGGTAAGGCCACTGGCCGACGCAATAAACAGTGGAACCTTAGCACTAACGCACGCCTTGTTAATCGCTTTGCGCACCGTGACATTGTCAGTGCAGTCTAAAACGCAGGTGGCATTTTGAATAATGGTATGTAAGTTCTTACTATCAGCAAATCGACTTTTAAGTTCGATGCTTGCATAGGGGTTCACTTTTTGTAATTCGCTTTTTAGCGCATTAGTTTTTAGTTCGCCTAAATGCATTTCGTTGTAGCTTGTTTGCCGCTGAAGATTGCTTACATCAACAGTGTCACCGTCTACCAGGGTAAGCTTTCCTTCACAGGGAGGCGCTGTTGCACGGGCTTTGCACTGAGCGGCCACACCTGCGCCTATAAGATATCGGGCCGCAACACTGCCAAGCCCGCCCAGCCCGATAATAACCACGTGTGCGTTAGCGATGTTACGCTGGCCTTCCTCGTCTATGTCATCGAGTAATAATTGTCGGCTATACCGCTTTATCTCTTGATGCGTTAGCAAGGTGTGCCTCCTGCCTCACTATTAAAGCCGGCTTCACTAGCCAGTTCGTGATATGCCGCAATGGGGTCGCCAGCACGAGTGATTGCAGTTACAACTGCAATACTGTCTACCCCAGTGTTCGCCACTGCTTTTATGCGTTGCTGATTGATACCACCAATAGCGACAGTGGGAATATTCCCGCACAATGCTACGTATTTGGCTAATCGTTCAACGCCTTGTGGTTGTGACGGCATGTCTTTCGTTGTCGTGGGAAATATATGCCCTAATGCAATGTACGAGGGGTTCAGGCGCTTAATGCGCTGTATTTCAGCAAAACCATGTGTAGACACGCCTAGTCGAAGGCCGGCATTTTGAATGGCGTTAAGGTCGGCACTGTAAATATCTTCTTGGCCCAGATGTACGCCAAATGCACCAAGCTCTATTGCAAGGGCCCAGTGGTCGTTGATAAAAAGCTGGCAGTCTGTGTTTTCAGTCAGCAGCACAGCCTGTCGAATTTGTTCACGAATTTCAGACTCTGACCCATGCTTTACCCGTAGCTGAATTATCTTCACCCCGGTTGGAATAAGCTTGGCAAGCCAATCTATACTGTCTACTACCGGATAAATGCCAAGCTTTGTATGCACAAGTGGCGCGAATGCGTTTTGGTTTTCATTTGCTTTGTGATGGCACAGCGTGCTGGCGCACTCACAGTTTTCACGCTCAAAAGAAACGCTTGGAAAAAGGTTAGCGTTACTGGGAAAGCCGTTAATTCTAGCAAAAGCAACGGGGTTATTATGCATTGATGAACGCGTTTGCCCTTGCAGCGTTTTATGGCGTACTTCACTAACATAAGCATTAGCCAGTGTTAGTGCGTCTTCTATATCGTAGCCATTAACAACAAACGCCGTGATAGCGCTTGCCAGCATGCAGCCTGTACCACGGAGTTTGCCGGTATTCACGCGCGGCTGCATAAAATTTAACGTGTGCGAGGCGCTGATAAAGGTATCGCAAACGTTTTGCTGCCAGCGGGCGTGACCGCCTTTGATGTATAGCGCATGGGCTCCTTTATCCATAAGGTGTCCGGCAGCTGTAAATAGCGTGTTATGGTCGCTAACCTGTGTTGCTGTAAGCCATTGTAGTTCTTGTATGTTTGGTGTAACTAAATCAACGGTACGTAACAACGCCTCAATCGCCCCGTCGCTCAAATCGCTGAGCTTTCCCCCCGACGATGTCCTTAACACTGGGTCCCATACAACAAAGGGTTTAGGCGTAGGCAGTGATTGTATTCGTGCGCATAGCAATAGGGCCTGTTCATCGTTGGCAATGGCGCCTATTTTGATAGCTTGTGCTGGCGTGCTTTGGGCGAGTACTTGCCATTGTTGATTAAGTGCCGATGCACTGGCGCTTTCTTTTGAAAGCATGAGTGTATTTGATTGCACGGTAAGCTGCGTGGTTAAAATACAGGCATGTACGCCTAAATCGGCAAACGTAATGGCGTCGCGGGTCACGCCCGCGCCACCACTAGAATCTACACCACCTATACACCATACAACCGGCTGCTGTGAGGCGGTGAATTGCTCAACCTGCTCTGTCATGGCATTCCAACCTTGCTATCAGCAGCGTGGTACAGTTCAGCGCCCGTTTTATTGAAGGCCGATGCCATTTCTTGCATACCCTTATCTTTCTCGGTTTGTTTGGCAACGTCGCGAACCTCTTGAGAAATTTTCATGCTGCAGAATTTCGGGCCGCACATAGAGCAAAAGTGGGCCACTTTGCCAGACGCCTGCGGCAAGGTTTCATCGTGATAAGCCCTGGCAGTATGAGGGTCGAGCGCTAAGTTAAACTGGTCTTCCCATCTAAATTCAAAGCGTGCCTTCGACATGGCGTTGTCGCGAATTTGAGCGCCGGGATGGCCTTTTGCTAAGTCGGCTGCGTGAGCCGCAATTTTGTAAGTAATTAAGCCTTGTTTAACGTCTTCTTTATTCGGCAGGCCTAAATGCTCTTTTGGCGTTACGTAGCACAGCATGGCACAGCCATACCAGCCAATCATTGCTGCACCAATGCCTGAAGTGAAATGATCATAACCCGGTGCAATGTCAGTGGTAAGTGGCCCAAGGGTATAAAACGGCGCTTCGTGGCAGTGTTTAAGCTGCTCTTCCATGTTTGCTTTTATCATGTGCATTGGCACATGACCTGGGCCTTCAATCATTACTTGAACATCGTATTCCCATGCAATTTTGGTTAGCTCACCAAGAGTGCGTAACTCGGAGAACTGCGCATCGTCGTTAGCATCAGCTACGCTGCCCGGGCGCAGGCCGTCACCTAATGACAGCGCCACATCGTACTTTGCGCAAATCTCACAAATATCGTGAAAGTGTTCGTACAAAAAGCTTTGCTGGTGGTGACTTAAGCACCACTTTGCCATTATCGAGCCTCCGCGAGACACAATACCAGTAACCCGCTTCGCGGTAAGGTGTACGTATTCCAATAGCACGCCAGCGTGAATAGTGAAGTAGTCTACCCCCTGCTCGGCTTGCTCAATTAGGGTGTCTTTAAACATCTCCCACGTTAAATCTTCCGCCACGCCATTCACTTTTTCCAGTGCCTGATAAATGGGTACGGTGCCAAGAGGAACCGGGCTGTTGCGCAGCAGCCATTCACGGGTTTCGTGAATGTTTCTGCCGGTAGATAAATCCATAATTGTGTCGGCGCCCCAGCGCGTTGACCACACAAGCTTTTCTACCTCCTCCTCAATAGACGAGGTTACCGCCGAATTACCGATATTGGCGTTAATCTTCACCAAGAAATTGCGGCCAATAATCATGGGTTCTAACTCGGGATGATTGATATTACACGGAATAATGGCACGTCCAGCGGCGACTTCTTGGCGAACAAATTCAGGCGTGATGGTGTCTGGTAGGTTAGCGCCAAAGTGCTCCCCTTTGTGCTGCTGGGTTAGTTCTGCCTCTTTAATGGCCTGTCGACCCATATTTTCTCTAATGGCAATGTATTCCATTTCTGGGGTAACAATGCCCTGTCTTGCATAGTGAAGCTGGGTAACGTTTTTACCCGCTTTGGCTTTTAGTGGTTTGCGGCTGCGAATAAAGCGGAAATCTTCGGTAAAAATGTCGTTTTCACGCTCTTTGGCAAAGCTCGATGACACGCCTGCTAGTTCTACAGTATCGCTGCGCTCCTCAATCCATTTTTGGCGAAGCGGTGCTAAACCTTTGTGTACATCAATGTTTTCCTGCGGATCGCCATAGGGCCCAGAGGTATCGTACACTGGAATAGGCGGGTTTGGCTCTAGAATGGGGTTTTCTTCGGTGCCACCGACTAAGCTGTCGTGCTGGTGTATAAGGCGCATAGCCACACGAATATCGTCTCGGCTACCACACTCATAATGGCGTGTTGAATTGGGGTAAGCTTCGCCCGCTAGTTCATTAATGAATTGCTGCGCTTGTTGGCGTTGTTCGCGTCTGTTAGACATAGCATTTTACCTTGTAGATTTAGGTTCAAAAAATGCTTGTCAGGAGTGAAGGAGAATACAACGTGTAAGTGTAGACGGCGATAAACCCGTTACTTTAGCGATATTGTTCGTAAAGGGCTGTGGTGAGAACGGCCTTAACAACGTGAATGCTTATCTAGCATTATTCGTACGTTGCCTACCTGTGGTGTCTAATAGCACCTCAAGACATTATGGCAATCACCAACAGTAAAACAATTTCGCTTCACAACGCCAAACGACCGCTTAACGTTGTGCACACTGCATTTTCTTGTTCCCTTCGCAGGTATTAGCCTGATCAGGTTCTACGGATCCCACTTTCGCGGTCTCAGCTTACTGGATTACCAGTTAAGCACTCCGACAAGTTGTTACTTTGATTCGTGTTAATTACACAACACAAATCAACAATTCCTTTTTACTATATCGTCAATGCCGAAAAGATTACAAGTGCTGAAGAGTAGGGAAATGCTAAAAGTCGCACTATGGGCGAAGCAAAATCATATGTAATAAATCGCACATATCTTTAACGTCACCTTCGAAGTCGGTTGTTAGTGACATGGCAGTAATCGAATAGCCTTCTACAAAGGGTATGAATAACGCTACAGCTTTTGAGGCGTTGTCTGGTGTTGCAGCTACAGGGCTGAAAATAGCATTAAGCACCTGTGCAGATGATTGGTAATAGGCTTTTAAATACTGTTCAATGGCAGCATTTCTAGTGGAAATTGCCCAATATTCGCGAAATATACGACACATTTCTGACAGTTCAAGTCCGTGGCATAAAAACGCTTTTACTAAGGATGTCAGGTCTTCATGTAGGGTAGCTTCAGACGTAAGTTTGGGCATTTCGCGCATTTCAGACAGGCACGATTGAAAGTAACGGTCGGCAAGAGCAACAAGCAAGTTATCTTTGTTTTTGAAGTAATACTGCACGTTGCTTAATGTCATATTTGCACCAGCAGCAACTTGCCTCATGGTTACACCATAGTCACCCTCATTTTTTAGCAAAGTTAATGCGACGTCTAATATTTTCTCTGATTTTTCGCTCTTTTTCATGCTGCCTTTGCTTATCAATTTTTTCTTCACTTAGAGTAATTTACCTAAAGCGCGGTGATTTTTCCAAAATAACGGCTTGATATTTTAGGTCGGATGACCTAATGTTTCAAGGGTTAGGTCGCATGACCTAATTTGTGGTGTTGTAGCCGAGTTTATGAGGATGTGTGATGATTAAAGCGTTAAGAACCCCCGATGACAGATTTAAAAATCTCGTTGATTACCCTTTTGAGCCCAACTATGTAGATGATCTTGAAGGGTATGAAGGCTTGCGTGGCCACTATATTGATGAAGGTAGCAAAGGCGCAGAGAATGTATTTCTTTGTCTTCATGGTGAGCCCGCTTGGAGTTATTTATACAGAAAAATGATTCCAGAGTTTGTTAAAGCGGGTGGTCGTGTCGTTGCGCCCGATTTATTAGGTTTTGGTAAATCAGATAAACCTATCGGTGAAGATACTTACACCTTCGAGTTTCACCGCAATTATTTAATACAGCTTATTGAACGCCTAGACCTTAAAAACATTACATTGGTATGCCAAGACTGGGGTGGTTTACTTGGGCTTACATTGCCTATGGATATGCAGCGCCGGTTTAAACGTTTAATCATTATGAATACGGGACTGTTGGTGGAGCCTGTTATTGCGCCAGCGTTTATTGAATGGCATGACGATATTGTAAAAGCTAATCCGCTGTCGCTGTCGCACTTCTTTAAGCAATATGCACCTACTATCAATGAAGACGAAGCTAACGCTTACGCTGCACCATTCCCTGACAGCAGTTACTTATCAGGGGTATTGAAGTTTCCCAAAATTGTCGCAAACCCCGATCAAGTGTGTATTGAAACTTCTACTAGAGCCTTCTCTTTTTGGAAGAATGATTGGGATGGGGAAACCTTCATGGCTATTGGTATGAAAGATAAAATGTTGGGGCCAGATGTTATGCATTTCATGCAGGGTGTTATTAGAGGGTGCCCAGAGCCAATGGAAGTGCCAGAGGCCGGACATTTCGTTCAAGAGTTCGGAGATACAGTTGCATCTGCCGCACTAAAACAGTTTGGTCTTATTTAAGAGGGCGTTATGAAGATTTTACACTTGGTATTCCACCCCAACTTAGCAACATCCAGAGTGAATAATACTTGGCAAAAGCAAATTATTGCATCTGGAAAAGTGAGCACGAGCCGCGATATGTACAACGAGTATCCCGACTTTCAAATTGACAAAGACAAGGAGCAAAAGCTGCTTTTAGAGCACGATCGTATTGTTATTCAATTCCCTATTTATTGGTGGTCGATGACACCGTTACTTAAAAAGTGGCTGGATGATGTGCTTGAATATCAATTTGCTTATGGCAGCAAAGGTGACAAGCTGAAAGGTAAAGATCTCATGCTTATTTGTTCTGCCGGCGGGCAGGCGAAGAATTATAGCGGGTTTGACATGTTTGCCACCGTACCGGAAATACTAAAACCCTTCCAACTTACGGCAAACTTAGCACAGATGAACTACGCACAGCCGCTGTACATGTTTAACGCAGATGCATGCAGTGACGATGAAGTAGAGAGATACGGTAAATCTTGGGTTCGCGTTATTGATGATGAAAAACGTGGAAACGGGTTGAGTTTCGCCAATGCAAAAATTCGTGACGAGCTAGACGAGGTATATGAGCAGCTAGGCATGGCTTAGCGATTTTATCTTCAAAACAAAAAAGCCACCAGCAGTTGAGACGTCAACTACTGGGGGCTTTTCAGTTTATTCGCCACCGTGGTTAGCTTGGCGACACCAAGTGGCTAAACTGCGAGGTGCTGACCTTCCTTGTAAAGCTGAAGCGCGGTAGCAGTGTCATGCTTGCGTTCGCTAATTGCAGCTAGCAGTAATAAGTCCTCTTTGCGCGGCTTCATCTTAGTGGCTTTAAGTAGGGCTTTTTCTGCTAGCATATCGTCACCCGAATTAAACGCCACCTGGCCAAGTGTGGAATACAGTGAAACGTTCTCGTCATCTTGTTTTATCCAGCTTTCAAGCAGGCGTAATGACGGCGACGCATCAGGAATATTCAACTGCGAGAAAAGCGGGAACAGGGTGCTATTTAGCCCGCGCTTTTGCCATTCAACTAATAAGCTTTGAGCATCGGCATGCATGCCCTGGTCAAGCAACTGCTGAACGTATGCAGCGCGGTAAGCATCGTCGTGACGAAGCTTACGAGGTAGGGTGTCCCAATACGATTTAAGCTCGACTGCACCTTGCTTACTGGCAATTTCTGCAAACTTACCTTTGGCAATTCGCTGGCTCCACATCGTATAATCAGCTTTGGGCAATGATTTACGCCAGCCTGATAAATTCTCCTCAAGCACTTGCCATTTACCTAGCTTGGCAAGAATTTGTGCTTTTAACTGCACAACTTGCTTGTTCTCGCGCTCTTGCTCGTCAAGCTCGTTAAGTTTTTCTAGCGCCGCATCGTATTTATCTTCAGCAATGTCAATGCGCGCGTGCATGACGGTTGCGGCTACTTTTGCTTTTGGAAAGTCAGTTGCCTGAACAAGGAAGTAGCGGGCTTTGGCTAAATCGCCGTTGGCAAATGCAATTTGCGCAGACGCCAAATAGTTAACGCCTTCAAAATCGCCGTTAGTTGTTTTTCCCAACGCTTTTTGTGCTGCATCGAAATCACCTGCGGCCATGGCATGCAGGCCATCGTAAAATGCGCGCTTGCGCTTGCGCTCACCAAAGGTACCAAACCACTTATGTGAGCCTGTCACCAGGCTTAGCGCCCACAGTACAAGTCGCGACAGTACATACCAGGCGATAACGGCACCAATCACTAAAATACAAAAGCTGATCACTGTCATTTCAATGGCAGTATTACCAAGTGAAATCAGTACATAGCCTTTGTCGCCAAGCAACATGGGCCCAACAATTAACGCAATAACAAATGCGGCTAATACCGCAAGGGCAATAGCTAACCATTTCATAATGCGCTTGCTCCTTGTCCGAACACTTGCTTAACGCGGCTGTCTAATAAGCGCTCTAGAGGTTTCTGCGAAACCAATTCACTAGGAATGGGGCGAGATACATCTGTCTCAAGTAAGTTTTGTAAGGCATTCACGAAGCCTGATACTTGGCTTGCATCGATATCAAATTTTTCTATTAGCAAGGTTTGTGCGTATTGTAGTGATTGATTGTACAACCCCGCGTCGCCTTGCAAAGCCGCAGTTTGTGCGTGCATTAACTGTAGGCGAAGCTGTTCTTTAACAAGAAATTGCGCCTCCAACGTCATTACTGGCTCTATAGGACCTTCAAGACTTTTCACCGTTAAAAAGTCGTCGACCAGAGAGCGCCACACTTTTCCGAGATTCTCTTGCCAGTCGTCGGTCGATTCAGATAATGCGTTGTCTTGTGCGTTTACATCCACTGGCTTTTCAAACGTATCAAGGGGAAGCTTATCGATTTGTGCAATCATGCCGGTAAGGGCGAGTGCAACAGAACTTTGCGATACTTGGTTCAGCTGCTGAAGCGTTTGAATATCTTCAGCAAGGCTTGCGCGTACGGGCAATACAGACGGGTCTGCAAGTGATTTTAAACGCTTGTCGGCGTTAACTAAAAGTAAGATTGCCGTTCTTACGTCGTATTCCAACCATAGTTTTCTTCCCGCCATACGTACCAGGTAATCGGCCTCAGCAATAAGCCAATCTGCTGGTCGGCGGCCTTCCATATTCTTAATTTGCTCTAGTGTGGATTCTGACTGAAGCGTTAACATTTCGTTCTGTGCTTTTAACTCAGCAACCATGCTTTCGAGCTTTTCGTTTGTTTCAGTAACGCGTTCAAGCGACGTACTTATTTCTGCACGCTCACGCTCAATAGTGTTGATTTGGCTGATTGCACTCTCTTGCGCCGCTGCTGCAGATTTACTTGCGCTCTGCTGCTGCATGTAATACCAGTAACCTGCGCCACCCATTCCTAAAATAAGAACAAACAATACAAAAACCACAAACCACAGCAAGCCATTTCCAGATGCTTTTTTCTGTTGGGTTTTGTTTGAAGATTCAGAAGGTGATGCAGTTGCGTCTTGTTCAGCTTTCACGCTTACGAGTTCCTCTTTTTGTGGGGTGTTATCATTGTTATTGGCCATTCATGACTCCCAGTTGTCCTTTACCCAGGCAATAAGCGCCTGATCGGTGGCTCGCTGACAAACAGATACGCGAGTAACCCCTAATGTTTTGAGTGTTGTAGCAATACGTTCACTTACTGTAAGCCATGGCTGCGATAATAGGGCATTTCCATAGTGTGATAACAGCTGTGTTGCCATTGCTTCGCTTGTGGCGATAATGCCGCTAACGTCGCGCAATTTCCACCGTTTTGTGCAAATTGGGTCAGTAAGTTGCTCCCTTTTATATACGCAAAAGCTATTTACTAACATTCCCTTTTTGTCTAAGCCTTTGGCTATGGCGTCTCGCCCACCTTCGCCCTTAATAATAATCGCGTGATGGCAATTTGCCTCATTGAGTTGATGCATTGCCAATATACCCTCAGAAGTATGTTGCCGAGGCGTTGAGATAGAAAGCGACGACATGTGGCCTAATGCTGCGCGAAGCGCCGTCGCTGTTGCGTCACCCACAGCAATTAACACGGGCATTTTGTTCAGCTTGCTTTGTAGTTTGCTGAACGCTTTGATAACAGGCGCCGTAGCGTATACGCTGGTAACGATAATCGCACTCGCGAGTTGGCTGGATGAAAGATGGGTTGTTAAAAACGCTGTTGCTGCTTCACTTTGTAACTCAATATCAACGATATCTGACGTTGCTACGCCCACGGCATCAATGTTTGCTTGCTCAAAAGCGTGAGCACTTGTTGCTAACTTGGGCAGTGGTCGTGTGAAAAGCAGCATGCGATAGCTTAGTTATACAACGCTTTTAAAATGTCGCCAGCACCTTGTTGAAGTAGATTTTCAGCTACCTCTATGCCAATTTCTGTTGCATTGTCGCGCGATGCGGTAGCAGAAGCGAAAAGTAACGTCGAACCGTCCGGTTTGCCAACCATGCCGGTAAGGGTAAGTACATTGTTATCAAGCGTTGCAAAGCTTCCAATGGGTACCTGACACCCTCCCTCAAGGCGCTCATTCATGGCGCGCTCTGCCATTACGCGACAGTGGGTATCTGCATGGTTTAATGCTTGAAGCAGCTGAATTAATTCTGCATCGTCATTTCGACACTCAATACCTACCGCCCCTTGTCCTACTGCAGGTAACGATATGTCTGCAGGCAATGGCATACGGATGCGTGTTTCCATGTTCAAACGGATAAGGCCCGCAGAGGCCAAAATAATAGCGTCGTATTCTCCCGCATCTAATTTAGCTAACCGCGTATTTACATTTCCGCGTAAGTCTTTTATCACTAAATCGGGACGATATTTGCGAATTTGACATTGGCGTCGCAGGCTTGATGTTCCGACAACTGCACCGTGAGGCAGTGCGTCTAATGTGTCGAATTTATTAGAAACAAACGCATCAAAAGGGTTCTCGCGCTCACAAATGGCGTGAAGACCAAAGCCTTCAGGAAATTCCACGGGCACATCCTTCATGGAATGCACTGCAATGTCAGCGCGGCCCTCTAGCATGGCAATTTCCAGTTCTTTGATAAATAACCCTTTGCCACCAATTTTAGCCAAGGGTGTGTCTAGAATCTTGTCACCTTGCGTACTCATTGGCACTAACTCTACAACCATAGAAGGATAGTGTTCCAATAATTTTGCCTTCACATACTCTGCTTGCCATAGCGCCAACGCGCTTTTTCTCGTGGCAATTCTAACGGTGCGTGTTGTGTTAAGGTGGCTCATGATTAATCCAAACAAAATAAGTGTTAACAGTGTAAGCTGGTTAAAAACTCAGCCTTAAAGACCTTGATAGTATACGCATTTTCTAGACTAATGTATGAAATTCGAGGGAGTTTTCTGTGTGGAGATAACCTTGAAAGGCGTCTATGCTATTGTGGTCATCTATTCGGGGGAAAGCTGTAGTATGGACAACTCGTCGGTACGTAATTTGTTACGCAGTGCTCAACAAGACGAAGCTGAAGCAAAGAGAAGGCGTCTTACGCTCTATTTCATCTCTTATGTGGGCGGCACCATTATGGCCTTCATGGCATGGCTTAATTTTGGCGGTGGAGACACTTTATTGGTGAGCGTACTAGCGACATCTGCCGCTGTTATTTATGGCAACGTCGCGCTGTCGCACAAGTTTCCTGACAGTGATGTATTTTACTATGCCGCAGGTTTTATCGTTTTATTCACGATTAACGGCCTGGTTTATACGGGGGGTTTTAACAACACGGGGTTGTACTTTATTTTTCCCCTGTTGTTTATTCAAATAATTGTCGTCCGTTTTAAACCCGCCATGTTTTATGTTTCGCTCACCTTGGGTATTGCCATTTTTATGCTTTACAACCAAGAAAGAATACCGGCGCAGTACCCCCAAGAGCATATTTCACGCTTTTTAATATCCACGTTCTGTTTTGTTTGTGTTGCGTTTATCGGCGAGAATTTTTGGCACCAAAGCCGCAAAGAAATGCTTAAAGAAAACCTAGAGCGTATGCGACAAGCCAACACTGACCCACTAACAAAACTGCCAAATAGACGTTTTCTCGAGGCCGTGTTTTTTGAAAAAGCCATGCAAGATCCCGCTGCTTATTTTCCACTTAGTGCGGTGGTTGTTGATATTGACCATTTTAAAAAAATCAATGATACCTATGGGCATGATATAGGCGACAGCGTGCTTATCCATATCACTACAGTGATGAAAGAAGCCGTGCGAAGTTCAGACGTTGTAGCAAGAACCGGTGGCGAAGAGTTTTTGGTGCTATTCCCACATGCAACGCTAAGCCAGGCGGTTAAGCTGGCTGAAAAAATGAGGCAGCACATAGAAAGCAAACCCTTTATTGAGGGTGATATAAACCACCCATTAACGGCAAGTTTTGGTGTGGCAACCGCACTCACCGACAATAACCTTCACGCGTGTTTGAAGTTAGCAGACGACAACTTATATAAGGCGAAAAACAGCGGTAGAAATAAAGTTGTCGAATCGTAATAGCGTTAGCTGAGTACTTTTTGTAACCAAGCGCTGATATCGGTTAACTCTTGCATACACACATTATGCTGCATCTGGTAGGTTTGCCATGTGGCGTTGAAGTTATTGTCTGTCAATGTTTTGTATGCCGCGCTACCCATAGCAACAGGGACAACATCATCTAATTCACCGTGCGCCATCATAACCGGGGTATTTCGGTTTGCCTCTACCGCTTCATCTGCTAGTAACGCGGGTTCGCACATATACGTTGATAACGCCAAAATACCCGCTAACTTGTGTTTGAAACGCGGTGCAAGATGCAATGACACTACGCCACCTTGTGAAAATCCCGCTAATACTATTTTGTTCGCAGGTATACCTTGTTCTATTTGTGCGTTAATTAATTGCTCTATTTTAATGGCAGACGCTTTTACACCCGCAAGATCGGCACGGCGGTCAAAGGCCATTGATTTGATGTCGTACCATGCGCGCATGCGCATACCATTGTTAATGGTAACGGGAATTTCTGGGGCGTGAGGAAAGATAAATTTTACCGCCATAGACTCTGGCAGTTTAAGTTCTGGCACAATTGGCGCAAAGCCATGGCCTGAATCACCGAGCCCGTGAAGCCAAATTACGCAGGCTTTTGGAGCAGACGAAGGGTTAATTTCTACGCACGGCAGAAGTTGCTGAGTCATTCTTTTTTTCCTTCAAAGAGCTTAATACAATCGCCACTACGGCATAACGCTGTTGTATGCTATCATTGCTACTTGAAATAACCACATCTTGAATAGAATTTTAATACCCCATGGCTTCATTACTTGGCAATCTGTTTATCCTCGCTGCTCCTTCTGGTGCAGGAAAATCAAGCCTTATCAAGGCATTAATGGAAAAGTATGACGGTAACGCTGCAATGCCTATGCAGGTGTCTGTATCACATACTACGCGTTCACCAAGACCGGGTGAAGTTGATGGTGTGCATTACCATTTTGTGAGTCGCGAGCAGTTTGAAGCGCTTATCGAACAGGGGGTGTTTTTTGAGTACGCCGAGGTGTTTGGTAATTATTACGGTACGTCACGCGTGACTATCGAACAAACCCTTCATCAGGGTATCGATGTATTCTTAGATATCGACTGGCAGGGCGCTCGCCAAGTAAAGGCGCTTATGCCAGATACATGCGGTATTTTTATTCTACCGCCTTCTCTTGAAGTGCTTGAACAGCGTCTCAACAGTAGAGGTCAAGATAGCGAAGAGGTGATTGCGGCTCGCATGGCAGAAGCAGTGGGTGAGATGTCTCACTTTAATGAGTTCGACTACGTCATTGTTAATGACGATTTTGCTACTGCGCTTGACGAACTTGTTGCGATAGTAACGTCGCAACGACTGAGAACCAGTAAACAGCAAATGCGCCATCAACCGTTATTGGACGAATTGCTCGGCAGCGCGTAAGCTAAATATAGAGTGAAACACGTTTACAACTTACCACGTGTTAATGAAGCGATCAAAACGATCGCGCTGCTTTAATTTCACACAAAACGCTAGGATCGCGAGTTACAACCATGTATACTACGCGGCCGTTTTTTGAATAACTTGCTCAACCTAATTGTCGGAGAAATACATGGCTCGCGTAACTGTAGAAGATGCCGTAGATAAAATTGGTAACCGCTTTGATTTAGTGCTTGTTGCTGCACGTCGTGCACGTCAAATTGCCACTGAAGGCAAAGATCCTATGGTTGACGTGCAAAATGATAAGCCAACGGTAACCGCACTGCGCGAAATTGAAGAAGGTTTAGTGACCGCTGCTACGCTTGAACAAGCAGAGCTTCAAGCGCAAGAACAGCAAGAACACGCTGAATTCGCGTCAGTAGCTAATATTCTATCTGACCAATAAAACCTATTTTTAGCGGTTTTATTCGTAATTGTGCGCCAGTGCTTTGAAAAAAGCACTGGCGCTTTACTTTTGGTCTATTGGCATATTGCACATTTAAACGTATTCTTAAGGTGTCTCGAGTTATTAAGGTTAACGCTTCACTGTGTATTTGTTTGAAGGTTTAAAGCAGAAAGTAGTAGAGTACTTACCAGCCGATCGCGTTCAGCTGGTGCAGGATTCTTTTGTGCTGGCGCAGGAAGCACATGATGGGCAAATGCGCTCAAGTGGCGATCCTTACATTACACACCCGGTTGCCGTAGCCGGTATTCTCGCCGATATGCACCTTGATCATGAAACGATCATGGCTGCATTACTTCACGACGTCATTGAAGATACGCATTACAGCAAAGAAGATCTTGCCGAAGCTTTTGGCGATACCGTTGCTGAACTTGTTGAAGGTGTTAGCAAACTCGATAAACTGGCATTTAGCACAAAGCAAGAAGCGCAAGCGGAAAACTTCCGAAAAATGATGATGGCCATGGTGCAGGACATCAGGGTTATTCTGATTAAGCTTGCTGACCGCACCCACAACATGCGTACGCTTGGTTCCTTGCGCCCCGATAAACGCCGTCGTATCGCCCTCGAAACCCTCGAAATATATTCTCCTATTGCACATCGTTTAGGTATCCACGATATAAAAAACGAATTAGAAGACTTAGGTTTTCAGGCAATGTATCCCATGCGTCATCGCGCGCTGAAGTCTGCGGTTCGTCAGGCGCGAGGCAACCGAAAAGAAATCATTGAGAACATTCGAGAAGAGCTAGAAACCCGATTGGGTGCCTATGAAATTGAATCGAGTGTGCTGGGCCGCGAAAAACACCTGTATTCCATATACCGAAAAATGAAGAACAAAGAACTGATGTTCAACGAGGTGATGGATATTTATGCGTTTAGAATTGTGGTGCAGTCAGTTGATAACTGCTATCGCGCACTTGGTGCAATGCATGGCCTGTATAAACCTATCGAAAATCGCTTTAAAGACTACATTGCCATCCCAAGAACAAATGGCTATCAATCTCTTCATACTTCGTTGATAGGGCCACACGGTATTCCCGTTGAAATTCAAATTCGTACCCAAGAGATGGACCAAATGGCCGACAAAGGGGTGGCGGCGCATTGGTTGTACAAAGAACCCGGTGATAACGGCACCACTGCGCAACTTCGTGCCCGCAAATGGATGCAGAGCCTGCTTGAGCTTCAGCAGTCGGCCAGTTCGTCCTTTGAGTTCATTGAATCGGTGAAAACCGATTTGTTTCCAGAAGAAATTTATGTATTTACGCCAGATGGCCGCATTATTGAGTTGCCTATGGGAGCGACCGCGGTTGATTTTGCCTACGCGGTACATTCTGACGTCGGAAATACTTGTGTAGGTGTTCGCGTAGAGCGCAGAAACTACAGCCTGAGCAAGCCACTTGAAAATGGCCAAACCGTTGAGATTATTACCTCGCCGAAAGCTAAGCCGAATGCAAACTGGCTAAACTTTGTGGTAAGCGCGCGAGCACGCACGCGTATTCGCCAGTATTTGCGCAAACAGCACTCTCAAGAAGCTGTGAACATGGGTAACCGTCTTTTGCGTCACGCGCTTGGTGCGGTAAAACTTGACGACATATCGCAAGACGATATTGACCGCGTTGTTGCCGAGACTAAGCATAATAGTTTTGACGACCTACTTGTAGATATTGGCTTAGGCAACGAACTAAGTGCCATTGTCGCGCGTCGCCTGCTTGGAGAAAGCACGACTGATTTATCGGACAAAAAAGGCAACGTTGCTATTCGTGGTACCGAAGGATTATTGGTGCACTATTCTCGTTGCTGTCACCCTATACCCGGTGATGAGATAGTGGCAGTATTAAGCCCTGGGCGCGGGATGACGATTCACCAGACCGGCTGTAATAATATTCGCAAGCTTTCTCGTGAAGAACCACAGCGTGTACTGCCTATGCAGTGGGATGATGAACCGCAAGGAGAGTTCAAGGCTTCTCTTCGTATTGAGCTTGTGAACCATCAGGGAACGCTGGCAACATTAACAAACACAATTTCAGGATGTGATTCGAACGTCATCGGTCTGCAAACCGAAGAAAAAGAGAGTAACATCTACTTTATTGACCTAGAACTTACCACGCATAACCGCGTGCATCTGGCCAGAGTAATGAAGAAAATTCGTACCATGCCGGAAGTTCAAAAAGTGTCTCGTCATAGTCAATCTCGACACTAATTTACATTTTTAGGAATTCTTATGTCTAAGTCTATTATTCAGACCGATAAGGCACCTGCAGCTATTGGAACTTACAGCCAAGCAGCGAAAGCGGGTACCACGGTATACCTATCGGGCCAAATCCCTCTTGTACCTGAAACGATGGAAATGGTTTCAGAAGATTTCGAAGCGCAAGCAGTACAGGTTTTTGAGAACATAAAAGCGGTTTGTGCAGCAGCCGGTGGCACAACCAACGATTTAGTGAAAGTGAACATTTTTCTCATCGACCTTGGCCATTTCGCGAAAGTGAATGAAATTATGAGTCGTTACTTCACGCAGCCTTATCCAGCGCGTGCAGCAGTTCAGGTGTCAGCGTTGCCTAAAGGCGCACAAATTGAAATCGACGGCATAATGGAACTGCCGGAGTAAGTCATGCAACCTGAGCGATATCAGCGCATTCGAGACGTGCTGGAAAAAAGGCAGACCGACTTAACGGTATGCTTAGAAAATGTGCACAAACCACATAATGTGTCGGCGATCGTGCGAACATGCGATGCAGTTGGCATTCATCGCGTGCACACCGTGTGGGAGAAAAAATACCAGTTTCGCCGAGGCACGGCTGTGGGAAGTCAGCAATGGGTACGACAGACAAACCATGACACTATTGGCGAAGCAATGGCTGCGTTGAAAGGTCAGGGCATGCAGGTGCTGGTAACGCACTTGTCTGACACGGCGGTCGACTTTCGGGACATCGATTACACCAAGCCTACCGCCGTATTGTTTGGGCAGGAAAAATATGGTGCAACAGATGAAGCCAAGGCGATGGCTGATCACGATATAGTAATTCCTATGATGGGAATGGTGCAGTCGCTGAATGTGTCTGTAGCTGCTGCGCTTGTGCTGTATGAGGCACAACGCCAGCGTACCATTGCGGGCATGTATAATACCCAACAGTTGCCAGAACAAGAGTGTCAGGCGCTGGCGTTTCAAAATGGCTACCCACGTTTATTTAAGCTTTGTCAGCGCAAGGGACTGGCGCTTCCACCTATTAATTCACATGGCGAAATAGCGGCAGACGATGATTGGTGGCAAGCCATGCAAATTACGCAAGCCGAGGCAAACGCCTTAGAGAGCAACTAGCTTACGCCAAATGCGAGATTTTGCTTTGGGCTAGACTAAAAAACTGGCCTAAAGCGTACTCGCCAACCACGTCACAATCCTTTACACTTCTTTTCTACATGTTAGGGCTAACAACGCTCGATTTATCATATGTTTAAAAGAAGGATGTAGCTTAATGCAAGCACTCGCCACTACACCGATCACTGCGCTTAAAGGCGTAGGCGCAAAGGTGGCAGAAAAGCTTAATAAAATAGGCTTATTTACCCTTCAAGATATTCTTTTTCATCTTCCCCATCGTTACGAAGATAGAACCCGTATTTATAGCGTAGCCGAATGCCGCCCGTTTACACATGTAAGCGTACAAGGTGAAGTAATGAGCGCTGACATTCAATACGGCAAAAAGCGCATGTTAGTGGTGAAACTTAGCGATGGTACAGGAACCATCACCCTTCGCTTTTTTCATTTTGGCGCTGTGCAGCGTTCGATAATGACGCCGGGGAATACGGTACGCTGCTTTGGCGAGGTGCGCACCGGCAAATGGGGGATCGAGATGATGCACCCCGAATTTAAACTTGTTGATGAAGATGCACCGATAACCGAAGAATCGCTAACACCGGTCTACCCTACCACTGATGGCGTAAAGCAGTTAACGCTTAGAAATTTGACCGAACAAGCTTTGCAACTGCTCGATAAAGGCGCGCTGGCTGATCTGCTGCCAGACGGTATTTATGATGATCAGATTAGCCTTAATGAAGCGCTGCATATGGTGCACAGACCGCCGCCAGATGTAGATGTGCATGAAATGGAAGAAGGACTTCACCCGGCACAATACCGTTTAATTCTTGAAGAACTGCTGTCGCACCATTTAAGTGTATTAAAAGTGCGTAAACTGTCAGATGCACAGCCCGGTATACCCATAGGTGTGAACAAAGCGCTCATCGATAAAATGCTGGCACAGCTGCCTTTCTCTCCCACGGGAGCACAAGCCCGTGTTGTGCAAGATATCCAAAAAGATATGCAGCACGCGCGCCCTATGATGCGTTTGGTACAAGGGGATGTGGGGTCAGGTAAAACCCTTGTTGCAGCGCTTGCGGCACTGTCAGCCATAGGAGCAGGTTATCAAGTAGCGCTAATGGCACCCACAGAGCTTTTGGCCGAACAGCATGCGAATAACTTTCGAGGCTGGTTAGAACCTTTGGGTATTGAAGTAGGCTGGCTTGCTGGAAAGCTTAAAGGCAAAGCCCGTAATGAAGTTTTAGCGCGCTTAGAAGCTGGTGATATTCAAATGTTGGTAGGTACCCACGCTATCTTTCAAGAAAGTGTGACTTATCAACAGTTAGCTTTAGTTATTGTTGATGAGCAACACCGATTTGGTGTACACCAGCGCCTTGCGTTGAGAGATAAAGGCGAACAGCAAGGGCGCTATCCTCATCAGCTTATTATGACCGCTACACCTATTCCGCGCACACTGGCGATGACGGCATACGCAGATTTAGATACCTCTGTCATTGATGAGCTTCCGCCTGGTCGAACGCCTGTTCAAACTGTTGTGTTGCCCGATACTCGTCGTGCCGATGTAATCGCGCGCGTGCGTCAAGCCTGCAAAGAAAATGGCCGCCAAGCTTACTGGGTGTGTACGCTTATCGATGAGTCGGAAGTGCTTGAATGCCAAGCCGCGGAAGATGCTGCGGTAACATTGCGTACTGCGTTACCTGACTTGCAAGTGGGCCTGGTGCACGGACGATTAAAACCAGCAGAAAAAGCGCAAGTAATGGCAGATTTTAAAGACGGACACCTTGATTTGTTAGTCGCTACTACTGTTATAGAAGTAGGCGTTGACGTACCTAATGCCAGTATAATGATTATAGAAAACCCAGAGCGTTTGGGACTCGCGCAACTGCATCAACTTCGCGGTCGGGTAGGGCGAGGTGCTGTTGAAAGTCAGTGTGTGCTGATGTACCAAAGCCCGCTATCTAAAACCGCAACACAGCGTCTTGGCGTATTACGCGAGTCGAATGACGGCTTTTACATTGCGCAGCGTGACTTGGAAATTCGCGGTCCAGGAGAATTTATGGGCACTAAACAGACCGGCATGGCCGAGCTTAAAATAGCCGATTTAGTAAGAGACGCAGCACTCATACCTAAAGTGCAGGAAATCGCGTATACCCTGTGGGAAAATTACCCTTCCCATGCGCAGGCAATTATTAATCGCTGGATAGGCCATAAGGAGCAATATGGTCATGCTTAGTTGTTTACCCGTCGTTGTGAAAAATCCTAGTGATACCGCAGATAGTGCGCTGGCCAGCAGTATTAGCGATAAGTGGGCATTTCCAATCATTGATGAAGATAACATTCCCGGTGAGGGCTTTTATCTGCAAATTGAACATAATGTTCTTGGCCTTGCTGATGCTGGTGACAAAAAAGTGTTGCCGATAGAGGTTGATTTTGCATCACCGGCGAGTCTGTACCGGAAGCAACATGGTGGCGGGCGCAAAGAGCCGATTGTTAAAGCCATTGGTATTAAAGGCAACACACAATGGCACGTAGTAGACGCTACGCCAGGGCTAGGGAGAGATGCATTTGTATTGGTAAGCGTTGGATGCAAGGTAACCTTAATTGAACGTTCGCCTATTGTGGCGGCACTTTTGGAGGATGGCATTCGCAGATTAGCGCATACATACCCTGAACTTGCAGCAAGAATGACACTTCAACATGGAAATAGTGCCGAGGTAATGCAATACTTTGACGGTGGAAGCGTGGATGCTATTTATTTAGATCCTATGTTCCCACACAAAAAGAAGTCAGCCTTGGTGAAAAAGGAAATGCGGCTGTTTCAGCAACTGCTTGGGCACGACCCAGACGCAGATGCGCTGTTACCGCCAGCACTGAAGCTAGCCACGCACCGGGTAGTGGTGAAACGCCCTAATAGTGCAGACGTGCTGGCCGGAGTAAAGGCATCAATGGCTATAGAAAGTAAAAAACATAGATTTGATGTGTATTTGTGTCAACAAAACCTAGGAGAGTAGCATGATACAAGTTGGTGGCACCTTACCTGAGGTAGATTTTAGCCTGTTAGTAGACGGTGAAATGACTAACCCGGGAACCAATGAACTTTTTTCGGATAAACGCGTTGTGTTGTTTGCAGTACCAGGTGCGTTCACGCCAACCTGTTCTCAAGCTCATTTACCAGGCTATGTAGCGCTGGCAGACAAAATTAAGGCAAAAGGTATTGATAGCATTATATGCCTTAGCGTTAATGACGCATTTGTAATGGACGCGTGGGGCAAAGCTAATAATGCTGAAAACATTATTATGCTAGCAGATGGTAACGGTTTCTTTACTAAGCAAATTGGCTTAGATATGGGTACCGGCAATTTCGGTGGCATGCGTTCGTTGCGTTACTCAATGTTGATTGAAGATGGCGAAGTAAAAAAACTGAATCTTGAAGATCCGGGTCGCTTTGACGTGAGTGATGCACAAACCATGTTAGACAGCTTGTAAATCAGCGGCGTAGTTGTCTTTAAAAGCTCGCATTTTTGCGAGTTTTTTTGTGCCTAAAAAAAGCCCATATACTTTGCGTTTGATTTCATTAAAATGACATAAAACTATGATCTGGAACCTCATTAAAACCGTTAAATATCAGACTTTTTGAGATTATAACAACGCTAATTCGACGGGAAAAACAGGTGCCATAAGAAAGCTATTCAAAAAGGCGTATGGCAGGCAGACTCGGTTAGTTACCTTTACTTGCTTAATGATAATAAGTATCATTTTCGCGAAAAGATAAGCTTTTAGGACTAAATATGACAGCAACACTAAAAAAACTAAGCGCAATGATGTTAGCTTCAAGCGTTACCTTTGCATTATTTTCGGGTAATGTTTTTGCAAACGGTGCTATTGGCGATCATGTAAACAATCTTCACGCACATATTGGCGAATATACTGAAGAAGTTGAATGGTTAGAACATAAGTTTGGTGGTGTTGTTGATGCCTACAAAGCGAAAGACGAGTCGCTAGACACCGATGCGTTAATCGAGTTCTGGGAAGAAGTTGAATTTCATTCAGCAATAGAAACGCAGTTTGTGCCGATTTACGCATCAATCTGGCAAGGTATTTACGGCGTTAAAATGGCTATTGACGAAGGAAAGCCGTTAAAACACGTACGCGAAGAACAAGAGAAGCTGAATCATGCCTTGTGGCAAGCGTTAGGCGCAGTTAAACTTGCCGCCCAATATCAAAAGAAAGGCTTAGTGGATAAGGTACAAACCACAGAGAAAGAACCTACTACAGGGCCTGAAGTTATTGATGACATTAAAACGCGACTTGACCGCGTTGTTGCAAAATATGCAGAACAATTGCATGAGGTGGCAACAACACTGGTTCATGATACTTACCTTCAACGTTTTGAAGGCGTGGAAGGCGACTTAATTGCAAAAGATGCGGATCTTGTTGAAGCACTAGAAAAAGACTTTAACGTAACGCTTCCACAAGCCATCGCCAAAGACAAAGGGGTAGATGCGGTTCGCAATGTTGTTGAGTCGATGCATACTAAACTCGACCGCGCACGTACTTTGTTAGTTGAGGCACAAAAGAGTCGTCAAGACGTTTTTTAAAGGAAGCTTATGCAGCGTAGAACATTTTTACAAGGTTTAGCCGCCGCCGGCGCTTTAGGCAGTCTGCCGTTTGGCTTCGCCAGCGCAATGACTCAGAGCACCAGTGTGTCGGTTGAAACGTTGCCTAAATTACAAGGTGATCTCACCTTATACTTGGGGCGTGGTGAAGGCGGCCTGTACGAAAATGTTTTAAAAGCCATTGAAAAGCGCAACCCCAAACTGAATTTGAAGGTTCGACGCGGCGGCTCGGCAGCACTGGCAAATACCATTGTTGCCGAAACAAAAGCGGGGGTTAAACGCGCTGATTTGTTTTGGGCCGTAGATACGGGCTCTATTGGTGTGGTTACTGATGCAGGCGCTGCTAAAGCATTGCCTGATGATTTGCGCTCGCAGCTTCGCGAAGATTTTCAGTACCCTAGCTGGTCTCCGGTAACAGGTCGCGTTCGTACACTGCCTTACAACACCGAGCGCGTTAAGCCCGAACAAATTCCAGAAAGCGTAATGGCGTTAGCCGACAGCGATTTGAAAATTGGCTGGGCGCCGGCTTATTCGTCGTTCCAGTCTTTTGTTACCGCTATGCGTGTTTTGGAAGGCGACAAAGCGACCAAAGCGTGGCTTAAAGGCATTAATAAGCACGCAAAAAAGTATGCTGGCGAACTCGGTGTAGTGATGGGCGTTGAACGTGGCGAAGTAGATATTGGCTTTGCTAATCACTACTACACGCTTCGCCTTAAATCGGGTAAACCTAACGCCAATGTGGCCCTTGCTTACAGCAAAGGCGATGCGGGCTGTCTAGTAAATGCGTCGGGCATTGTAGCTTTGAGCGACGGTGACTTACCGGTTAATTTTATTCGATACCTTCTTTCGCATGAAGTGCAGTCTTATCTTGCACGCGAAGCATACGAAATTCCGTTGGTTCAAGGGGTTGAGCCACCGCAAGGCTTAGCGGATTTAAGTACGCTTTCGCCACCTGAAATGGACCTTCGTAAACTGGCTGATTTACGCCCAACACTTAACCTGATGAGGGAAGTTGGCGTACTGTGACAAACTGGCCAAAGTCGTATCCACTGGCACTACTTATTGCGCTGATGGCTTTATTGCCCGTCGGCGTTTTGTTTTCTTTAGCTCAAGATAGTGCGCAGCTTTTCGATACCCATAACCTTCGCGTTTTAGGTAACACAATTTCGCTTGTTGTACTAACTATCATTGGCTCGGTGCTTATTGGTGTACCGCTTGCCTTTTTAACCGCCTATGTGCAAATGCCGTTTAAGCGGTTCTGGCTTATTTTGCTTGCTGCGCCATTGGCATTACCCAGCTACATTGGTGCGTTCGCCATGTATTTTTCATTTGGTACTGGCGGAGAAATAGAGAACGTTTTAGGTATTAGCACGCCGCCAATTAGCGGTTTGTGGGGCTCGGCTCTGGTGATGAGCCTGTACACTTACCCCTTTGTCATGATGACAACCCGTTCAAGCCTGTTGAGTTTAGATGCAAGCTTGGTTAACGCGGCGCGTACGTTAGGTCTGTCGTTAGGTGCTAGCTTATGGCGTGTGGTACTACCGCGCGTTGTAAATAGCGTTGCTGCGGGGGCACTCCTTGCTGCACTTTACGCGTTATCTGATTTTGGTACGCCTGCAATAATGGGCTTCGACACCTTTACCCGCGTTATCTTTGTTGAATATAACGCCTTTGGTTTAAGCCAGGCGGCCATGCTAAGCCTTCAGCTTATGGTGATTGTTGGGCTCATTCTATTTATAGAAAGCCGTATCGGTGGCGCACAAGAGCGCCCAGGAAAGCACTTATCGTTATTTCCCGCACGCTGGCAGCGCAACCTCATGTTACTTGCGACCATGCCCGTGGTCTTCATGGCCATTGTACTTCCCCTTGCTATTTTTACGCTGTGGTTAGTACGGGAAGGAACTGGCGGCTTTGAATTAAGCTATGCATGGAATTCAGCCCATGCGTCATTTATTGCCGCGATTGTGGCCGTGCTACTTGCCATTCCCGTTGCTCACGCGGCTATTGCGGGTAAAGCTGGGCGATTTATGGAGCGCATTACCTATTTCGGCTTTGGTGTACCAGGTATTGTTATGGGAACGGCACTGGTTTACGTGGGGCTTAAGTACTTGCCTGCGCTGTATCAAACCTTAAGTTTATTGGTTATGGCCTATGTACTGCGTTTTATTCCTCTTGCGGTAGGCAGCGTCAGAAGTACCGCTGAGAATATAGATTCGGGGCTAGTTAAAGCGGCTCGCGTACTTGGCGCTAGCCCAAGAGAGGCCTTTATACGAGTTACGCTGCCCTTAACCCTTCGTGGTATGATTGCAGGGGCTGCATTAGTATTTTTGGAAGCCATGCGGGAGTTGCCCGCTACATTAATGTTAGGGCCTACAGGTTTTGAAACCTTAGCCACTTACATGTGGCGTGTATATGAGGCGGGTTACTTTGGACGTGCTGCCGTACCTGGGCTTCTGCTAGTTTTATTGTCTGGCGTGGGCTTGGTTCTCATGCTGTCGGGCGAGAGAAAAGCCCAGTTTACTGTTACCGAGGATGATCGTTCGTAATGCTTAGTGTTAGTAATTTGTCAGTGAATTATGGGTCTACCCGCGTTGTCGACAAGTTAAATCTTGAGCTGGGACAAGACGAAATTCTCATGTTGGTGGGGCCAACTGGCTGCGGTAAAACGACTATTTTGCAAGCATTGGCTGGGCTTATTCCTATTTCAGAAGGGTCTATGAGCCTGGGTAATTGGAAAAGTACAGCAAACAAACACGTGCCGCCTGAAAAGCGTAACGTGGGCATGGTGTTCCAAGATTTTGCACTATTTCCACACCTTACCGTTCAACAAAACGTGTGCTTTCGATTAAAAGACACTAAGCTTGCCGATCATTGGCTAAATTTATTAGGGTTAGATAACTTCCGCGATGCAAAACCTGCACGTCTTTCTGGCGGTCAGAAGCAGCGCGTTGCGCTAGCGCGAACTCTTGCGCACGAACCTTCTTTCGTACTGCTAGACGAGCCCCTTTCAAACCTAGATGCTGCGCTAAAAGACAGCTTGCGTTGGGAAATTCGCGATGCCTTAAAAAAAGCAGGTGTGCCTGCTATTTGGGTAACCCACGATCAGGAAGAAGCATTAAGTGTTGGTGATAGAGTGGGCATATTAAATAAAGGTGTGCTAGAGCAATTAGACACCCCTGAAGCCTGTTACTCGTCGCCGGCAAGCCGGTTTGTGGCGCGTTTTATGGGCGAGGCGAGCTTTTTAAGTGCCACCTTTGACGGTAGCGCAGCAAATACAGACAACACTGTGGTTACTGAAATTGGAAACGTACCCGGCACACCGCTTCAAGGTGCTAATGGCAACGTAGACTTGCTCGTACGCCCTGACGATTTAAGCTTAGATGCGACACTTAGCGAAACGAACTGTACGGTAGAGTGGGTACGCTACGAAGGCGAGAGTCGACTGTACGCCGTTCTGCTTGATAGCGGTGATGAACTGAAAGTGCGTGTCAGTCATGAAAACGCTATTAAGCCAAATACTCGTGCGTTTGTTCAGTTAATTACTACGCATCCTTTGGCAGTGTTCCCTAGAGGTTAATTGTGTTTAAACGCGACGTTATAGTAATTGGTGCAGGTGCAGCAGGGCTGTTCTGCGCGGCACAGGCAGGCGCGCGCGGGCGCAGCGTTGAAGTGCTCGATCATGCCAAAAAAGTCGGCCGCAAGATCCTTATGTCAGGGGGCGGGCGCTGCAATTTCACCAATATGTACGCGGGCCCTGAAAATTTTCTTTCACAAAACCCTCACTTTTGTAAGTCGGCACTAAGCCGTTATACCCAATGGGACTTCATTGGCTTGGTCGCCGAGCATGGTATTGCCTATCACGAAAAAACCTTGGGCCAATTGTTTTGTGATGACAGCGCCAAAGATATCGTCGACTTATTACTTAACGAGTGTAAAAAAGCAGGCGTTACCATTACTACTCGCTGTGAAATTACAAGCGTGGAAAAAGTTGAAGGTGGGTACTTACTAACTACCTCGAACGGCGAATATAGCTGTGAGTCTTTAGTTATCGCAACCGGTGGCTTAAGCATGCCAAAGCTGGGGGCGACGCCATTTGGCTATAAAATTGCCGAGCAATTTGGCCTTAACGTGTTACCCACACGCGCAGCGCTTGTTCCCTTTACCTTACACGATAAAGACAAAGACACACTGGCAGAGCTTAGCGGTATAGCCGTGGATGTATACGCTAGTTGTAACGACACCACGTTTAAAGAAGCGATGCTCTTCACTCACCGTGGTTTGAGCGGCCCGGCTATGCTGCAAATTTCAAGTTATTGGGAGGCGGGTGACAGTTTAAGCATTAACACGCTGCCCAATGACGACGCCACGGCGCTTTTGCAAACAGCGCGCACTGAAACTCCCGATGCCTTACTTGCTACAAGTTTAAACAAGGTATTTCCAAAGCGTATGGTGCAAAGCTTTATCGAATATCATAACTGGCGCAATGTTCCGGTAAAACAGCTTTCCCACGGCGAATGCGATGCTATTGCTGACACCCTAGAAAATTGGCAAATAAAGCCAAACGGCACTGAAGGCTATCGCACCGCCGAGGTTACCATAGGCGGTGTAGATACCAATGACCTATCATCAAAAACCATGATGGCGAAAAACGTCGAAGGCCTTTACTTTATAGGCGAAGTGGTCGACGTTACTGGTTGGCTCGGTGGCTTTAACTTCCAATGGGCGTGGAGCAGCGGCTGGGCAGCTGGGCAGGTGGTGTAGTCAGCCTCACTTGAACAATGCTTACAAGCGCTGCAATCCCCATTAACAAGGTAAATCATTTACTATAACAACGTTGATAAGCTGCTTAGTAGCTAAACAGCATGTAGGCCCAATACCCTTTTCCTTGTTCCTTTGAGTCGGCGTAAACCGTTGGTGTTTTCAGTTCGCTTAGCCCAGCAACTGCGCCATTAACCAGTTCCATGTAGATAAACACCGCAGCTGACTGATCGCTACCTTCAAGGGTTAATTCACAGCGCCCTTGGATACACACAACGTTTAAAACACGGGTGTGTGGGTCAAGTGTACTGTTTTGAACATGTGCTATTATCGCTTGTTCTTTTTGAAAACGAGTGGCCAAATCTTCTTCGATTGGACGGTCTGCTATCGGGCTGTTCAAAAAGGTGTTGTCTTTGCTGACTTGCTGAAGCATAAACTGCGCGCTGTCTTCACCTAACTTTTCAATCATGCTGCGCTCTAATTCTGACTTATGTCCAGTAATCCACTGGTCAAGCTCTATTTGCGCAGTGGGAAACGACGTTGTTTCATCATTATTTATGTCAGTGTCAGTTACCTTGGCCGTTGTTGACAATAGAGATTCGTCGTTAGCAGCTTTATCTGAGTCGTTCGAAGAAGTCTTATCGCTATCTGTAGAGGGGGTTAGTGAAGGGTTGCTTGTAACTTGTTGTACTGCGGTATTTTGATTTTTTTCATTAACAGCAGTGCCGTTTTTTACTACAACGTCCGCTTGTTGTTGTGAAGGCTCTGCGTTTGCTTTTTCAGAGGAAAGTACGTTAGCCGTTATAAAGCCAGCTATAAATCCAATTGCTATACCTAAAACGATATGTCCGTATTTCATATGTCTTCCTTGATAATTGTTATGTATTTACCCTATCAGGCTTACTGAATCTTTAAAATAGCGAATAAGGGATCAGGTTTATATGTTGTTCGTTTCGATATTTATATTTTAAAACGACATACCAATTGCTAATCCAGCAACAACCGCACTTTTATGATTGCGGTGATAGTCATAATGAAGTTGAGGTGAAATGGTGAAACCAGACATTTCGAATTCGTATAAAAGCCCAACTCTGCCTACTTCCATTTTATGGTTGCCGTGAAATTCAACGCCCGGGCCAACTTGAACGATGAAGCTGTTGGTAACGTGAAGGTCGGCGACTATTAGATAGGTATAGGCATCCATGTCTTCAAACGCATATTCGGCAACGAAACCTACGCCTAAAAAGTCGTTTACTCTGTATTCATAGTCAACACCTACCGTAAATGCATTGCCACATTCTTTGGTATAGGTAGTGCCAATAAGTGCCGACAGATGATGAGGCGTTTCTTGCCAGTGGTGGTGAGCGTCTTCCTTTGACAATGCGTTAGCAGCAAATGGAAGAATAATGATGAAAGCAACAAGCTTTACGACAATGTTATGGCTATTCATATTTGAACTCGCTCTTGCAACAAAGTGACAACCAAAAGCGATAATGCAGATCACGCTTTCGCACTTTTTAAAGGTAGAGTAAAAGCCAAAAAGCTGCGTATTGAGAACCTATGTACTTTAGTTTAAGCACGACGAATAGCCGCAGTAGTGAAATGAAAAGCAAACCCTTAATGGTAGAAACGTGAACCATGCATGGTTGGTATTAGAGGCCACAGTTTTAAAGGATTGTCGCTTGTGCTGTGGATATTTTTCGTTTTAAAAACTGTTTTATTCGTTTTTTCTTCTAGACTAATTATATGCAAATAAATATACCCATGTATTGGTTTGCATAACAATGCTAGCGCGTATTGTTGAGTTTCCTTTGCTGTAAATCGACTGTTTTTGCATAGAAGCATGCTGCGCATATCTATCGACAATACACCTTAGTGCCCGAGTTAGATGGACTTTTTTGCTACATGGAGTTAGCAGTTGTACCAGTAGGAAGGCAAATCTATGGCATGCAAAGTAATTCGTCGTTTGTTTCGTTTTTTGATGTGGTTTGTAGTTGTTGCAGCGAGCTTTCACTCGTTGGCTAAATGCGACATAGAACCAAGGCAACTCAATACATCTGCGCAACCTTACCTTTTAGAACAAGGGCTGCAACGAATACGTTTGACCTGCGAAAATGTAGCGCCTCAAGTATTCTATTTTAGCCGTAACTATATCTCTTATAATCAGCTTTTCGATAAGAAAATGCAGCGTGTCTCCACATTACCTGGCGCGTACGAATTGTATCTCTTACCGGAGGGAAATAGTGTCTTTTACTTAGATGTTAATTCTCAAATTGCTCAGCCTTTTTTACCTAGTATAAAAAGCTTAAGTGAGTATCAACGCACGGCAATTACTCACACGTTTACCCTGAGTTTATTTATCGGTTTCTGTTTAGCGCTCACCCTTTACGTGGGTATTTTAGGCAACAGCATGCGAAACTACGGATTCTATTCCTATAGCTTTTATGTGCTAAGTGCGGCCATTTTTTTCTTGTTACAAGAAGGGCTACTTTATATAGCGCTTCCTTATTCAACGCTTTTTAGCAACTTCAAGCTGCACCTAATGTTTGCGGGAATAACTGTTTTTGCTGCAGTGCGCTTTTTAGACCAGTTACTTGATTTCAAAGCGTTATTAAAAAAGTGGCAACGACAGATGTTATTAGGGCTAGCCTTTTCCGCTTTATTTGTTGCACTTGTGCAGCTCATATTACCCATTGAGCAAGGCCTAAGATTGAACACGTTATTGAGCATTATCACATTAATTACTATGGCAGGTACCATCTCCGGCTGCGTATACGCATGCATTAAGAAAGTCCACTGTTCTTTGCTCGTTATGCTAGGTATTGCAACTATGGCATTTACTATGTTGTTTCGCTTAGTGTTTGAAGAGCTATCGCCCTTTATGTTTCGTTATGGATTAGTAGTAGGTATTACGATTGAAGCATTTATTTTCGCTATAGCGACATCTAGAAAAGTGAAAAAGCTAGACCAAGACAGGCTAGCAGCGTTCAAGCGTGCTTCCATTGATCCGCTTTGCAAAGTACTTAATCGCAGTGGCTGGGAAAGTTTAGCGAGTAATTTAGTGCGTAATTTTAAATGTGAAGGGGGCTATCTCACCGTATTATTTATCGATGTTGATGATTTTAAGGAAATCAACGATCAGTACGGTCACAGTGCGGGGGACAAAATTTTACAGATCATCGCTAAAGTATTGGTAAATCAGTGCCGAGACGAAGATGCCGTAGGGCGAATAGGGGGAGATGAATTTGTGATAATGAGCCATTGCTACAGTAAAGGTCAATCGGAAAGACTTGTTGAGCGCGTTGCTGCGAGTTTAGCAGCAAGGGATATTCGAACAGAAAACTTTGTTATCCCGGTAACGGCTAGTGTGGGGGCGAATATTACGCAAGAAAGAAGTACAAATTTAGACGCTTTGCTCAATCAAGCTGATGCAGAAATGTATAGTGTTAAAGCACGACGCAAAGCTAGCAGCACTGTTTTAACGTAGCTGAAGTTTCGCTACGCGGCGTACGGCTTTTGTCAGGTCCTCTAGCGCTGCTGATTCAAGCGTTGTCCAATGCCAGAAAAGTGGTACACCCAACGTTTTTTCTGGAAAAAGTGGAACAAGATCACCTTCTTGTACTTCTTGCACAACTTGCAATGTAGGTAACAAAGCCCAAGCGACACCATCTAACGCCATTTTTACAAAGCCATGAGACGACGGATACCAATGACATGTAGTGAACGTAGGCGCAATTTTCAAGCATTCCCTTTGATAGTCAGTAAGCAACGTAACATCGTGTTCATCATAAAGTAAGCCTGGTGTGAACATCACACTTTCTGGCGATACTTCTTTGTGAAGGTATCGCGCAATAAAACGTGGTGACGCGTATAATTGATAGCGCATGGTGCCGAGCCTTACTGACTGGCCGCCGGTAACGGGGGTGCCTGTTTGACTAATACATGCCATAACTCGGCCCTGCTGAAGAATGTCTCTGGTTTGTGTCTGGTCAGCATTAACGATGTGCACGGGGTTGGCCCGTTTATCGCTAAACACGGCCAAAACTTGCGAAAACCAAGTGGCGAGCACATCGTTATTCACGGCTACGCTGATAGGAGCTGCCGAAGCTTCTAAGCCACTTTTAATATTAAGGGCTTCTTCTAGTACGCTAACTTTTTGAATATGCGCCAGCAGTTCTTTTCCAAGTGGGGTTGCTCGAAGAGGCTTCGTTCGCACCATAACGGGCCCGCCCACGCTTTGTTCAAGTCGCTTAATTTTTTGCGAAACCGCAGACTGGGTGAGGTTTAGTGCCTGTGCACCTTTTTCGAAACCGCCATAGCGTAATACTTCATGAAAGCATCTAAGCGCGTCGTAATCTAACATTTTTGAAGCCTGTGAAATGAACGTTAAAATTATTAATTTTGCTTATTTAATACAAGTATCATTAATTTAATTAAGTATGGCAAGGTGTATAAAATAGCGGCAGTTCGAAATTTTGCTTGGATACTCATACCCGGTGTTAAGCGGCAAAGGGCAGTTATAAAAACCAGGCAAAAAGCACGCACGCTATTTATTTAATTATTTATTCTAAGAGGCATTTATCATGTTGGCGGCAGCAACTAGTGGTTTCGTGATGGGCGGTACCCTTATCATCGCAGTAGGGGCGCAAAACAGCTTTCTAATCGAGCAGTCGATGAAACGACAGTGGACCTCTCTATTTGTTTTGCTGTTTATTTTAAGCGATGCCATTTCTATTAGCTTAGGGGCTATGGGATTCGGCTTGTTGTTGCAAGAGTATCCAATGCTAGTCACCGTTACTAAGTGGGCTGGCGTAGCCTTTTTGTTGTGGATAGCGTTTAACAAAATAAAGTCTTCTTTAGCTAACGATGCGCTTGTTCTAGAGATGGCAAAAAAGCAACTGTCTTTCAAAAAGGCTTTGCTTATTGCGCTGGCGGTAACCTGGTTAAATCCTCATTTCTATTTAGATACTTTGTTACTTATGGGGAACTTGGCGAGCCAGTGGCAGGAAAATAAATGGTGGTTCGTTGGTGGTGCGATTGGCGCATCTGTTGTGTGGTTCATAGGTTTAAGTACCCTTACGGCGCGTTTTGCTCATCATATGCAGCGCCCTAAGTTTTGGCGCTGGTTCAACCGTTTAAACGCTGCGGTACTAGGAATGGTGAGCATTCAGTTGGCAAGCCTTTAGTGACAAACGCTGAATTGCAACATGCTAAGATGCATTGAATATCATCTTAAAACCTTGCAGGTATACTTTACCGATAAGCCAAAACAAGTAACGTTAAGGATGTACAAGTGAGCTGGATTTATTTAATTGTTGCGGGCTTACTAGAGATTGGTTGGCCCGTGGGACTTAAACTGTCGCAAGAAGTGGAAACTCGCGTTATGGGAATTCTACTTGCAATAGGATTTATGGCTGCCAGCGGTTTTTGCCTTTGGATGGCACAAAAACAAATACCCATAGGTACAGCGTACGCTGTATGGACAGGAATAGGTGCCGCGGGCACGTTTTTAGTGGGCGTTATGTTTTACGGCGACCCATCGTCGTTAGCTCGTTATTTTGGCGTTGCGCTTATTGTGGCAGGCGTAGTGGTTCTTAAATTAGCTCACTAGCAATAGGGAAAGGCTTTGATTTAGAGGGCGCTAAATTTTATTACGGCTTTACACCTTAACGAAGTCAAAGCATTAAAAAGCCCGTTAGTGAATCACTAGCGGGCTTTCGCTTATATTTTTTCAAGTTGAGCTTACTGGTAACCTAGCTGGCTTCTTAGCTCGGCCATGAAGGTTTCAATGCGTTCAGCATTTTTGCCTAAGTCACTTTTACCTACTCGCGACTTACTGCGAATATCAACAAGCGTATCGTCACTTTTGGCCGTTAGGCGAATGACCACATCGTCCTTAAAACCGAACCATGTTGTTGTATCTGTGGCTTCTAGCGTGTTGGGCAGTGCGCCTTCGCTTACTCGTTCCCAGCCTAGTGCTTCTATGGCTTTCTCAGCGGCCATATAGACCTGATTTATAGGTTGAGGAAGCAGCTGCGTTTTAATTTCAGGATACGCGTCAAGCTGTTGTTTCGTTACGTCCCCGCCTTCATAGACAATAGAATTCGGTGCGGCTTCTCTAAGCGGTGCAATGGCAACAAATTCAGGTGGGTTTGTTACGTCGGTAGTAATATCGTGAATTGGCGGAACGGCGCTAGCTTTGCTCATCATGCTAACGGGCATGCCAACGGCTACTAAAGCAAGAACGGCGCATACAAATGTACTACCCCAACTCACGTTCTTACGATTCACTAATACCTGTAAAATTATCAGTATTAACGCAGCACCACCAACGTATACGCCAAAACGAAGTGACGTAAATGCGGTACCTAAACTGACGCCGGCATATTGATAAAGTGGCCCAGGTAGTACCACCATCAGAAAACCAACAATACTGGTAAGGGCAATGAGTGCTTTCAAAGGAGCTCCAAGGTTATTCTTTTTAATTTGACCAACCTACTTTAACAGTGAAAGCGGTAATTTGGTTTACTTTCGTCAAGAAAAATTCAACTAGGCCCGCGCGTAACATATTTGTACACTCTTAGTACCATCTTTTATTGGCATTAAATTAAAGGTAACAGGTTTTGTATAAACAGCCGAACGCCAGCCATACGTACGTAATGCAAGCTGAACTTCTTGTTGATATTTTATCAACACACAAACGCCAGTTTATCAATGGTATCAGTGAATATGCGCTTATTGAGATATTGAAAAAGCCTCCCTATCAGGTTTTCGATGAAGATGCTTTGCGAGACCCGCTGATGCTTTTTAAAACGCACTTTATTCTGTTTCATGCACTGTATCAGTTGAGGCAGTGTTGGATAGAACAGAACGAAGGCGTGTTAGACATACATGCTCTTAGTATAAAGCTGAACCTGTTTAGTGATAGTTGTTTAACGCAAAGCAATGAAGAGGCAAGTGTGACGGCTTTAGACAATCCTGATCCACTTGCTGAGTATTACCTCGATTGGGGTAATTTTGAAGAAGCTGATCGTGATACAGTCGATACGCTGTTAAACGCCTTCTGGCAAAAAATGTTGAGAGCAGACTCTGGCAGTCATGGGCAAGATGAAATTAAAAAAGCGCATGATGTACTTGGTTTATCTCAAAACGAGCCTGTCACGCTTGTATCGCTAAAGCGTGTTTACAAACGCACGCTGCAATCAGCGCATCCAGACAAAGGCGGAACACAGCAAGAAGCACAGGCGGTCATCCATGCCTACCAAGTCCTTACCCACTTTTATTCGTTTAAGTAGAACGTGCCTGGCTTTATAACTTCGCATTATCCGCACAATGCATACAAAAGCGGTAACTGACCGATAACATCGGTAACTTCAGCTTCATTGGCTTTTCTTGTTAGTGATTAATGCGCACAATATGACCTATAAGAGCGTAGGCGCGTACAAATACATGCTTAACTATGCCAAGTCATTTCCGGCAGTTTACCGCAAAAGCGGTGGTAAGTTGCTCGGCGCATCGAAAGCAATAAGCTTTAAATAAATTACAGTTTGGTTATACAGAGCAAAGGCCGTGCTCTGTAGATATACGTTATTGGGAAATAGAAAATTTATGAGTCGCATCTTTTATGTCGCTGCTGCATTACTTGTTGTTACAGGTGTTGTTGGCTGTTCAAAAGAGAATGAGCAAACGCAGTCGGGGGGGCAGCAAAGCATGCCGGCCCCGTCGGTATCTGTGATAACGCTAAAACAGCAACCTGTTGTTCACGAAATGATTTTACCAGGTCGTGTTAGTGCGTCTCGGCAGTCACAAGTGAGGCCTCAAGTTGATGGTGTGATTACAGAACGACTGTTCGAAGAGGGAGCGCAGGTAGAAAAAGGGCAGCAGCTTTACCAAATCGACGAAGACCGTTACCTGGCACAGTTGAACAGCGCAAAAGCTGATTTGAAAAGCGTGCATGCAAACTTGAAAACACTGGAGGCGAAAGCACGTAGATATGATGATCTCATTGCAAAAAATGCCGTCAGTAGGCAGGAATACGACGATGTAATTGCGCAAAAAGAGCAGGCTGAAGCAGCCATCAGCGTTGCAGAGGCGGCGGTCGATGTTGCCAAAGTCAATATGGAGTATACCAAGGTGTATGCGCCTATAAGCGGCCGTATTAGTCGCTCATACGTTACCGAAGGTACATTGGTGACCACTAACCAAGCGCAACAACTGGCAACAATTACGCAACTAGACCCTGTGTTTATTGATATGCAAGAGTCTGGGGCCTCGATTATTACGCTGCGTCAGTCTATGCGTAAACAAGGGTCTATGGATGTTGAATTGACGGTAGACGAGGTAACGGGTAAGCGTTATGAACAAGTGGGAAGCGTTAAATTTTCTGAGGTGACGGTAGATGAAACGACCGGCTCAGTAACATTAAGGGCTGAAATGCCAAATCCAGAGGGCGTGTTGCTACCAGGGTTATTTGTTAAAGGTCATGTCATTACAGGGCGCGAAAATGCTTTACTGGTTCCTCAGCGTGCTACAACTCGCCAGCCCGACGGTTCGCTGTCTGTGTATGTCGTAAATAATAACGGTGAAGTAGAGGGGCGCACCATCGAGGTGGGCAAGACTTATCGCGATCAGTACGTTGTGCTTAACGGCGTGACAGAGGGTGAAAAAGTGATTGTAACTGGGTATCAAAAAGTGAAACCCGGTGCCAAAGTAAATGCCTCTGAGTGGCAGCCTTCGTCACGTGGTTCTCGATAGCATACAAGGGGTATAACGTATTATGGCACGTTTTTTCATAGACAGGCCCGTGTTTGCATGGGTGCTGGCAATAATTACTATGATGGCTGGTGTACTTGCCATCACTTCACTACCGATTGAACAATACCCTAAAGTGGCGCCTCCGTCGGTGACCATTTCTGCCACTTACCCTGGTGCATCTGCGGAAACCGTAGAAAATTCGGTTACCCAAGTTATTGAACAAAGTTTAACGGGGATTGATAACTTACGGTATTTTTCTGCCAGTAGCTCAAATAGCAGCATGTCTATTACGCTGACGTTTGAACCCGGCGCAGATCCTGACATTGCTCAGGTTCAAACACAAAATAAAGTGCAGGGAGCGCTACCTTTGCTGCCAACGCAAGTACAGCAGCAAGGTGTCACTGTAACCAAAGCTAACAGTGCTTTTGCTCTGGCCGTGGGGTTTTATTCTGAAGACAATTCAATGTCGCAGTATGATTTAAGCGACCTGTTAGTATCGCAGTTTCAAGATCCTATTTCTCGGGTTAATGGTGTAGGTAACGTGCGCGTATTCGGCGCGCAGCGTTCTATGCGAATCTGGTTAGATCCAGATAAACTATATAGTTATAACCTTACACCAAACGACGTACAGGGCGCGGTGCAAGTTCAAAACACCGATGTTTCAGCAGGTCAGTTAGGTGGCCTTCCTGCTATTGAGAACCAACAAATTAATGCAACAATCCAAGCGCAAAGTCGTCTGCAAACGGTAGAGGATTTTGAAAACATTGTTCTTCGTGTAAACACCGATGGCTCCCAAGTGCGAGTGCGTGATGTGGCGAGGGTAGAGCTTGGTGCACAAAGCTATGATGTTATTGTTAGGTATGATCGTAATCCTGCATCGGGAATGGCGATAAGTCTTGCCTCGGGTGCCAATGCGCTCGACACCATTAAAGCAGTAAAAGCGCGGGTAGAGGAACTTCGAGCTAACTTGCCCGATACAGTTAAAGTTGTGTATCCGGTGGATAGTTCGCCTTTTATCGAATTGTCTATTGAATCGGTGGTACACACTCTGATTGAGGCAGTCGTGCTTGTATTTTTAGTTATGCTGCTGTTTTTGCAGAACTGGCGCGCCACACTCATTCCTACCATTGCCGTTCCGGTTGTACTGCTTGGCACCTTTTCTGTGCTTTTGGCGTTTGGCTTTAGCATTAATGTATTGACCATGTTCGCGATGGTGTTAGCAATAGGTTTATTAGTCGATGATGCCATTGTGGTTGTCGAAAACGTAGAGCGCATCATGGAGGAAGAAGGCTTATCACCTGCCGAGGCCACCAAAAAATCTATGTCGCAGATCACCGGCGCATTGGTGGGTATTGCTGCGGTATTGTCTACCGTCTTTATTCCAATGGCGTTTTTCAGCGGCTCAGCAGGTGCCATTTATCGACAGTTTTCCGTCACCATCGTATCTGCAATGGCGTTTTCAGTGCTCGTTGCCATTGTGTTGTCTCCTTCACTTTGCGCAACGCTGCTCAAAAAGCACCCAGAAGGTCACGATAAGAACAAGGGATTCTTTGGTTGGTTTAACCGTACCTTTAATAAGGGGCGCGACCGCTATCAGAAAACCACTACCCATATGGCGAAACGGGTAAAGCGCTATTTTGTAGTATACGGCCTACTGGTAGGCGGTATGGCCTTTATATTCAGCCAGCTACCTGGCGCGTTTTTACCTGATGAAGACCAGGGGCGCATGATGGTGCTAGTCAGTACGCCTCCTGGTGCAACGGCAGGCCGTACTTTAGAATCTATCAAGCAAGTAGAAGACTATATACTGAACGAAGAGCAAGAAGCCGTTAATGGTATGTTTGCCGTAGTGGGCTTTAGCTTTGCTGGGCAAGCGCAAAATGCGGGTATGGCATTTTTGAATTTTAACGATTGGAGTGTTCGCGATGAGAGCAATTCCGCCTTTGCGGTAATGGGGCGGGCTTTTGGCGCATTCAGTCAAATCCAAGACGCATCTGCGTTCCCAATTGTTCCACCTCCGATCATGGAGCTAGGTAATGCCACTGGTTTTGATATGCAGCTGGTGGATAGAGGCGGCAACGGCCACGAAGCGTTGATGAATGCGCGGAATCAATTGCTTGGCATGGCGGCACAGAATCCGAAGCTAGCGGGTGTTCGCCCTAATGGTCTTAGCGATGTTCCACAGTTTAAAATCAATATAGACAGCGAGAAGGCCTCTGCGCTTGGGCTCAACTTGAGCGAAATAAACAGTGCGCTGCAAATTGCGTGGGGCTCGAGCTACGTAAACGACTTTATCGACAAAGGGCGGATAAAGCGAGTTTACATGCAGGCCGATTTACCGCACCGCATGACGCCAGAAGATTTGGACAAATGGTTTGTGCGCAACAGCGACGGCGAAATGGTGGCATTTAATACTTTTTCGACTACCGAATGGGTATACGGTTCTCCAAAGCTAGAGCGCTTCAACGGTATTTCATCGGTCAATATTCAAGGTAGTGCGGCCGAGGGAGTGTCATCGGGCGAAGCAATGGCTGAAATGCAAAAACTGGTAGAGCAGTTGCCGCCAGGGTTTGCCATTGAATGGTCGGGACTATCTTTTGAAGAGCAAGAGGCGGGATCGCAGGCACCTATGCTTTACGCAATTTCGATACTTGTTGTCTTTTTGTGTTTGGCCGCCCTTTATGAAAGTTGGTCGGTGCCGTTTGCCGTTATGCTAGTAGTACCTTTGGGTATTCTGGGGTCGGTAACCGCGGCCTTCATTTTCAACCTTCCTAACGACGTCTATTTGCAAGTTGCATTTTTAACAACGGTTGGTTTAGCAGCAAAGAACGCCATTCTTATTGTTGAATTTGCAAAAGAGCAATATGAAAACGGCGAAGATCTAATGGTGGCTGTATCAAACGCGGCGTCACAACGTTTCCGTCCCATACTTATGACGTCAATGGCGTTCATTTTAGGCGTAACACCACTGGCGCTGGCAAGCGGCGCTGGTGCAGCAAGTCAAAACGCAATTGGTATTGCGGTAATGGGAGGCATGTTTGCGGCAACGTTCTTGGCTATTTTCTTTGTGCCGATGTTTTACGTTATGGTTGAAAAGCTCTTTCACAAGGAACGCAAGTAGCTACGCGCATTTGAAATACCAATTTATAGCGCGTTTCCAAAAGCGCAGCGATCATCTAGGGCTTTGTGGTTGGTAATATTAAGACCATTCGCCTATATGTTTTGCTGCGTTTTATAGGGAAAAATCTTTTATTTATGGCATGATTATCTTAAAGCGTGCTGTTCTTTTTTGTACTAATTTGGTTCTAGAACAGCTCGCTCTGGTTGCTACGCTTAAGGAGCAAAAAAGATATGACTTCCACGTTACCGCAAGCGCCAAACTGGCAATCGTTGATCAAGTCGGGATGTCGCGTATTTGTTGGCGGCAATGCCTCTGTTCCGTACGCATTAGTTCAGCACCTTATTGAACACAGCGAAGGTTTGAGTGATATCGAGTTAGTGCATATGCTAGCGCTTGGCGATACGCGATGGGTAAAAGAAGAATACAAAAACCTTTTTAAAGCGAATACGTTTTTTATTGGTGGCGAAACCATGCGTAAGGCAGTGGACGAGGGAAGAGCAGATTACACTCCGGTATTCTTATCGGAAATCTCTAGCTTGTTCAGCGACGGTACGCTATCGCTTGATGCCGCACTGGTGAACGTAAGCCCTCCCGACAAATTCGGCTATTGTTCACTAGGTGCCGCTGTTGATATTGCAATGTCAGCTATTCGGCAAGCTAAAAAGGTGATTGCACAGATTAACCCCAGCGTGCCAAGAACGGCAGGGCATTCGTATATTCATATTAGTGAAATAACCGCATGTATTGAGGCAAATGAACCGTTAGTTGAAGTATTGCCCCCGCCAATGGACTCGGTTGCCGAACGAATAGGGCAGTACGTTTCAATGCTGGTGGATGATGGCGCAACACTTCAATTTGGCATTGGGAAAATTCCTAGCGCTACGCTTAAATATTTGTGCAATCACAAAGATCTCGGCATTCATAGCGAAATGCTTACTGATAGCATAATTGCGCTTTTAGAATCGGGTGCTGTTACCAACAAAAAGAAAACTTTTCACCCCGGAAAAGTGGTCACGAGTTTTGCGATAGGTTCACGCAAACTCTATGACTTAATTGATAATAATCCTCACATTGAATTCTATCCAAGTAGCTACGTTAACAAGCCTACCAATATTGCGAAAAACGATAACATGGTGGCTATCAACAGTGCGTTAGAAGTAGATTTGACAGGGCAGGTGGTTGCCGACTCCTTGGGGTATGATTTTTATAGTGGGATCGGTGGGCAAGTTGACTTCGTAACCGGCGCCTCAATAAGCAAAGGCGGTAAAGCAATCATTGCACTACCGTCTACAGCCAAAGGTGAATCGGTATCGCGCATTACACCAAGGATCAGTGAGGGCGCAGGGGTTGTTACATCCAGAGGAAATGTACAGTATGTCGTTACCGAATATGGTATTGCATCGCTAAAAGGTAAGAGTATTCGAGAGCGCGCGTTAGAGTTGATTCGGGTGGCACACCCGAAGTTTAGGGCATCGCTACTTCAGGAAGTAAGGCAGCATTATTGGGTGCCTCATTATCAAGAGAAATACCCCACCGACATACCTGAGCTAGGCGCAATTCAGCTTAAAAAGCTTCTTATTCAAGGCGAAACTTTTTACATGCGCCCGCTCAACCCTGCCGATGAGCGAAGACTGCAAGAATTCTTCTATTCACACACAAAAGAAACACTCAGGCTTCGTTACAATTATGACCCCAAACAGATGTCGCGGGAAAAGTCGTGTAATTTAGTGTCAGTCGACCAAAGTACCGATGCTGCGCTTTGCATTGTAAGACAGGAAGGATCGAGGATTACCATACACGCTGTGGGGCGTTTTTATTATAACCCGTCTGATAATACCTGCGAGGCAGCGTTCGTGACGCGAGAAACTCAACAAGGTAAAGGCATGGCAAGTCGGCTCTTGAATGAACTTATTGAAGTTGCAAAAGGACGTAAGATAAGCAAGATGATGGCGTATGTGCGCGGCGACAATAAGCCTATGATTGCCATATTTGAACAGGCGCATTTCAAAAGAAAGTTCACTGGAGATCCAAGCGACGTTGAGCTTGTGCTTGATGTGGCATCACTACTATGACACTGAGAATTTACCGTGGAAAACATGGAACCAAACACGATATAGGCAGTGAGCACCCAGAATCGCCAGATAGGCTTTTTGCTATTGATGACCAGCTTTTAGCTTCTGGGCTGGATATGGTGTGTGAGCATGTAGATGCTAAGCCCATTGCACAAGCTTATCTCTCCTTGGCTCATGATCCCTATTATGTCAAAAGCGTTTTTGAAAGTGCCGCCCAAGTAGACTACAGCGATAATGAAAAAACGCTTTATGCCGAGCAAAAAAACGCTACGGTATGGCTAGACGAAGATACGGGGCTTATGCGTCATAGTTTAACTGCTGCGTTAGAGTCTGCTGGCGCCGGATGTGAAGCTGTCGATTGGGTATTAGAAGGCAGTGACCGCCAGGCATTTTGTGCAACTCGGCCGCCCGGGCATCACGCGACTTATGATAGTGCCATGGGCTTTTGTATTTTTAATAACATTGTTATAGCTGCACGTTACGCACTGCAAAATTATCATCTAAAACGCGTGGCAATTGTAGACTTCGATGTCCACCATGGTAATGGAACAGAGCAAATTGTAGCGGGTGATCAGCGCATCATGCTGTGTTCGAGCTTTCAACATCCATTCTATCCGCATTCTGGCTCTCCTGTTTTAGCGAGCAATATTTTATCGGTTCCGCTTGAAGCTGGCACCACAGGTGAGGTTTTCAGACATAAGGTGCAGTACTGGTTTGATGCACTGCGAAACTTCCAACCTGAGTTAATTTTGATATCAGCGGGTTTTGATGCCCATGCACAAGACCCCATGGCGCACTTGCGCTTAGTTGAAGACGATTATTTTTGGTTAAGCCAGCAGCTGAAACAGGTGGCCAATGTGTGCTGTAACGGAAGAATTGTTAGTATGCTAGAGGGGGGGTACGACTTAAGTGCGCTGGGGCGCAGTGCTGTTGCCCACTTAAAAGGGCTAGGCAGCACCTAGCGTAGTTGTTACTTTAGTCAATTATTTAAGCAGCATATAAACGCCAGCGGCCAGCATGCCTATGTTTTCAGATAGTGAAATAAAACCAAGCGGTAACGACGAGTTCCCGCCTACGCACGCACATTTCAGCTCTCTTTTTTCAATATAGACCGCTTTTATTACAGAAACTGCACCTATACCTCCAATCGTCATTGAAACGGGGGATACACAGTAAGCAGGCAGCGACGCTAGCATTCCCAAACCGGCAAACGCTTCTGCAAAAGGGTAAATATAAGCGTATCTTACTTGCTTCATTGCCAGTAAGTCGTACGTTATGAATTGATTTGAGAAAGCAACAATATCTTGAAGTTTTTGTAATGCAAGCAGCACCATTGTTACACCGACAAAGCTCATTACGACATTTTCAATACTAAACACTAAGGCGCCGCGAAACATAAGTGCAGTCACCATTAGCATTGAAAGCGCGAAAGTAACGATAATGGGCGTGTAGCGCGAGCCAAACTCGCTCTCTTGTTTCATACCAAAAAAATCGCGAAGCGCGTCGTACCCGCCAACTCGCTTTTCCGCTATAAACGTTTGTGGTGTGGTCTCAACATTGTACTTCTGTTTGAATGCATCGGTGTCTGAACGGTTGGTTAGATGCCTGTCGTCAACTTTAAAGCCCTTTCTTTCAAGCAAATCTTTCGACTTCAATCCGAATGGGCATATATGTTCCGAAGTAACCATTCGATAAAGGGTGGCTTGCTTTTGCATAAAACACTCCTGTAATTATTTCAGACAAAATCAGCGCTCTTGGTAAATGTTAACCAACCTGACTTTGCAAGGGCTCGATAGGAGTGGTGTTACATTTTTCATGCCACCTTAGGTACAAAAACACCCAGTAGCATCGGCGTTTACGACGGCACCGTTATATGGACTTTGCTGCGTGTAACTTACGATTGTGTCAACCAAGTTTTTACCTGTAAAGCACCCATATCCTGTTGCATAAGGCCCGATATAACGAAGTTGAAAAGCATCATCTAACACAATGAGGGCAGGCGTTGAAGGTATAAAGTTTTTAAGAGAAGGCTGCGTTTCTATGGTGGTAGAAATAAGTTTGTATGACGGGTTAAGGCGGCTAAGTAACTGCCGTTGATGAGGTTCAGTTAAACGTTCACAGTAACAATCTTGCGTACTGCCAATGTGCACAATGCTGCCAGCCTGAATATCCATTTTTCTTAATTGCTCGACAACATCATGATCAAAGCTTGCCGCTGTAGAGTGATGTAATAAAACCGCGTTAGGGTCGAATTCTGAAAGCTGCTTTTGTCCGTAAACAAGAAGCGCAGCGAGTATACTCGCTGCCCATAATGCCAAAAAAGCCCATGCCATATGACCGCGCATACTAACGCTGTCGAGTTAAAGCTTGAATTGATCTATTGCGCCACGCATTTTTTTCGAAATCTGGGTAAGCACTTGAACTTCGGACGCTAACGATTCAGCTGTTGCGAGTTCTTGAGAGGTAAACTCGCTGATCCTCGCAGTGCTTTGTGCAATAGATGACGATGCTGTTTCTTGCTCAACGGCAGACGTCGCGATTTCAGTCATACTCTCACTTGCTTCACGAATTTGCTGCATAATTTCAGACATCGCAGACGTTGCATTTTCACTTGATAAAACGGCTTCATCAACAAGTTTAATGCACGTCTGCATTTGGTCAACAGAGCTTGCTGTTTGCGCCACAAGTTGTTCAGTTATGCTCGTAATTTGGTCAGCACTTTCTTTTGAGCGTATCGCCAACGTTCGCACCTCGTCAGCAACAACCGCAAAACCTCTTCCGTGTTCCCCCGCTCTAGCTGACTCAATAGCGGCGTTAAGTGCTAACAAATTTGTTTGTTCGGCTACAGCCGTAATAGAGCGCATTGCCTCAGAAATATGAGAACACTGTTCGTTTAACGCTGAGTTTGTCTTTGCGGCGTCGTTAAGCGTAGTGCGCAGCGAGTCAATGGTTTTGCTTGTGTTAGAAATAGAGTCTCGTGTGCTCTGCGATGAGCCTTCGGCTGCTGAGGCCTTATCGCTGGCCAGCGTGGTCTGTTCTGTCGAAATCTGCATTGTTTGCGCAATTTCTTCAGATGAAGCAGATACCATGGCAATCTCTTGATCAGTATTACGGCTTATCTCGAACATATTATTGGCAGCTAATTCCATTTTTCCGCATCCGCGCACAACGTCTTCCGTTAAGCTAGAAGCAAGTTCAACTAATGCTTTTACTTGGTCTATTAAATCAGCGAAAGGTCTTACCGTTTTGTGTCTTCTGTCTATTTCTATGCTCAGGTCAAGCTTACCATCGCTTTGCTGCATATTTTCTATCGTCATTCGCAAAACTGCTGCGCCAGCACCTTCAGCATGGGCTTGTTTTGCAATGTACATAAGTACGCCACCTTCCGACAATGCGAACGCAGCGTGCATGAGCAAGATAGGGAAGGTAACGTGTCCTTCTTCGAAGATAAACAGCGGTGCGCCACCAGATTGGAGCAAGAAAAAACTGATATGGTGGACAGCTACTACTGCTGTTCCGGTGGCCACCACTTTCCAGTCGCGAAATACGGATAAAAATGCCAGCAAAACAAATATTTCAAAATGTACTTCGATCAAGCCAAATGATTGATGGATATGGAGTGCTGTGAGAAGCTGTACGCCTATAGCCATAGCATGACGGCTTATAGCAGAGTACGGGTTTTGAACGCTTAGCACCAACGGTACTGCCGCAATGGGAAGACCGAGGACAATTGCTGGTAATATATTGCCCGTGTACAGACCGATTGCAACAGCAATGACTAACTGAACCGCAATAACAACGCGAAAAATCTTATGACCATCTAAAAGCCAAGGATACTGCATTCCAATCTCCAACGGGGGTTTGGGTAAAGTGTAGGTTAAAAAATAGCGCTATGCTACCTTGACCATATAGTACGTTTCATGTCGCGTTCAGACCATTTAACTTTGGTATAAAACGTCATTAAGAAAACTTATTTTTGTTTATATTACAGTATGATAGTGAGGGGCTAATATGCCATCAGTCGCGTTTTTATCTACAGATAATTTGGAAGGTTTTTTTGTCTATGACGAGTTGCTAATTCCTTTTTTTAACGATAAAGGTTGGGAAGTTTCTACTGTGTCATGGCGCAATGCGAACGTAGATTGGGGAAAGTTCGACTATGTTATTGTGAGAAGTACTTGGGATTATCAACAAAACGCGGCAGCTTTTCTGCAATGCTTAGCACGCATAGAGCGCTCTACAGCAACATTGCTGAACGACTTATCACTGATAAAGTGGAATATTGAGAAGTATTATTTAAAAGACCTTGCCGCTGCAGGTGTACCAGTAATAGATACCGTCTGGAGTGAAGCGTACGATAACAGTGTTATAGTTAAGGCGTTTAAACAGTTAGGTAGTGATAAGCTGGTGATAAAGCCGGTGCTTAGTGCTAACGCAGATGATACTTTTACGCTGGATGCAGATAACTGGCAAGAAGCTGAAACTAAACTTAAGAAAATCTTCAATCAGCGACCGCACATGCTCCAACCATTTATGCAAAGTATTGTTGATGAGGGTGAGTTTTCGCTATTTTATTTCGCCGGAGCGTTTAGCCACGCTATTAAGAAGGTTCCCCAAAAAGGCGATTTTCGCGTGCAAGAAGAGCATGGTGGCAGTCTACATATTGTTGATGTGCCGACTGCGCTAAAACTCGTGGCGGAAAAAGCAATGCAAGTCATGCCGTGTGAAGCACTTTACGCTCGAGTAGATCTTGTTCGCATGCAAAAACACTGGGCTGTAATGGAGTTAGAACTGATTGAACCTTCCCTATATTTTAACCTCGACAACGATTCTCCATTACGCTTTGTTCAAGCGGTGATGAACTATCACGACCAGCGCTCTTTTTGCTAGCGTGACTGGTATGACAGGCCATTTGTTCCGCTTCATTCGTTTAGATGACTAAGTCACATTCGGCACGTTTTTAATAGAAAGGGGCGCCGTCATTGCCAACGTGCGCCCACATTGCCTAGCGCTACTAAGCCCTACTTTGAAAACGAACGCTCTTTGACGACCCGCTCAACGCGCTTCCGTTCTACCTTAGAACGTTCAGCTCGCTGGCGCTCGGGCGCTTTAACTCGCTGGCGCTCGATAGTAGATTTATCGGCGCGTTGCTGCGAGTAACGCTTAACCTGTTTTTCAGGGCGGGTTGACCGTATCTGCGGTTTATCCATACGGTCATGTCGCGCTGCCTGTTGAGGTTTTGTCTTTTCCACTTTCGCTTGTACACGCTTTCTGTCGTCTGTTGTGCGCGCAACACTTCGATTCTGCGAAGAAATACTCAATTGTGCGCGTTTGTTCTGTTTGAGGGTTTTAAGCGCTTGCTCCCGATCAGGCCGTTGAATGTTAGCTTTTTCTCGCGCTTTTTCTTTTCGGTTGACGTCGTTATACCGGCTTGCCACCTGTGTTGACGTGTGTTTTGACGGTGTATTTCCACGAGAGGTTTTTAATGTTGTAGTCCGATATTTCTCGTTGTTTCTTATAACCGCTGTGCGCGCATAGCGCGATGGAGCGCTACTGACAACTTTTTGTGAGTAACGCGCCCTTCTATGGTCAATGCGATGTTCCCAGCGACGATACTCTTTACTTACAACTCTTTTTCTTGGGCTACCATAATAATAATTGCGTACACGCTCCCGGTGAATGACAACATGTCGGTTTGTCCAGTGCACTCCGCCAAAATAAAATGACGCAGATAGGCGAATTCGCGGTGCCCAATATACATTGTGATGATGATGATAACTTATTCTGTGCCGCCAAAAGATAGGCGTAATAGTGTGCCACCAATGGCCATATACAATGTAGGGGTCGTAGTAAGGTATATACAAAACTTCTCGTTGGCGAGGCTCTATGTAAATAATGTTGCGGTCTTGCTGAAATGATCTTTCCACTTCTACATAGTCATTGGTAACTAGGTTACCCGTATTGTGCGCATGTTGTCGTAACACTTGCACACGCTCGAGCACGCGCTCTTGGCTTATCAGAACATTATCACCAAGCCGCTGTAGCCAATCTAAATCTTCGGCCATGGTTTGAATAAGATCGGTGAAAGGAGTAAGTGCTTTAACGCTAGGATCCCACGTCACCGTCTCTAGCACATTTTCCACTTGCTCTGGCGTTAGATGTTGATTGCTCTGACGCCACCTATCAGCAGCTACAACGTCTAGAGGGTATGTGGCAGCGATAAGAATATGCGTCAATAAGGTATCTGGGTATAGTGCAATGGGCGCGAGCATACTGTCTAGTTCGGCATCAGAGTAATATTGCTCTTGAACAGAAATGCCAACATTGTCTATGGCGTTCGATTGAGAAAACGCCGGTAATGAGACGGCCGATGAAAGCGCGACTATGGCAGTTAAGGCTATGTTTTTCATACATTCTCCTTACATTGCTTTGCCTTTTTAACAAGATAATTAGGCGCAATGTGGTAAGTCTGTATTTGTTATAACCGGTTGTTCATTAACTGAAGCTGAATAAAAACGCCCGCTGAAAAGCGGGCGATTTGAAAGCGATATTTTATTTTTATTGTCTTTACTTGAAAACGTGAGGGTCAAACGCATGACCAAGCTTTTCTGTTTTCGTTTTTAAATAGTGTTTGTTGTCTTTTGTGATACCGTGGTCAATAGGTTTTCTTGCAACAACGTCAATACCCAATGCCTTTAAAGCCGCCAGCTTTTTGGGGTTATTTGTCATCAACTCTACGTGCTTAACATTTAACGTATCTAGCATTAACTTACAAATATCATAGCTGCGTAGATCGGCGTCAAAACCGAGATGTTCATTAGCTTCTACGGTGTCCATGCCGCTATCTTGAAGGTTGTAGGCTCGTATCTTGTTTAGCAAGCCTATGCCTCTTCCTTCTTGACGAAGGTATAACAACACACCGTGACCATTATCGACAATATTTTGCATGGCCTTTTCTAGCTGGAAGCCACAGTCGCAGCGGGTACTAAAAAGCGAGTCTCCAGTGAGACATTCAGAGTGAATACGAATAGGTACAACATCGTTGTCTTGCCAGCTTCCATAGGAAAGCGCTACGTGCTCTTGACCACTGGCTTCTACAAAACCATGAATTTTGAAATCACCAAGACGCGTTGGCAATTTCGCTGTGCTGATATATTCGTATTTTGGCTGTTTGCTGCTCATGTTACTTCTACGCTTTGTACAGTATGCAGTAAGTGGGGATGACTTTACGTTTTGCAAGCCACTCAATGCTTATTTACCTAATGGCTATCCTAGTATCCTTTATCGCGAATGGACCAGAAAAATGAGGTTCTCTCATTATTATACGCGGTATAGGCGCGTTTAGGGTGATAGAAATATCACTCTTTTTTATTTACCTTGACCCATCCTAAATAGCGTTGACACTTTTCAAACTTATTTTGGAGAGTGTAATGAAATCAAATAGCAGAAGAACTCAACGTGATTATTCCCTCGCTTTTAAATTGGCTGTTGTAGACCAAGTTGAAAAAGGCGAGTTCACCTACAGGCAGGCTCAAGATCACTACGGAATACAAGGTTGCTCAACTGTTTTAGTTTGGCTTCGTAAGCACGGTCGTTTAGATTGGACGGATGGAACACCGAAGTTTCTAACGCGAGGCCACGTCGTGGATAAACCCAAAGCAGAACTCACCCCCGAACAGCGAATTAAAGCGCTAGAGAAAGAGCTTGCTGATACAAAAATGAAAGCTGATTTCTTTGAAGCCGTTGTAAATGTCCTTGAAAGTGACTATGGAGTAAGCGTTGTAAAAAAGCGCAAAAGAAAGTCATCCAAGAAAAAGTGATAGGCGGAGTGTCCGTTGCCAAAGCCTGTCGTTACCTGAAGATTTCTCGTCAGGCTTACTACCAATACTGCGCTCGCTCACTCAAGCGCGAAGCGCTTGAAGGTCAAGTCATTCAGTTCGTCCGTCAGGAGCGAATGATGCAACCTCGCATCGGCACTCGGAAACTACAGTATCTGCTTGCGCTCGAAAAAATGGATATCGGGAGAGACCATCTCTTTAATTTACTGAGAGAAAAGCGGCTATTGGTGCCGACAAAGCGCGCGTATCACAAAACAACCAACAGCCATCATCGGTTCCGTCGTCACCCTAATCTCATTAAAGCGGGTTTCAAAGCAGAGAAGCCCAATCAGCTTTGGGTAGCGGATATCACGTACTTACCGACGCGAAGTGGAGAGAGTTATGTAAGTCTCATTACAGATGCTTATTCGCGGAAGATTGTGGGCTATCAGGTTGACGATAACATGCGAACGCAGTCAGTAAAGCAAGCATTTACTCGAGCGCTTAAACAAAAAAGTACAAAAGAAAAGCTCGTGCATCACTCAGACAGAGGTATACAGTATTGTTCAGAAGAGTATCAAAAACTCCATAGAAAACATGATGTACAGTGCTCGATGACAGATGGCTACGACTGCTATCAAAACGCCCTTGCAGAGCGAATAAACGGTATTCTTAAAAATGAATACTTACTCCATAAGCCACGAGATTTAGAAGAAGCGAGAAAGATGGTTGCAGAGTCAATAGCAATCTATAATGGTAGGCGGCCACATCAGGCCCTTAAATACAAAACGCCCGATGAAATACATCGGGCGTTTTAACCGAAATAAGTGTCAACCTATTTCAGGACTAGTCACCTAACGAAAAAAAATGATAAATGTGCTGATTACAATGGTTTGAACTCTGCCAATGGAGCCGGTTTAGCAACGCCATATCCCTGTGCGAAGTCGATGCCCATTTTGCCGAGTTGCGCCATAATAGCGTCGTTTTCGACGAATTCACCGACTGTTTGCATGCCCATCGCTTTGGCCACGTCATTAATAGACGCCACCATCGCGGTATCAACACTGTCATTTAACATGTCTTTAATAAACATACCGTCAATTTTGACTTGGCTAACTGGCAGACTTTTTAAATAGTTGTACGAAGAGAATCCGCTGCCAAAGTCATCTAATGAAAAAGTACAGCCTAGTCGGTTGAATTTGCGCATAAATGCTAGCGTGTGTTCAAGTTTAATTATGGCGACTGATTCAATGACCTCGAAGCAAATCTTTTCGTAGGGAATAGCATAAGTTTCGAAGGCGTTTAGTACAAATAACGTAAAGTCCCTGTCGGCTAACGAGTGACAATTCAAATTAATGCTGCAGCGTTTGAGTTCTGCTAAATGTTCGGGGTTTTCTGATAACCATTTAAACGTATTGGTTACTACCCACTTATCCACGCTCACGTTCATCTCAAAACGTTCTGCGGTTGGCAAGAAGTTGGCAGGCTCTACAATAGTGCCATCTGACTCTCGCAACCTGAGCAGTACCTCGTAATAATGGCCGTCGCTACTTTTCGTTAGTGGACGTAAAGATTGGTAATACAGTTCGAAGCGTTCTTCTTCTAACGCGCTGTTGATAGAGGAAACCCAATCAAGCTCGCGTTGATAACGCTGCATACCTTCATCTAGTTTATTGTATCTGTGAACTTGATTTCGGCCTTGCTCTTTAGCGAAATAGCACGCCGCATCAGCCATGCTAAGATATTGCCCGGCGCTTACGGTATTGTCATCGCAAACAACCATGCCAATACTGACCCCAAGGTTGAAGATACGGTTATCCCACATAAAGCGATAACTCTGCACTGAATTAAGGATTTTTACTGCATTGATATATACCGCATCGCAATCAGTGTCTGTGTAAATAACGCCAAACTCGTCGCCGCCGAGCCTTGCGAGCAGCGTGTTTTCCGTTAATGTGTTTTCAATTAGTCTAGCAATATCTTTAATTAAGACGTCGCCTGCCTTATGGCCGCAAGTGTCATTAACGATCTTGAATCGGTCGAGGTCTAGAAACAAAAGGCATACCGGTTCTGCGCCAGCCTTCGTAATTTCCTCTTTAAAGTTGGTTTCAAATTCTCTTCTATTGTAAACGCCCGTTAAAGGGTCGTGAGTGGCAAGATAGTGTAAGCTTAAGTCAGATTGTTTTTTTTCTGTTATGTCGATTATTGAACCGTATAAATATTTTCCCGCGTCATTATTTCTAATTTGGCATGATAACGAAAACCAAAATTCGGTCCCGTCTTTTCTTTTCCCTTTGATCTCTCTACCTGTCACATGCGAATTTTGAGAAATCTCACCTAGCAAGACTTGCCTATCTTCGGTTGATGCATAAAAAACCTTTGTGCTAGCGCATTCGCTTAGCATTTCCTCTTCATCGCTGTAGCCAAAAAGTTTGCACATGGCAGGATTAACGGAGAGTAGTTCCCCATCCCATGTAGACGTGTAATGTCCTTCAGCGGAATTCCTGAATAAGTCATAAAAATGATTTAAATTTTCAATTGTTTCAGCTTGATTATTGAGTTTGCGTAAGTTGAGACTTTGCTCTCGCATAACGACAGCAAACCCAAAACAAAGAAAGCCCAGGGTCAAGAAGATGAGCATCAAAATAGCGTTGTCGACGGTATATATCAGGTCGCCGTATAGGTTTTGTATTACCAGAGCGTAAAAGGCGAAAAAGCACAACCAGGCTGAACAGTAGGTTGTACTGACTTGTGTGCTATCTGCGTCTTTGAATGTAATGGCAAGAACCACATTAAATAAACCCATTACTGCCATCGCAATGACCAACGTCAGCGTCACAATAAATGCATTTGTAGAAAGACAATAAATTAATACTGCAGCAGGGGCTAAGTAATTAATAATGCGGATAAAAGCGGGGACACGCAAAAAAAGGTGATGGGTAACCTTGGCGATACAAAACAGCAGCAAGCAAAGAAGTACTGCGTAAAATTGCTCGCTAGTGTTGGTTAGGCTTGGCCACAGCGCTAAACCTCCCTGGGTTAAAAAGAGCAGAGAAAGCAACACCAGCGAAGACATAGTGAGCCAAAATCGTGTCGGAATTCGTTGATGCACATATGAAAACAGGAAGTAACTCGCTATGAGAAAAAGTACACCAAGTACCCCGCCTAAAAGCGTGAGCATATTTGTGTCGTGCTGGATTAAAGCCTCTTTATGCCACAGGGTTATGGGAAAATAGGTCAATCCTTGGTCTTTCACTGCAATTAATAATCGTGCTTTTTGATAAGGCTGAAGCGTAAAAGCTAGCCGAATATTAGGCAGAGGTTGTCGAAGGGAATAATCACCCTTTCCCGCTTGGTATCGGTACGACTTAATAATGCGCTGGCTGTCATCTAGCAGATAAATTTGTAGGTCATCAATATTAAGACGATCAATATTGATCAAAAGTGGGATAGGACTATAGCCCGTGTGCGCTAAATTAGTTGAATACCAAACACGCTTGTTTTCGGCAGTAATACTGTTGTTGCCAAATGTGTTGTTGATGACGTCAAAGTAGGTAGCACTGGAGGGAGCGAGAGTGACGGCGGCATGTTCGCCAATAATGGTATACTCGAAAGACTCATCAACCGCTAAAGTATTTTTTGAAAAGGCATAGCTAACCAAAACGGCCCAGCTGAGTAGCGCAGTCATCAAATACTGTAATAGCCGTTTTATTTGCACTGATTGTATCCTTTTAGCGCACAGTGAATTTTGTATCACTTTATACCAGTCCGCATAGATAATCACCTACTCAGCGAGAGTTAAAATTTTCGCAATAGCGGCGTGTTAGCACGGGTATAGTCGTTCTGCATCAAGGTCACATTACAAAGCGTGTGGATATTTCAAGCGCGCCCTTTCGGGCTGGTTTGGCATTTATCAATGCAGATTGATGTTGATAATCATACTAGACGATATTCTTTACAAAAAACATGGTAGCTTTGTCTATTGTCCCATCTTGTAAAACACTGAAAACCTTTACTTTTGAACAAAGTAGTTAAACAAATGCCGAGGACTTTGCTGTGCACCGATGGGCTCAAGCCATATTGCATCGCATAACCATTCTATACATAAAATGCATTGAATCGAGGGCGCAGTAGAGATACTGGTCAGCGTTGCTTGGTATCGGTCAGCGCCCCAGTCAGCTTGAGACAATGAAAAATCGAATGCTGCGGCAAAGTGGGCTGCCCACTGCTGTGTTTTTAACGGGGTTTGTGGTAGCGGTAAGCATACTTCTACGCTTTGTTCGCCAAGAAATAGGTGATGCTTTAATTGCTCTTTCGATAACGGTGACATAGGGGTTCCGGTCAATTATAGATACATAGAAACAGTTTGAATTTGTAATTGCGCTACGTTTTAGTAAACCTGCATAGTGCAAAATATGTATAAAGACTGTTATTGAATAAACAATCCGTGCAATGGTGACATACAATGTGGTTGTCGGAAATATTCAGTCGCAAGCTCAAACAATAAAAATAATGGTTAAAAGGGTTAGGAAGGATAGGGTATGTTAACACTTCATCATTTAAATAATTCGCGCTCTCAGCGGATCCTATGGCTACTTGAAGAGCTGGGAGTTGAATATAAGATTGAATTCTACCAGAGAGATAGCGTAACTAATCTTGCCCCAGCGTCTTTACGTGCGTTACACCCTCTTGGACGTTCTCCCGTGCTGTCAACGCCAGATGGTGTTATTGCCGAGTCTGGAGCAATTATTGAATACTTGGTTAAGTATCATGCAACACGCAGTTTTACCGCACCTGAAAGTGGTGAAGCACTTCAACAATATTGGTTTTGGCTTCATTTTGCGGAAGGCTCGTTGGTGCCCCCATTAGTGGCAAATCTGGTGCTAGAAAAAGCACGTCAAAAGGGTTCAAAGCCTTTTTTCATTAAACCTATCACTGACAAATTAGTTGATGGGATCATTAACGCCTATTATGGTCCTAACTTGGCGCAAAGTTTACGCTATACAGAAGCCTATTTGTCTGAGCACACATGGTTTGCCGGTGATGCGCCGACAGGGGCAGATGTGCAAATGATCTTCCCGCTTGAGTCGTTAGTGGCAAGTGGGCGAGCAGGAGATTTTCCTGCAATTCAAAGCTATGTTAAGCGAATTCACGCCCGTGACGCCTACAAAGCTGCATTGGAAAAAGGCGGTGAGTACGCCTACGCATAACAGCATAGTCACTCAAAGCGGCAGTCTCCGGCTGGTGAAATTCTACTGCACTAGCAAACCGCAACGGCTAGCATGCTCTAGTCTTCGCGCGTGATGTAATCGTTGATTAACTGCATAAAGGCCTCACCATAGCGTTCCAGCTTGGTTTGGCCTACACCACTTACATCCAATAACGTGGTGCGGGTAGTTGGAAGCTTACACGCCATGTCTACCAAAGTGGCGTCACTAAAGACTACATACGGTGGCACTTCATTTTCTTCTGCCAACACTTTACGTAAATGCTTAAGCCGTGTGAACAACGTCCTGTCGTAGTTTGCTGGCGCTTGTTTAGCCTTTTTCTTATCGGGCTTAAATTCGAGCCGCGGCACGGCCAGTTGCACTGCTACCTCGCCTTTAAGCACAGGTCTAGCAGCCTCGGTTAACCTCAGTGCAGCATGTGCAGTTATATCAACGCGCACAAGACCTTTGTGAATAAGTTGATTAATAATGTTATGCCAGTAGCTATCTGATTTATCTTTACCTATACCATACGTTGTAAGCTTATGATGACCGACTTCCTGAAGACGCCTTAGTTGCTTGCCTCGCAACACATCAATTACATACTGGCTTGAGGCTTGTTGCGACAGGCGAAGTACACACGACAGCACTTTTTGTGCAATCACTAAACCGTCAATCATCTTCGGAGGGTCTAGACATATATCGCAATTGCCACAAGCGCTGTCGCTGAACTGCGAAAAATAGTTAAGCAACACTTGTCGGCGACAGGTTTGTGCTTCTGAAAAGGCTTCCATAGCTGCAAATTTTTGCAGCTCTATCTGGTTGCGTTCGGCGATTTCACCCTGTTCTATCCATTGTTTCACACGTGCCGCGTCTTTTTCATCAAATAGCAATAATGCTTCTGATTCCAGGCCGTCTCGCCCGGCTCGGCCGGTTTCCTGATAATAGCTTTCAACACTGCGTGGCACATCGTGATGTACCACATAGCGCACGTTCGATTTGTTGATCCCCATTCCAAAAGCAACGGTGGCCACCACAATATCGATTTTGTCGTTAAGGAACTGGCGCTGTACCAGCTCTCGCTCGTCATTATCCATACCTGCGTGATAGGCTGCGCAGCGAAAACCCTGCCTAAAGAGTTTGGCATGAAGGTCGTCAACTTTCGCGCGACTGTTACAATAGATAATGCCGCTCCCTTCTTGCTGTTTTACATAAGCGACAACCTGCTCGAAAGCTTTGTACTTATTCATTACGCGGTAGCGGATGTTGGGTCTATCGAAGCTGCCTTTATAAACCAAAGGGTTGTTGAGGTTTAGCTGTGTCAGAATGTCTACTTGAGTTGCTGCATCTGCTGTGGCCGTTAGACCTATGACTGGAACGCTTGGGAACCGCGCTTTTATTCGGCCTAAGGCGCGATAGTCCTGCCTAAAATCATGTCCCCAATGGGAAACACAGTGTGCTTCATCAATGGCAAAAAGGGCAATGTCAGCGTGCGCTAGCGACTGCTGAAAAGAGTACTGCATTAAACGCTCGGGCGACACGTATAGTAAGTCGAGGGTTCCGGCTTGTAGCGCGTCATTTATGCGTGCTTGTTCATCGCCTTCTAAGGTTGAATTAAGATAAGCTGCTTTTACGCCAAGTGCCTTAAGCTGTTCGACTTGGTCTTGCATTAGGGAGATGAGCGGTGATACGACGATAGCGGTACCCGGTCTCACTAAGGCTGGAATTTGATAGCATAGCGATTTACCACCACCTGTAGGCAGCAAAACAAGCGCGTCTTTTCCTTCACATACTTGGTGAATGACTTCGCCTTGACCGTTGCGAAAAGCGTCGTAACCAAATACGTCTTTTAAAATCGTTTCTGGCGTTTTCACACGATGTGGCTCATGTGCTAATTGTGATGGAGCGATTGCAGTTGTCATGGCGCAGGATTTTACGCGTTTTTAGCGATGTCTTCACGGGGCAATTTTAAAAACTAGACTAAAATTCAGTGATAATACTCACCCACATAGATAATTACGTACTCAGCGAGACTTAAATTACTAGTAATAGCACCGTGTTGCAGTAGGTATCATTTGAAATACTAAAGTACTGCGCGCTAGCAAGGTAAAAATGGCGTCATCAGTAGTTTTAATTTACATACATTGGTTTGATGAATTTCCTTCTACATTACGTTTGGTAGTAGGGTAATTAACATTGTAAGAGTGAATGGATAACAGCATGCCTACTGATAAAAAGATAACGGCAAATACAGAATTAGATCACCGCGCTATGATAGACCATGTTATTGCACTTTTTCGTGATAATATGCCGTTTAACAAGTTGTTAGGCTTGGAATTTGTAACGCAAGGTACTGGTTTAGACACTCAGATTTCTTTGCATCTTAATTGGCAACCCACACTCACCGGTAACCCGATGCAAAAAATTCTACACGGCGGTGTGACAGCGACTATGCTAGACACCATCGGTGGGTTAGTTTCAATTATAGAAACCATCAAACAAACATCGGTTGAGCACCTTGTAGATCTTCAAGTGAAACTGCCTACCATGGGCACGGTTGATATGCGAGTAGACTATCTAAGGCCGGGAAGAGGTGAGCATTTTATTGCAACGGCGGTAATTATACGCAAAGGCAGTAAACTCGTGGTTTGTAGAATGGAGTTGCATAATGAAAAAGGCGACCATATCGCCTTTGGTACAGGTACGTATATGCTGGGGTAGTCGCCGCTTTATAGGGTGTGCGTCACCCGGTAATGCATGTTGTCGCGCTGTGCGTGGGAAGTGAGCGGTATTTACGGGAGGTGTAGCATGGCAGAGCCATTACCAGATTTAATTGAAGAAATTGTTACTGAGAGCATGGGTGACGACCCGGCAACCTTGCTCGCAACGTTAGCGGGACAAGACGAGGTATACATCGCATCGCTGCTAGAATCTTTGCCGGTGGAAAAACGTCTGGCGGTGTGGGAGGGTATTCCTCGCGATCGTAAACTCGATGTGCTGGTCGAAATGCGTAGCGACCCTCGCGAAATACTCATAGACAATACGCCCCACAATGAGTGGGCGTCTATTTTTGCCGACATTGATGCTGAAGACTTACTAGAACTTCTTGATTCATTGCCGAAACGTTTAGTCGATATGGCGTATGAATCTCTTGATTCCAAAGAACGAAAATACTTCCGAGAAGCGACTCAATTCCCAGATAATCAAATAGGACACTGGGTGAATCACGAGCAGTTAGTCCTGCCATCGAACGCAAAAGTACGCGAAGGTTTACGCTTGCTAAGGCGCGATATACCTCAGCACTGTGACAGCATTTTTTTGGTGAATCGCTCCGGTCAATTTTCTGCGCTAGTTAAAATTAGCCATCTTTTTACAGCGCAAGATCACGTGTCGCTTTTTGACTTATCGGAAGAAAATGTTACTACCATTCAAGGTGCCGATGACACTATGAACGCGTCGCTGGTTGTTCAGCGGTCAGGATTAGCGTCGTTGCCTGTGGTAGACGAGAACAACAAATTGCTTGGACGTTTAGATGTGACATCGGCCAGTGAGTTAGTCAACGAATTTTATGAACGTCAAGTGATGGCTTCGGCGGGTATGGATGAGGACGAAGACTTATTTTCACCTGTGGCAAAAAGCGCGAAAAACCGGGCTTTGTGGCTTGGAATTAATCTGCTCACAGCATTTTTGGCATCGTGGTTTATCGGGTTATTTGAAGGTACGCTTCAGCAAGTCGTTGCACTTGCCGTACTGATGCCGGTAGTGGCGAGTATGGGGGGCATTGCGGGAAGCCAAACGCTTACGCTTATTGTGCGCGGCCTGGCTTTGGGGCAGGTCACGCCCGCTAACTTACGTGTGCTTATGGTAAAAGAGCTAAAAGTGGGCGGTGTTAATGGCGTTATTTGGGCCTTGGTAATAGGCGTAGTTGCCTATTTTTGGTTCACCGACGCCATGTTGGGTCTAGTGATCTGTTTAGCCATATTGTTCAACATTGTAGCCGCCGCGCTCGCAGGGGTTTTCGTGCCTGTAATTTTAGACAAGCTAAAGATCGATCCTGCATTATCAGGGTCAGTAATTTTGACGACTGTTACCGATATCGTTGGTTTTGTGGCGTTTTTAGGCTTGGGCACATTGTTTCTTCTATAACATTGTTCCTGCTCACCGTGATAACGCATGTAAACGCCCCGCGCAATCACAACGTTCAGTGGGGCGTTTCGTTTAATTATGCCGCTTGTTACACGCCCTTTGCCGCATTGGAAAGCGTTAAGGGTTGTGTATTACCAGAACCTGATAAACAATACGCGCCTTCTTACCTCTGAATCTCATTGGAGTCAGTCTTGTCTAAGCAAGCCAGTGCCGCTCAAGTCGGCGTTATTTGTGCCATAGCCGCCTACAGCATGTGGGGTGTTGCGCCTGTTTATTTTAAACAGTTGATGGTCTTGCCGGCGGCTGAAATCCTAATGCACCGAGTTATTTGGTCGGTCGTGCTTTTAATTGGATTTATTGCCGCACTAAAGCAATGGCCAAAGGTGGGCGCAGCTTTGCGCAATAAGCGTGTCATGCAGATTTTGTTTGTTGCCGGCTTGTTACTTGGGGCTAACTGGCTTTTGTTCATTTGGGCTATTAATAACGACCATATTCTGGATGCGAGCCTTGGCTATTACATTAACCCGCTTATCAACGTATTCTTGGGTAGACTTTTTTTAGGCGAAAGATTACGCAACTTACAGCGAGTGGCTGTTGGGCTTGCGGTTATTGGCGTAGCCATTCTTATCGTCTCTTACGGCCACGTTCCGTGGATTGCCTTAGTACTTGCCGGCAGCTTCAGCGTTTATGGCCTATTGCGCAAGCAGGTGGCGGTAGACTCGCTACCAGGCCTTTTCATTGAGACCCTGATGCTCTCGCCACTCGCTGTTGCTTATTGGATATTTTTTGGCTCTGAATACAGCAACTTATTTAACAACGATGCCACACTGAACATGCTTATTTTGGCGGCAGGCATTGTAACTACTGCGCCGCTGCTTTGTTTTACCGCTGCGGCAAGGCGCATAATGTATTCAACATTGGGCTTTTTTCAGTACATTGGCCCAACGCTCATGTTTATTTTGGCAATTTATTTATATGGCGAGCCGCTAGAAGAGTCTCGTCTAGTCACGTTCGGCTTTGTATGGCTTGCGCTGTTCTTGTTCAGTTACGACTCACTAGCTAATTATCGCCATCAGCGTAAGTTAAAAAGCGTGGAAGCTGGGTAGTTTGTATGTGCTCACTAACCAAATTGCTAGTTAGTGTTGGGGTAAGCAATAACCTTCTTAGCAAATGCGTAAAATCAAAAAATGCAGTGTATTTTCAGCTTTGCAGCTTACTCACGGTGATCGTCGGTAGGCGGTTCACATTTAACTTGGTTTCGCCCATTGTTTTTCGCAGCGTATAGCTGTTTGTCAGCAAGGCTTAATAATTTATCTACGCGCTGAGTATGAGCACCGCTTATCCCAATACTACAGGTGACTTTAATATCAGTATTAGTAAGTTGAATAACTTCAGCTTCCACCACTTTTCTGAAATCGTCTAAACGTTTAGATGCCTCATCGAGCGGTGTCGTTGGCATATAAATACAAAATTCTTCACCGCCAAATCGAGAGATAATTTCGTCTGGAAAGTAAAACTCTATAAGTGCAGCCATTGCTTTTAACACGATATCGCCAGCATCATGGCCATGGGTATCATTTATTGATTTGAAAAAGTCTAAATCGATAAGCGCCAGGGCGTGATCTTTAGATAAATTCTGGTGTTGTACCGTGACCATATAGAAAAAGTGGCGCCTATTCGGTAACCCTGTTAAATAGTCTGTGTTAGCTACACGACGAATCTCTTCAACGCTCTCAATGTACTCAACGTTTTGCATGACGCGACATAAAAATTCTTCGTGGCAGTAGGGCACCCTTAAAAAATCGTTAGCACCACTTTTGATAAAATGCGCTGACATTAACATGCCTTTACCGCCCGCTATTCCCATGATGGCCAACTGTTCTTTAGAGAAAGCTTTTCTTAAACTGGCAACAAAATGCGTTCCCGTCATATCGGGAAGCGTGTTATCGGTAATGACGAGACGTACGTTGTTATGTTCAGATAAGCACTGCATGGCGTCTGTGGCCGTTAAACACTCGAGCGCAATAAAGTTATGGCGCTGGAGTAGAGAAACGGTTCTTGAACGTAAAACGCGATTCGTGCTAACCACGACAACGCCAGTAGACTTGTTTTTCTCTAACCGGCTGATAAGGCGATTGAGGTAGTCGTAATTTTGTGAATTTTCTTTGGGAATGTAGTCAACAACGTCCCGCTCGAGGACCTTGTCGCGAACGTCATTATCAAGGTTTTCGGTAGTCGCAATAGTAGGAATGAATGATTTGACCGCAAAATCGATACCTTCACCATGTGGGGCATCGGGCAAGTTGTAGGCAATAATGGCGCACAGAAACGTTTCTGGTATGTTTTGCGAAAACCTTACTTTACCTTCTGTAAGCGACGTTGCGCCTACAGGTGTAAGGCCCGCACGGCGAACTAATTTTGCTATAAGTTCAAGGTTGCCTTCACCGTTCTCGATGATCAGCACATGTTGCTGCATACGTTCCAACTTTGGTTTAGGCTACCCTGCCAAAAAATTCTTACGCTTTCTCCAACTTAGCGTACGCGAGTACCAGCCACTTACTGCCGAATTCATCAAAGTTTACTTGAACTCTGCCGTGCTCTCCACTGCCTTCATAATTGAGCACTATACCTTCGCCGAATTTTCTGTGTACAACGCGCTCACCTAGGCTAAACCCGGTTTCTTCGAAACTTGCATGTGATGTTGCTTGGCTAAATCGGTTGTGTACTGGACGTGAAATTGTTGATTTAAGCCTAACTTCCTCTACGCAATCTGATGGCATCTCGCGAATAAATCGAGACGCCGTATGATACTTATCTTGGCCGTATAAGCGACGACTTTCTGCATAAGTGATATATAACTTTTGCATAGCACGTGTCATACCGACATAACAAAGACGACGTTCCTCTTCCATTCGACCAGGTTCGTCGTTTGTCATTTGGCTTGGGAACATACCTTCTTCAACACCGGCCATAAACACTAAGGGAAACTCTAACCCCTTTGCCGTGTGGATAGTCATCATTTGTACAGCGTCTTGATCGGTATCAGCTTGAGTTTCGCCCGCCTCCAATGAAGCATGCGCTAAGAATGCCGCTAAGGGCGTCATTTCTTCTGCTTCATCTGGCACAATAAACGTTTTACATGCACTTACAAGTTCTTCTAGGTTTTCCAGTCGAGCTTGCGCTTTTTCGCCTCGCTCGGCTTGGTACATGGCGTACAAACCTGACTGGCGTATCGCTTTGTCTGCTTGTTGATCAAGCGATACGTCAAGCGTTGCTTGCTCTAGTTCCGTAATGAGCAGCACAAAACTTTGCATTGCATTAAATGCACGGCCTTTAAAGCTCCCTTCATTAATTAATAACTGGCTGGCTTGCCACATAGAACAATTATGTTTACGCGCGGCTTCACGCACTTGCGAAAGCGTTTTCTCACCAATGCCACGGCTTGGCGTGTTTACCACACGTTCGAAAGCTGCGTCATCGTGTGGGTGGCTTATCATACGCATGTAGCCAAGGGCATCTTTGATTTCTTGACGTTCGAAGAAGCGCAAACCACCGTAAATGCGATACGCTAGGCCTTCGTGTAGCAATGCCTCTTCAAGCACGCGAGACTGGGCATTGTTACGGTACAAAATAGCCGTATCGCTTAATGCATTGCCTTGATTCAGCCAGTCTTTGATCTTCGATACGATAAAGCGTGCCTCATCGAGTTCGTTAAACCCAGCGTAAACTGAAATCAATTCACCCTGCGCATCTTCAGTCCATAACTCTTTACCTAAACGGCCTGAATTATTATCAATTACCGTATTTGCGGCTTTCAGTATGTTGCCTGTCGACCGGTAATTTTGTTCAAGACGAATGGTGGCCGGATTGTGAAAGTCTTTCAGAAAGTGCTGAATATTATCGACATTCGCACCACGCCAGCCGTAAATTGACTGGTCGTCGTCGCCTACAATCATAATATTGTTGTTGTCGCCGCTGCATAGCATTCTAAGCCACGCATACTGAATGTTGTTGGTATCTTGAAATTCGTCAACGAGTACGGCGCGAAATCGACGTTGATAATGTGCTAGCACCTCAGGGTTCTTGGCCCACAATTCGTGTGCGCGAAGCAGCAGTTCGGCAAAGTCTACTAGTCCTGAACGGTCACAAGCGTCTTGATAAGCAGCGTAGACTTCGCGCATTGTCTTTTGGATATGGTCGCCATGTGTTTCAATGTGCTGAGGACGAAGGCCTTCGTCCTTATTGCCGTTGATGTACCACTGAATTTGACGCGGGGCCCAGTGCTTCTCATCTAAGTTCATCGCTTTAAGAATGCGGCGAATGAGTCGATACTGATCGTCCGAGTCGATAATTTGAAAATTTTCAGGCAAGTTGGCTTCTGCATGATGTGCCCGCAACAAGCGATGCGCGAGTCCATGGAAGGTACCAATCCACATATTGTGTAGGCTTTTGCCCATTAATGATTCAATACGGCCACGCATTTCTTTAGCCGCCTTGTTGGTAAAGGTTACCGCTAAAATAGAAAAGGGCGCAATGTTTTCAACATCCATCAACCATGCTATACGGTGCACAAGCACGCGGGTTTTGCCGCTACCAGCACCTGCTAATACGAGCGCATTTGAGAGTGGCGCTGCTACCGCTTCACGTTGTTTATCGTTCAGCTCGTCTAGCAGTCGAGATACATCCATAGTGTGGCACCTATCTGTTGAAAATCTTCATATCTAAATCAAAATTTAAGACGCTGCATTATGCCATCTGACTGTGAATTTATACAGTCCAGTTTTCAAGGCAAACATCGCCAGTTTTTTTGAGCGTAGAATAACTAATAACGAATTATTTAGATAAACTGATCGATTTATACGCTTGGCTGGTATCACAACGGTACTGCATCTCTTCAAACTCGGGTACACTTTTGCACTCGTTATTAAAACGTTTCACCAAGCTTTAGCACGTTTTTTACGGCGCGCATTGCGCTTTTGCACAACCGAAATACAGGAATATGCCCATGAACGCACATTCGGCCCCTATCGACTTCTGGTCGAAGCTAAAACAGGAAGCGCAAGTCGTTGCTGAGAGTGAGCCGCTTTTGTCGAGTTATGTGCACGCCAGTGTGCTTGCGCATCATAACTTTGAGTCGTCACTAAGCTTTATTCTTTCTAATAAAATGGCCGACGACGTCATGCCTGCATTAGCTATTCGTGAAGTCTTTGATGAAGCTTACTTGCTAGAGCCGGGTATTAGTGAAGCCGCCATAGCGGATATTTTAGCCATTGAAGCGCGAGATGCTGCGGTTAGTGACTATTTAACGCCACTTCTTCATTTTAAGGGCTTCCACGCGGTACAAGTGCACCGTATGGCCCATTATCTTTGGTTACATGGTCGACACCAGCTGGCATTGTTCTTACAAAGTAGAAATTCAGCGAGCTTCGGTGTGGATATTCATCCGGCAGCACGAATTGGTAAAGGGGTAATGTTTGACCATGCCACTGGTATTGTGGTGGGTGAAACAGCTGTAGTTGAAGATAACGTGTCTATTTTACAAAGTGTCACGCTTGGTGGGACGGGGAATGAGTCGGGTGATCGTCACCCCAAAATACGCCAAGGCGTATTAATTGGTGCAGGCGCCAAAATCTTAGGGAATATTGAAATTGGCGAAGGCTCAAAAGTCGGAGCGGGCAGTGTTGTGCTGAATAGCGTGCCGGCGCATGTCACTGTGGTGGGCGTGCCTGCGAAAGTAGTAGGGAGACCAGTTTGTCAAAGTCCATGCGAGTCCATGCGACAAAACGTGTTCGAAGATAACTCATACCAATCTGAATAGATATTTGCCCACAGCTACGCAATACGATTTTCTATGCAAAACGGTATGAGTGAGCTCACTGGCTTAAAGGAAGTGGGTTAATTCATCGAGGCTGTCCAATGCAACGTGAGGCAGAACGCTTACTGGCTCGCTGGTCAGTTTCACTGGCCTATTGCAAGCAAACCATGCGGCTTGAAAGCCAGCGTTTATAGCCCCTTGAACATCTTTAATGATGTTATCACCCACGTGTAATATATGCTTAGGTGGGGTTTGTAAACGCGTTGCTGCTTCATCAAACATATTTCGCGCCGGCTTCATAGGACGCGCCATGCTGGCGTGAAGCACGGTTTCGAAATAGTCATCAATACCAATTTTCTGTGTGTCTACATTGCCATTTGTGATACCGATAAGGGGTACGTGTTGGCTTATCGTCTTAAGTGTTGCATGTACTTCATCAGACAATGCAAAGTCACTTCTTGCATCATAAAAACACGTAAAACAGGCTTCTACCGCGTTATTGATTTCCTCATCGTGACTCCGTTCTGTAGTCAGCTTCTCAGGATGCGTATTAGAAAGGGCTGCAGTAAGAACGACGCGACGAAGCTGGCCCATATCAGATGCCAATCGCTTGTCCTTTTTAATAGCTGCCCGTTTTAACATGAGCCAATCGCTTGCCGACATCGCTGCAACGGCTTTATGGTGTTGTGCAATATGGGCTTGAAGCGCTTGCTCTGCGCGCTGAATTATAGGTTCGTTATTGTAAAGCGTATCATCAAGGTCAAAGGTCATCGCCTCGACGTTGTTGATCGACCTGAAAAACTGCATGGAAAAGCCTTCAATTCCGGTTATTTTTTGTGTGCGCGCGGATGCGCTGCATCGTAAACATTGGCGAGATGCTGGAAGTCCAGATGGGTATAAACTTGTGTTGTTGACAAGTTTGCGTGACCCAGAAGTTCTTGAACCGCACGCAAGTCACCACTGGATTCTAATACGTGAGTTGCGAAAGAATGGCGCAGTTTGTGCGGGCTTACTTTTTGCGACAGTGATTGGTCTTGCGCCATTTTGTCTAAACGATTCGCAACTTGTCTGTTCGATATTCTGGTTTTGCGTTTACTCACAAAAACTGCGCTTTCGTACGGCGATGCATAGGCCGGGCGCACTTTTAACCACGCGTTTAGTGCCCGTTGTGCGTGCCGGCCTAAGGGTAATACTCGCTGTTTACTTCCTTTACCCATTACTTTTACTGTGCCGTCTTTTAAACAGTCGGCTAAGTTAAGACCAGTCAGTTCACTTAAGCGCAGCCCGCAGCCATAAAGCAGCTCGAACATAGCAATGTCACGCAACTGAATGCCTTCATCGTCATCACTACTTCGAGGGGAGTTATTAAGCAACTGCTGCATTTCATCGACGCTTAGCTGCTTGGGGAGCGGCTTGCTTTGTTTCGGTGCTTGAATTCCCTCAACGGGATTGCTAAACAACTGTTTATTGTCGATGAGGTACTGGCAAAAAGTACGCAATGCTGACAAACGTAATGCGATGCTTCGAGCGCTGTGGCCAGACATCTTCGCATCTGCCATCACTCTTTTTATATCGCTAGGCGTTAGGCCTGACCATTCAAAAAGGCCAAGTAATTTCGCAACTTCGGTCAACTGGCGTTGGTAATTTTTGATGGTGTGTGGTGATAAGCCTCGTTCTACCTGCAGGTGGAGCAAAAATTTTTCCAACCAATGCTGGCAATGTTCACTGATAGGCGTATCGAAAGACACGCCGTTAATATCCCATCATATCAGGTAGGATGATGTTAAGTACTTGCTGAAGCTGCTGCAACAAAAGCGTGTCCATGTCAGGTGTAAAGTGGCTAGCATCGCTACTGCTAATGCCCAAAATACCTAGCTCGCGTTTATCGCCAAGTAACATGAGCGCAACCGACTCTGCGCTGTTTTCACCGAACAGTAACTGACGCTCATGCTGTGACAAGCGACCAAAGAAGAAGTGAGTGTTTTTAAATCGTTTTTCGGTAAACAGACGCTGTTGCAGTTCAGGAATAGCATGAGGGCCTTTAAAGCTTTTTATTACCGCTGATGATAGTGCAAGGCGTTCCTGCAATACGTCTTCTAGAGTGAACTGTACTTCGGCAACGCTTTCACAACGGAGTAATTGCACGTTCAAATCTGTGTATACGCGATAAATCTTTTCGTTCTGCTTGGCGACTGAAACGAGCTGGCTTAGCTTAAGGTTGAGTTGTCTTACCTTTTTACGCAGCTGTTCACCTTGGATTTCTACCAGTGAAACGCTGCCTTTCTGCTCATGGGGCAGCTTAACTTTTTCTAGTATGTCTGCATGCTGTTCAAAAAATTCAGGATGTTGGATCAAGTATTCGTATACATCCTGTGCAGCAAGTTTTTGCTCTGACGAGAATGGTTCAGCTAGTTGCGTAGCGCTTGATGGGCCTGATACATCGCTCATAATACTATTTGTCCATCGTATACATGTTCCGCAGGTCCTGTCATTTTCAGCACATTATCCGGGCCTGGCCAGCGAATACGCAGGCTACCACCAGGCAAATCAACGCGAACGTCTTTACCCAATTTTCCTTGCATTTGGCCAACAGCAACCGCCGCACATGCGCCACTACCACAAGCGAGTGTTTCACCTGAACCGCGTTCGAAGACGCGCAACTTAATGTGAGATTCGCTAATTACCTGCATAAATCCAACATTTACGCCTTCCGGAAAACGCTCGTGCTTTTCAACCAACGGACCAATTTCAGCGACGTTGGCAGTATCAACGTCTTCAACTTCCATTACGCAGTGAGGGTTGCCCATTGATGCTGCGCCAATAAACAAAGTGCTTTCACCAACGCGCAGAATATAGGTATTTTCCTGTTTGTTAGCCTTTAAGGGAATTTTCGCAGGCTCGAATTCGGGCTTACCCATGTTGACGGTAACCTGACCATCTTTTTCAAGGTAAAGCACCATCTTGCCGGCCTTCGTGCTAACCACTATTTTGTTGCGGCCAATCAATCCTTTTTGCTTTACAAAGCGTGCGAAGCAGCGCGCACCGTTACCGCATTGTTCAACTTCTGAGCCATCAGCATTGAAAATACGATAGTGGAAGTCTTGCTCAGGATCGTAAGGCGGTTCCACCATCAACAGCTGATCGAAGCCAATACCGAAATTTCGGTTAGCGAGTTGTTGAATTTTTTCTTTAGAGAAAAAGACGTTCTGAGTAACGTTATCAATAACCATGAAATCGTTACCCAACCCGTGCATTTTAGAAAATTGAACCTGCATTAAACGCGCATCTATCTTGTTAGTTTGTCTCTAGTTTACGGAAGTTTATACTCACCTTTCCAGAGATCTTTTTGTTTTTCTCTTTCGCGAACCACAATTGCTTTGTCTCCATCTACCATAATCTCGGCTGGGCGACAGCGGCTATTGTAGTTTGACGCCATAACAAACCCATATGCACCAGCGCTGCGAACGGCAAGTAAGTCGGTGGGCTCAATGGCTAATTCGCGATCTTTTCCTATGAAATCACCGGTTTCGCAGACGGGGCCTACAACGTCATAGGAGTGCGGTGTCGCTGTACTTTCTTCTTTTACTGGGATGATTTTTTGCCATGCTGAATAAAGCGCAGGGCGCAGCAAGTCATTCATCGCCGCATCAACAATAGCGAAGCTTTTTTCTTCACCTTCTTTGATGAACTCAACCTCGGTAACTAGAATTCCTGCGTTTGCTGCAATGGCTCGACCAGGTTCCAAAATAAGTTTTAGATTTTCACGGCCTACCATTTTTTCGGCCATAGCTTGTGCGTACGCTTTTGGATGCGGAGGTTGCTCATCGTTGTAGGTTACGCCAAGGCCACCACCAACATCTAGATGTTCAATAATGATACCGCGTTCGGCAAGCTCGTCTATAAGCAAAAGTAAACGCTCAAGGGCGTCGACAAACGGCCCAATATCTGTAAGTTGAGATCCGATATGACAATCCATACCAACAACGTTGAGGTTAGGAAGCGACGCTGCCAGCTCATAGGTGGCAAGAGCACGCTCTCGAGCGATCCCGAATTTGTTTGCTTTCAAGCCTGTTGAAATGTAAGGGTGCGTTTTGGCATCCACGTCAGGGTTAATGCGCAGTGAAATAGGCGCTTTTACTCCCATCTCGCCAGCAACTTGGTTAATGCGGTGAAGTTCAGGCTCTGATTCAACGTTGAAACACATGATGCCCTTTTCTAGCGCATAACGGATTTCATCGTGCTTTTTACCAACGCCTGAAAAGACCACTTTGCTAGCGTCGCCACCGGCCTCGATTACACGAGCAAGTTCACCCGCAGAAACGATATCAAAGCCTGAGCCTAATTTAGCCAAAACACTTAAAACCCCGATGTTTGAGTTCGCTTTTACTGCGTAACAAACAAGGTGGGGATGTTCGCCAATGGCATCATTAAAAGCGTGCCAATGACGCTCTAGTGTAGCGCGAGAATAAATATATACGGGTGTTCCGTACTGGGCCGCAATATCAGACACTGCGACTTGTTCAGCATGCAGTTGACCTTGGCTGTAGGCGAAATAATCCACTAGTTCAGCTCTCCAGAAGTAGTAACAGGGGATGTCTTGTTGGCGCTTGACGAAGCATCGGTTTCTGTATTTTCAGAAGACGCTGGTACAGTAGATGAGTTTTGCATAGGCGCTTCAGGAATGTAGAGCGCCCCTTTGTACCCACAACCACTTAATGCTGTGAGTGTTAGCAAGAAAACAACTGACTTTTTACGCACGAAAAATCCCACAAAGAATACGACAAATGCCGCTATCATCGCATTGCGGTGTTAAATTGCAAGAGTCAAAAGTCGTTCTTGAGTTTTATTGCCGTATTCCACGTTTTTCCAAAGTGTCTCGCAAAGGCTTTGTGTGTCTGAAAAATCACCTTTTTTCAACCAGTCTATGAGTACATCAGGGTTATCTGGGAATACAATAGCTTCATTGTCGGGCGCTTCAAGCCACTCTTCCACGATATCGGTGTCGAGTTGGAACAATGTTTGACAGAGGTCGAGTTTATTAAGGGTTAATACATTTGAGAGTTGCTCAAATTGTCCGTGAAGCGGTTTGATTAATAGCTTTTTACCTAGCTGTAAGGCTTCACTAGACAATTCAAACCCGCCGTTGGCAATCACGCCACTACAATGCTGGAGTGCCTTTTGAAAGTGTTTCTTTGACGTTGGGTTCCAATGCACATGTTCTTCAACCCTTGCTTCACTGACTTCTGGATGAAAGCACTGAAATTCCTGATCGCTCAACGGCTCCAGCATTTGTTGAATATCACCTATATCTTCGAAGGGGAGGTATACAAGCACATGGCCTTTCTTCGGGCTAAGCGCTGGTTTGTCTGCTACGAAGGGAGGAATAATAGGTTGATTGAAATGATACCAGTGCACACCAAGTTGTACTTGTGTAGGTGCAAATATCTTCATCAATAGCGTATCGAATATAGTGTGGCCGCTTTTAGGTACATTGTAAGAAAACGCTGCCTGGTGACTGATCGATATGGAAGGCACGCCTTGACGCTTTGCTGCCCATGCGGTAACAGGTTCAAAATCGTTAACTAGCATGTCATACCCGCTGACATCTAATGCTCTGACATCTTTTAGCAGCTGCCGGACATTGGCTTGTTTTACGGTGGCAAGCTTGTCAATTCGTCCGTTTTTAGTAATGAAGCTTAGGCCAGTAAATGTGCGGTATTTACCGAAAACATCCATGTCGAAGTATTTATCTGGTGCTCGACCACTGAATACAAAGTCAACTTCGATATCGTCGCGCTCGCTAAGGGCTGCCGCCATAATTCGTGCTCGCGCAATGTGCCCATTACCGGTGCCTTGGACGCCATACAATAGTTTCATACTACCCCAAAATTGAAATGCTTAATGACGCAATAGTCATGCCTAGAAGTGTGCCTGCCACCACGTCTGAAGGGTAATGAACACCTAGCAATACTCGCGATAGACCAATCAGAGCTGCCCAAATATAAGCAACCACGGCAAACGGTGGATAAAAGTGCGCGATAATACAAGCCATTAGCCACGCCGCCGCTGTGTGTCCAGAGGGTAGGGAAAATTTATCAGATGGTGTGACGTGCGCGGTTAAGTTCATCAAGAAATCACATGGACGGGGGCGCTTAAATAGTTTTTTGAGCAAAACGTAAATGGGGAGTTCTAACGCATATGCCATCAGTGCGGTATACAGAAATAGTTCACCATGCTCTGGCTCAAACGCCCAAAGCAGCATGCCGATAAAGAAATACAGGTAGCCATCGCCGGTTTTAGACAGCCAAATAATACTGCGACAGTCTCTTTTTTGCGTCAGCTTGTATAGTCGATAGAAAAGATCTGTATCGTATTTGGTCAAGGATTTCATCAGCATGTCCTCTTCCTTTATCGGTTATTTAATGCACAGCGTAAAGTTTGTCTGTGACTAGTGGGTGACGGAAAAAAGAAACTTTTTTGACATCTCATGCCGTTTTATCTTTGTTGAGTGGCGCATCAAAAAAAATGGGTAACGCTGCGTGAGGAAGGCTATGGGAAAGCAAAATACGTGCTCACCTTTAAGAAAAAAGCATGAATTTATGCAATTGTTAGAAATGCCAATTATTTTAATGAAACACGTTAAATCAACCGTTTGCATCATCAGATTTAATGCTATGCTAGGGTTATGAGCTCGATGCTTAAACGCTTCCCAATTTTAGTAAGGCAAAATAATGGAATACAACACATCTGAATTATGCGATTTGTTTGCTGATAGCGTAGACGTAGTAGATCCAATTTTCGCAAGCTTTGGTGGCCGTTATTCTTTCGGTGGTGAAATCACCACAATCAAGTGCTTTGAAGACAGAGGGCTTATCGACCGTGTTCTTGCACAGCCTGGCGCAGGTAAGGTGCTGTTAATTGACGGTGGCGGTTCAAGTCGTCGTGCCTTATTCGATGCATCGTCTGCGCAAGTCGCCATTGATAACGATTGGGAAGGCGTTGTGATTTACGGCAGTGTGCGTGAAGTTGATAGTCTTGCTGAGTTAGATATTGGCGTTTTGGCTGTTGCGGCAATTCCTGTTAATGCTGAGTGCGAAAGTATTGGCGAGGTAGATGTACCCGTTAACTTTGGTGGCGTGACGTTTTTACCTGAAGACCACCTTTATGCGGATAGCACGGGCGTTATTCTATCTCCTGAACCGCTGGACTTAGATTAAAGCGCACAGGCAAGTAGGCGCTAGCTGCTTACGAAGCGAAGAAATAAAAACGGAGGCTTTTTGCCTCCGTTTTTATTTCTATTCATGCTTATAACGACTCAGCACTGGCAAACCGCATATGAAGCTACTGGTTCGCTTCGTCAAACACTTGGTTTAAATACATCGCGATGCGAATTCCTGCCATCTGTAAACGCTTTTTAGCAGTAGGCAGGTGGTTGTATAAGTAGTCATAACTCATGTTATTCGCGTCTTGCGGATAAATGGTATCGCGAATAGCGGTGCTTTCTTCAATCCACACAATAGGGTCGGTGGTGGCCCAGCTGCGAATATCTTTAGCTGTGATGGTTTTTGTAAGCCATTCGGTCCATTCAGAATACGATAAGTCGCGCTGCTCTAACATTTGCGAATCCCATACGCGATGTAGGTTAGAGTCTTGCCAGAAGAATCGTACTTTAACATCGTTACCACCACGATCAGTACCATTACCGGCGTGAAGTGGCTGATGCAAGTCGCCAATAATATGCACAATGAATTGAAGGGCTAGGCGCTTCTCATCAATGCTGGCTGAATCGCTTTTTAAGGTTTCAGTGAATTGCTTTAATGCGGTAACTGCATCACCTTGCTTGGGTGCACCAACCTCTTCGTAAGTCTTGCCCTTCGGTACAGACACATAGTGCCAAGGGCTCGCTGTTTTTTGCCAAAATTCACTGGGGTTAGAACGCATTTCATCAGCATGAGTCGAGGCTTCTGCCAACGAGCCATGTGGCAGCAAATCCATCAGTGCTGCTTGTGAAAGGGGGCTAAGATACTGCTCGGCGATAGCGCCTGTTACTCTATGGCCTGTTTGTCCCCAGCCGAAGGCGGGTGATGTAATACACAACGTAAATAGTGTGCTCAGCGCAATAGCGCAAGTCCTGTTTGCAAACGCGAACATGGTTAATCCTCAGAATGTTTGGAAGACTGATAGCCCCATCTTGCGACAAGAGACTGCTCAATACCTAGGTGGTCTAGTATGCGCGCCACCACAAAATCAACTAAGTCATCGATAGTTTTTGGGTTGTGATAAAAACCTGGCGCAGCAGGCATAATAGTAGCACCCATTTGGGAAAGCTTGAGCATATTTTCTAAATGAATAGAAGAAAGCGGCATTTCACGAGGTACTAAAATAAGTTGGCCTCGCTCTTTTAGTACAACGTCAGCTGCCCTTTCGATAAGGTTATCGCTTGCGCCTATACTAATGGCTGAAAGCGTACCTGTAGAGCACGGGCAAACCACCATTTTCGCGGGAGCGGCTGAACCAGACGCTACCGGTGAAAACCACTCTTCTTTTCCAAATACCTTTATTTGATCCGGTTTAGCGCTGCAGTGTTCGGTAAAAAACGCGGCGGCGTCTTCGGGGCGCCCCGGTATTTTTACGTTTTCTTCTGTTGCAAATACGACCTTTGCAGCTGATGAAATAAGTACGTACACTTGGTAATCTGCATTCACCAAAGACTTCAAGAGTGTTAGCGCGTAAGGTGCGCCCGATGCACCTGTGATAGCAAGTGTGACTTGCTTGTCATGTTTCATGATATAGCCTCTGTGGATAACAAGCGTTCTTTGCTTGTCTATCGGGTGTTTCTTCGTTTTATTTGGTTTTGTTACCGTTTATGCTTCATATTCAGTGCATCGAGTATACGGCCATGAATGCCTTCAAAGCTGCCGTTACTCATAATTAGAATATGATCGCCCGGTTGTGCTACGTTGCAAACGCCTTGAACGATCTCCTCAACGTTTTGGAAGCAGTGTGTTGGTGTTTGACTTTGCGTTACCGAATCGACTAACGACCAGTCCATGCCTTCAGGTTCATAAAGATAAACTTCATCGGCTTTCTGCCATGAGTTTGCAAGCGTATCTTTGTGTACACCCATTTTCATCGTATTTGAGCGCGGCTCTAGCACAGCCAAAATACGGGCATTACCTACTTTTTTGCGCAGCCCATCAATTGTAGTCGCAATTGCAGTTGGGTGGTGTGCAAAGTCGTCATAAACGGTGATATTGTTTACTTCACCCTTTACTTCCATGCGACGCTTAACATTCTTAAAAAATGATAAGGCTTCTATGGCATCAGGTAAGGTAACACCTGCATGGTGGGAGGCAGCTATGGCCATCAAAGCATTGTCCACATTGTGTTGACCAACCAGAGCCCAGGTTACCGTTCCAGCTATAACACCGTTATGCAATACATTGAATTCACTACCGTCTTTCTTTAACAGTTCTGCATGCCACTCTTTGCCCAACGATTGACGCGAAGACCAGCAACCTTTTTTGAGCATAACTTCAATGGCAGGGGTGCTGTTTGGCGTAAGAATAAGCCCGTTTTCCGGTACCATGCGAACCAAGTGGTGAAACTGGGTTTGTATAGCTTCGAGGTCAGCAAAAATATCTGCATGATCGAACTCCAGGTTGTTAATAACCAATGTTTTTGGGCGGTAATGAATGAACTTAGAGCGCTTATCAAAAAATGCGCTGTCGTATTCGTCAGCTTCAATAACAAAAAAGGGGCTTTCACCTACGCGCGCCGAAACGCCAAAATTTTCTGGTACGCCACCAATTAAATAACCAGGGTTTAAACCAACGTGTTCTAAAATCCACGCCACCATACTGCTGGTGGTGGTTTTACCGTGGGTGCCTGAAAGTCCAATAACCCAACGATCTTTTAGTAAGTTATCAAGAAGCCATTGCGGGCCGCTTGTATACGGTAAATTGCGGTTTAGCACGTACTCTACCGCAGGGTTGCCACGCGACATCGCGTTACCAATTACCACCATATCTGGCGCTGGATCAAACTGGCTTTCGCAATAACCTTCGGTCAACTCGATACCTAATGCTTCAAGCTGGGTGCTCATGGGCGGATAAACGTTTTTATCTGAGCCTGTTACTTTGTGGCCAAGTGATTTAGCAATAGCGGCGATGCCGCCCATAAAACTTCCACAAATGCCTAAAATGTGTACATGCATAGTGCATTCTCAATGAATTGTCATGTTATCGGGATACTGTATCAGAACCCTATGGCCTATAGATAATTCATTTTTTATCAAAGCAGATCTGCTTTTAGCGCCTATTTGCTGTACCCATTTACGAGTTTGTCGTCTGCAAACTGGTATGGTGTGTGTTTGACTTTGTGTAAGTGTGTTCCACTTAACAAAAATCACGGTTACAATCTAATCACAGGTGTAAAACCTGTATGTGCTTCAGATAAACGCCGGTAAGGACAGCTGAGCGACTGCAAGCACAACACCCTACACATAAAAAAAGGCTTACATTCAATGAAACGTTTAAATTCCCAACTGCAACAAGACGGTGCTCCGCTTGAGTTAATACTACTCATTCGTACACTGCTAGCTGGCTGTAAAGAAATCTCTTTCCGCGTGAGTCAAGGCGCACTTGCTGGCGTGCTCGGTTCAACCCTTTCAGAAAACGTACAGGGCGAAACACAGAAAAAGCTCGACGTTATCTCTAACCACATTTTAAAAGACACGCTAAGGGAATCTGGCTATGTCAAAGCCATTTCGTCTGAAGAAGAAGATGACGTTGTGCCGTGCAATCCAGACGGTAATTACTTAGTAAGCTTCGACCCGCTTGATGGGTCTTCAAACACTGAAATCAATAGCCTGATCGGCACAATTTTCTCAATTACCCATGCACCGCAGTGGATGAAACCAGACGATCCCTCTGCTTTCTTGCAGCCTGGTACACAGATGGTTGCAGCAGGTTATGTACTTTATGGTCCATCTACGATGCTTGCGCTAACCACAGGTCGCGGTACGCACATTTATACCCTTGATAAAACCCACGGTGGATTCCTGCTTACGCACCCGAATATTCAAGTGCCTGAGCAAACCTCTGAATTCTCGATAAATGCATCGAACCAGCGTCATTGGGAACCTGCTATGCAGGCATATGTTGCCGATCTTTTAGCGGGTAAAGAAGGTCCTCGTGGCAAAGATTTTAATATGCGTTGGGTTGCCGCAATGGTGGGTGATATTCATCGTTTGCTTTGTCGCGGTGGCATCTTTATGTATCCATTCGATAACAGGGACCCGTCTAAGCCGGGTAAATTACGCTTACTTTACGAAGCCAACCCGATGGCGTTCTTAATGGAGCAAGCAGGTGGAAAAGCGGAAACTGGCACGGGCCGAATTCTCGAAGTGATGCCTACAGAAATTCATCAGCGCGTACCATGCATCATTGGTTCTAAAGACGAAGTTGATGCGTGTTTGAGCTACAACGACAGCGCGAAATAGTATAAAAAGCAGCAAAATTTAACGAAAAATAAAGAGATTAGTACGACAAGGGTCGTAAAGCGTTTTTATTTTGCTGCTGTCACCGTATACTTAACCCAAAATTTCTTATACATCATTGAAAGGACCAAAGAATGAGCTTAAGTGCTATTTCTGCTGGTAAAAACGTACCAGACGAAGTAAATGTGATCATCGAAATTCCAGCACACGCTGACCCGGTGAAGTACGAAGTAGACAAAGACACAGGTGCACTATTTGTTGACCGTTTCATGGCAACTTGCATGCACTACCCAACTAACTACGGTTACGTGAACAACACCTTGTCTGAAGACGGTGACCCAGTTGACGTTCTAGTAATGACTCCGTTCCCACTACTTGCGGGTTCTGTTATTAAGTGTCGTCCAGTTGGTGTACTAAACATGACTGACGAGTCTGGTAAAGACGCAAAAGTACTCGCGGTACCAGTAGACAAGCTTTCTACTATTTATCGTGACGTTAAAGAGATTGCTGACGTACCTCCTCTTCTTCTTAAGCAAATTGAGCACTTCTTCGAGCACTATAAAGATCTTGAAGAAGGTAAGTGGGTTAAGATTGACGGTTGGGCAGACGCTGCAGCTGCAAAAGAAGAAATTACCGCAAGCATCGCGCGTTTCGAAGCAGAATAATTCACGCTGCTTTACATTGATGATACAAAGGGCTGGTGTAATACCGGCCCTTTTTATATGTGGTCTTAAAGTGCAGATTAAAAACGAAAAGCAAGAGCCGATACAAAAAAGCGAACAAAATACTCAACGATAGAGAGCAGTATGATCCACCTTAAATTATTCGTTACCTCATTATTTTCAGTGCTTACTATGATGGTAACTTTCAGCACTTTTGCAGATGAAGCGCCTGTCAAAGCTCCTGTAGAGGTATATTGGGAAGACCTGGTGCCGGAAGGTTTCAATGAACTTGTAACACCGTCGGTTCAACACAATGGGGAAATGAGTCAGCTTCAGCCTGACGCACCAGTGGTCGATACCTTTGATGGTAAACGAGTGAAAATACCGGGCTTTGTTGTGCCGCTAGAAGGCACGGCCGAACTAACGACAGAGTTCTTATTGGTTCCGTATTTTGGCGCCTGCATTCACGTGCCACCACCGCCGTCTAATCAAATTGTGTACGTAAAGTTTGAAGAAGGTGTGCGCATAGACAATATTTACGACGCGATTTGGGTAACCGGCGAACTGTCGACCGACGGTTGGAAAGGCGACATTGCGTCTGTAGGGTACCGCTTGAAAGGCGAAGCCGTAGAAGGGTTTTAAGCATAAAACATTTAAAAAGGATATCAGGTGTTTACAGGATTATCAGCGTTTCCCATTACTCCATTCAAACAAGAAGCTATTGATTACAAAGCATTTAAAGGGCTTGTTGATAATTTGGCTTCGGCGAATGTAGATTCAATTTGCGCGATAGGCTCAACTGGGCTGTACCCTTATCTAACGCGAGAGGAAAAGTACAACGTAGCAAAGCTCGCCGTCGACCACGCAAATGGCATTCCTGTTATGGCAGGCGTTGGGGCGCTGAGAACCTATGACGTGCTAAAAAACGTTGAAGCTGTGCAGCAAGCAGGTGTTAATGCTGTGCTGTTAGCACCAGTTTCCTATCAAGTGCTTAACGAAGAAGAAGTGTATGGCCTATATGAGGCAGTGAGTCACGAGGTATCTGTGCCTATCTGCGTTTACGAAAATCCTCGTGTGACTAATTTTACCTTCAGCGATGACTTGTATTGCCGCATAGGAAAATTACCGAATATCGGAGCGATTAAAATACCAGGAACTCCATTTGCCAAAAGCGCTAGCAAGGATATCTCCCCCTCTGGAGCAAGCAATAGCGAAGGCGCTCGTCGATTAGAATCATTGCGAGAGATAGTGCCTGCACACATTGCTATAGGCGTGAGTGGTGATAGTTTTGGCGCAGCAGGAATGAGTGAAGGTTGTGACCTTTGGCTTTCTGTTATAGGGGGGATATTCCCGCGAACTGTAATGCGCATAATCGACGCCGCTCAGTCTGGTAATGCTGTTGATGCACAGGCTCAGTCACAAGCGTTAAGCGGAATATGGAGCATGTTTGCGCGTAATGGCGGCGGCTTGCGTGTGGTTGCAGCCGCGGCAGAAATTTTGGGCTACTGTGAAACGCCTAGCTTACCTGCACCGTTCTTACCTATCGACAAAAATGAGTACAGCGAGCTAGAGCACATCATCACGAAGTTATCGTTAAGCTAGCCCTGCGTATAAATCTGCTCAGCGCGGTTAAACAGAAGCCACGACGTTAGAATGTACTTGTCGTTACTTTTTGGAATTTGGCCGCGATGCGTGTGAGTAAAATAAGCGGGCGCAATTACCATTCTGCCTGCTTTGGGCTTAACCGCACGGTTTTGATAATAAAACTCCGTCTCGCCGCCTTCTTCCACATCGTTTAAGTAGTACATAAACAGCAATACGCGGTGCAGTGCATCGTTATGTTGAAGCTGTGGATAGACTTCTGAATGCCAGTACGGGTAGCCACCGTTACCTGCGGTGTATCGTTGCGCATTAACATCGCCAACGCGGAACAGGTAATTTACCAAATTAGTCAGATTTGGTTTACCTACTTCGTCAAAATTCTCTCCGGTTACTTTTACCGGCTCACCGGTTTTAGGGTGGCGTACGGTTAAGCCAATGGGCCCAACAAGCGCAAAATAGTACTTTTCAATGTAGGAGACCAGCTGCTGCCCAGTGTACTGCATCACTTGCTGAAATAAATCTTTAAATTCTGGGTTGCGGCTTATCGACACATCCATGCTGCGTTTTTTATCAAGGTCGACGCCGCCGCCAGTGCGGCCTTGACTCAAGTTAGGACTGCCCTCAAAACGTTCCATGAGTTGTTTGCATAGCTCTGGTGGTAACACATCATCAATAACTTCAATTAAATCGCTCATGGATACCTCGTGCTGCGCTTTATTACTTAGTTGGTATTTCTTTAAAGTGTGACTGTAGCTCTGACTTCACATCATCGGGAATTGGTGCAGAACGCTGTGTTTTATAGTCAAAATGCACCATGGTGGTCACGCCAGTTGAACATAGCTTATCGTCTTGCCATAACTCTTGAAACACATCGAATGCACTATTTCCCAGCCTGCTAATGTAGGTTTTTACTGTAACCGGTTTTCCATAAAAAATTTGAGCTAAAAAATCGACCTTATAACTGGCTAAAATTAGCGGCCAATTTTGTAAGTCTAGCTCAGGAGTAAACATTCTGAAAATAGGCTCTCTGGCTGCTTCAAACCAAGCGACTAATGCCGTGTTACTAACATGTTGTAAGGCATCTGTTTCACAAAAACGCACTTCAAAAGAAGTGATAAGTGGTGCTGTATTGCTCATGATTATTGTAGGCGTTGTTATAAGTTTAATTCCTACTCTAGCATTATGGGCTGGGGTTTTCAGTAGCCCTTATAAAAGTGATAGTGTTTAAGGTAAACCGTTGTGTTTTGATTAGCTTACAGGGGTGTGCCATTAGGTTCTTTTGCATTACAATCCGCTTCTAACTTTTTGAGCGAACATACTATGACTGCGATTGGGATTGACTACGGTACATCAAATTCTGAGGTTGTGTATTTTGATGGAACGGCCCATCAGCACATCAAACTCGACCCGTTAGATAAGAAGGGCAATAAAATCCGTTCTTCGGTGTTTATCTATTTTGAGGATGAACTACCGCCGCCTCCTGATGCCATGGTTGAGGCGAAAGTGGCGCAGTTACAGCGTGTTATCAGTGAGCAAATCGATAAGGCGAAGGACGGCTATTATTCGGCAAAAGATCCGAAAGAACAGGCGATGTACAGTGACCGTATCGACTCGCTGCGCGGTGATTTGCACAACAAGCCTGCTTTGCAGCGCAAAGCTATTGCACAGTTGATGCACGCCATGTCACTAGACGAAATCCCTTTGCTGCGCTTAGTAGAGCACGGCAAGTTTGCGTTTGGTGAAGAAGGGTTTAGACGCTTTCTCAAAATGCCGGACAAAGGCCGACTTATCTATTCACCTAAAAACTTCCTAGGCGCATCGCTAGACGGCGACCAAAAACAAGCGTTCATCGGAATTATTGCTAAGCAACTGGCATACTTTAAACAGTGTGCAGAGCAGCAGCTAGGCAAAGCTGTTAATAATGCGGTTATTGGCCGACCCGTTAAATTTCATGGTACACGCGGCGAAGAGGGTAACGCGCAGGCCATTCAAATAATGACTGAAGCGGCGACTAAAGCTGGGTTCTCAGGGATTAATTTCCTAGATGAGCCTATTGCAGCGGCGTATAAAATTGAGCAAACCTTACCAAGGGACACGACAACGTTGATTGTAGATATTGGTGGGGGAACCACGGATATTTGCTGTATTAAGCTTTCGCCAGAGCGCTCCAACCAGCTTGATCGAAAAGACGATGTGCTGTCGGTAACAGGCAGACGTCTAGGCGGCATGGATTGTGATAAAAGCTTGGTGCTTAAAGCTATTGCCCCTGAAATGGGAATGGGCCTTAAGATGATGAACGGGCTTCCTGTTCCGCCTACCTATTTTTCTGATATGTGCGCGGTTGATAATATTCCAGCTCTTACTCGCTTTTTCTCTGACGATTACGGGTTAGATATTTCGCAAACTATGTCTGTGATCAAGGAGCCTGCCCAGCTAGAACGCTTGCTTATTGTTCAGGAGAATAAGCTGTCTGCCCGTGTGGTGAACTCGGCTCGCCTAGCCAAAGAACTACTATCGAGTAAGCAAAATATTACCTTGCCGCTGCACTATATCGAAGATGATTTCGACGTGGAGATTTCGCAAGATTCACTTAAAAAAGCGTTAAAACCGTGGCTTGATAAAGTGAAAGCGCTAGTAGTGGAATGCTTAGAAAACAGCATTGAAAAACCAGAAGTGGTGATGATCACAGGCGGTATGAGTTTATCGCCGATTGTGGTAGATGCGCTGTATGAAAATCTGCTAACCGGTTTACCACGATTGGAAAACGACGCCTTCAATTCAGTGTGCGAAGGGCTAGCTATCCAAGCGGCGAAACACGCCTAATCTCACTGAATAAAAATACTAAGCCTTAGCGTAGTAGCGCCTACTACGCTAAGGCTTTATCGTTCAATGCTTTAGGATATTGTGTTCTTTTAAATAGAGCGCGATAGCCTCTGGCGACTCGAAAGCTTTTAACAGCATTTCTTGTGCGCGTGCTTTCACATCATTGTCTTCTGATGATGAAAGTAGGTGATACCATGTTTTCACTAAAGCTAGAGGTGGCGTTTGAGTCATTGGGTTTCGCTCCTGCAATTCTTACTGCAAAATTCACTTAAATCATCGTAACGTATGATTCGCCAATACAAGCTATAAGCAGCGTGGAAAAACGTGTAAAAAAGCGTTAAAGCGCACTTTTTACATGTTGCTGTGTAAATTACACAACAACATAATAAAAATAAGTGCGCTTTTCGCTAGCGGGTTTACTTCGTGCTCGCTTAAGCTTGTGTGAGCATGGGCTTAAGGAATCGACCTGTATGTGAAACTTCTTGCTGTGCCACATGCTCAGGTGTTCCCTCTGCAATAATCTGGCCACCTCCGGAACCACCCTCTGGACCAAGGTCAACAATCCAGTCTGCGGTTTTAATCACATCTAGGTTATGCTCAATAACCACAACGGTATTACCGTGGTCGCGTAGCCGATGAAGTACAGCGAGCAGCTGCTTAATATCGTGGAAATGTAACCCTGTAGTAGGCTCATCTAATATATAAAGGGTTTGCCCAGTGTCTCTTTTTGATAACTCTTTTGCCAATTTAACGCGCTGTGCTTCACCGCCAGACAGCGTGGTAGCTGCTTGACCCAGTCGAATATACGACAAGCCCACGTCCATTAAGGTCTGCAGCTTTCTTGATATGGCTGGAATGGCATCGAAGAACTGTCGCGCATCTTCCACAGTCATCTCTAACACTTCGTGAATGTTCTTATCTTTGTACTTTATCTCAAGGGTTTCACGGTTATAGCGTTTTCCCTGACACACGTCACAAGGCACATACACATCCGGCAAGAAGTGCATCTCCACTTTTATGACCCCGTCACCCTGACATGCCTCGCAGCGACCGCCTTTTACGTTAAAGCTGAAACGGCCAGGTTTATAACCCCGCGAACGCGACTCTTGCGTGCCCGCGAACATTTCACGAATTGGAGTGAAAATACCAGCGTAAGTCGCCGGGTTAGAACGCGGGGTTCTGCCGATAGGGCTTTGGTCAATATCAACTACTTTGTCGAGCTGATCTAATCCGGTCATTGATTTATGAGCGGCTGGCTCAGACGTAGTTGCTTTATTTAACTCACGCTGTGCAATTTTATAAAATGTATCGTTGATAAGCGTCGATTTACCCGAGCCCGATACACCGGTTACACAGGTCATAACACCGGTAGGTATACGTAAATCAACAGATTTTAAGTTGTTGCCAGTAGCGCCCAAAAGCTCTAGCCACTTATCGTCTTTTACCGGTGTGCGTGTTGCAGGGACATCAATCTTCTCTCTGCCAGATAAGTACTTTCCGGTAAGTGAGTGTTCACTGTTCTTAATGTCTTCCAGCGATCCTTCGGCGATAATTTCACCACCATGCACACCCGCACCCGGGCCGATATCTACAATGTAATCGGCTTCTCGAATAGCATCTTCATCGTGCTCTACAACTAACACGGTGTTACCTAAGTCGCGCAAGTGCGTAAGCGTGCCAAGTAAGCGCTCATTATCTCGTTGATGCAGACCGATAGAAGGTTCATCTAGTACGTACATAACACCCACTAGACCTGCGCCAATTTGACTAGCCAGACGAATACGCTGTGCCTCACCGCCTGATAGGGTATCGGCGCTACGCGACATAGAAAGGTAGTTGAGACCTACGTTCACTAAGAAGCGTAAGCGATCCATGATTTCTTTTAAAATCTTTTCAGCTATCTGAGCACGCTGACCTTCAAGATTGAGTGACTCAAAGAAGCCAAACGCGTCGGCAATCGACATGTCAGCAATGGCTGGCAGGTTCGTGTCTTGTATAAACACGTTGCGCGCTTCAATACGTAATCGCGTGCCGTTACAGCTACTGCAGTGCTGCTGGCTCAAATATTTTGCTAGCTCTTCGCGCACTGAGTTTGATTCGGTCTCGCGGTAGCGACGCTCCATATTCGGAATAATACCTTCAAATGGGTGCTTGCGCTCCATCACATCGCCGCGCTCGTTTATATACTTAAACGACAGCGATTTGCCTTTAGAACCATAAAGCACAATGTCTTGATGCTTTTTATCTAGCTCTTCAAATGGCACGGTTAGGCTGAATTGATAGTGGTCTGCCACCGCTTGAAGCATTTGAAAATAGTAATAGCTGCGCTTGTCCCAGCCGCGAATAGCGCCCCCGGAAAGACTTAATTCGGTATTACTTACAACTCGGGCAGGATCGAAGAATTGTCTTGTGCCTAACCCATCACAGGTAGGGCAGGCGCCTGCTGGATTGTTAAATGAAAATAGACGCGGCTCTAGTTCACTAATGCTGTAACCACAGTGTGGGCATGCGAAATTAGCGGAAAATACAATTTCTTCTGCGTCTTTATCGTCCATATCAGCCACAACTGCGTTGCCGCCAGCAAGGCTCAGCGCCGTCTCGAATGATTCAGCTAAACGCAGCGCCATGTCGTCGCGTACTTTAAAGCGGTCTACCACTACTTCAATGGTGTGCTTCTTGTGCAAGTCGAGAGGCGGTGGATCGGATAGGTCACACACTTCGCCGTCAATACGCGCTCGAATAAAACCTTGTGCAGACAGATTCTGCAACGTTTTAACGTGCTCGCCTTTACGTTCTTTCACTATAGGCGCTAGCAGCATTAACTTACTGCCCTCTGGCATCGCTAAGACTTTGTCGACCATTTGGCTGACGGTTTGCGCGTCTAGCGGCACATCGTGATCAGGACAGCGTGGCGTGCCCACACGCGCGAACATCAAACGCAGGTAGTCGTAAATCTCTGTGATGGTGCCCACCGTTGAACGGGGGTTATGCGATGTTGATTTTTGTTCAATGGATATTGCAGGCGAAAGACCCTCAATATGATCAACATCTGGTTTTTCCATCATAGAAAGGAATTGGCGCGCGTAAGCAGATAAAGACTCAACGTAGCGACGCTGGCCTTCTGCGTAAAGCGTGTCAAAAGCAAGAGACGATTTACCCGAGCCCGAAAGGCCGGTAATCACCACCAGTTTGTCTCGTGGCAGTGTTAAATCGATGTTTTTCAAGTTGTGGGTGCGAGCACCGCGAATTTCGATTTTATCCATTGAAGCCTAAATGAGAGAAAAAGAATCAGTATGCCATAGGTGTCAAGTAAAGTGATATGACATTCAAGTTATACTGTGAGTGGGGTAAGCAGATCACCTTGAGGCATAAGCTTACGATGACAATTCATTGAGCTGTGTTGTGAAATGGTGATTTTATCCCCATTTTTAAACCCTTGTGAAGGTGAAAGAAGTAAATGGGGCCTTTATGTGGGAGAAACGCCACTAATATTAATCGAATTTAAGGGAAGTGGGCGAAAGTGCAAATTATGCTACACTTCGCGACCTTATTCTTCTTGCAGCAGAAACAGCGGTCTCTGCGCGCTTTTTTGTTTTTTTGATTTTACTTATTGAGGGAAAGAGACGCTTTGAACGCTTTGGAATTACGCGCCGCGCTTGCACTCGCCTCCGTTTACGTATTACGCATGATGGGGCTGTTCATGGTTATGCCTGTACTGGCTGTGGCCGCGATGGACTACCCTGACTATTCGCCGCTATTGGTAGGGCTTGCCGTGGGTGGTTATGGCCTCACTCAAGCTGCGCTGCAAATTCCTATGGGTATGATGTCTGACAAATGGGGGCGCAAGCCTGTCATTTTGCTAGGGCTTGCCGTTTTTGCCTTAGGTAGCTTTGTCGCGGCAACTGCCGACAGTATGGTTATGATGATTGTAGGGCGTATTCTACAAGGCGCAGGGGCTATTGCAGGTGCGATAATGGCACTTGCTACCGATGTCAGCCGCGAAAGTCAGCGTGCCAAAGTATTAGCTATTATAGGAATAGCCATTGGCTTCTCATTCTATTTAGCCGTTATTTTAGGGCCTCTCATTGCTAACAGCTACGGGCTTGCTGGTGTGTTTGGTATTACTGGTATTCTGGCCATGCTTTGCATGCCACTGGTTAAATGGGTAGTGCCAAACGGTGTGCAGCTGAGCAGTGGCGATACACTGCCACAAAAAGATCAGCTTAAACGTTTGGTTTTCTCTTCACAGCTATGGCGCTTAAATGTCAGTGTGATGATTTTACACATGTTAATTACACTGTTGTTTGTTCAACTTCCCGTTACGTTACTGAACTTTGATATGACGCTAGACAGTCATTGGACGGTCTACTTACCCGTTTTAGGGGCGTCAATTGTAGGTCTAATTATAATGATGGGAGCAGCAAGAGGCCGTACGCCTAAATCGCTTCTTGTTACCGGCGTTCTATTAATGGGCGGTGCGTTTTTGGCGCTCAGCTTAGAAGATCATAGCTGGTGGTGGGTTACCGCAGCAGTGGTACTTTTCTTTACCGGCTTTAATTATTTGGAAGCGAATTTCCCTGCATTGGTGTCGAGCATTGCGCCTGCGGGACAAAAGGGAACGGCCATGGGCCTTTACGCTAGTTTTCAATTTTTTGGTGCGTTCTTGGGCGGTATAGTTTCAGGCTTAGCCACCGATATTTGGACGCAAGAAGTGGCCTACGCAGTGGGGGCTCTTAGTACTGTATTTTGGCTCTTCGTAGTTATCGGAATAAAAGAAGTCTCTCGCGTTAAACGAGTGATGATGCAATACAGCTTCGACACAGAAAATGTCCCTTCACTAGAGACTGCACTTTTACAGGTTCCCGGTGTGTTGGAGGTGACATTAAATAGTAAAGCCGGCGCGGTATACTTGAAAGTAAATAGCGATTTTGACGCGATAAAAGCGCGCGATGTGCTAGCCGCTTAATGGGTGATACATGTCCTTAACGAAGGACTCAATGCAGCCGAGCACACACAACATGCTTACTCATTTCCAATTGTTTTGTGGTTGAGGCTAAGCGCTTCGCCACATTCATGAAGTAGCGACGCTTTTATGCGTTTTGTTGCATCATCAAAGGCTGCTTTCATGGCTGCTTTTGCCACATTTTCATCGCTTTCGATATTGACGTTAACATTTACACTTCTTCCTTTGAAGCTTGCGGCAGGGAAGAATTTGTCTGCGTAATGCGGCCTGTACATTGTGTCTAATACAACCGTTGCAATCATGTTGCTACCTATACTTTTTACAAAAGCCCGCTCTAATACCACTTTGATACTGTTATTTGACGATATATTGTGACTGATGTTCGTTTCTTCTAAGCTCATTTCTAGTAAATTATAAAGCGTATCTGCAGATACTTTTTCATTACCGACTAATAGATCTTTTGGGGTACGCACATCTATTAGCTCGACAAGACTCACTGGACAGGCTTTCGCCTTAGCAACAGAAGCTTCATGCGCTTTTTTCTGATCTTCAGGTATAAGGTGTGTGTCGAATTCTTGTGTAGATTCACATGCTACCAGCATTAAGACTGTAAATACGATCACACAAATAGCGCTAAGGCGAGAAGGAGTTGACAGGCTCATTTTTATATCCCTTTTTTGATTGATTCAACGTTCCCTACGACAAGTATATGTTCTGCAACTACGCATCACTACTTATCAACTGTTTCAAACTGTTACAGCGCGATCTTAAATCGCAAAACCTCTCCTTTTTTTCAGAAAAAATTCATAACTTTCTCAAGAATTGTGCAATGCCTACGGTCAGTATCGAGATACTTCAGACCAAAAAGGAAAGTAATTCGTTATGAAAAAAATAACCCTATTATTCGCGTTAATCTTCCCCACATTATCTTTTGCAAATACAGACAAGCCGCTTCCGAGTGCAAGTGAATGGAAGGCTTACATAGAAAACATGCAGCCTTCAAAATATGAAAAAATACGGGATGTTCATATAGAGTTTATCGCTGTTGACGGGCAGGATTATCATGCGTTTAAACATCTCATTATGGAAGTAGGGAGTAAGTATGCGGCTCAAGCTGGCGCTGAGTATCCCAGCTTTTATGAGTTAACGTTCGGTGAGTATGACTTCATGTTGATTTGGCCGGATGACAAAAAATACTCTCGGCTTGACTGGGAAACGACACAAACGGATATCGATATGATTAAACTAATGGAAAAAGAGTTAGGTTACGAACAAACAGTTAGATATATGCGGCTGTACAATCGCATTACTAAATCTAAAAACAGATATCACGGACGACAACTCACTACTGGTAGTGATGGTAAAATGGACTAGGGAGCTCTTTTTCGCAAGCCTGTGCTTGGGGGGCGTGATCTTGCAGGTCAGCATACCTGTAAGTCGCACAACAAGCGCCACGCGATAAGCGTGACGCTTACCTTTTCACTTTTTAAATCACAACAATAAAAGGGAATACTTGGCAATAGACAACATAACGCTATTTGTCTTCCTCATGTACCTGCTAAAAAAGACGAAAAGTGAGATTGTGAGTGTTTACTGGCATACAGAGAACAATTTTAGACGCCTTTCAGATAAGTTATCTTGCAAACTGTCCCAGCTTGTTTAGCATGTAACCAGTTAATTCTGTTACACGGATTGTTTTCTATGATGAGTAAAAAGCATATTGCGTTATATATGTGTGCGCTCTTAGCGCTCGCGGCTTGTGCCATTAATGTTTCTCCAACTGCTTTTTTTTATCAAGACGCCGAGCAAAAGCCTCTCGATACGACAAAGCTTCACGCGGCTATTCAGAAAGACGAAATGTCAGCAGGGATTACTCAGGTAGAGCTAACAAATCAACAAGGCATTGTGTTAAGAGGTGTTGCGGTATCGTATGCTAACCCAATAGTGAATATCGTATTTTTCGCTGACAATCGTATGTCTGTTAGTGAAAATAACAGCGTTATCCATCGTTTAGGTCAGCTACCTGCTAACGTTCTATGGTTAGACTATCAGGGAGTTGGAGCGAGTGAAAAAGCGAGCAAGTTGAGTATTAACGCAATTAAACAAGACGCACTTACTCAATTTGATTATGTAAAAAACGCCTTTGATCCCTCTTTACCTACCGTCGTTCATGGCAGAGGCATTGGTAGCTACTTCGCTAGCTACGTTGCGGCAAATCGTCAAATAGATGCACTTGTTCTCGACGGTGCTTTTAATAATATTTCCGACCTCATTGCTAATATGGTGCCGGGTTTCTCTAACTCTTTTACCAGTATGAAACTGCATGACGATGTCCATAGTATGCAGATAGCACCGATACTGCGACATTACGAAGGCCCTTTGTGGCTGGTAGTAGGCGAGCAGGACAAAATCACCCCTTACTCAATAAGTCAGCAGCTATTGAAAGATGCCGCAAGCAGCAAGAAGTATATTTCTGTTATTCCTAAAGCGACACATAACGCAACGCTTAAATCCGATTACGCCATTACAGAATACAAGCAGTTTTTAGCAAGGTTTACGCAGTGATAGGTGGACTCCTGGTTGTGGATAAGTAGTGGAAAACCCTGTTGGTAAATCTGTTAATACCCTTATCGAACAACTGATCGAGATCATGTGAAGTGTTATTGTTCGGATCACGAATCAGCAATAAACTCAAGCGCTGTAGCGTTAAAATTAATGATCTGTTTGCATTTTGATCTTAACAATTTGATGGATCGTGCAATTTTTCAAATTGGGGATAAAACAATAGCAGTGATGATCAGCGCTAGTATTTTGTCAACAAAAATCACGGCCCGAAATGTACTTTTTCACAACCGCTTGTTTTTTAATTTCAAACTCGAATAATGGAATCGCGTTTGACTACGGTTGGCGTGTATTTAAACGTTAGACCGTCTTCTGGCTTACTGCCAGAGGCATATTTTAGCGCTAACTCAGCGGCTTTTGCTGCCATCATCTCAACAGGGTAACGCAACGTAGTCAATTTTGGTCGACAATACTTTGCAAGAAGCACGTCATCATAGCCCATGACAGACACTTGATCAGGAACCGCAATACCGTGGTCTTGTAGCATTGTCATAGCACCTGATGCCATAGCATCGTTATAAGCAAGTACAGCGGTGAATTGAGCGCCCGTTGCTAGCAGGTTCTGCATTGCTAATTCGCCACCTTCTTGGTCGGGGGTAGCAAATTCAATCATGCTCTCAGGCAGCGTTAATTGTGCAGATTCGATGGCGTTGCGAATACCTTCTAGTCTGTGGTTAGGGTCGTCTATACGGTATTGGCTGCTGATAACAGCAATACTTTTATGACCCTGGTTAATCGCATACTCTGCCATTAAGCGCCCGCCCGTAATGTTATCCAACCACACGCAACGATTAGCTATTTCTGGAATGTAGCGATTAATAAGAACAAAGCCCGGCACCTGGTTGGCGAAATCGATAAGCGTATCGTCATCTAACGCTTTGCTGTGTACCACCATTGCTTCCACACGGTGTTCCAACAGGGTTTCAATTGCTCTAAGTTCTGTTTCCTTCTCGATCGAGCCGGCACTTAAAAGTATTTGGACGTTGTTTTTACGCGTTATTGACTCAACGCCATGGGCTAACATAGCAAAAAACGGATCGTGTAGTTCAGCAATAACAACACCGAGAGAGGCGCTCCGTTTTGTTACTAATGCGCGTGCGTTAGCATTCGGGCGATAGCCCATTTCAGCCATGATTTTTTTTACACGTTTGCGGGTGTCATCTCCGACTTTTGGTCCGTTATTTATAACACGCGAAACAGTAGCCAGTGACACTCCTGCAGCTTGGGCTATATCTTTTATTGTTGCCATTTTTTAATACTTTTTTGCTAGAAATAAAGCGTCAGATAGGTGCTGTTCTTTATTTTATAGGGTCAAACTTTTCATCAAGGTTCGATAGCCTACATTATTTTTACAAAAATAGGTAAATTTCCGTGCTGTTTTAACTTCGTGGGGTGTCATCTATTATTGGCGTGGTAATACCATTGGCCAACTTTGTGCAAACCGCTATTAAATGTGATGGAAAACGTATAACCTCACCGACATGCGATAAAAATTTAAATCTTATTTCTTGGTCAATATGCGCCAATTAAGATTAGAAAAACAAGATGCTTTAAACCAAAGGTAAAAAAATTGTTATGAAAATAGAAGTCTCAGAATTTGGTGCACTTCAAGGAGAGGCGGTTAAGGCTTTTACACTCATTAACGATCAGGACATGCAGGTAACGCTGCTTAATTTGGGCGGTATTATAAAAGATATAAAGGTTCGGGATCGGTCAGGCGAGTTCAAGCATTGTGTGCAAAGTTTCGATTCTCTCGAACAATATATTGAAGACAAAACGTACCGTGGTGCTATTGTCGGACGTTATGCAAACCGCATTGGTCAGGCAACGTTTACGCTCGATGGCAAACAGTATTTCTTAGATAAGAATGGTGGCGATCATTGCTTACACGGTGGTAATACTGGGTTCCATAAGAGAGTATGGGATGCAGCCCATAGTGTCAATGCGCAACAATGTAGCTTAACGTTACAATTGACCAGCCCCGATGGAGAGGGGGGATTTCCAGGGAATGTAGACATAACAGCATGCTATACACTAGATAATAACAATGTTCTCTCATTATCTATTTGTGCCTCTACGGACAAATCCACGCCGTTGAGTTTTACCCAACATGCATATTTTACATTGAGCAATGAGAGTACGGTTGGTTCGACCTATGTCAAAATTGATGCGGACCACGTTACTCAAGCAGACAGTACGCTACTGCCCACGGGTCGTTTAACCAGCGTAACTAACACGCCTTTCGACTACCGAACACTTACAAAAATTGCGTCTCGCGTTAATTCATCATTACCCTGCGAGCTTTTTGAAATGGTGGGCGGCTACGATCATAATTACGTACTAACAGCACTAAAAAATAATCAACCCAATGCTCTTGTTTATGCAGAAGACACCGGAATAGAGATGGCGTTGAGTACAAATCTTCCTGGGTTACAATTCTACACAGGTAGTCTTCAAACAAGTGAGCAGATTGGTGCGTTATGCCTTGAACCACAGCATTTTCCCGATGCACCAAACAGACCTGAATTTCCTAGCTGTATTGTTGAACCCGGTAAGCCAATGACGGCGCTTTTTCGATATGCATTTAGCGTTGACTAGATCGAAGAAGAAAACAGATTGTTATATATTTAACAATTTATTTTCTTTGTTACTTCATTGATAAAGCGTGTGACTTCATATACTATTGATAGGGTAAACGTTTAACCCTTGCCAGGATAAGTCTGGTAGCAGGTAATTTTAGAGAGAGTGATTATGGGAACGCCATTCGACCCAACGAACGATCCACATCGCCGGTTTAATCCGTTACTCGGTGAGTGGGTATTAGTATCGCCTCACCGAGCCAAACGACCTTGGCAAGGCGCGTCTGAAGAGCCGAATAACGAGCAAAAACCGTCTTATGATCCAACTTGCTATCTATGCGCCGGTAATACTCGTGTTAACGGAGAAGTTAATCCAGACTATTCGGGTACATTTGTTTTCGAGAACGATTTCGCTGCACTCAAAAAGGATACTGAGCATACTAGTCACTATGAAGGACTTTTTCAGTACGAAACTGAGCAAGGTTGTAGCCGGGTTATATGCTTCTCTCCAGACCATAGCAAAACATTACCGGAACTAAGTGACGAACAGCGTTTAGACGTTGTTAATACTTGGAAAACCCAGACGGCAGAACTAGGTAAAGAATATCGCTGGGTTCAAGTGTTCGAGAACAAAGGCTCAATGATGGGCTGTTCAAACCCACACCCGCATGGTCAGGTATGGGCGCAGCAGCATTTGCCTACAGATCCAGCGAAAAAGCTCGTCCAACTAACGCAGTATTTTGAGCAAAACGGAACCCCAATGCTGCTGAACTATGCCGAGCAAGAGGTGGCGAAACAAGAACGGGTGGTGTGCCAAAACGATGAATGGGTTGTAGTTGTGCCTTATTGGGCTGCTTGGCCTTTTGAGACGTTATTGCTGCCGCGTTTTGACGTTCAGTCTATGCACCAGCTAACCGATGCACAGTCTTTATCACTTGCAAAAATCATTGGTGAAATTACCGCAAAATACGACAATATGTTCGAGACTTCGTTTCCTTATTCAATGGGATGGCATAGTGCGCCGTTTGATAGCGAAGCGCATCCAGAGTGGACGCTACATGCGCATTTCTTCCCGCCACTATTGCGTTCAGCCAGCGTGCGCAAGTTCATGGTTGGATACGAAATGATGGCCGAAGCACAGCGAGATTTGACCCCCGAACAAGCGGCAGACAGATTAAAAGCACTGTCGACGGTGCATTACAAGACGCGAGAGAATACGAATGGATAACCAAGTACTTTCCTCTACATTTGAAGCGCATTATGGCAACGAGCCAACGCTGATAGCGCACGCTCCTGGCCGAGTGAATATTATTGGTGAGCATACAGACTATAACGAAGGCTTTGTATTTCCTGCAGCAATTAATTTTGGAACCTGGGTTGCCGCAACCAAGCGCGACGATAACGACATTGTGGTTACTGCAATGGACTATGAAAATCAGCAAAACCAGTTTTCGTTGTCAGACATTAACTATGACGAAGAACAAGGCTGGGCAAATTATGTTCGCGGCGTAGTAAAAGTACTTAAAGATGCCATCCCTGCCGTTGGCGGTGCTAATTTACTGGTTACTGGCAATGTGCCGCAAGGCGCGGGTTTAAGCTCTTCAGCGTCTTTCGAAGTAGCAATATTGAAAGCGCTTAGTACGTTGTATGCGTTGCCCCTAGATGGGGTGCAGGCTGCGCTGCTTGGGCAGAAGGCCGAAAATACTTTTGTGGGTTGTTCATGCGGTATTATGGATCAGCTAATTTCGGCTATGGGCAATGAAGGTATGGCAATGCTGCTCGATTGCCAGTCATTGGCTATTGAGCATTCACCGCTGCCAGACTCGCATCAAATTGTTATCATCAATTCGAATGTAAAGCGAGGGTTGGTGGACAGTGAATATAATTTGCGTCGTCAGCAGTGTGAGCAAGGTGCATCGCTACTGGGTGTTTCATCGTTGCGCGAAGCAACCATAGAGATGTTAGAAGAAGCCAAAGCACACATGCCTGAAGTGGTTTATCGCCGAGCAAAGCATATCATTACTGAAAATGCGCGTACTTTAGCAGCAAGTCAGGCGCTAAAGTCTGGCGATATTGAAACGGTAAGTGACGCTATGGCGCAGTCTCACGTTTCTATGCGTGATGACTTTGAAATTACCGTACCTCCTATAGATTACCTGGTTGAGATTATTGGAGAGGTGCTCGGTAAATCAGGCGGAGTGCGAATGACCGGCGGTGGTTTTGGTGGCTGCGTGGTAGCGCTTGTTCCCACTGATAAAGTTGATGCTGTAAAGCAAGTAGTCGCAGACAAGTATTTTGATGAAACGGGCTATACCGCTGACATTTACGTATGCACTGCTACTCAAGGTGCATTTGCATAACTACACACATTGATCACGAACACAAACCTCTCCCTTTTCTAAACAATCCTATTTTTTAGAATTGTTTGTGTCCCTTAAGCCGCACCAATTGGTTGCGGCTTTTTTTTATGTGCTATTTATGTTCGTGCCGTTTAAAACAAAGCGAAAGTTCAGAAGACGCCGACAATAAATTTTGTTAAGTTCTAGAACGTGTTGCAATTAGTGATGTAAACGTGAGGCGAAAAATTTCAATTTTTACTCATAAAATACGATATACTAATCGGCTAAAATTCGATGAACTTTCGCGCTTGCTGATGACTTTTTAAAGAAGAGTAATGTGGCAAGCCAATAAAAAATGTAACAGGAGACATCAATGGCAACGAAAGGCGTTAATAAGGTTATTCTTGTTGGAAACCTTGGCAATGATCCGGAAGTTAGATACATGCCTAACGGAAACGCCGTTGCGAACTTAAGCCTTGCAACTAGCGAAAGCTGGAAAGACCAACAGGGTCAGGTTCAAGAGCGCACTGAGTGGCACCGACTAACAATGTATCGTCGCTTAGCAGAAATTGCCGGAGAGTACCTGAAAAAGGGCTCGCAGATTTACGTTGAAGGTAAACTGCAAACGCGTAAGTGGCAAGATCAGCAAGGTCAGGACAGATACACCACGGAAATCATTGTAGACCAAATGCAAATGCTAGGTGGTCGCGGTGGTGAAGGCGGCGGTAACGGTGGTTATCAGCGCCCGCAAAATAACCAAGGTGGTTACAACCAAGCACCGGCGCAAGGCGGCTATAACCAAGCGCCACAGCAGGGCGGTGGTCAGCAAGGTGGATACAACCAAAACCAAGGTGGTGGTTATAATCAGGCATCTCAAGGTGGTGGTAATCAAGGTCAACCGAAGAACCCGCCAATGGCTGAGCCAGATTTTGATTTTGACGACGATATTCCGTTCTGATCAGAGAATAAGTATTTGATACGTGTTACAAGAGCCTGTTTTAACAGGCTCTTTTTTTTTCGTTAAAGGAAGATTTTTGTTGGAAAGATAGAAGGCTTACTAAAAGCGCTGTAGTACAAAATTTTATAATGAATTACAAGCAGGATTGAATTGATATTACTCATCGTTTACGAATAAAACACACTATACCTCTGTTGTAAAAACTCAAGATTGTGCATCAATACTATTGTTTTCACAGACACTAAAATCCAACTGCTCTATGTCTACAGGAGGCATGCTTTGCATTTGAAAATAGCCCCAGATTGCGAGCCCTAAGAACAAAACTGGGACAGCCAAAATACAACCTGATTTGATCCTTGCTCGGCTACCTCGCAGTATTTTGGTCTTTTTGTATACTTTCGCACCTGGTGGTGGAAATTGACTATGCATGAGCCCTTGGTAACCAATGGGGGCAAAAATACTAAAAAATAACAGGCCGACGATAAGCGGTAAACCAACAAAGACCGAGAGCCTAACAACCATAATGCCGGAATAATCAAACAATGAATGACAGTGAGCGGTAGCGGCGTACCAAGAAATGTAGGGGAACACCCACTTGTTGTGTGTCACAACAACAAAAGCGGCTAAGAGTAAACCTAGAATGGTTCGCTTAAGTTTCTCACTGTTCGTATATTCTTCAGCATAGTCCATTATAACAACCTCAAATGCTGATCATCTTTTCGCTTGTGTAGATGCGCGATAACGTGGCCATTTTTTATAGCTTGAACGACGCGACAATGGGCAAATGATCAGACAGCGCTAATGCTTCGCCTCTCAACACGTTGCCATGCGTATTTTCTAACGTCGGTGAGTAGAAAATATAGTCAATAGTCCGGCTAGGTAGCTTTTCTGGGCTGCTAGGGGATATATAAGTAAACCAAGGCTCAGGATCACGCTGGATGTTCTCTAGCGAGGGAATGGATGAGTATGTTGTTATGAGTGGCGTTAACTCCGTGCCCTGTTCATTGTAATGGCTTCGCTGTTCAGTAAAGCTTGCTATGGCTGCGTCATTAGGGAGCAGGTTGAAATCACCGCCTATTATCCAATGTGCATCTGAACCAAGTGAAGTTAGCTGCTCCATGACTTTTGCAACCTGCAAAGTCATAGTATTGCTACCTTTAGCGAATGCACTTAAATGGGTGTTAATAACCACAAGCTCTCCACCACCTTCTATTGGTAGATGTACCTGTTGCATAGCTCTTTTTAAATTAAATTGACGGCGAAGTATGTCATCTGTAGTTATGGCCGGAAGTGCTATCCGCGTTGCTTGGCTCAATGCGTATTTTGAGAGCACAACCAGTTTCATACCTACCCGTCCGTTTATATCGGGGTGCGGTACATAAGCGGCTTTCCAGTAAAAAGTTTGGGTAAACGCCGTATAGTCGGGAAGTCGAGATAGCAGGGCTTGTGTTTGATCTTGCCTATGCGTTCTGCTTGCAACATCGTCCACTTCCTGCAATAACACAATATCTGGGGCTTGCTGTTGAATGACGCGGGCAATACCATCTAGGGTCTGTTCTATGCTCTCTTTGCTCGGCCACGGATCAGTGCCATCATCGTAAAAAAAATGATTGTTGTGATTTCCAGCCATGAACTGCACGTTCCAATTCATTATTTTTATTGTTTGGCCTGGCTGGATTCTTGGGATTTGTTTTGGGCTATATACTTCCTGTATTTCAATCTCGCTAGGGTGGTAGGTGGTAAAATAAATCAAAAGCGATAGCAGTAAAGCGAGAGATACACACATCACTAAAAGTATTCTTATTATTTTCATCATTGGCGTTTGTTAAGTGGTGCATTGTTGAATTTCGTGTAAGTCAACATATCACATACCGTTGTAATTACCACTTAAGCGCAGATTCGTTCTAGCACGCCTAATTCTTCTGATACTTTTCTAAATAGTTATTTGTGTTGAAGGTTATACGTTTGCCCTTTTTATCATTCTTTTTTATTCACCTTAATTACCATTCTAAATGTCGTTATTCTTGTTTAGACCTTATGAAGGGGTATTATTAGTTTTGTTATAAATCTTACAAAGCCACCTTAAATATGAAAACGTTATCCCTGTTTTTTGGCATTGCCGCTCTTGCGTCTACGTCAGCCTTTTCCGCTCAAAAACTCTACAAACCCTTTCCCTCTGATGTCATGCCATCGCTCAGCGAATCAGGTTCGTTTAATGTTGGTGTGAAAACGCTGCGAGTTTCATATCCAGATGGAGCCAAAAATGTAGTGGGTGAACTTGGCGAACGTGAGTTAACTCTTGAGGTCTGGTATCCGTCTGAAAAGGGAGATGCCACAGCTGTTTATATCAACGAGACGCGAAGCGGCCAAGAGTTCGAAATTCAGGGAGATGCCTATCGAGATGCTCCTGTTGCAAAAAACGATTCTCGATATCCGGTTATCGTTGTATCGCATGGGTACACAGGGTATCGCACGCTGATGTATTACCTAGGAGAGCATTTAGCTTCCCACGGTTACGTGGTAGCTGCTATTGATCATACCGATTCAACCAATAAAGATGTCGACTTCGCTGTAAATCCTTTTTCGGGCTTTCCGAGTACGCTTTTGAATCGTTCACGTGACCAAGTCTTCACACTAAAAAGTATTGAGGCTCATGCGTTTTTCAAAGATAGCGTGGATGCTGAAAAGGCGGGAATTATAGGTTATTCAATGGGTGGGTATGGTGCAGTGAGTACTGTTGGCGGGTGTTATGCGTTCAACGAAAATCAAGCTGCAACGTTCACGGGAACACAAGAGCCAGCCACTATACCGTCAGTGAAGAAAGCGTTGAACACGTGTGCGGGTGGAAACACCACTCCTGAAGCGACATTACCGGCATGGAAAGCTGCGCTGGCACTTGCTCCATGGGGGGGGCAGCACCAGCTCTTTGATGTAGCGTCGTTAAACAATATTTCTGTACCTATTCTTTATGTAGCTGGTGATAACGATGATATTTCCGGTTACGAGGGTATTAAGTGGTTATTTGATAACACCGGCAGTAAAGATTCCAAACTCCTTACAGTTAAAAACGCCCGTCATAATGTTGCCCCACACCCAGCTCCCAAAGAAGCTTACAACAGTGAGTTTGATTTAGGCAGCTACATTGAACCGGCTTGGGAAGTGCAAAAGCTTAACGCCATAAATGAGCACTTTGCATTGGCACTTATGAACTGTCATGTAAAAGCGATGTCTGACGCTTGTGAACTTCTGAACGTTGAAGGCTCTAGTGCACAAGAGCCGATTGATGGCAAGAAACCTGAACCGTGGAAAGGCTTTGATGACCGATGGGCATTAGGCCTAGAAATGCAGGGCAAATAACGATTCAAAAGGGCGCTACGCGCCCTTTTTTATTTCTTGTTACATATTTGCGCAGAAATTCACATGTTACTGGTTTAACGTAGATTTTTAGCATTTCCTTTCGGCATTGCTTGACCAATGCTGTTACCTATTTAAATACATAAGGACTTGAAATGAAGATAAGCAACCTTGCTGCAATAGCGTTGTGTACGGTGTCGTTTTTAACCCCTGCTTCCTCCCCCTATGCTTACGCTAATGAAGATGAGCGTGCTGCTATTGAAAACACAACTGCGCAGGATGAAGCGCTAAAACAAAGTTTTGAGCGTGGTGAATTTTCAAAAATTGTTGAGACTCTTCAGCCCTTAAAGAATAAGACACCGAAACAGTACAATATGCTTATTTCAGCGCTAATGAATATAGATTTAGATGAAGCCGAAGAGGCCGCTGAGGATTTCATACATGTGCACGGTAACAATTTTAAAGCCTACCATATGCATGCAAGCGTGATGGGAGCGCAGGCATCCAGCAGTATTTTTTCCGCGTTGGGCTATGCCAAAAAAGCGAAGAAAAGCCTAGAAAAAGCGGTTGAGATTGCGCCTGACAATATCGCGGTGTACCAAGCGTTAATGCAATTTCATTTAATGGCGCCATCTATTGCTGGTGGCGATATGGATGAAGCGGTAAAGCTTACGCAAAAGATTGCTGAGCTAGATGCTACTGAGGGTCAGTTTGCGCTCGCTCGAGTTTATCTGGAAGACGGTAAAGAGACAGAGGCTAAAGCTGTATTCGAAAAGCTAATTGAAGATGAAGCTACGCAAATTCGAGGGCGCGTTGAATTAGGCAGCTTCTATCTGGGTGATAAACAGTATGCCTCTTCGTATGACATATTGACCCCCCTCGCAGATGTTGAAATAGCCGAAGTGGAAAAGAAAGAAAGCGAAGCATGGGAGGCTTATCAGGAAACCAAAAGCAATCTACTGTATGGAAAATATCGCTTAGGGCAGGTTGCGGTTGAAAGCGGCAAATATACGACTGTCGGCATTAATGCACTAGAAGGATATTTAGAAGACTATGCCACTACCAACATAGATAGAAAAAGCCTGCCGTCAACTAAGTGGGCGCAGCTGCGTTTGGCGGAACTTTACTTAAATGCCAATAGAATAGATGAAGCACAGCGCATGGTTAATTTGCTAGACGGTGAGCACGACGAACGGTTTTCAAAGATCCTTAAAAAAATTAATAAGGCAATAAAAAAACGAGCCGCGGTGTAGCACCGCAAAGCTCGATTTTTCGCATCTTTTAATCTAAGCGTTTATGCGCTAAAGCGCTTTAACGGTATAAATTAACGCTGTCTGAGGGAAAAGTACCGGCAGCTGCATACCGTATTTCATTAACACTTCGCCAGAGAACACTTGCCCGTCTGTTTGTTGCAAAATAGACGGGGTGTATTCTTTTAGCTTTTCAGGCCATACGCGTTCGATGGTGTATTGCTTGTTAGCATCAAGCCCCGCAAAGTAGAAACGGTTCGGCGTGGTGCGTACGGTTTCTGTAACGCTGTTATACGCAAAAATGCCTTCCTGCTTGTCTTTCGACACATAACCAAATTTCACGTTCATACCGTCATCGTCCATTCGGAATAGGTCGCCGCCGTGGGTAATATGTCGATACTTCTTATAAAGCGCAATAGCATTGGTGAGCACTTTTTGTTCGTGATCTGTTAGTTCACGTGGGTCCATTTCTATGCCCATGTGACCAAACAACGCCACCGCTGAGCGAATTTCGATAGGTAGGTTTCTACCCGTAATATGACAATCGCGCGGGCCTACGTGGGCGCCCATTACTTCTGATGGGAAGAAGTAAGAACAGCCGCGCTGAATGTACAAACGATCTAGTGCGTCGTTAGAGTCTGACGTCCAGAATCGGTCTGTATGTGGCAAAATACCCAAATCTACACGGCCACCGCCTGAACAGCAGCTTTCAATCTCAATGCCTGGTTTGGCCGCTTTAACGCGGTCAATTAAACTATACAGTGCAGCCATTTGACCGTGCATAGCAGGTTTACCGTGAAGATTTCCTGGATGGTTTACGTCGCGGTTCATGTCCCATTTGATGTAGCTTATTTTTGGATAGGCTTTCAGTACATCAGTAATCACTTTATACAGGTACTCAACCACTTCAGGGTTGGTTAAGTCCAATACATATTGGTTTCTGAATGGCACATGAGGGTTGTTTTCAGTTTGAAGTGCCCACTCAGGATGCGCGCGATATAAGTCGCTATCTGGGTTAACCATTTCTGGCTCAAACCAAATGCCGAATTCCATGCCAAGACCAGTAACATGGTCAATTAATCCATCTAGTCCTTCTGGGTAGATGGCTTCATCTACAAACCAGTCACCAAGCCCAGCTTTGTCGTTTCTGCGGCCTTTAAACCAACCATCGTCTAGAACGAAGCGCTCAATACCTAGCGGCGCTACCTTATCAGCCAAAGCTTTAAGCTCATCTTCGTTATGGTCGAAATAGATTCCTTCCCATGTGTTGTAGTGCACTGGGCGAGGCTTTGATTCAGCGGTATGGTTTAGCACATTACTGCGAATGAAATTGTGAAACTGTTGCGACAGTGAAGAAAAACCCTCACAGCCATAGCCAGTATATAGCACTGGCGACGTATAGCTTTCTCCGGCATTAAGTACCACTTCACCCGGGAAGAGTAATTCACCGAACTGAACATAGCTTCTACCGTCAGCCATTAGCTCTGCGCGAAGCTTATGGTTTGCTGAGGCACCAAGGTGGTAACCATAGCACTCACCGTTTAGTTCACCCGTTCCTTGAGGGAATGCAATCAGGCCAGGAAAGGTGTCGTGAGAGGTTTTGCCGCGGCGATTTTCACGTACATAACTTCCAAAGAAGAGGTCGTGATCTTTGGTTTGAAATTCAGCAGACCAACGACCTTCAAATGTTTTAATTTTACTCACCGTTGTAGGAAGTGGAAGGCTAGCGGCATTTAGGTAATTTAAGTTAAGTGGGGTATCACCACTATTTTCAATACGAGAAACGTATTTAACCACACTGGTATCTGCATCGAGTTCGGCAGTTGTAATAAGGCGCATACCGCGATGCGCATCTTCAGCAATGAAGGCAACCGATTGAGCGTCTTCATTTATCTCTACTAAGCTAAAGCCTGCTGACCACTGGTCCGCATCACCGGAAACTTCCAGGCCTGGCTGTCCTGTCCAACCTTCACCATGGGTTGGTACTAAAGTAATGGGTGGCTCGATTACTGGCGCACACTTAGCTTCTTGGCGTGTGTTTAAAACGCTAAGCATTTCAGGCGTTGTGCTGTCACTTAATGGCGCACCATAGTAAATGACTTTTGGCATACGACCCTGACAGTCGAATATTAAGGTGACTTTTTCGTTCGACAGGCGTACGAATTGAGAAAGTGACGACATAAAAACCTCAGCGTTAATAAAACGTAAATTAGGTGGTGATACAACTTTTTTACAACGTAAGCAGCGTCTTCTTACGCCATAATTTTGTATATTAAATCACGTTAACTATACCTATTCTACAATTTTAGGGTAAACGTTTTACTTTCAATGGTAGTCTGCATTGTGAAGGAAATGAAGTCTGACCAATAGTTGTAAAATATAGACAATATTAATTGTTAAAAACAAAAAAGGATGTCAAAAGACATCCTTATTCGACATGTTACTAATTTGTTAGGCTTCTTTTTTATAAAGCTCTAACGAAAACTCTGCCTTTTGGTTAAACACCACGCGGTTAACAATAAGCGCAAAGGCTACGCAGCCAATAAGGGTTGCAAACATAAGGTGTATATAATGAAGGCCAAACGGTGCATATAAAGGTGAAGCTTCAAAGCTCATTAATGCATAAATGGAAACGCCGAACAACACTGCACCAATGGCCGCAAACGCATGCACGTTTCTAAACAGTAGGCCAACAATGAATACCGAAAGAATAGGCATACTTAATAGACCGTAAAGCTTCTGCACTAGGTTAATAATACTATCAGCTTGTTGGTATACGGGGATTAGTGCTAGCGATACTAAGCACAATAAAATAGTCACGTAGCCACTTAGCTTAGACACATTAGGTGTTTTGTTAATATAGCTTTCGTGAATGTCGCACACATAGAGCGCCGTGGCTGAATTCAAGTTACTGTTGAATGTGGTTAATACCGCAGCTGCCATGGCCGCTGCGAATACGCCAGAAAGCCAATCGGGCAATACCGTGGCAACAATTTTTCCGTAAGCACTATCGCCAATATCTCCAAATAGCTTGTATGAAACGATACCTGGAATAACAATAATGGCAGGTACAATAAGCAAGCGGATGCCGGCTGCAGCGAATACACCTTTTTGTGCCTCTTTTAATGAGGGGGCCGCCATAGCGCGCTGAGTAATAACCTGGTTAGTTCCCCAGTAGAACATTTGAATGAAAATCATACCGGTAAGCAAGGTATGCCAAGGGATCGGAGATTCATCATCGCCAATTAACGTAAGGCGCTCCTGCGGAATGCCATCAAAGTTATAGTCGATGGCTTGAAGCGCCAGAATAACCACCAGTACGGCCATAGTTAAAAGAAGCACGCCCGAATAGGTATCAGATACAGCAACAGCTCGTAGACCGCCGAAGATAGCGTAAAGGGCGCCAACGATAACAAAGATAACCGCAATGTACATAAGCGGTAGTTCAACGTTAAACATAGACTGCATGAACAATGACCCAGAATAAATTACCGCTGGGCAGAAAATGAGTGCACTACCGGCGAAAAACAAAGCACTAATTACTGCTCGGATATGCTTGTCGTGATAGCGCTGCTCTAGTAGTTCTGTTGTGGTTGTACACTTGAACTTGTAGTACACAGGCAGAAATACTTTTGCCAGTACGAAAAGGCCTACGACGGCTGCTAGTTCCCATAGGGCTAACAAGGCCATTTGGTTACCGTTCATCCCTACTAGCTGATCGGTACTTAAGTTGGTGAGCGTAATACTACCTGCAACGAAATACCAAGCTAGACCACCGCCTGCAAGAAAGTATTCGCGGTTTTGGTTTTGTGCATTTCTATTTTGTCCGCGGCAACTTAAATAGGTTAGAAAACCAATTAAAGCAGTCACAAAGACAAAAACAGACACCTGAATAGTGCTGGAAAACATGTTTTACTCCTAGAGGACAGTTATGACTTGCTGGTTTCGAACTTAATGTTGTTTACAGCGCGATCAGGGAATTTAGTGTTATGAAGACGAATAACGCGGTTCACTTGCAAAATAGAGCCGAGAATATTGAAAAGCACGTTGAGCAGGCCCTTTTGATTCAAACTAGCCAGCTCTTCACCCGTAAGGCTTTGCAAGCGTTGTTCATTCACCGTAGCTAGCCCGCCTACACGCTGATTGGTGTTGTCTTTGTACTCTATAATCAAGTCAACGGTATGAATAAGCCCCATCTCGCTAATTTGATTCATCATTACAGCGGTTTGCTGCATGGCGGCAACGCGTTCTTCTAGCAATTTCTTTTTATTATCTAAGTATGCAGTAGGGCGCTTGGAAGGTAAAAAAAGTGCTTCACCGTTCTGAGAAGAAACAGCTGGCGAGTCGACATCAACTAATACTTCTTGCTGCTGAGCATCATTTCCCAATCGTACGATAAAAGGTAAGGTGCGAAGACTAAGCGGTGCATAGTGACCAAGCCATGTACCTTGTGTTTCAAACACGTTTTCTTGGGGAGCTAGGCCGCACAGGGCCGAAATTGTCCAATACTGTGCTTCAGTAGATTTACTGAAAAACAGAGGGAAGTCACTAGATGCTTGAACGGCCTCCTTTATCTCAATGTTGAGAAGATGAAATTTCGAATAAGTACTAGCAAGCTTGCTCTCATCAATAGTAAGAGCACTGTGGGTATCAGCCGATAAGGTTTCAAATGTTGGCATATTATAGTTCTCGTTAGCTTGCTAACCACTGCTCAATGTAGTCGCGGTGATTAGGTAAGCTGCTCAGTTTTTGCTGCGTGATTAGCTGATTTTGCTGGATGACCTTGTCAGCTAGGTCACGGTCGTTGTAGAAATGAGACTGCAAAGAAAAGTCTGGAGAAAATCCCATTCCATATAGTACGTACTGATAGCTGGCGGCAGGAAAAAGCTCTATTGCCGCTGAAAAATCAGCAATTTGAGGGCCGCGATACTTCCAAATTTCCAAATCTTCTTTTAAAGAGTCGGGGATAGAAGCCGCATCGCGATTGGCAACCCAGTAAGGTTCACTGCGTTGGTTGAAAATATAATGGAGTTTTAAAAAGTCGATAATGCGCTGCCAGCGATAGTTCATTTGCTTGTTAAAGCGCTGGCTAACGATAGGCATCGCTGATTCTGGCAATGGCATTTGCTCTGCAATATAACGTGCTGAAATCTCGATAAGCATTAGGGCTGTTGCCTCTAATGGCTCTACAAACCCTGCGGAAAGACCCACGCCAATGCAGTTGCCTTTCCAAATACGCTTTTTGTAACCAGAGTTAAAGCGAATTGTGCGCGCTTTTAAATCACCGTGTTTGTCACCCACGTACTCACGCAATACTTCTTCCGCTCGTTCGTCGGTAGTAAATTCGGTGGAATAAACATGGCCTACACCTCTTCGAGAAGATAAACCAATATCCCAAATCCAGCCTGCTTCTTGCGCTGTTGCTTGGGTATAGGGCTTTATTTCGAAGTCTTCTTCGTGGGGTACATGAAGGGCAAGTGCAGAGTTATTAAATAGCACATCGTCTGTGGAGACAACGCTTTCACCGAGGGTTTCGCCAAGCAATAGTGAGCGAAAACCAGAACAGTCGACAAATAAATCAGCTTTCAGAGCCATGCCGTTGTTAAGGGTAACGCTTTCAATATGTTCGTTTGAGGTTGCGGCTACGTTTTCTACCGTGGCGACAATGTGTTTAACGCCTAGCTCCGTTTTGCTGAAGTCTCGTAACATGTCAGCAAATGCACCAGCATCTAAATGGTACGCATAGTTAGACTGCGCGCTGCTGTATTCCTGTTCATTAAGCGTGCGAGGCGCCATGTTGCGCTCACAGACGTGCTGCTGAAAGTTAGTGGCGTTGGCAAAATTTGCAATATCGCCTACGTAGGGGGCCATCTCAACACGTCCATAGCCTAGCGGAACGGTAAAAGGGTGGTAATAAAAGTCACCGTCGCCATTTACCCAATTAACAAATTTACCGCCCTGCTTGAATGCAGCACTGCAGCGTCTGAATACTTCTTTTTCAGAAAGGCCAATGTCTTTTAGCGTGTTGCGCATTGTTGGCCACGTACCTTCACCTACGCCGACAGTAGGAATGTCACTGGATTCGACTAAAGTTATGTCTAAGCCACATTCACCCGCTGCTACCTTGTGTTTAGCCGCGACGATAGCGGCTGTAAGCCAGCCAGCGGTGCCGCCACCAACAATGACGATACGCTGTTTTTGAGATGTATGAGATGAATGGTTCATGAAACAACACTGCTTAAATGGAATTATGACTGTTTTCTACATTTATCCATAAACGTACTCGTTTTGCCAATAGGTTTATGGATAAATGGCAGGGTTTTACCCCTGCCAAAACACACACAAATCTTAGAAAGAGCCTCGGATACCTACAGAGTAGCGGGCACCGTTGTCTTCAATTGAGTAAATTTGGTCTGGGAAGCGGCCTACTTGCGTAAGTTCTTCTTCAGTCACGTTAATACCTTCAACGAATACTGTTAGGTACTCGTTGATGTCGTAACTAGCACTTACATCCCACTGACCGTAAGTTTCAGTAGTAATTGGCTCGCCTGTCGCGCCGCCAACTTCAGTGTTATCTAGTGCAAATAGGAACGACTCACGGTTGTTAAACGCTACACGTGCCTGGAACGCATCGCGCTCGTAGAACACGATAAGGTTTTGTGAATCACCCAGACCTGCTAGCGCAAACGTCTGCGTTGTATCGCCAGATACTTCTGCATCACTGTTAACTACAGTTGCGTTAGCGGTTACACCAAAGCCGTTGTCCCATACGTGGGTAATCGCTACTTCGTAGCCATTAACTGTTGCTGTTTCGCCGTTTTGAGGGCGAGTAACGGTATACACTTCGCTCGCACCATTAAGCTCTTCAGTGTCAGCCACTACGTCGCGGTCCGGATTTTGTGGGTCAAGCGATACACCAGGTGCACAGTCTGCTGCTGCGCATCGGAAGTCACCTGCAAGACGGTCTGTCATCGCGTAAGTTTCGTTGCCTGAAAGTGTAACAATGAAGTCTTCTACTTCTTTGCTAAATACTGCAAACGAGAATACAGAATCATCGCTGTAATACCATTCAAACGATAGATCCCAGTTTTCAGCGCTAAATGGCTTAAGATCAGGGTTACCACCGCTTGCTTGAAGGTTCTGACGTCGAGGCTCACCAAAAGTGGTAGCTGGAGACATCTGTGACATCGTAGGGCGCGTCAAAGAATCGTAGCGCGAGAAACGCACAATCATATCTTCCTGCACTTCTAATTTAACGTTCAAGCTAGGTAGAAGGTTAGCGTACGACGATGTGCCCGTAATCTCTTCTGCTGGGGCGAATACATTGGAGAATAAGGTTAAGTCAGTAGTTGGAACAATATCTGAAACAAATGCCTGTACCGCTGACACAGCAACGCTGGTTTCCTCATAACGAGCACCAAAGTTCATGGTTAACGGCATATCACCGATGTCATAACCAAACTCGAAGTTTGCATAAATTGCAGTCACGTCTTCTTCGATGTTGTAGTAGTTAGGTTGAAGCGTTGGTACTACTGGCGCGCCTTGAGAAGCAAGGTAATCTAGGTATGCATCGCCATCGTACGTGTACCACGTGTCAATCAGGCCGCTAAAGAAGTTGTTCGCGGTGAACGGACGAATGTTCAGCTCATCGATTGGCGCTGCTGTGCCATAACCACAGAATGCACATTGTGATGCAAACTCTTGGAAGACGAACTTCTCACGCTCTGAACGCAAAATACCGAAGTCAACTTTGCGGAAAACGTCAGAATCAGCTAGGTAAGTGAAGTCAGCTTTGTATTCTGTTACTTCGTCTTCAGACGCAACAACGTTACCTAAGTCATTATAGTGAAGGCGGTTTAGCGAAATATCAGGTAATTGACCATTGCCAAAGCCATCGTGAATTACAGTAGGTGTACCACCCGTGCTGTCAAACTCGTAGTTGTTAATAATACCTACAACGTTAAAGCGACCTTCGCCAGCAACGTCGTTTTCCGCTTCAGATGTTGATACATCGAACGTTGCTGAAAGGGCGTCAGTTACTTGCCAATCAACATTTAAACCGAACCCTTTGTTGGTAACATCACGTACACCACGGGTAGACGATACGAAGTCAGATGCTGGATTACCGCTACCTTGGTGTAGGTCAATTTCCTGCGTAAATTGTACAGCCGTACCAAACTCAGAAATAGTGGCAGAACCTACGCGGTCTGGCTCAAACCAAGACGCTAGGTCGGTTACTTGTGAATCCACTTCAAATTTCGATACAAAACCGTCTAAGGTAATCGTGACATCGTCAGATGGTGCGAACTGCGCTACAAGCGACGCATTGGTACGAGTTCTATCTTGCTGGTCAACAACCTGATCCCAGTTTCGAGGAAGGTAAACGTTTGAAGCGATGACACCGTCGTTCCTGTTTGACAACGTTAGGCCTGGACGCCAGCCCGCTGTTTGGATACGGTTAATTTGAACTTGACGCTCTTGGTGAGAGACCGCAAGAAGTAAACCGAATTTGTCATCGGCGAATGTGTTACTCACCAAGAATGAAGCCTGAGGAGAGGTTTCTTCTGATAGTGTTTCATAAACACCTTTAACACTACCTACTGCTTGGAAACCATCATAGTCAAACGGACGTGCAGTTGAAACATTGATGGTTGAGCCGATGCCTCCTGACTGAAGATTTGCAACGCCACTTTTATAGATGTTAGCACCAGTAATTTGGTCAGCAGCAAGTACGTCGAAATTAAATGCACGGCCTGCATCATCTGTAGCCAGTTGGCGACCGTTCACAAGTACGGTGTTGAATTGAGGGCCAAAACCACGAACCGTAACTTTTTGGCCTTCACCGCCATTGCGGTCGATAGAAACACCAGTGATACGCTGCAGTGACTCCGCAACGTTCAAGTCCGGGAATTTACCCAGATCTTCTGCTGCGATACCATCTGAAACAGCCAGGTTTTCCTTTTTGTCAGACATTGCTCTTTTCAAGCTGCTAACAATGCCGCGGACTTCAATAACTTCAACGGGTGCATCGTTTACATTTTGAGTGTCAGCGTCTTGTGAGAATGCAACTGGTGCGTGTAGGGCAGAGGCGATAGCAACACCTAAAAGTGAGCGTTTCGCGATAGGGCCTAACTGTGATGTGTTAATTTTATGTGTCACTCTGTTTTCTCCGTGAGTAGGCTACGTTTTAACGTACTTTGCACTTAAATTACGTTTTTAGTGTGTGCGGATCAAGCTTATTAACATTACTTTTACACATTTAACGTTATATTTTCTTGCTTATTATTTGTAACTATATGAAAAGTATAACATTTATTATTTAAGGTAAAAGGTGAAACGTTTACCTTAGATCCAATACTAGCACAAAATGACAATGTAATTACAATGTTATAAAAAAATTTTTTGGTATAAAAAAAGTGCGGGTTATTACCGCACTTTTTTAACAATCAGATATTTAAGCAGTTTTTAACTGCAACGGATGCGCTCGACCGCTTCTTTCCAGCTATCGTATGCTTTGTCGCGCTCTTGTTTTGATAATCTCGGTGTGAAAACGCTATCACTCGTCCAGCATTGCGTAAGATCATCGATTGAAGAGAAAACACCTGCTTGTAATCCGGCGAGAAATGCAGCACCAAGCGCAGTAGTCTCAGTAATTTCAGGGCGTTCTACCTCAGCGCCTAAAATGTCTGACAAAAATCCCATCACCCAGTCGTTGCGAGACATACCTCCATCTACACGAATGGTAGTGGGGCGTGCTCCGTCGCTTTCCATCGCTTTTTGAAGGTCCTTAGTTTGATAGCAAACGGATTGTAGCCCCGCCGCGACTATTTCACTGATCCCGGTATCTCGGGTTAGGCCTAAAATGGCGCCGCGAGCATCTGGGTCCCAATAAGGTGCACCAAGGCCTGTAAATGCGGGTACTAAAAATACGCCGTTATCTCGCCGTGCGCGTTGCGCCAAGGCTTCTGACTCTGCGGCATCGTCAATTAGTTTGAGACCGTCGCGAAGCCACTGAACGGTCGCGCCAGCCATAAATATACTGCCTTCGAGAGCATAAGTAGTTTTTCCGTCTAGTCGATAACCGACCGTTGTAAGTAATCGGTTTTTCGATTGAAGCGGTGCGTCGCCAGTATTAAGGATCATAAAGCAACCGGTACCGTAAGTACTTTTAGCCATGCCTTTTTCGAAACAAGCTTGACCAACTAACGCAGCTTGTTGATCTCCAGCAACACCTTGTATAGGAATAGCTTTTCCGATGATGTCTTCTTTAATTACACCGAAGTCTGCGGCACAGTCCATAACTTCTGGCAGCATTGCAGCTGGGATATTGAATTTTTCAAGTAGTTTGGCGTCCCAGCACTGATTGTGTATGTCAAATAGCATGGTTCGAGATGCATTGGTTGCGTCTGTTCTATGAGAAGTGCCGCCAGTTAGGCGCCATATAAGAAAGGTATCTACCGTACCGAAAAGTAAGTCACCGTTCGCTGCTTGTTGGCGCGCACCCTCTACATTATCTAAAATCCACGCAACTTTAGTGGCGGAGAAATAGGGGTCGAGCAACAGCCCTGTGGTGTCTGTAATATAAGAGACAAACCCCTCATCTTCGCTTAACTCACGGCAAAGTTGTGCAGTGCGCCTGTCTTGCCAGACAATCGCGGGGTATACGGGCTTACCTGTGCTTTTGTTCCAAACCAATGTTGTCTCGCGTTGGTTCGTTATACCAACAGACGCAATATCAGACGGCGCTAAATTACATTTTTTAAAAACTTCCTTCAGGGTAGTGACAACACTTTCCCAAATTTCCTCTGGATCATGTTCTACCCAGCCATCCTTAGGATATTTTTGCGAAAACTCCTGTTGAGCGATGGCTTCAATACTGCCTTTCGGAGAGAAAATAATGCTGCGAGAGCTTGTTGTGCCTTGGTCAATGGCAAGAATATGTTGTCCCATAAGGTCACTCCTAAAGATAATTTTCATAGAGTTTGCATCATTTACAGATGTTTAACAACGGCATATTTTCGAAAACGAACATTTGTTTTTCGTTTTATCGTGGGAACTTCGTCTTTAAGCACGTATAATTGATTGAATTTTGTTTTTTTTGAGGATGAATGATGAACCAAACACAAAGACACGAAAAAATTGTTGGGCTAATAAAGCAGCACGGTTTTATGTCTATTGATGATTTGGTTAGTGCATGTGACGTTACGCCTCAAACAATTCGAAGAGACTTAAATCAGCTGGCAGAAAATGGTGTAGTCAGTCGCTACCACGGCGGCGCGGGTTTGAACCGAAGCTGGGAAAACACACCTTACCAAGAGCGTAAAACACAAAATAGTGAAGTAAAAGAGAAAATTGCAGAAGCCGTAGCGGCTATGATCCCCGATGGTGCTTCTTTATTTATCAACATAGGCACTACCACTGAACTTATTGCTACAAAGCTGCTTAACCATAAAAACTTGCACGTTGTTACGAACAACATTCACGTAGCTACTATTTTGTCGGCTAAAGAAGACTTCTCCGTCATTATCGCTGCCGGTGAAGTACGTTACCGCGACGGTGGTATCATTGGTGAAGCAACCTGCGATTTTATCAGTCAATTTCGCATGGACTATGGCATTATCGGAATCAGTGGTATTAGCTCAGACGGCGCGTTGCTTGATTTTGACTTTAGGGAAGTTAAAGTTTCACAAGCCATTTTAGAACATACTCAACATGTTATTCTCGCCGCTGATTACAGCAAATTCGAACGTCGAGCTATGGTCGAACAAGGTCATATTTCACAAGTTGATTGCTTAGTTTGTGATAAAACGCCACCTGCTAGCATAAGCAAAATTATTAAAGAAAATAACATTACTTTTGTGAAAGCATAGTGAGAGTCAAACTTTGCTCGAGTTCATTTTTCAAGGTTACTAAACCATATTCGGTGTGCCTCGATCAAAATCGCATTCTTTCAACAAAACTCATACAGCAAAGCTCAACACACTCTAGTTGCCAACATACACCCTGTGAGCACTCCAAAGTCTAGTGTTCGTAGTCTGGCCTTCCTTACTTTTGCGTGCTTTATATAAAAACTGAACTCAGGTATCACGAAGTTTATATAAAGCCAGAATGCATAGATAACTGAACACGCATTATGCACTGCCAAGTATCCTACTTACTACGGAATGAACAATAAACAGCATGATTGCGTAATTTTCTTTAATGTTCGTAAATGTTCGTTTTGTGTTGACATGTTTTCTTTTTGGTTGTCAAATAGTCAACAATCTAACCAGAGTAATGTGAAGCGTAGTAGGGGCAAAAGCAATGAGTCACAGCAATGAATCTGAAAAAATAGTCGACGTTTTAGTTGTAGGCGGTGGCGTTAATGGCGTTGGAGTAGCGTTAGATGCAGCAGGACGTGGACTTTCGGTAGCATTGTGCGAAAAAGGAGATCTAGCCGGTGCTACGTCGTCATCTAGCAGCAAGCTTATTCATGGTGGGCTTCGTTACCTAGAACATTATGAATTTCGTCTTGTGAAAGAAGCACTGGCTGAGCGGGAAGTTTTGCTACGCAAAGCGCCGCACATCATGTGGCCTTTACGCTTTAGATTGCCACACCAAAAACATCTTCGACCGGCATGGATGATCCGTATAGGCTTATTTCTTTACGACTCGCTCGCAAAACGGAACATGCTTCCTCGTTCAAGAAAGCTCTCTACAGGTATTGATAGCCCCCTTGTAGATAATATAACAACGTGTTTTGAGTACTCTGATGGTTGGGTAGATGACGCACGTCTTGTTGTGCTTAATGCGCTTGCTGCACAAGAGCAAGGTGCTGAAATTTACACCAGAACAGAATGCATAAGTGCCGAAAAAGAGGAGCAATACTGGAAAGTAACATTACGCACGCATAAAGGGAAAACGTTTACAATAAGAGCGAGATCTATTGTCAATGCAGCTGGGCCTTGGGCAGTTTCTTTTCTTGATCGGCTAGTAAATGTGGAGAATCCGAATGCGATGCGAATGGTAAAAGGAAGCCACTTTATTGTGCCTAAACTGTACACCTCAGACGAAGCGTACATATTGCAAAATAAAGATGGTCGCATTGTTTTCGTTATTCCTTACGAGGGCGACTTTTCGCTTGTAGGCACAACCGACGAAGATTTTAAAGGTAATCCGATTGACGCTGCAATATCGAACGAAGAGACAGAGTATCTCATTGATGTGGTGAATCGGTATTTCAAATCAAAAATCACAAAAAGTGATATTGTACATAGCTATAGTGGTGTGCGACCGCTTTTAGAAGAGAAAAACGCGTCAGCGCAGGAACTGACTAGAGACTATAAAGTTGAACTGAATGGGGCCTCCGGTGAGCCTGCGCTATTGAATATATTCGGTGGAAAAATTACGACATATAGAAAGTTGGCTGAACATGCGGTTGATAAATTAGTGGCGTGTTTTCCAAAAGCAAGAAAAGCATGGACAAGAGAAGTACCTTTGCCTGGCGGAGCTTTTGAAAGCCAAGCACAGTTAGTCGATAAACTAATAAGTGACTTTCCATGGCTGAGCGAACAGGTTTGTCAACGATATGCGAGGCAATATGGTCTACTTTGCTACAAATTCCTGAAGAATGATTCAACACTGGCTTCAATGGGGAAAGACTTTGGAGCAAACTTATATAAAGCCGAAATCGATTATCTCATTGACTATGAATGGGCAATGACGGCAGAAGATATTCTTTGGCGTCGAACAAAGCATGGCTTACGCTTGACTGAGAGCCAGCAGGCAGTGCTGGGTGATTATGTACAGCAGCGATTAGCCGATGCAGAAGGTGAGCAAAACCTTCTCGCTTCGGCCTAGCGTTACAGGGCGTAAAAGGTAGTAATACTATGCCTTTTACGCCTTAAAACTTCCCTTCGAGTTCGATTTCAAGGCGTGTAGAGCGATTTTACGGTTTGAACGCCTTCATTTAAGCTAAAACTCGCCCACCAAACATCATCAAGCGCTGAGAACGCTAAATTTTTATATCATTCCCTTCATATATTTGCATAAATGGCGATAACCTAATATTGGACATCCATAGTTTTACGCACTTTACTCGGAATTTAGATGGGTGACAGATGATATGAAAAAAACAAGTAAACCAACATCTTCAATGTCAAATGTGTTCAAGGCACTTACCGCTTTAACTTTTGCGGTTGCGCTTGTATTCGCAATGACTCGGTTACATACCGCAGAGCCCAACACGGCAACTGATGCATTTAAACGTTTAGCAACATTGTTCGAAAGGCATGTAACGTCTTCACATTGGCAATGGCGGGTAAGCAATGCCACGCCAATGATCATGTTGGTCCACTACAACGACGAAGGAACTGAAACAGCAAGAACGCCCGTTTCAATAAATAAAAACGGATGGCCAACGGGAGAAAAGTCAGACCGTGGCTGTGAGAAAATCTGGTCTTCTCTTGTCGCTGCACCGTTGAATGTTGAGGAATTTAAAATCTACGCGAGATTTTATACAGAAGAACAAAAGGGTGCCAATATTCACTGGTGCCGCTTCAGTTTGCGCAGCGGGGCGTATTTCGATTACTTCCCGAATACCGGTTCGGTATCGGAGTTAAAACTTAATTAACATTAATAAAATTTTATGCATCTATTTGTTCTATTTAAATAATTAGTCTATTTTTTCATGAGCGTCATGTATCTGTTTGACACTTTCAGGTATTGTCTTTTATAAGATTGTACTGCGATTAATTAACGAAGTAGACATATGCCATTGAGCTTATTTGCATCCCGGAGAACTACCCCGTTGTTGACTGTCGGGATATCTGTAAGCAGTTCTGAACTACACATAGTGGCGCTTGAGAAGAGCGATGGCGATACTTTGCTGAATGCGTTTTCTAGTGAACCGCGAAACGACAGAATACCGCTTGCAGAGCAGATTATTCAAAGTCTTGAACCTTTTTCTCGAACGAAAGCTCAAGTATCCATTGTTTTACCCCATGACATGTATCATATGGTGCAGGTAGATAAACCCGAACTACCTGAAGAAGATATAGCAACAGCATTGCCATGGACGCTCGGCGATCTCGTACCTTACGATTCAGGCAATATGATTGCCGACTATATAGATAACCCAGTAAAGAGCCGTGCTGGAAAATCGAAAATAGACGTTTTTGCGGCTGAAAAGGCGCCACTTTTTGCTATAACTAAACCCATAAGCCGCAGCAAACAAACAACGCTTACTCATATACATACCAAAGAGGTGATGGCGGTGACGTTTGCGCCAAAAGATGACTATGCGCGCCTGCTTATAATTCAAGAGCCGGGATGTGACCCTTTTTTAGCCATCGTTCGCTCTGGGGCCCTATGGCTAGCAAGAAGATTAAGAGGCTTGGTACAAAAGAGCTCAACATCAACTGATGTGTCTCAACTCAGTGACACCTTAGGCCTTGAAATACAAAGATCAATGGATTTTTATGAGTCACAACTAAAACAGCCGCCATTAAAAGAAATTTTATTCACGACACAATTTGACTGCGAGCCAGTGATAGAGCGGTTGAAACCTTTTCAACCAGCGGCGATGAAAGCATTTCAACCAATGCTGCCTTTTGCAGAAGTAGTGAGCTCAAATAGTTATTTTGCGCTCGCAAGTGCGATTTCCGCCATGGATGACGCTAAATGAAAACCACCGTTAACCTTTTTCATGAATCACTCAAGCCTCAGAAAGAGAAACTTCCACTATCAATGGTGCTGCTGATAAACGGGAGTGTTTTCGTGGTCATGCTGTTTGCCGTGCTGATGCTTCAATTTTTTGAAAAAAATAAAGCGTCTGAAAGCGCGCAGCAAAGAGCCAGTGTTGAATCTGTAAAAAATGATATTGCGTTGTTGAGTAAAGCATTAGATGAAAAGCGCGATATCAAACAATTACAGACAGAGCTCGAGTCAGTAAACACCAAGATAAAGAATAGAAAAGATTTAGTCGCTTATCTTGAGGAAGGAGAGCTGTCATTTGACGCGACCGAGTTTGGCATGGTCATGGACGATTTAGCTCGCTATCACGACGTAAACTTGTGGTTAACGCAGATAACCATCGACACCCAGAGCGTTAGGCTACAAGGCGAGACGCTTGAACCGGCCTCAATTCCGATGTGGCTTAAAGGGTTACAGCAATCGCCGTTTTTTAAGGGGAAAAGTTTTTCAACCGTCACATTTGAAGAAATTGATGAGCGTGAAGATGTAAAAGCATTTGTTATATCCAGCAATTTCGAGGGAAAGAGAGATGAATAGATATCAATTGCTTTCCGATAAGTTTACGGCGTTACAAAGCAGAGAAAAGCACTTAATAATGTGGGGAAGTTTTGGGCTTATTGTTTATTTGTTCTACTGGTTTGGTATTTCGCCTGCTTTAGAAAAAATAGCCGTGTCAGAGAAAACGCTTGCGAGGCTTGAAAATGAATTACAGTCAGTTGCTATACAGCAGCAAGCGTTACAGGAGGCGCTTCGCCAGGACTATTCAGCGCGAAAACAAGCAGAGCTTGATGTTGCGCGAAAAGAATTATTGGCAATCGATCAACAACTTTCACTAGTGCAAGACAGTTTTGTTGCAGCTGACAAAATGCCTGAGCTTCTTGTGACGCTTCTAGGTCAAGAAAATGATATCAAAATCGTCAATTTCTATGTCGAGCCATCTGAAACCATTTCATTCGGTGATGAGGATGAAAAAAGGGCCACTGTTTATCGACATAATATGCGGGTAATACTTCAAGGAAGTTTCTTTGACTTGCGCGCTTACCTTGCACGTTTGCAGTCATCGCCAGAAAAAGTAGGGGTAACGCGGTTTGATTATACCGTTGAAGCATATCCACAGTCGCAACTTACACTTGAATTGGCCACGGTGAGTAATAATCAAACTTTCATCGCGCTTTAGGATTAAATCATGAGGCTTATTTTTATAACAGTTTTTGTGTTACTCACATGCTTTGCTCGAACAAGCGTTGCCACAATGGACCCGACTAAGCCGGCGGTAAATGCTTACACAAGCCAAAAGTCACAGCAAGAGGAGCGTGAAGTATTAGCGTTACAATCGGTGTTTAAACGCTCAAATGGTTACAGTGCGATTATATCAGGAAAATCTTATCGCGAAGGTGAAGTTATTGGTGACTTCACGCTAGTAAAAATTAATCCCAAAGATGTTGTTCTCTCCGATGGTCGACAGCAAAAGATACTAAGAATGTATGCATATGAAATTAAAAAATAGACTAGTTACATCAGGGTTTATCGTTACACTGGCTTTTGTAAGCACGGGATGCCAAACCTATGGCGTTGGTAAAGAAGTGCAGCCCCATATTCGCGATGAGTTACAACAACAGCCGCATTCGCCAAAGCCGAAACCGGCAATGCCACCGCAGCTGGAGCAAGAGCTGCTTGCCGAAGTAGGCCGATATGCGCCGCTTGCAGACGTTGAGACAACAAAAAATTTTGATATAGCCGCCAGTGATGTTGATGTTCGCCCTTTCTTCGATGCACTCGTAGACGAGACGCCATATAGCGTTGCCGTTCATCCAGCTGTATCCGGGAAGATTAGCCTTACGCTGAAGCAAGTGGCGCTAGAGGATGTGCTGAAAATTATATCTAGAATGTACCCTTTGGATGTATTTCTTGAGGGTAGCGTTATTCAGGTTATGCCGGCCCAGTTAAAAACCGAATCAATACCCGTCAACTTTTTAATGATAAAACGCTTTGGTGTGTCTAACGTTAGCGTGATAGCGGGCGGCGTAAGCGAGCAAGACCAGAATGGCAATGCGAACAACGGTGGCTTTAACGGCAACAACAATATTGGTGGTAACGGCGTTGGTGTACAAAACGGTATAGGTGGCCAAAATGGCTTCGGCGGCAACAATATACAACAGCTAAACGGCTCGAACATACAAACCACCAGTGAAAATGATTTTTGGAAAGACTTGAAAGAAGCGCTCAAAGTACTCGTTTCGCCAGCAGAAGGTCGACATGTTGTGGTGTCACCTCAGGCAGGCTTGGTCACTATTCGTGCTCTTCCCAGTGAGATAGCGGTGGTGAAAGACTTTCTAAACCAGAGTCAAGAAAGTCTTCAGCGCCAGGTAGTGCTTGAAGCGCGTATTATTGAAGTGACGCTCAACGATAGTTACCAGCAAGGGGTTCGCTGGGACCGAATTGCGAGTGGCCTAACGGGGAGTATGAATTTTGGATTCAGCGGCGGCAGTTTGGCGTCTAATTTTGCGGCCAACACCGCAGCAGGCATCGACCCAGCAATTAACGCTGTAAATGGAATTGGCAATAGCATAGCAACCGATATTGGTGGGGTGTCCACATTGCGAATATCGCGCGGCGATTTTGATGGCGTGATAAACATGCTGCAAACGCAGGGTGACGTGCAGATGCTGAGTAACCCTAGAGTCACCGTTACCAATAACCAAAAAGCGGTAATAAAAGTCGGCCAAGACGAATATTTTGTTACCGATGTATCTACCAGTGAAGATCAAAGCACAACGAGCACAGAAAATGAAAATGACATTGAACTGACGCCGTTCTTCTCTGGTATCGCACTGGACGTTACGCCGCAAATAGATCGGAATGGCTCGGTAATTTTGCACGTACATCCCTCTGTAACAGAAACTGCCGAGCAAACTAAAGTTATACAAGTCGGCGATCAGCAAATTCAGTTACCTCTTGCCCAGAGCAACATTCGTGAGTCAGACACGGTTATAAGGGCGAGAGATGGAGAAATAGTGGTTATTGGCGGTTTAATGGAAACGGTGACCAGTGATAAGGAGTCCAAAACGCCACTGCTAGGGGATATTCCTGTAGTTGGAAATTTGTTCAAAAACGTTGCTAAAACGCAGAGCAAGCGAGAGTTGGTCATTTTACTCCGACCATCTGTTGTTCAGCCTGATTCTTGGGAGCAGCAACGAGAGCGTACACAGTCTTTGCTTGATAAATGGTATAGAAACTAACGATGTACAAGCACTTTTTTCACTTCGAAACAATGCCGTTTTCGCTAACGCCAAATACCGCGTTTTTTTGTGCGTTAGCGCCTCATAACGAAGCGTTAAAAGTGATACTGTCTGCGCTGAGCATGTCCGAAGGCTTTATCAAAATTACGGGTGAAGTTGGTACTGGTAAAACGCTGCTTTGCAGAAAGCTAATAAACCATTTGTCGGATAAATTTGTTGCCTGTTATCTACCTAATCCTTATTTGTCACCAGACGAATTAAAAGTCGCATTTGCAAATGAATTAGGCCTTAACATAAGCGGTGAAGCTGAGAATGGCAATGTACACAGCGTTATTGAAAATAAGCTATTGTCACTTAAAAAAGAGGGCAAGCAGGCGGTGCTCATAATTGATGAAGCGCAGTCGTTAAATTGGGATGCTTTAGAGATGCTTCGGTTGTTCAGTAACCTAGAGACCGAACAAAGTAAGCTGCTACAAATCGTGCTATTCGGTCAACCCGAGTTAGATAAAAACTTGGGTAACGCTCGTGTACGTCAGATTCGGCAGCGCATTACGTTTTCTTACGAACTTCGTGCTATGTCGTGTGCCGAGGTGGACTATTACATTGGTCATCGTATAGAGACAGCAGGTGGTGATAGGAGGTTAATACCCAAAGGGCTGAGAGGTTTTATTGCGCTTGTTACGCGTGGCACACCCCGATTAGTGAATGTTGTTTGCCACAAAGTTTTGTTGCGTGCGTACGGTCAAGGCAAAGAGGTCGCAAAGTGGTCCCATGCAATAAGTGCTGCCCTAGACACTGAGGACTGCAGACGTTTACTTGTGCCACGTCAACGCGTTGTAGTCATGTCTATGACATTACTAGGTGTGTTTATCGCTCTTAATTTCTACGTAGGGAATGTAGCGTGAGCATTTTAAATGATACGTTGAAATCACTTGATAAGCGTAACCAAAGTGAAGATTTCGGGCTCGCGCCGACGGTTCAAATTAAATCGAATTTTTTATCGATGAAATCGCTTTTCGTCGTCGTTTTAACGATTGTCGTGGTTCTTGTTGTGGTTGTGTTTTTGCGAACCAACCAGGTTGACAATGAAGCAAAGGTTAACGATGCGCGTAGCCAGCCAGTTCCCCCCGCGACGATAAACATTGCGTCGAAAGCGTCGTCAGAGGCTACAGATGAGGTTGAATTTGAAGGGATGATTGCAACGCCCTTATCAAGCGATGATTTGGCCAGCAGGCAGAGTGTAGAACCGGTAGTAGCGCAGGTTTTTAATGCCGTTGATAGCGCAGCAACTGTTGAAGATGACGAACAAGCCTTTAAGCAAGTAGATAAAGCGCGACCAAAAGAAGTCTCTGTAGACAGTCAGCCAAGTTCAATTTTATCGTCACAGCAAAGTCGCGAAGAAAGTGTTGTAACTCAAAAGGTTAGCCCTGACACCTTGGTAAGAGAAAAACAGGCGTTAGAGGTAAAGGGTGAAGATAGTGCTGCGATGGTGAACCAGCGCAGTAGTGCAAATATAAAACCTATGTCAGCGCTTCAGCAGAGCAACGTTCACCTTGATGCAGGAATTGAGGCATACAGATTTGGAATGATAGATGCTGCGCGGGAAAACTTTGCGCTAGCGCTTGCCACCAATAAAGACAATAGCGAAGCGAGGCGACAACTCGCTGCACTTTACTTTGGGCAGAGTAATTCTCAGCAGGCGCTCAGATTACTCGCTGAGGGCATGGCAATTGAACCAAATAATCTAGAATGGCGTGAGCTTATGGCCAAAATTTTGGTTGCCGAAGGGCGTTTGAGCGACGTTATCGCGATAATGCCCGACGAATTAAATGACCAGGCAATAGATGAATCCCGCGCCGATTACCTCATCATTAAAGGTACCAGTGCACAGGCTACTAATAGACCGAAACAAGCTGTCTCTGCATTTCTAGCAATGACGAAACTTCAACCGGAAAATGGAAAATGGTGGTTAGCACTTGGTGTGAATTACGACGCCTTGAATGATTCGGCAAGGGCTTCGTTAGCTTATACAGAAGCACTTAATAAAGGTGGCCTTTCTTCTTCATCAGCGCAATACGCAAGTGAGCGCTTAACGGCATTACAGGAGCAACGTTAATGCGTCCTCGTCTTAAAATGCGCCTAGGCGACTTACTCGTTCACGAAAATATTATCTCAAGTGAACAGCTTGACCATGCTTTAACCGACCAAAGGAGTTCGGGGAGAAAGCTAGGTGACACGCTTATTGCACTGGGTTTTATTAGCGAGCCCCAATTATTACGATTTTTAGCGCAGCAGCTAAATATTCCGTTTTTAGACATTGCACAGCGGCAAATTAATGCTGAACAAGCACAAATAATCCCTGAAACTTACGCACGGCGCTATAGAGCAATCGTACTAGAAGCCGATGAAAATGAAGTCTTGCTAGGAATGAGTGACCCTACTGACTTAGGAGGTCTCGACCAGCTTGGGCCGCTTGTAGCACCGCGCACGATTGAACTTGCAATTGTTCAAGAGAATCAAATTCTTGAGGCGTTTGATGCCGTTTATCGTCGTACTCAAGATATCGCGTCTTTCGCTGAGAAATTAGACGAGGAGTACGCTGACGAGGCTGAATTTGAATTGTCAGCGCTTGATGATACTACCTCTGATGCTACTGTTGTTAAGCTATTGCACTCTATCTTTGAGGATGCTGTGCAGGTCAGAGCCTCTGATATTCATATTGAGCCTGATGAAAAAATCTTGCGCATACGTCAACGTGTAGACGGCGTGTTGCAAGAAAATACGTTAAATCAAGTGAAAATAGCCGCTGCGCTAGTATTGCGTTTGAAGTTGATGTCTGGCTTAGATATTTCTGAAAAGCGGATCCCGCAGGATGGGCGGTTTAATATTAAGGTTAAAGGGCATACGCTTGATGTTCGTGTGTCTACTATGCCAGTTGCCAATGGCGAAGCGGTGGTAATGCGACTGCTTGATCAGTCAGCAGGTTTGCTTACTCTTGAGCAAACAGGCATGCCGGATGCCATGGCAGAAAAGTTTCGCGCAGCGATTAATCGTCCTCACGGTATGATCCTTGTAACGGGTCCTACGGGTTCAGGGAAAACCACAACGCTTTATGGTGCTTTGAGTGAGCTGAATAAGCCCGACTTGAAAATCATCACGGCAGAAGACCCTATTGAATACCGATTGCCCAGAATCAATCAGGTGCAGGTAAATTCAAAGATTGGCCTCGACTTTGCTGCTATTCTCAGAACCACACTGCGCCAAGACCCTGACATCATTATGGTGGGCGAGATGCGTGATCAAGAAACCGTAGAGATAGGGTTGCGAGGCGCGCTTACGGGTCACTTAGTTTTAAGTACTTTGCATACCAATGATTCTGTAACAAGTGCAATTCGTCTAATTGATATGGGGGCTGCGCCTTATTTGGTCGCGACTTCTCTAAGGGGAGTGCTTGCACAGCGATTAGTCAGACGGATTTGTGAAAATTGTAAGGAGCCAAAAGCGCCGAGTGCACAAGAAAATGCCTGGGTTAATTTTTTGAATCCAGCACTTAACAATGCGACCTTTTGTAAAGGACGAGGGTGCAATAGCTGCAATCACACAGGCTATAAAGGTCGAATAGGTGTGTTTGAGTTTTTAGAGATGAACGAAGATATGATGAACGCGCTTCGTGACAACGACACCCAAGGCTTTGTTGACGCTACAAAGGCGAACAAAGATTTTGTCCCGCTTTCTCATATGGCACTTGAGTATGCCGCTCAAGGTAAAACATCATTAGATGAAGTGTTCAAAGTGTCAGAGTTTGTTCCTGAGGTTGTGAATCACTGATGCCACAGTTTAAGTATGCGGGTAAATCTTCAAGCGGAACATTAAATGGCACTATTGAGGCTGCCTCTGAGAATGCTGCGGCTCAGATATTGCTGTCTCGAAACATTGTGCCGCTTAGTATCACGAAAACAAAAGCAGAGACGAGCAGCGCAAGCGCGAACAACCTCCACATAAGCAACCTGTTTGAAGAAAAAATTGGTCTAGATGAGATGATCATTTTTTCGCGCCAAATGTACTCGCTCTTAAAAGCCGGCATACCAATAATACGCGCCATAAAAGGCCTCAGCGAGAACGCTTCCCACAAACGTTTCCAAGCTGTTCTCAAAGACATTGTGGAGCAGTTGGAGCAAGGGAGAAGCCTGTCTTCGGCGATGACAAAATACGAAAGCATATTTACCCGCTTAACTATTTCGGTTGTCGTTGTGGGTGAAAATACCGGTAAGCTCGATGACGTGTTTTTACAGCTGGCCATTTATTTTGAACGAGAGCAGGAAACGCGAAAACGCCTTAAGTCAGCCTTGCGTTATCCATCATTTGTGATGATCGCATTGGTTATTGCGTTGTTTATCTTAAACCTTTTTGTCATTCCTGTGTTTTCACAAATGTTCGAGCGATTCAACTCAGAACTGCCGCTTATGACTCGCGTATTGATCGGGACGTCAAACTTTTTCGTGAACTATTGGTGGCTCTTACTTTTCTTGATTGCCGGCGGAATTTTCGCAACGAAACAATACGTTAATTCGACTAATGGACGACTTAAATGGGACAGATTTAAACTAAAGTTGCCTGTTGTGGGCAGTATTATTGAGCGATCATTGTTATCGCGATACAGCCGAAGTTTTTCAATGATTTTAAAGTCTGGCGTGCCGCTAACCGCAGGGCTGTCACTGACTGCTGATGCAATGGATAACGCACATATGCAAATGCAGATTAAAGAAATGCGTCAGGGCATTGAGAAAGGTGAAAGTTTATTAAGAGTGTCGAAAAACAGTGAGCTTTTCTCTACGCTTGTGCTACAGATGATAGCCGTGGGCGAAGAAACTGGAAGACTCGAATCGCTACTTGAGGAAAGTGCCGATTACTATGAGCGTGAAGTTGATTTCGACTTAAAAAGTTTAACGGCGAAGATTGAACCTATACTTATAGGGTTTGTTGCTGTAATGGTTTTGATCCTAGCGCTAGGCATATTTACGCCAATGTGGGACATGATGTCGGTGGTGAAAGGCGGTTAAGCGTGTTTACGAGGTAAAACATGTCGAACGAGAAGACTGGTTTACTGAAGTTTATTGTGGTTGGTGTATCAATATTTATCGTTATTGCTGCGCAATTGCTTTACGTAATGCCGCTAGTAGAAGAAGCGCGGCAGATTAATAAAAGCAATGCAAGAGTACAGTTTCAGCGAATGGTTACACTTGCTCGGGCGCAATGGATAAAGAGTAAGAAAAATATCGTGACCATCTATGCAACGCGCATTGCGGAAGATGGACACATTTTTCAGGACAAGACGACCGGCACGGCGCTGCATGTTAATAAGCAAGGCTGGCCTGAAGGTCATGCTTCGAAGAGACGTAACAACTGTCAGTATTTGCTTTCTTTGTCAGCACCTGAAGCAATAAAAGATGCAAAATTGATACGCGCGTCAGACAAATACGAAAGTGGATTTTTACAATGTACTTTCTTTTTAGATGGCGAAGTGTGGTTTCAATACTTCGCTGAAAACGGTGTGGTAACGGCGTAAAACACGTTTTAATTCGGGCGAAAATATATCGCTATAGAGGAGTTTATATGAAAGTGAAGCAACACGGTTTTACACTTATAGAGCTGATCATTGTTGTTATTATTTTAGGTTTATTAGCTGCCACTGCGCTTCCTCGTTTCATCGACGTGACTGACGAGGCAAGAGAAGCGAGTGTTGAAGGTGTTGCCGGCGGTTTTGCGGCTGCTGTAGGACTTGTTCGTGCTCAATGGGAAGTAGAAGGGCGCCCAAGCGGTAATAACGGCAGTGAAAACAGTACGTTGGTAACGTATGACCAAACTCAGGTTGGCGTTGATGGAAACATTGGTTATCCAACGGGCAGCATCTCTGGCAGTACGCTTGTGGGTTCTGTAGACAACCAAGAGTGTAAAAATGTATTTGATTTGATACTACAGTCTGCGCCAACTAATACCGTTTCAACCAGCGATGACGTAGTGTCTGAATTTCGCTATGCCGTTCGCTCCGATACGTCAGGTGCGAATACCACATGCGTTTATTATTTAGTCGAGTCTATAGGACTACCTAATACAAGCGCGCCAGCTAATGGCGTGCCTGACGGCGCAAACCTTGATGGCTTTACCTACAACCCGGCAACAGGCCAAGTAACTGTATTTTAATTAACACGAAGGAAATATGACTATGCAAAAAGTGTCTATGCAAAAAGGTTTCACCTTAATTGAGTTAATTATTGTTATTGTGCTTTTGGGCATCCTAGCAGTAACGGCAGCTCCTAAATTCCTTAACCTGCAAGACGATGCGCGTGACGCAACCCTTGAAGGAATAAGAGGTTCACTTGAAACATCAACGTCGGTTGTAAATGGAAAAGCGCTCATTAATAGCGTGTCTGGAACAAGTGATACGCCAGCGACGTTAAACGTGGGTACGGGTAACGTTACGGTTGTTAATGGTTACCCAGAAGCGACGGCAGCGAATATGCAGGCACTGCTTGATATCGATGCGGATGATTTTGGCATTGCTGCAATTACTGGTGCGGTATTGATATACGCAAAAGGTTATAGCAACTATTCAGTCGCTGCAAATGCACCCGACGCCTCAGGTGCGAAATGTACAGTTGAATTCACTACGTCTGCTGGCGAAGGGCAGCGTCCAGAAATCGTTGTGAATAGCTGCGTTTAGTAATGTGAAAAACGGCGGTTTTACGTTTGTAGAACTCGTTATTACCATATTGATCATCGGGGTTCTGGCAGTAACTGCAGTTCCCCGATATCTGGGTAGTGACGACGAAGATGCAATAGCGCTTCGCGACAGAGCGTTGCAATTTATACACAACATGCAGCTGCGCGCGATGCAAAATGTGCGCGATATCAGCTGTGTAAAAATTACTGCAAAGATTATCGCCCCGCCTCTTAACCATAATTGCGCAAACGGTTTGTCTACCAACTTCGATGATGATCAGGTGGTCAATGCCTCAGACACAGACTTTATTTTTCAAGCCGTGGATGAGAACGGCAATAGCTTTTCACAAATTAGCTTCGATGGATTAGGCAAGCCTAACAACATAGCTTGCGCAAGCGTTTGCCGTATTCAGGTGGAGCAGTTCGCTGTATGTCTGCAAAGTGAAGGCGCTATTTATGCGTGCTAAGACCGGTATAAATGCGCAAGGCTTCACGTTACTTGAGCTCGTTTTTGGTATTGTGGTGTTTACCATTAGCCTAACGGTGGTACTTACACTTATTGTTCCCCAAGCTGCGCAAACCGCTGAACCTTTACGGCAGGTAAAAGCAGCTAAGCTTGGGCAATCTCTGATGAATGACATCTTAAGTCGCTCTTTTGATGAGTTGAGCGACAGCGGCCCGCCATTTGAAAGTTGCATTGAAAAAGGCGCATGTACGTCGTCATTAGGCCCCGAGGAGTCAGATGAAGCAGATTATGACGACGTTGACGACTACAATGGGTTTTCCGTATCTGATGTAGGCGGCATATATTCTCAGTTTAGTTATACCGTTCTCGTTGAATACGATACGAGTATTGATGATGCAGCATTTGACTCTCAACAATACAAACGTATCGATATCGCAGTGACGGCCCCGGATGGCGAGGTTTATCGTTTTAGCGCTTTCAGGGGAAGTTACTAATGAGGAGACCGACCAAGATAAAGGGTTTTACGCTTGTCGAGCTGATATTAGTTATAACCATTCTTGGCGTTATCAGTGTGTCAATTGTTCAGGTGATCGCGATTAGCGCCGAAATTTATATGACAGGGGCAGAACGCGCGAGGCTGGTTGCCCAAGCTCGATTTACCATTTTGCGCTTAGAAAAAGAAATTCGAAACACTGTACCAAATTCGATCACATTTGATGCTGCTTCCGGCTGTCTTTCATACTATCCGATAAAGGTAAGCGGAACGTATGTTGAAGATGCATTTCAAAATCCATTAAGAGCGGTTGTTTTTGACGCATCAATCAATGATGGCGATAGCCTGGTGATTTACCCTACCAGCCCGCAAAGTATAACCGACAATGGCCGGCGTATAGATGTGGCTACGGTAGACTTGAGTAAGCCTGCAGTGCCAGCTCAAATGGACTTGCTGCTAAACGCTCCCAACACCCAAACATCGCCGGGTAAGCGCTTTTTTGTGTATGACGATCAAGTGTCTATATGTTTGGCTTCAAATGCACAAGGCAATGTGCTTCAACGAACACAAAGTGGACAATCAGGCCTGTTAGCGACAAATATTACTCGTTGGGAAGCAAACGTGGTAACCGCAGACCTTAAAAGAAACGGATTAATAGCGCTTAGCTTAACGTTTGAAGGAAACGATAACGAGCAACTATCTGTTCAACATGAGGTACATTTCCCTAATGTTCCCTAAACGCGTTCGTTCAGTAAAAGTATTAGTCAACTCTCCTTTTCGCCAGAAAGGTGCAACAACAATTGTTGCTGTAATAATTAGTATTGTGCTACTCACGTTAGGCATAGCGCTATCAAACCAAATTTCATCGACCATTAGACAGCAATCGATAGAGTATTATGGCGCTAGAGCATATTTAGCAGCACAAACCGGGTTAGAGGTGGCGGTTTCCCGTTTGGTAGAAGCTGGCGATACCTCTTGCCCTCTAAGTGAGGAACTTTCAACAGAAAGTCCAAGTGTAGATAACTGCACAATAATTCTATCGTGTCGTGCAAGTGAAATTATTGATGAGCCGGAAGTGAGCTCGGGCGAGATTATTGTATATTTGCTTGCTTCAGAAGCGAGTTGTTCGTTCGCTCAGCTTGAAACATCTAGGCGGTTAGCTGTTGAAATAAGGCAGGAACAGTAATGCAAAACATCATGAACTTAGTTATGCGCTGTTTGTTTATAGCACTATTGATATTTTCCTTGAGTGTGAAGGCCGTACCTCAAATAGAAGGAAGATTCATAGAGCTTCAAAATACATACAACAAGGCTGAATGGACGACTATTAGTTTCTCTCAAGTATACGATGAACCTCCCGCTGTGTTTATGCTATCGACTAATCAGGGGGGAAACCCTGCTATCGTTAAAATTCGTAACGTCACGCGCACGGGTTTTGAAGCGCTTCCTTTAGAGCCGTCAGGTGAGGACGGCCCTCATATCACTATGGGTGGGCATTATTTGGCTATTGCTTATGGCGTTCACGAATTCCCCAATGGAGACATTGTTGAAGTTGGAAAAATGGAGTTAGATAGCACTACCGTTCAAGCGTCACCAAACTCTCCTTGGTACTTAGAAAATGGCGGCGTGCTTTTACCGGGGCAAGAAGCGTCGCGTTACGCTCAAGTGCCTTTACAAACTGACTTCGGCGAGCAGCCGGTATTTTTCCATTCTATTCAAACAGTGAATAATCAGGTCGATGTTAGAGGAGAGTCGCCGCCAAATACATACCTTTTGCCCTTTTTGACCGTTGCTGCCAAATATGATGCGGTAGGCAGCAACCAGACTCCTCCAACAGTATCAACAGAGCAGGCATATTTCATTGCTCTTGAGGCGTCTGAAACCGAATTCTCTCCTGTGACAAGAAGTGAAACGGTTGCTTACATGGCCACTACCGAGGGCTTCGATCGCAGATTTTTTGACGATAGTGGCGTTGAAGTGGTGTGGGAGGCCAGTTTTGCTGAGACAAAGATTAGGGGTTGGAGTGATGGTTGTTTCAGAAATAATTTTAAAAATAACTACGCACAAACCCCACTTGTTGCGGCCAGTAAGATTTCGCGAAATGGTACTGATGGAGGGTGGCTGCGCAGTTGTGGTTTAGATAGCAACCGGTTGGGCCTTAGAGTTGACGAAGACCGCAGCAGAGACAATGAGCGTAATCACGACCCTGAAGACGCGAGTATTCTGGCGATGACATCGGAATTCGTGTTCAGTGGTGAATTTCCAAGTTGTGAAGAAGCTTTTCCCGGTGCGCTCGCTACTTTCAATGGTAGCGGTATTTTTCTTGCCGCACGTAGTCGCATATTTGATGATAATAACGGAGCGCTAACGACAATTAGCGTTGACACCGACGCAACAGGTAATGGTGCTAATCGACCTAAGTGTGGGGTGAATGCGGTTAACTGTTTCCCCACCAATACTGATGCTTTAACTGCATCTCAGGCCAGAGCTATTCCTTCAATCACTATTGATGATGGGACGCAAACACTGTCTCCAGGAGAATTAGCCGGTGACTATTATTTTAAGCGCGCAGCCGTAAACATGGGGTTGGGTGTTTATAATGTTATTGCTCCCACTCGTATATATATTGATGATCCTGGCAACAACCCTGCGCAAGCATCTACTTTATTTACCATGCTTAATGCATCGATTACTGTCTCAGAAGGAGCCTATTTAGCCATTTATGTTAACGGAGACGTAATCATTGATGGCTCAAATCCGCGTGCCATTGTTTATGCGACGGGCAACATATCATTTTTCAACCTTACAGGTGAAACTATTGAAGGAACATTTACCGCGGGTGGCGGTATTGACGCTCCTGCAGCGCTGAGTCTTGTGCAGAGAGATGTTCCCAACAATATCCCGGGTATCTGTGGCAGAGAAGTCATTGAAGTACTCAATCACTATCGCTTTGAGTTAGCCGATAATAGAGGCAGCAGTTGTGCCGCCAAAGAGGTCACAATAAAAGCATGTGCTGACGTAAATTGTGATTTGCTTTATTCACAAAGTGCCACCGTTGGCCTACTTCCAAGTAGTAATAATTTCGTATGGTCACCAAGTGATAATGTGTCTTTTATTGGGCAAACCTCTGTCACCATTGATAGCGCAAACGGCAATAACCCTACCTTGGCCACATCTGGAGAAACGCCTTCGGCTCAGTTACGCTGTTTTATTGGTGGCAACGAGGTTAATTTAGATAATTGCAAAATTAACTTTGCAGCGGACGGACTGGTATTTAAAAATGTTACGGATAACGATGAGACTATTCAAACACAAATATCAGGGAAGCCATCAGATACTGGTTTTAATAGTAAAAACTATGCAATAGAAGCCTGCGGCAACACTGATTTACTTCGAAATCAAACCATAGATGTGGCTATAAACTACAATTGCGCTAGTGCCAGTAACTGTTCGAATACATTGATATTTAGCAACAGCGGTAACGATTATCCCATTGGGTTGGCGGCCCAGACATTCCCCATTCAGTTCGATAATGACTCGCGCGCGAGCTTTTCTATACAGTACCCCGATGCAGGCGAAATATCCCTAAGCGCGCAGTTGGCAGAAAGAAGCGCTATCTCGGGCTCATCAAATACGTTTATTGTACGTCCTTTCGGATTTGCAATGGACGTCCTTAATGATTCGGGAAGCGGCAGTAACCCAGATGGCTTTGCGATAAACGCAAATGGTTCTTTACTGAAACGAACCGGTGAAAACTTTGTTTTAGGGGTTCGCAGTGTTCAATGGGTAGAAGGAGAAGATAGTGATGATAATGGCGTGCCAGATGACTTCTCCCTTCTTAATAACAATTTATCGGCAGACCACTATTTCGGCACAGTAACGCTAACACCAAGCACGACATTGCCGTCAGGGGGGGCTGTAGGCGTACTTTCAGGTGCTGAATCTGGTATTGTTTTCAATGATGAAAGCACGCTGACAACAACCGTTAACTACAGCGAAGTAGGTATTCTTGCCATCGCGGCAGAAAGTGACTATTTATCAACAGAGCCCGTGCTCGGTCGTTTAGAAAACGTAGGCCGCTTCGCACCCGCTAACTTTTCTGTATCAGGTAATGTTGAGCCTGCTTGTAGCGTAGATAGTTCGTTTACTTATTTTGGACAGCCACTTGAAAGCGTCAGCTATTCGTTAGCAGCGTTGAATCACTTAGGTGCGGTTACTCAAAACTATTACGGCGGCTTTGACAAACTAGCGCCCGTGTCGCTTCAACTTGATCATGCCAGTGGTTTATTCAATCGCTTTGTGAACGTGGATCCTGTAGCGTGGCCACAATCAGGGGCGACGGGCGTCATTTCATTTACTGATTCGGATATCGTTTTCTCCCGCTTGAGTGACAATATTGATGATGTTGATGGACCGTTTCTGGATTCGTCAGTCGTTCTTCTATTTGATAGTGAGTTAGTTGAAGGGGCGACAGTGAACAATGCATCATGTGACGCAACCTGCATTGCTTCAATCGCAAACAATGTTGATTTTGCCTACGGACGAGCGACACTAACGAATAACTACGGTGCCGCAGATCAGGCACTATTATTGCCCTTGAAGACGCAATACTGGAATGGTGATAATTGGCGTATGAACTTCCGCGATAGTTGCACTGAGTTTTCAAGTAGCAACGTAATTGATAATTCGGGCGACCTCGTGGTCACAGAAAACGGAACGCTTTCTCAAGGCGGCTATGATGGAACTGAAGGACTGAGAGTGCGTTCACCAAACGGCGCAGGAAATTTTGACGTAAACTATTCTCCCAGCAGCTGGCTTCTATGGGACTGGGACGGAGATGAGGTTGCAGATAACCCACCAAGTGCAACGCTTACCTATGGTGTATTTAGAGGAAGCGATGACATTATTTACAAAAGAGAAGAAATCAACAATTAGAAATTGAACCTTCCTTAATTGAGGCGGTCACTAAATGCAGTGTGTCAAAATGATTTGCACGTTTTATGCGTTTAGTGCGCTGTCCATTTTCAGTATTTTAGCAGTGAACGGTATAGTTATTTTGGCACTATATTAAGGCATTACTTGCCCAAATTTGCCCCCATTGTTAAAGTGTGCGAATAAATATCGACTTCATGTTAAAGCGTCGTCATCTCACCTTTGCAAAAACGCGTTAACACAAGAACAGGAATACACTCTTCATGTTTAAAAAGCTTCGAGGCATGTTCTCTAATGATCTGTCCATCGACCTCGGAACAGCTAATACGCTGATTTATGTTAAAGACCAGGGTATCGTGCTAAATGAACCCTCAGTTGTAGCTATTCGACAAGAGCGTGCTGCCGGGCCGAAAAGCGTTGCCGCGGTGGGCGCAGACGCAAAGCGAATGCTTGGTCGTACTCCAGGCAACATACGTGCTATCAGACCGATGAAAGACGGGGTTATCGCCGACTTTTATGTTACGGAAAAAATGCTTCAACATTTTATTAAGCAGGTGCACGACAACAACTTTTTGCGCCCAAGCCCACGAGTATTGGTGTGCGTGCCATGTGGGTCAACCCAAGTTGAGCGACGCGCAATCAAAGAGTCTGCGCTAGGTGCAGGGGCACGCGAAGTTTACCTTATTGATGAGCCAATGGCGGCAGCCATCGGTGCTGGTTTGCCGGTATCCGAAGCTACGGGATCTATGGTAGTTGATATTGGTGGTGGTACCACTGAAGTTGCCATTATTTCACTTAACGGTGTGGTTTATTCATCATCCGTACGCATCGGTGGCGACAAGTTTGACGAAGCTATTATTAACTATATCCGACGTAATTTCGGCTCACTGATAGGTGAATCGACGGCTGAGCGAATAAAGCATGAAATTGGTGCTGCATATCCGGGTGAAGAAGTTCGCGAGATTGAAGTACGTGGTCGTAACCTTGCTGAAGGTGTGCCTCGCGGCTTTACACTAAATTCAAACGAAATTTTAGAAGCGCTACAGGAGCCGCTTACCGGTATAGTTTCAGCGGTAATGGTGGCACTTGAACAGTCTCCACCAGAGTTGGCGTCAGATATTTCGGAGCGTGGTATGGTGCTTACTGGTGGTGGCGCCCTATTAAAAGACTTAGACAGACTATTGATGGAGGAAACGGGTATACCGGTGGTAATTGCCGATGATCCGTTAACTTGTGTAGCACGTGGCGGCGGTAAGGCATTCGACATGATAGACCTTCACGGCGGTGACCTGTTTAGCTACGAATAAATAGGAATGGCAACCGCAAGGTTGCCTTCTTTTTTCATGGATACAATTTTTACTCGCGGTCCATCGCTTAATAATCGACTGGCACTGGCATTGATATTGTCGGTGTTGTTGATATTTGTTGATTTTAAACTCGATGGTTTTAAGTCAACACGGGTTTATTTGAATTCATTGATGAGTCCATTGCAATATCTCGCGAATCTTCCGGGGCTTATGCTGAACAAAAGTGCTCAGCGCTTCACCTCTCAAGAGCAGTTGCTCGCCGAAAATCAAAAATTAAATAATCAGCTGCTACTAATGAGCGAAAAGCTTCAGCAGTTTGACGTCATTATGCAAGAAAACTCTTATCTGAGAGATTTATTGCAAACCTCTGCACGCTCTGATTCACGCAAAATGGTAGCCGAGTTGATGGCCGTTGATAAAAATCCTTACAGTCAACAGGTCGTGATTAACAAAGGTGCGATTGATGGCGTTTATTTATCTCAACCGGTACTCGACGATAAGGGTGTTGTTGGTCAAGTGATGGAAGTGGGCTCGACGAACAGTCGTGTGCTGTTAATTGCTGATGTAACGCATGCCATACCCGTACGTTCATTGCGAAACAACATTCGCTTTATTGCGACGGGCAGCGGCGCACTGAACGAATTATATTTAGAGCATGTCCCGCATAGTGTTGATATTGAGGTTGGCGATACATTGATTTCCTCTGGGTTAGGAAAAGTCTTCCCAGAGGGATACCCGGTTGCAAGAGTGTCACAGGTCATACGTGATGAGAGTCGTCCTTTCGCGCGTGTTGTCGTAACCCCTTTAGCTCAGTTAGATCGACTTCGTCACCTTTTATTGCTATGGAAAGAGTCCTCTGCAATCGACGACGATAGCATTGAAGAAAAAGATCGGGGTGCGGAGAAAAACGCAAGTGCGACAAAAGAGGTAACGAATGCGTAAACGTAACCTCCTAATTTGGTTATGTATTGTCGTAGCCTTGGTTCTGCAGATAGTACCGCTGCCAACGCAAGTAGACGTATACCGTCCTGATTGGGTGTTAGTGGTATTGGCCTATTGGAGCATGGCACTGCCAAACAGAGTAAACGTGGGTGTAGCCTTTGTTACTGGGGTTGCGATGGATGTGTTGGTTGGCACCACGCTTGGTATCCATAGTCTTGGCTTGAGTTTGAGTGTTTACATATTGGCGGCTAACTACCAACGCTTACGTAACTATTCAGTTTGGCAACAAGCCATTATTATTGGTTTGCTGTCATCTCTTTATCATCTGTTAACCTTCTGGGTGCAGCACTTGTTAACTGATATATATTTCCAAGTAAATTATCTATGGCCTGTGTTGACGTCTATGGTGTTGTGGCCGTGGGTTTTTTGGTTGTTAAGGCGGACTAGACGTCAGTTTTCAATTTCTTAGATTCGCTCTCTAGCGCGCTATCCCAAAGGTAATTTTATGACCAAACCCGTTGTGTTGGCATCAGCCTCTCCAAGGCGTACCGCTTTACTCAAACAAATGCAAATACCGCACATTGTTTTTCCAGCAGATATAGACGAGTCGCCCCAGCCGAATGAAACACCGCTAGCACTTGTTTCACGCCTTGCATCAGAAAAAGCAGTGGCTGTGAAAGCCAAGCTTATTGCCAGCGGGCAATATGATGCTAACTCAGTTATTTTGGCAAGCGACACGTTAATATCATTTTGCGGTACGAGCGTAGGTAAGCCAACTGACAAAGCAGATTCAAAGCGTATTTTGAAAATGCTTTCGGGCAAAACTCATGAAGTGCTAACGTCAATTAGCGTATTAAGTAATGTAAAGCAAAATACGCAAGTTGTTACCACATCTGTGACTTTTGCAGCATTGACGGATGAGCAAATTGACGCATACTGGGAAACAGGAGAACCTGCTGACAAAGCAGGGAGTTACGCTATTCAGGGTATTGGGGGTGAATTTGTAGTGTCTATTAACGGCAGTGCGAGTGCCGTAATAGGTCTACCACTTTACGAAACCCGCCAATTACTTAATGCATTTGGAGTTGTGTCGTGAGTGCTGAGCTGCTTATTAATGTTACCCCGTCAGAGTCTCGGGTGGCGCTTATTGAAAACGGAATACTGCAAGAAATTCACGTAGAACGCCATACGAAACGTGGTTTGGTTGGCAATATCTATCGCGGTAAAGTAAGTCGCGTATTACCTGGCATGCAGGCAGCATTCGTCGATATTGGTTTGGAAAAGGCCGCGTTCTTGCACGCCTCTGACATTGTCATTCACAATGAAATTGCAGAAGAAGTATCGGCAAGCCATATCCAAAAGCAAGACATTCGCGAGTTGGTAAGAGACGGTCAAGATATCGTGGTTCAGGTGGTGAAAGATCCCATCGGTACCAAAGGTGCTCGCCTCACTACAGACATTACCATTCCCAGCCGTTATCTTGTATTTATGCCGTCGGTAACTCATGTTGGTGTATCTCAACGCATTGAAGAAGAGACAGAAAGAGAGCGCTTAAAGTCGCTGGTACAAGAATTTTGCGATGAAAATGGCGGCTTCATTCTGCGCACTGCGGCTGAAGGTGTAGGTAAAAACGAATTGCAGTCAGACGCAGCGTTTTTGCGAAGACTATGGGATAAAATTCAGTCGCGTATGAAAAAGCGCAAGTCGAACGTACTATACGAAGACTTACCGCTGGCACGACGGGTGCTGCGCGACTTTGTTGGTACAGAGCTTGACAGAATTCGTATCGATTCGAAGCTTTCATTCAATGAACTTCACCAGTTCACCAAAGAGTATGTGCCTGAAATGAACGGCAAGCTCGAATACTACCCAGGTGATAGACCTATTTTTGACTTATACGATGTGGAAAACGAGGCGCAGCGAGCCTTGGAGCGTCGCGTCGATTTAAAGTCTGGCGGCTACTTGATCATCGATCAAACCGAAGCAATGACCACCATTGATATTAATACGGGCGCTTTTGTTGGTCATCGGAACTTAGAGGAAACGATTTTCAACACCAATATCGAGGCGACGCAGGCGATTGCCCGTCAGTTGAGGTTGCGCAACTTGGGAGGGATGATCCTTATCGACTTCATCGATATGATTGAACCAGACCACAAACGACGTGTCTTACATTCATTAGAGGTGGCGACAAACAAGGACAGAGCCAAGATAAATATTCACGGTTTTACAGCGCTAGGGCTTATTGAAATGACCCGTAAACGCACCCGTGAGAGCATTGAGCATGTTCTGTGTGGAGAATGTCCAGTCTGTAAAGGACGAGGCACGGTAAAAACCATTGAAACCATCTGCTTTGAAATTATGCGAGAAATTGTGAGGGTGAATCGGGCCTACGACGCAGATAAATTTGTGGTGTATGCCTCACCCAAGGTGGCAGAGGCCTTAATGGGTGAAGAATCTCATATGCTGGCAGAACTAGAAGTGTTTGTGTCGAAACAAATCAAAGTTCAAACAGAAACACTGTACAATCAGGATAAGTACGACGTCGTCATGATGTAATGCATTAAATTATACGAAAGGCAAAATGTGACAAATTTTTCGTCGGCAGCCGCTTATCTACTTAAGAAGTTTTGGCTGCTACTTGCCGTGTTGCTTGTACTTTTCGCGCTTATTTTAAGTGCTGCACGCTATGCTCTTCCGCATATTGAGCACAACAAACATTTGTTGGAAAATTATATAAATGAGCAATATGGCGTTAGTTTATCTATAGAGAGCGTTCACGCGGTTTGGCAACGAAACGGGCCCAGTATCGTTCTCAATTCGGTATCACTTGCAAAAGATGACGCGTCTCCTGTTGCACTCGACATCCGACAAATATACGTAGAACTCGATTTTTGGGAGTCTTTACGGCTTCGCTTAATATCTTCTACACGATTTGAACTGCGTGGTATGAACGTTGACATAGACGCTGATCGATTGTCTGATAGCGGAAAAAATACCTTTCCAGTGATTAATGCGCTTGAAAGGTTATTTCTAGAGCAGCTACAAAGCTTTTCCTTAGAAGACGGCAAAGTTACGCTTTCGTTTTCAAATGACGTTAGTTCCTTCGATATAGAAAGTCTATCTTGGAATAATCAAGACGAACGACACCAAGGCCTTGGCAAGGTAAAAGTTGCAGATATAGCTGCCAACTCAGCATCATTTATCGTTGATATAAACGGTACGCGTGAAAAGTTTGATGGTGTACTTTACGCGAAAGCAGAAGAACTTGATATTTCCCCTTGGGTTAGTGATTTAATAAAAACTAAACGTCCACTTGCTAAAAGCCGCGCAAACTTTGAATTGTGGACAAATTTTACCGATAGTGAAATTACTAGTGTACAGGCCGAATTGGATAACAGTCTGTTGCAGTGGGGTAATGAAGCTGCAAAAACGGTAACGGGTATCACTGGCGGCAGCCTTCAGGCTTTACCGAATACCGAAAGTAAGTTTAACGAGTGGAATGTAAGAGTTGACCAGTTGGTGCTCAATTCAAGTAATGAAACGCTTACTACTGACCTTATTGGCAGCATAAATGCAAACGGCGATATTTTGGTCAACACCGTGAAGCCAGTGCAAATAAATCCATTCTTATTGCTATTGCCATTGTTCATGGATGACACCAGTGAAGAGGAGATCCGCGCTCTCAATCCAAAAGGCGAGTTAGCGACATTACAAGTACAATGGCACAATGGACATCCCTCTCTAGCCGCTAAAGTACTGGATTTGCAGTGGGCCAAAACTGATAAAGTTCCGGGTCTTTCATCCCTCGATGCCGACCTTTTTTGGTACAAGAATAACGGTGCTGTTTACTTAGAAAGTCAGGATAGTGTGCTAAGTGCTAATGGCGTTATTAAAAAAGACGTCAATATAAACCAGCTTAAATCGCAGTTTTATATCTATCCAGAGCAGGTCGATAGCGAAAACAAACAGTGGGTGATAAAAGGCAGCGATATGCTGTTCGATAGCGATGCAATTATCCTCAATCCGCAGTTCAAACTAAATACGGCAACGGGGTTCATGTCGCTTTATGTTGATATAAGCCCTTTAGCCTTAAATGAAGTCAGCAGCTTATTTCCTGTTTCTTTAATGGGGGCTAATACCGACAAATACCTCAGCCGTGCGTTTACAGGAAATGGAGATATCGCAAATGCACGCGTACTATGGCATGGCCGCATGAGTGATTTTCCGTTTAAAGATAATACCGGCATTTTTCAGGCTTATGTTGATATTGAGCAGGCGGATTTTATTTTTGCGCCTGACTGGCCGGCACTGAATAACTTAGATCTGTCTTTGTTTTTTGTAAACAGTGCATTAGTGATGGAAAGCCCAAGTGCAACGCTTGCTGGTATGAAAATAAGTAACATGTCAGCTGCCATTCCACGCTTTAGTCCAGATGCTCGCCTAGTTATCTATGCTACTGGCACTGGTACAGGGGATGCGCTAACCGCGTTAATGATGGATTCGTCCCTTAAAAACTCTTTAGGCAAAGTACTAAATGAAGAAGTACAAATTAGCGGGCCGCTATCTGCCGATATAAAGCTTGATATTCCGTTTAAAGGTAAAGACGTAGTGGCATCGGGAACAGCACATTTATCGGATAATCCGGTTTTAGTTGCGACCACCAATATGCTATTTGACAAGGCATCGGGAGACATATCTTTTGTTAATGGCGATATAGACGCAAGTGGGCTACAGGCGCAGTTTCTTAAACAGCCGGTGAATTTGTCACTATCAGGTAGGCAGGGCGACACGTACGATCTAAATGTAGAGTTAGGTGGACGATGGCATGTACATCCGCTGGCAAACTACGTGAATACGGATCTCACCGAATACATTGACGGTGAGAGTGATTGGAACACTACAGTCGACTTGATGCTATCAAGCAGTGGCTTTAACTATTCCGCTACTTTAACCGCAGACTTAACGGCGACACAAAGTGTGTTGCCTGCCCCCTTCGATACGCCAGCAGGCAGCAGTCTACCGCTTCGTATAATCAGTAAAGGTAACGGAACTGCATCAAACGTTGAGGCGTCACTTGGTGATGATATCCGTTTTGACGGCGTACTTCCGCACAAAGAAATGCAGTTTTCACGCGCACATTTGGCACTTGGCGAAAGTGATATAACCAATATCGGTACAGGTTTTAGTATTAGTGCGAATTTAGCTCAAGCAGATGTGCAAGAATGGTTTACCACTATCAATATGTTAGTTTCTGGCAAAGGAAAAGATACCAGCACTAGCATTGAGAAAGCACTTGCTCAATCCAGTAGCCAATCAAATGAAAGCGAGGGCAAAAGAGCGAATCTATTCGGTACTCCGTCGCGAATATTCGCAAAAGCTGACAAGCTTAATTTTACGGGTCACAGTATTAAAGATGCACAGCTTAGCGCAACAGAGCGCAACAAAGATTGGATCTTAGACTTAGCGTCGCCCCAGGCAAGAGCCACTATTCGTATTAATAGCGACCTAGATGAGCAAGGCATTGAAATAAATGCCGATTACTTGTCGTTAGAGAAGCCAATTGAAATAGAGGTGACACCAACGGCCAATACAGAGAGCAACGTCGAGTTGGTAACAAATAGGACTATGCCAAAAGAAAAGGGCGAGTCGCCCTATAATATCGACCCGAATACGCTCCCGCCCATTTATTTTTATTGTCAGTCCTGCGGCGTGCACGGCATCGATTTAGGTGAAGTTACCTTAGACATTGCGAAGGAAGAGAATGGTTTAGCCATTCGTCAGCTTCTAGTGAAATCGGATGAAACTAACGTTACTGCAACGGGTTATTGGAAGCACATGGGAGGCGAGATACAAAGCGCGTTAAACGGCACGTTAACGTCTCCCGACGTTGGGCAGATGCTAAAAGAGTACGGTGTTGAATCGGGCATAAAAGATTCCAGTGCAAACGTTGTGTTTGATATCACTTGGCCAAACGCGCCGATGGACTTCGGGTTTGAACAGCTTAACGGTAATGTTGAGTGGTCGCTGTCAGATGGGTATCTAACTGAGTTAAGTGACAAAGGTTCACGTATATTCACCCTATTTAGCTTGAACTCGTTAGTACGAAAGTTGAGCCTTGATTTTCGAGACGTTTTTGCGAAGGGGTTTTTCTATGACGATATGAGCGGAACGTTAAGCATTGTGGATGGCAAAGCGTATACCGACGATACTGAAATTGACGGCGGCGCGGGTGAGATAGAGATAACGGGTTACACCGACCTCAATACCGGAGGGCTAAACTACAACGTGTCGTTTGCGCCAAACGTAACTGGAAACTTACCGTTTTTAGTCTATTTCTTGGCTACACCGCCCACTGCACTAGCTGCTCTCGCCATTGACCAAGTGTTAACCTCTGCGAAAGTCATTTCAAATGTGAACTATCGGGTGACGGGCACCATAAAAGAACCTAAATTTGATGAAGTTGAGCGCAACAGCAAAGACATTAGCTTACCTGCGCAAAATGCCCCTGTGCCGGCCAATCCGCAAGACAGGCCATTAACGGAAGATGACGTTCGCAGGCTTAAAATGGAGGTGATCGATGGTTAACTTAGTTGCACTACAAATGACATCTGCGCCAAGCGTAAAAGAAAATCTCGACACCGTTGCAAATGAGATGGCATCGGCAAAAATTGAAAAAGACAGTTTAGTTGTGCTTCCAGAGTGCTTCGCCTACTTCGGCGGTAAAGACAAAGGTCAACTTGCCGTGGCTGAAACAAAAGGTGATGGCATTATTCAGCGCCGTTTATCAGCGCTCGCTGCAGAGCATCATTGCTATCTGGTTTCGGGCACGTTTCCTCTAAAAACCAACAATCCAGAGAAGTTTTCGGCAGCCTGCATGCTGTTTGGCCCTAATGGCGATGTGTTAGCAGACTATCGCAAAATTCATATGTTTGATGTATCGGTCAACGACAACACAGGCAGTTATCGTGAGTCGGCAACAACCGAAGCAGGGGATACGGTAGTGACTGTTGAAACGCCAATAGGCAACATTGGTCTTTCGGTGTGCTATGATGTACGCTTTCCAGGGTTATTCACTGCAATGGGCGATATCGATATTTTGGTGTTGCCCGCGGCCTTTACCCAGCGCACCGGAGAAGCCCACTGGCACGCGTTATTGCAAGCCAGAGCCATCGAGAAGCAGTGCTTCGTGGTAGCGGCAAATCAAAGTGGTGTGCATGCAAATGGCCGCGAAACATACGGTCACAGTATTATACTGTCGCCTTGGGGCGAGACCCTTGCCGAACGTAAAACCGACGTGGGGTTTGTATCGGCAAAAGTAGATATTGCAGAAAGAGAAACCATCAAACAGAATATGCCGGTTGCCGAACATAACCGATTCAGGAGTCACTTTGTCTAAATCTGTTGAGCGTCATTTATTATCTGACTCAGGGCTAGATATCACTAAGCTAGAGCGTGCTTTAGCGACTATTCATCGTCACGATACCGACTATGCCGATTTATATTTTCAGTCAAGCCAGCACGAAAGCTGGGTGCTTGAAGACGGCATTATAAAAGAAGGCAGCTATAACATAGAGCGCGGCGTAGGCGTGCGGGCTATTAGCGGCGAGAAAACGGGGTTCGCTTATTCCGACGAAATAAGCGAAGAAGCGTTGACCAAAGCGTGCAAAGCAGCACGTGGTATAGCGCCAAGTGGCGGTACACAGCAGGTTGCTTCACTAGGCCAAAAAACAGTGCAAGCGCGATACAGCGAAAATAACCCGATTCTTGCGATGCAAGACGCTGAGAAAATATCGTTATTAAAAGCCGTCGATGCTTATATTCGCAAACAAGAGCCGTCTGCCAATCAGGTAGTGGTGAGTTTAAGCGGTGTGTATGAAGAAATTTTAGTTGCTGGCAGTGACGGTACGCTGGCTACCGACATTCGCCCGCTGGTGCGCTTGAACTGCTCGGTATTGCTAGAACAAGGTGATAGACGTGAACGTGGTTCTGCAGGTGCAGGTGGTCGTTACGCCTACTCTTTCTTTAAACAAGACGAAAACGGCAAACCGTATTACGAAACCTTGGCAGAAGATGCCCTTCACATGGCACGCGTTAATATGCAGGCTGTGGCGTCACCGGCAGGCGCTATGCCTGTAGTACTAGGTAACGGTTGGCCTGGTGTATTGCTTCACGAAGCGGTAGGGCATGGTCTTGAAGGTGACTTTAACCGTAAGGGTGCATCAACATTTAGTGGCCGTATTGGTCAGCGCGTAGCAGCAAAAGGCGTGACGGTTGTTGACGATGGCACATTAAACGACCGTCGTGGCTCGTTGTCAGTCGACGATGAAGGCACACCAACAGCGCATAACGTGCTTATTGAAGATGGCATCTTGAAAGGTTATATGCAGGATAAACACAACGCCAAACTTATGGGCGTTGCACCTACCGGAAACGGTCGTCGTGAATCCTATGCGCACTTACCTATGCCCCGCATGACGAATACTTACATGTTGGAAGGCCAACACGATCCGCAGGAAATTATCGCGTCTATCGACAAAGGTATTTACGCACCGAACTTTGCTGGTGGGCAAGTCGACATTACGTCTGGCAAATTCGTATTTTCTAGCGCGGAAGCCTACTTAATTGAAAACGGTAAAATTACTGCACCGGTAAAAGGGGCTACCTTAATCGGTAACGGTCCAGAGGTTATGCAAAAAATCTCGATGATTGGCAACGACACTGCCCTGGATAAAGGCGTGGGTGTATGCGGTAAAGATGGTCAAAGCGTGCCGGTGGGTGTAGGGCAGCCTACACTTAAAATTGACGAATTGACGGTGGGTGGTACGGCTTAATTCAGCTCAAACCTGTACACTGGAAAACTAAAAAAGGTTGGGCCTAGGCACCAACCTTTTTTTGTATGTGAGTTTTTGATCTATAGGGACTGATGTAAGTCTTGGCTAGCTTTCAAATCCCTTTTCATTCAACCACTCAATAGCATCTTCCTCGTTGGTAAAAATACCTAGTTCAAGGCCTGCTTTATCGTAAATTCTTTGAAATTGCGCTCTCACAATTGGCTGCACGGTTGTATCACCAATAACGAGCGCACCTAGCTTCATACCGTGCTTTGCACGCCATTCAATTGAACGCTGTAGTTCTGCCTCGCCTGCCTTAGTAAGAAGGGCTGAGCCATGCAAAAAACCTAAAAACGCCCAACGATCTCCATCAAAGCTGTTAATTACATCCATCATATCGCGTGCGTAACGTTCAATGGCTGCAGCATCAGCCATGCCCTCAGCCGACACGCCAACTATGCTGCCAAGCACAGCAATTTGATACTGACCATACTTACTTTTTAGCTTCGCGTTAGGGTTAGAAAAAATTTTCATACTACCCCCTCATATTGATACTGAACTGGATGCAGACGCTAAAACTACTCTAAGTGTAGACCATTAATCTTCGTGAATAACGTCTTTCAAATACTGAAACAGCTCTCTGAATGCTCTGGGCGGCGCATTTTTTTCACGCTCTTTCTTAATTTGGCGGTGATATTGGCGCAGCTTTTGGCGGTCAAGTTCAGGGTGGGCTTCAATCAGCTTTTGAATAGCAGGGTCACCCTGCTCAATGACGGCTTCACGGGCTTTCTCTAATGCGTGAAAGGCCGCATTGCTTGCCTGATGCTGATGGGTAATTTTAGCCAACGCCTCTTCAATAGGCGCGGTGTCTCGCTGGCGCAATACCTTGCCGATAAACTGAAGCTGGCGGCGGTAACCGTCTTTTTTCTTGTTTACTTTGCGGGCAATAGCCACCGCGTCAGCAAGCTCTTCATCCATAGGAATTGTAGCAATGTGAGCATCGGTTAAGTTAACCAAGGTTTCACCTAGCTTGTGAAGTTCTTTAGCTTGACGCTTCAGCTCAGTTTTACTGATTAATTCTTCCTCTTCGAACTCATCTGCTTGCGCATCTTCGAAGTAAGGATCTTCAGGAGAATTGTATTTCTGATCACTCATTTCAAACTCATTAGTGTTACACTTTAGCTAAATTGTAACTATCACAGTCGAATTAAGACAGCGAAACTTACTATGCAAATTGAGCAGCAGTTAGCAGACATTCAAAATGTCGTAGATGATGTACTGAAATTAGCCCTTTCTAAAGGCGCAACACAAGCCGAAGCCAGCATGTCCAAAGTACAGGGCATCGCCGTTTCTTCACGTATGCAAGAAGTTGAAAACGTTGAATTTACCAACGACGGTGGCTTAGGTATAAGCGTATACGTAGGCAAGCGAAAGGGGAGTGCGTCTACCGCAGATCTGAGCAAAGCAGCGCTAACACTCGCGGTAGAAAAAGCCGTAGATATTGCACGCTATACCAGCGAAGATCCTTGTACCGGTTTGGCTGACGCCGACCTTATCGCCACAGAATTTCCTGATTTAGACCTGTATCACCCTGAAGAGTTAGATACTGAAAAGGCCATTAAAACTGCTATTGAAGCCGAAACGGCAGCAATGAATTACGACTCGCGCATTACTAATTCAGATGGCGCGTCGTACAACGCAAATTTAGGTATGCGCGTGTACGGCAATACTCATGGCATTAATGCTGGTTATACTAGCAGCCGTTATTCATTAAGCTGTATGGTTATTGGCGCACAAGATGACGACATGCAGCGCGATTACGCTTACACGGTAAGTCGTAAAGCTTCTTTGCTGCAATCAGCCAGTGCTGTGGGTATCGAAGCCGCTAAAGCTACCGTAGACCGTTTAGGCGCCCGTAAAATTAACACGGCCAACGTGCCTGTGCTTTTACACCGCGACATCGCATCTAGCTTGTTTGGCCATTATGTAGGGGCCATTAGCGGTGGTAGCCTTTACCGTCGCTCTAGTTTCTTGCTAGATAGCTTGGGTAAACAAGTTTTTCCTGAATGGCTTAATATTGAAGAACGTCCGTTCATTAAAGGCGGCTTAGCAAGCTCAAGCTTCGATAACGAAGGCGTGGCATGCTCTGACATGACCATTGTAGATGCGGGTAAACTGGCCACATATCTTTATACCACTTACTCGTCGCGCAAATTAAACACCCGCTCGAATGGCCACGCTGGTGGTATTCATAACTGGCTAGTAGGCGATACTGGCCATAGCGACGCCGAATTGCTTAAAGAAATGGGCACAGGTTTGTTTGTAACCGAGCTGATGGGGCAGGGCGTTAACGGTGTGACAGGTGACTACTCACGCGGCGCAGCGGGATACTGGGTTGAAAATGGCATCATCCAATACCCAGTTCACGAGGTAACGATTGCTGGCAACCTTAAAGATATGTTTAAAGGCATTGTGGCAATTGGCGCTGAAAAAGATGTGCGCGGTAGTGTACAGACTGGTTCTGTACTTATTGACCAAATGAAAATAGCGGGAAGTTAGCCCTCGCTTTCTCGAAACGCTGAAGGAGACAGCCCGGTGGACTTCTTAAAGCGTTTCGAGAACGTAAATACATTTGCGTAACCCACATAACTGGCGATATAGGATACGGGCCACTGCGTGCTTAGTAATAAGCTTTTGGCTCGTGTCATACGCAGATGGATAACGTGTTGTTTTGGGCTTCGCCCAAACACTTGTAAGCACAGCCTGTGAAGGTGAGGGGCAGAATAATGGGCTTTCTCACTTAAGCTTTCCATATCCCAATCAAACTGAAGCTGTTTTTCAACTGCAGAAAAAAGGCTGTGTAGTCTGCTTACCTGGCGTCGTTCTTTCTCATCGTGAGTATGTACGTCACTCAAAGGCGCATCAATAATACGATACAGATATTTAGACACAACTTGCATCGCTGAATTTCGATTCTCGACGTCACGCTCTAAATACAAAAGTTCCATTGCATGATGTAGCCCTTCCAGCATGGCGTTTTCTATTATCACCGCGCCACGCTTATTAAATGGTGTCCAGCGTTCGGAGTCTGCCAGGTTTACCCAAATAATATCCCATTGCTCACTGACTATTGTGACTTCGAAACTTTGCCCAGCGGGTAAAATAATTAGCTGTCCTTCAGCTAACAGCATCTCGCCTGAAGGGACACGAAACTTTCCTTGCCCATGTATGCTGTAAAACAAGGTGTGGTTAGGAGGCGAAACGCGACCTACCATATAGTTGCCTGATAAGTTAGAGCATCCTGCTAGTTCAATCTCTAGGTCACTGATTTCAGGCGCGTTACTACTATCAATAAAGCGTTCAAAGCACTTAGGGCCTATGTCTACAATGTCTCTGAAGCTAAGTTGCATAAATGTAAAATGATAGTTTTGGATAAATATATGAAAGATTAGAGCATAAAGGATTTAATGAAAGTTAGCTATATTGCGCTTAACCAAAAAGTAAAGGATATGACATGCTTAATGTTGCGCAAGTAGTGGCTCAAAACGATTGGCAAAACCCGGTTGTATTTCAGAGAAATCGCATCAATGCCCACAGTCCACATCACGGATATAAAACGCTAAAAGACGCATTGCACAATACCAATGCGCAAAAGCGTAGTTTAAACGGTCAGTGGGATTTCCGTTTATTTGAAGCTCCAGCAAACGTACCTGAAAGCCTGCTTTCTAAAACATTAAGTGATGACGAGTCTGCTAATTGGCAGCCTATTGCGGTGCCTTCTAACTGGCAGCTGCAAGGTCACGACAAACCGATTTACTGTAACGTTAAATATCCCTTCGCGGTGAACCCTCCAGTGGTTCCCAAGGAAAATCCAACGGGTTGCTACCGAACAACGTTCAACGTTACCAAGGATGAGTTAAAGCAGCGCAATCATATTGTCTTTGAAGGGGTAAATAGCGCGTTTCACTTGTGGTGCAACGGCGAATACGTAGGCTATTCCCAAGACAGTCGACTACCGGCTGAATTCGATTTGTCCGGCTACTTGGTTGAAGGTGAAAACCGACTAGCGGTAATGGTTATCCGATGGTCAGACGGCAGCTACTTAGAAGATCAGGACATGTGGTGGCTTAGCGGTATCTTCCGCGACGTGAATTTAGTCACCAAGCCTCAGCATCACATTCAAGATGTGTTTGTCACGCCAAGCCTTGACGCGTGCTACCGCGACGCTACGGTTTCAGTTCGTACAGCTATCAATGCGCCGTCTTCATTTAAAGTGGGTATCCAGCTTTTTGATGGCGATAACGCTGTCACCGAACAAGTCATTACCGGCACTAACAATAAGCGTATTGATGAAAAGGGCGGTTGGGATGATGTAGTTTTTCAAACGCTTAATGTGAAAGAGCCCAAACACTGGACTGCTGAAACCCCTAATTTGTACCGCATTGTGGTGTCGCTTATTGATGATCATGGCAACGCCGTCGATGTTGAGGCCTACAATGTTGGTTTTAGAAACGTTGAAATGAAAAACGGCCAGCTATTGGTTAATGGTAAGGCCGTGCTTATTCGCGGGGTAAACCGACATGAGCATCATCAGTTAAAAGGTCATGCGATCAACGAAGATGACATGCTTGAAGACATTAAGCTATTAAAGCAAAACAACTTCAATGCTGTGCGTACTGCACATTACCCTAATCATCCGCGCTGGTATGAGCTTTGTGACGAATATGGGCTTTATGTGGTAGATGAAGCGAATATTGAAACCCATGGTATGTTCCCAATGGGAAGACTTTCTCGCGACCCACTTTGGGCCGGTGCTTACATGGCGCGCTTCACCCAAATGGTCGAGCGAGACAAAAACCACCCTTGTATTATTATCTGGTCGTTAGGTAACGAGTGTGGTCATGGGCCCACCCACGACGCCATGTATGGCTGGGCAAAGTCATTTGACTCATCGCGCCCTGTACAGTACGAAGGCGGCGGCGCTGATACTTCGGCTACCGACATTATTGCGCCTATGTACGCAAGAGTTGATACTGACATTAAGGACGATGCTGTACCTAAATGGGCCATTAAAAAGTGGTTGTCTATGCCGGGTGAAAACCGCCCCGTTATTTTATGTGAGTACGCCCATGCTATGGGTAACAGCTTGGGCAGCTTTGACGAATATTGGAAAGCATTTAAAGAGTATCCGAGCCTTCAAGGCGGCTTTATCTGGGACTGGGTTGACCAAGGGTTAACTAAGTACACTGACAGTGGTGAAGCATACTGGGCTTACGGTGGCGACTTTGGTGATATCGATAACGATCGTCAGTTCTGTATTAACGGATTGCTGTTCCCAGACAGAACGCCACACCCCCACTTGTTTGAAGCAAAGTATTGTCAGCAGCACTTAAGTTTTTCGCTGGTTGAAAAAGACAACAAGTTTGAGCTTTCAGTAAGCAGCGATTACCTGTTTAGACGCACGGACAATGAGTTGTTGCGTTGGCAAGTGCTAGAAAACGGAAAACCGATTGCTGAAGCAACGGGCGAATGCGAAATCGATATAGCGCCACAACAAACACAAACGCTCAGCCTTACCCCAGATATTACGTTTAAAGCAGGCGCTGACTACCACTTAAATATTGATGTGGTACTGGCGAATGACTGCCCGTGGGCGAATGCGGGGCATGTTATGGACACAGCCCAGTTAGCGCTGGTCAATAAGCGTGGAATAGTGTCGTTTTCTTTTGATGATAACGACACAGCTAACGGCACAAGTGAGTTATCAATTGAAGCTCAAGACGGAATGGTGCTGGTACGTGCGCTAAACAACGTATTTAGCTTTAATAGTGAAAGCGGGCTATTAACCTCGTGGCTTCAAGACGCAGAGGAGGCACTTAGCACGCCGCTAGAAGATAACTTCTTCAGAGCGCCGCTAGATAACGACATTGGGGTAAGTGAAGTTGATAATCCCGACCCTAATGCGTGGGAGTCTCGCTGGCGTCGTGCTGGAATTGGTGAATGGACGCGCACTTGCACGGGCGTAAACGTTGAGCAGGGCGCGCAAGACGTGCGCATAACATCGTTATTTGAATATCACCATGTAGAAAAGCTGGTGGCGGCGACTAAATGGATTTATATCGTTAACGCGCAGGCCGAGCTTTCGGTAGAAGTAGAGGTGCTATTAGACGATTCTTTACCGCCGATGCCGCGTATTGGTATGCAAACGGCAGTGCCTGTATCGCAGGAGAATATGCCAGTAACCTGGCAAGGACGAGGGCCGTTTGAGAACTACCCAGATAGAAAAGCGGCGACGCGCTATGGTCACTACACGTTACCTATCAGCGATATGCAAACACGTTATATATTCCCTACAGACAATGGTTTGCGCAGTGACTGTAAAGCGTTGGCTCTTGGCAGCGTAACAGCAAGCGGGCACTTTCACTTCAGCGTAAGTGAATATGGGCAGGCACAGTTAGATGAGGCAAAACACACCTGTGATTTAACACCTCAAGACTGTGTATTTGTGTATATCGATTGTGCGCATATGGGCGTGGGCGGCGATGACTCGTGGAGCCCAAGTACACATAAAGCGTTCTTATTGGAAGAAAAGTACTACCGCTATTCGGTTTGCTTTAATGCCAAAGCCAAATAACACCAAGTGTGAAGAAAAGTGTTCAATCACCAATTATTTGCTTTGATATACCGCGGTATAACCAAGTTATGCCGCCACTAGAAAGGACAAATTGTTTCTAAGCGCTGCTTTGAAACGTATCCGTGTTTCAGCAAAAGTGAAAAAAGATTCAAATACAAAAAAGCCGCTACGTCGCGGCTTTTGTTTAATTCGAAATTTGTTAAGGCAGACTTAGCCGTCTACCTGACCGCAGAAACGGTAGCCCTCACCATGAATGGTGACAATCAATTCTTCGTCTGTTGGATCTGACTCGAAGTGCTTACGAATACGACGAATCGTTACGTCTACTGTACGGTCATTCGGACGAAGTTCACGTCCCGTCATCTCCATGATAAGCTGCTCACGGGTAAGGATCTTACCTGGATTGCTCAAGAAAAGGTGAAGAGCACGGAATTCGCTGCGTGGTAAACGGAACTCTTTTCCGCTAGGTGAAATCAATGAACGGCTATCACCGTCAAGTGTCCAACCGTTAAAGCTTACACGGCTTGGTAAATCGTCGTCTTCTGAAGAGTTGGTAGTACGAGACAGTAAGTTGCGCGCGCGAATAGTCAACTCACGAGGGTTGAACGGCTTAGTCAGATAGTCGTCTGCACCAATTTCAAGACCTAGGATACGGTCAACATCGTTATCACGACCCGTAAGGAAAATGAGGCCCACGTTTTTGCGGTCACGTACTTCACGTGCCAGAATTAGCCCGTTTTTGCCTGGTAAGTTAATATCCATAATCACCAAATTGATAGCGTGATTCTCGAAGAAATCATGCATCTGCTCACCATTTTCGGCTTCAAATACATTATACCCTTCCGCTTCAAATAAACTCTTAAGCGTGGTGCGGGTTACCACTTCATCTTCAACAATTAACACATTTGGCGTCTGCATGGTGTTCTACACTCTTTCTAAAAAAACGATTTAAGCAACTTACTGGTTAAATTTTAATATTCGCACACTTGATTGCAAGTAACTTGTGAATATTCTTACTGTTAAGGTATTGGGGTTAGCCAACAAATATCAAGAAAAGTTCATACTTTATACAGCTAGTCCGATGAATTAGCATTAACAACGGGAAATATAATAACAAATTCCACGCCGTTACCTTCTTCACTCGTCAGCGATATCGAGCCGTTCAATGCTTGAGTCACTAAGTTATACACTAAGTGCATACCCAGCCCAGAACCACCCTGACCGCGTTTCGTTGTTACGAAAGGGTCAAATATTCGCTTGCGAATTTCAGGAGGAATTCCTTTCCCATCATCGGTGTAAACTATCTTAAGTTTACTTTTATTCACTAATTCGGCTGATATGTTTATCGTGCCGGAATCAATATGTTCAAACCCATGAATAACCGAATTCATTATTAGGTTAATCAAAATCTGATTTATAGGGCCAGCCTTTGTATCAACAATTAAGGTAGGGTCGCAATCTACGTTGATTTTATGCTTTAATTTTTTAAGTCTAGGCTGCAAGGACAATAGTATCTCATTAACTAGCTGCTCGACGCAAAAACTTCGACTAGATTCTGACGATTGATCCACGGCTACCTGTTTAAAACTGCTTATTAGCTCTGCGGCGCGATTCAAATTGCGATAAATGATGTTTAAATTTTCATTACTCTCGTCTATGAAGCGCTTCATGGCACTGGCTTTCAGTGTTTTATTTTCGAAGTCCTGTTGGATAACAGCAAGACGGTCTAGCATCATGGTAGACGCTGTTACCCCAAGCCCTATTGGCGTATTTACTTCGTGGGCAACGCCCGCAACCATATCACCTAGAGAGGCCATTTTCTCATTCTGAACAATTTGCCGCTGAAATTGATGCAGTTTCTCTAACGTTTGAATAAGTTCTTGGTTTGCATCTTTCAAAGCAACGGTTCTGCTGTTAACCATGTCCTCCAAGCTTGCATTGAGCTTTCTGTGCTGCTCTTCAGATTGTCGCTGCTTCTGCACATACTCTTGCATGCGTAATAGAAGTATATTTAATGCATCAGCGAGCATGTCGAGTTCCCGAACGTCATATCCCTGGGCGCGTGCAGAGTAGTCGCGATGTCTGGAGGTTTTCTGTAGAAAATTTGATATTTTTTCCACTGGACCAGTAACTTTACGCTGCATACGGACGGCAAACATAAAGCTGATGATTAGAAGCGCAATGACAACAAAAACATTCAAGAAGATTGAGCGACCAACAAGTGCATTAAAATTTTCTGCAGAGACACGAAGATAAACCCATCCCAGCTGAATATTTGATTCACTATCGTATACTTTTGTACTCAGCTCAAGGTAACGACCTTTGTCAGACAGTACAGGTGCCATTTCTAATACCTGCAACTGGTTCTCTTTCCCACCAGTCAACAGCTGACCTTGTTTGTTGAAAGAGGCAAAATAGTCTGGAGTGGATGTGGAGCGATCGACTTTGTACACATGTGCATTAAGAACCTGATTTGCCGCTGCGAGATTTCCCAAGGCAATTTCTAATCGCTCTTCAGTATCGTCGTACAGGTATGGAGCTGAACTACTTGCAATGAGTTTTGCAAGCATGATTGCGTTTGACTCAAGCTCATGACGATAGGTTTTTATTTGCATGTGAATAGCCAGGCCGGATAAAACCAACAAAGAAAGGCACGTGATTGACATCACTACCCATAAAAAAAGGCTTCTTATTGAAAGCTTTGCTGCTTTATCCGTCATTATTTTGAGCGCAATCCATTCACGTCTGCTTTGATACAATATTGGCGTAAATTTGTATAAAAATAAAGCCATACAAAAGTAACGCGAAATATTTAGAATACCGAATCGCGATAGTAGCTAAATAATAGTGGAATAGAGTTCGCGATATTGTCTTGCCGATGCTTCCCATGTGAAGCGCGTTCTCATTCCACGTTGTTGCATTTCGCGAAATTTTACGGGGTCTTCGTAATAGGAAAGTAGCGCGCGACGAATGCAGGCCAGCAACGCTTGTGGGGTAGGTTCGTCAAACACAAAGCCAGTACCCAAGTCCTCACTTGCATGGTCAATCACAGTATCTTTAAGTCCGCCAACTGACCTTACTATAGGAATAGTGCCGTAGGCTAAGCTATACATTTGATTTAGACCACAGGGCTCAAACTGTGATGGCATCAAAAAAAAGTCAGCTCCTGCTTCAACCAAATGAGCAAACTCTGAACTAAATCCATTGATAAACGCAAATTGAGTTGGGTGTTGATGAGCGAATTCGCCCAAGTCCATACACACTGTAGGGTCGCCCGTCCCCACAATAACAAACTGGACGTTGTGCTTAATGACTTCATCAAGAATGGGCAGAATATAGCCAAAACCTTTCTGCTCAGTTAGTCTGCACACCATACCAATAAGTGGCACTTTTTCGAGTTGAGGTAGCCCTGATTTTTCTTGTAAAACACTTTTACAAGTTTGCTTTGGATGCAAGTTATCTACGCTGAAACCTTGTGGTAAGAAAGTGTCAGTTTGCGGGTTCCATTGCGTGTAGTCACAGCCGTTGAGAATACCTGTTAAATCGGCGCTTCGCTTTACCAATCGCTCGTGTAGCCCATGACTGCCGAGATCTGTAAGAAGTTCGTTAGCATAGTTTGGGCTTACTGTGGTAATTTTTGTCGCATACTCAATCCCACTTTGAAGCATATTTATATAGCCGCCGTGCACTTGAGATAAAATGTGCGGGTGGTGTCGTAAAAAAGGGATACTTTCTAATCTGTGAACGCCCTGAAATGCCGCATTATGTATTGTGAACACAGTTTTGGTGTTGGAAAAAAAACCTGATTTATCCGTTTCTAATAAAAATGGGAGCATCGCGGTATGCCAGTCGTGGCAATGAATTATGTCGGGCTTATTATCCATTGCTCTCAAAGCATGTAGCACCGCGCCACTAAAGAAACTAAATCGTTCACCATTATCTTCGTATGCATCATAAGCATCTGAGTATAAGCCGCCGCGCATGAAAAACTCGGGCAAGTCTATAAAGTACAGGTCGATTTGATTCCATTTTAAATGGCGTATATCAAAGTGATAAACCTGACCCTCAGTGAACAGCGTCTGTTTTTCTGTAGCGCAGGGCAACGCCAGTTGCTCAGCGAGGGCCTTATAGTAAGGCATAAAAATCGACACATTTTCGCCAAGCGCTTTAAGCGCTATGGGCAACGCCTTTCCTACGTCAGCTAGGCCTCCCGTTTTTACCAATTCTTCAACTTCTGAAATAGCAAATACAATATTCACAGAAAAGTCCTCTTAGGGCACGGAGCATTAGAAACGAGCTGGCAATGACGTTACCGTAGCACAAGCTTACTTACTTTTTAATCATAACGTGGCGTGGTAAACAGAAAACTGTGAGGTTTGTGCTGTTGTAAAAACGGTCTGAAAGTGCTCTGAAAGTAAACCAGGATAAGGTAGAAAGCGATTTGCAACCATTTGGATATTGCCGTTAGGCGTAAGTATAGCCTTCGCGTCGGTGATAAACCGCTTCGTTATCGTATAGTCCGTTTTAATGCCAGTGTGAAACGGAGGGTTGGTGACAATATGTTGAACCTTTCCCTTGATACCCTCTAGCCCGTTGGCAGCGTGAAGCGTAGCCGCGAGTTGATTTTCGGCTAAAGTTAATGCGCTGCAGTACACGGCAATTGCGCTAACATCTGTAAGCCTTAACTTCAAATGCGGGAACTTTAGCATTAGAAAGCTCGCAATTACGCCAGCGCCACAGGCAAAATCAAGCACATCACCTTTCATCGAATTAGACAGCTTGTCCAAAAGAAGCGCTGTGCCAGGATCTAATTCTTTGTGGCTAAATACGCCTGGTAATGACGCAACTTGCCACTGCAGGTTTTGTACTTCATAGGTGTTTATCTCAGTCCACGCCTGTGGTTCAAATGCGCCATGCTCTTGCTCTACCAACACAGTAATCAGGCTACAGTGACGCGCTGAATCTACTTTTTGTGTAGGTCCGTAATGTTGCATTAGCTTAGCAGCGCTTTTAATTCCGCCCTTGTTTTCACCTACAACGTGAATTCGACCGCCCTTGCCAACCATACCTGCCGCCATTCGAAGCAGCAATTGAAAATGATTTTTGGCTTTGGGTAAGAACACCATAACGTCGGTATGCGACTTTTCTAATAGTGTAAAAGGCGTAAAAATGTGAGTGTGGCTGCCCACTTTTTCGGCAATCTGAAAGCCTTTTTCAGTAATGTCTCTACTATCAAACGTGACGGAAGGAATTGACCCAACACTTTCCGCAAAAACATCAAAAAATTGATGAATCACAGTCACTTCTTTCGTCTTTAATGCGTCTAAAAAGTAAGCATCGGCGGGGTTGATAAATGCCCAACAACCTTGCTCAAAAAGCGAAAGGTTTCTCTCCAGCAGTTGACTTTGAGGAGATAGCATCATCATTCTGTGCGCTCATAAATTAAATCCCAAACACCATGTCCCAATTTTTGTCCGCGTGTTTCAAACTTAGTGATTGGTCGATAGTCCGGACGAGGCACATAGTCGCCGTCAACTGCTGTGTTGCTGTAACCGGCGGCGTTAGTCATGACTTCTAGCATGTGCTCAGCGTATTGCTCCCAGTCAGTTGCCATATGAAAGCAGCCGCCAATGGCTAACTTGGTGCGAACCAACTCAACAAATTCAGGCTGAACGATGCGACGCTTATGGTGACGCTTCTTATGCCATGGATCGGGGAAAAAGAGCTGTAAACGAGACAACGAACCGTCTGGAATCATGTTCTTAAGTACTTCTACCGCGTCGTGTTCCATCACGCGTAAGTTCTCGACGCCTTGCTCTTCGGCAGTAGCCAAACATGCGCCAACACCAGGACGGTGAACCTCAATGCCTATGAAATCTTTATCAGGTGCATTCGCGGCCATTTCAACCAATGACTTACCCATTCCAAAGCCAATTTCCACAATCACGGGGGCATTTCGGCCAAATGTATCTGGTAGCGATAACGGTGCTTCAGCATAGTCTATGCCTTTAGATGGCCAGTGATCTTTCAAGGCTTTTTCTTGTGCTTTGGTTAGCCTACCTTCACGTTTTACGAAGCTTTTTACCTTGCTTACGTATACTCCAGCGGCTTCTGCTTCCGCCTGACTTTTGAATTGCCTCATTTGCAATGCCTTTCTTACCCAATTTTCTGGTGGCGCATTATCCACTTACCCGCGGCTTATGCAACGCTATCGTGGTAAAAATGCTGTAATTTTATACGCTAATTTGTTTTGCAATAATAGACGCAACAACATCGGTTTGCTCAAGTACTAGCATATGCCCAGCATCACTTACGGTATGGAACCGTGCGTTAGGCAACACCCTTTTAAGTTGCAGTATTGCCTCTGCAGGGGCAATTGCATCCTGCTGAGCTGTAATAAACGTTACTGGCACATTGATCTTTGCAAGCGCTTTAACGGTACTTTCTCGTGGCGTGGTAGCTAGCGTGTGATTAAGCAAGGTTGTTTTGCCCAAATCTTGTGCCATCGATTTTACTACGCCAGCCACGTTTTCATCGTTCAAACGTGAAGGGTGTATAAATCGCGCCAGATAAGCATCGTTATCGGGCTTAAAGTGTCCTTGCTTAAGCATGGTAGTCAACTGCTTACGCTTGGCAATTTCTTCTTTTGATAAGCCCTCTGGGTTATAGCCGATTAACGTAACCGAGGCTATATTGGCGGGATTGCGCTGTGCCACCAGTGCAGCTACAAAGCCGCCCATGGAATAACCCACAAGGTGCACTTTTTCGTTTTCGAGAATGCGATCTTCACTGAGTGCTAGCATTTCTTCTAGCGATGCTGCCCATTGAAGTGGCACATAGCGACGTTGTGAGACAGATAGTGCGCGCCAAAGCGGCAGATACACGCGTTCGTCGCAAAGCGTACCGGGGAAAAATAAAACAGGTTGCTGCACAGACACGTGTGCTCCTTAACATTAAACTAGCTAGTTACATGCTACCATAGCGCGCCTCTTAATGATTGGTTTGCTATGCAGAATGTAGCCACGCTTTAATGACAAACGAATATTTAGCAAATACCCATACAGACAATTATGACAGAACAACAATATACCGGTGGCTTTTCTGAGCGAGTGCTCGCATGGTTTGATAAACACGGGCGAAAGCATTTGCCCTGGCAGCAAGAAGTAACGCCCTATAAAGTATGGGTGTCGGAAATTATGCTGCAGCAAACCCAAGTTACCACGGTAATTCCTTACTTTGAACGTTTTATGGCGTCGTTTCCCACCGTACATGATTTAGCGAAGGCATCTCAAGACGACGTGCTTCATCATTGGACGGGGCTAGGCTACTACGCAAGAGCCAGGAACCTCCATAAAGCTGCGAATATGTTGGTAGACAAATACAATGGCGAGTTTCCCTGTACTCTAGAAGAAGTCATGGATTTACCCGGTATAGGGCGCTCAACGGCAGGCGCAATACTGTCGCTGTCACGCAATATGCGCTTTCCTATATTAGATGGCAATGTGAAGCGTGTTTTGGCGCGTTACTACGCAATAAGCGGGTGGCCTGGGCAGAAAAAAGTTGAAAACCAACTTTGGGAAGTGGCTGAGAAGAATACGCCAACCGATCCAGAAGGTGGACGCTGTGCCAACTATACCCAGGTGATGATGGACCTAGGCGCGATGATCTGTACGCGAAGTAAGCCAAAGTGCGACGAATGTCCACTTCAAGCAGACTGTATTGCTTACGCCCAAGGCGCGCAAACTGACTACCCGGGTAAAAAACCGAAAAAGACGCTTCCGGAAAAATCTACCTATATGATGGTGGCCCAGTTTAATAGCCAAGTCTATTTAGAACAGCGTCCTTCAACAGGCCTGTGGGGCGGTTTGTATGGTTTTATCGAGGTACCTTCAATAGGAGAGGGTATTGAGCAATTGACCAAGCGGGGGATCAGTGTTGAAGAGACTCGAGCGCTAGCAGGCTTCCGCCACACCTTCAGTCATTTTCATTTAGATATCACCCCAGTAGTGGCCGTGGTAAACTCTGCTCCAACAAAGCGCGTAGCCGAATCGGCAAATCGTTGGTTTTCGTTGGACGAGCCTATTGAAGTTGGTTTAGCGGCACCTACAACCAAGATTATTCGGCAGTTGATACGTTAGGTATAGTAATTCTAACGTAGTATTTATTGTTAAGCAGATAGCGAACAAAAGGACATAACATGGCAAGAACGGTATTTTGTCGCAAACTTCAAAAAGAAGCAGACGGCTTAGATTTCCAACTTTATCCGGGTGAACTGGGTAAGCGTATTTTCGACAACATTTCTAAAGAAGCATGGGCCGAATGGCAAAAGAAACAAACCATGCTAATTAACGAACATAAGTTAAATATGATGGAGCCGAATGCACGTGCATTCTTAGAAGAAAAAATGTCGGCATACTTGTTTGACGACGTAGAGCCTACGATTGAAGGCTACGTTCCGCCTGAAAAATAAGCAAAAAAGCATTTTTTGAGCAAACAATGCGCAAACAGTAATAAAAGCGCAAAAAAAGCGAGAAAAACGGTTGACTTGTGAAGGCGAAAACCGTTTAATACGCACCCACAGCAGGACGGGCAGCAAACGCCTAGAACGCTAACAAGTTTCAGCCTCGATAGCTCAGTTGGTAGAGCAGCGGATTGAAAATCCGCGTGTCCCTGGTTCGATCCCGGGTCGAGGCACCATCATTTAAGCCCTTGCAGAAATGCGAGGGCTTTTTTGATTCTGGCGGTTGAAAAAACAGGCACACGCAAACGTGCCCCTGCGGCTGCGCCGCGCGTTACAATCCCGGGTCGAGGCACCGTCAGTGAACTATTTAGCAAAGTTCTTTTTTAAAGAATGTTTAAAAAATTAGTTAAATTCAAAGCGTTTTTGAACAGTCACTCTAAAAATGGCCTTATCGACCTCTGAGTGTTTTGTTCTAGATAACGTAAGGTAAAAGCCCTCTCTATCAGTTACAACGTTATCGTCAAAACTTAGTACTGACAAGGGGAACGAAACGCCAAATTCAGTTGCATGTCCATCGTCTAGAATTTCTGTGAAGTCAACGCTCTTTCCTTCATCAGACGTGTCAAAAGTTCGGAATTCTGAAAATAGTATTACTTTATTAAAGCTATAAGAAGCAAAAGCACTAAGCCCGTAGACTTCAGCATCTACGTCAATAATATTTGAAGAGCCTTGTTCAGCGCTAATTGCATCTGTAGAGAGCAAAGAATAAAAGCCTCCTAGCGAAAAGTCCCAATTGTTATACGACACTCTATAAGATAAATCGAACTCTATGTTGCCTCCGTCGGCAACATATTCGCTGATTATTTGGTCATTAGACTCTGTCGGATTCTCAAAGTCGCTAACTTCGATTCCTGAATTAGCTGTAAACTGAAACAGAAAATAGTTATCGAAAAATGGAGTGTCTTGACCCTTGTAAGTTCGGGTGAAAAGCGAATTGGAACGAGTGAATAAAGTTATAGCAGGCTTTAAAGTATTATCATCAACAGTCAATTGAGGTTGAAGCTTTAAGTCGTAAGCTTCACTCTCAGCATCGACAACATTTCCGTCTTTGTCTACCTCTGGAATATCATATTTGGGTATAACTGATTTTACATTGTTAGCGTAGGTGTGAGTTGTAAATGTAAAAAGTAACACCAATAATGCGTTTTTAAAAATTTTCATGATTGTTTCTCCAATGTAAGTTAACTACTCAGGATAACAACCAAACCTCTACATCCTTGTAGTGTGTGATAATTCTTCATAAAGTATCTATTATTAATAAGCTTTTGTACATAAAATAATCAGACCGTGGTCGTGACAACTTGGCTTTATTTTTCAGTAGCAAACTAGTGTTGTAGTAAAGCAATGATTGTTAATGGGTAACTTAGCGAAGAATATACCTGCGCTTAACAACGAAGCTGAAGTTTAATTCGCTGGTATTAACATGACTGGCTTATTGAAAGTCATTGATAAAGTTAAACTACGCAAGTGAAAAACTATTATGCTAATGTTTTATTCACATATCGTTTCTAAGTTTTTGCTTATGCGTTTAGCCAGTTTAATCACCTTCACTGTTGCGCTGCTGCTAATGCCTATGAGTAGTCAGGCAAAAACGGTAGACGTTCTCGCTATTGAGTATCCGCCATTTATGACGTCTGAAGAACCAGATAACGGCATCGCTTTTGAACTGCTTGAAAAAGCCGCGTTCAGCGACGCGATAACATGGCGAGCCCTGTTCGTACCGCCGGCGCGAGCGGCAGCCATCATCCGCTCTGGCGAATGGTGCGCGAGTTTCTACCCAGCAGTTGAAGGTATTGAGTCACAGTCAATTGTTTTATCAAAAAGTAAAATTAGCGTTGGTTTGGTGCGCTTGGCAGAAAAAAGTACATTCGTTTGGCAATCACTCAATGACCTGGCTGGCGAAAGCGTTGCGCTATTGCGAACAAAAGAGGATGCTGCTTTTGCGCAACAATTTACCGATGCTGGCTTTCGCATCGTGTTTGTTGAAGACATTGAAACGGGCATTCGTCTAGTAAGAAGTAATCGTGTAGATTATGCCTTAAGTGACAATTTGTCGTTTGCTCAGCAAAATGATGATGCGCTACAGTTTTCGAAAAGTGCGCTCGTTGTCACTCCTGTTACACTTTACCTCAATCCCATCTGCGACATTTTTGGACCGTTAGACTAGCTGCACTCGTAAAGCCGAATATCAGTGTAAGTGTCAATATTCTTTGTCTTGTAATTAGCAAGTTCGACACAAATGGCAGCGAAAACGCTTTTTTAATAAAAAACTTATGCATGTTCTTGCCTACTTTTCAAAATGGGTACTACGCTTTAGTCATAGGTACAGAGGCAGTCCGACATAACTTTGTTATCTAATTTTATCAACAAGACTATGTACCTGTTTGCAGGGGGAGGTCTGTCGTTTGGCGTTTACTCTTAATGTGCGAAACGCATTGTAATTAGCTAACAAATAACGAGCTTAAATAGGAATTAGCGTAGAAAGCTTTGAGCGGATACGTTTTTCCCGAGGAGAGTTTTTTTGTCATTTAATAACTTACCTTCAATGCAGCAAGGGGCCATAAAAAACGTATTGGTGCTTTCAGCGGTGGGGATCGCTGTTTCATGGGGGCTATTCTTTTTTGCATCTGCACTTAGTGCGCTAGCGGTGTTAACCGGTGTGCTTGTGTTCAGTTTTTTTGTTTACGCAAAAACTATGAGCGAAGATGAACAGATTTATCCCGATAGCAAATTGCCCGAACAAAACGGGCCACCTGAAAGCGCAGATATCGAAAAAGCCAGTGAAGAACTGTCTCTTTCTTTGGGTAAATGTGATAGCAACTTGTCTTCTATTAAATCTACGCAAGACGATGCAGTTGAAACCTTGTCACAAGCTTTTAGCAGTTTAAAGGCACTTGTGGCACAGCAAACACAATGTATTGATGCATTACTTAGCGTTGATGCTACGCAAACACAGTCCTACTCCGAACGCATGCGTACTTTTGCGCAAGAAACTGACGGAACGTTAACCCAATTTATCGGTTCAACCGAGCAAATGTCTTCGTCGACAAAACATCTAATGGAGCAAGTGCAGACTATTCAGCAGGCAATGCCCACGGTTATAGATGCGCTTAGCGGTATAGATGACATTGCCGCGCAAACTAACTTATTGGCGCTAAACGCTGCAATTGAAGCTGCTAGAGCGGGCGAGGCTGGTCGGGGTTTTGCGGTTGTGGCCGATGAAGTGCGCGCGTTATCAACTCGCTCAACTCAGTTTAGTGACGTCATTAAAACTCAAGTCGAGAACATTCGTAGTTTGGTAGACAAGCTTACCGACACAGCAGAATTTGTAGCCTCACAAGATATATCTCAAGTTGTTAATGCTAAATCACACATTAGTGAACAACTGGCCGAAATCATCAGAAAGGCAGAAGCAGATCTTGTCACTACAAAACAAATTGAAGATATAGGGGCACAGCTTGATGAGTCGATCAACGCGGCCATCAGAGGTATGCAATTTGGTGATATTAATGGCCAGCATATTCAGTATACCCAAGATATGATCACGTTCATTTTAGAGCAGTTGGCGACATTGAATGCTAACAATATCGACAGTTTCGTCAGTGCATTAAACGAGTATCAAAAAGGGATTGCTGCCAAAGGTAAAAATGATCATAACCCAGTATCAGCAACGTCTATGGACGCTGGGGAAGTTGAATTGTTCTAAGCTAAAAAGGAACAGGAAGCACCGTCAGTAACGACATAGTCTGGAGAAGTGAGCATATGAGCAAACACATTTTGGTTGTCGACGATTCGGTGTCGATTCGTCAAATGGTAGAAATGACCCTCAAGGGAGCAGGCTACACCGTGACCACAGCCCAAGATGGGCAAGAAGCGCTCGATAAATGTAAAAGCCAGCAGTTTAACTTTGTACTAACCGATCAAAATATGCCTCGCATGGATGGGTTAACCTTAATTAAAAACTTGCGCAGCTTGGGAGCATATAGCAGGACCCCAGTTGTAATGCTTACCACCGAAGCTGGCGACGATATGAAAGCAAAGGGCAAAGCAGCAGGCGCCACTGGCTGGATGGTTAAACCTTTTGACCCAAACAAACTGCTTGATGTCACTAAGCGGGTTTTAGGTTAAGCACAACTTTTCATACTTTAAGTCTGGAAGGATTCAGAATGAGCATCGATATTGAACAGTTCCATAGTGTATTTTTCGACGAGAGTGACGAGCATCTCGACGATATGGAACAGCTGTTGATGAATCTGGACGTAGAGTCCCCTGATCCTGAAGAGCTAAATAGCATTTTTCGCGCCGCCCATTCGATTAAAGGTGGTAGCGGCATTTTCGGCTTTAATGCGTTAATGAATTTAACGCATGTGATGGAGAACTTGTTAGATAAAGCCCGTAACAATGAACTCAATGTAACGGCTGAAATTGTTAACGTGCTTTTAGAGACCCTCGACGTTTTAAAAGACACCTTAAACGCCTACCGTGATGAAACTGAAATTCCACAAGAAAGCATCGATGAGCGCATAGATATACTTAACGGTGTGATTAACGGGCAACCCATAGATGCTGACTCAATTGGTAATAATGAGGCACCTGAAGTAAGCGCGAGCGCACAAAGCGAAAGTGAACAGGACGATAGTTTTGGTTTCTTTGACGACGAAATTACTCAGGCTAATGACACCTCTGACGATGGCTTTGGCTTTTTTGATGATGAGCCTGGTTCCAGTCAACTTGTTGAGAATAAGCAAGACAACGACGATAGTTTTGGTTTTTTTGATGATGTAACTGAAACAGTCGACCAAAATCGCGGTGAAAAGCCTTTGTTATCACAGCAAAACGACGACGGCTTTGGGTTTTTCGATGAGGAAGAAACATCTAACAATAGCACTGCCCCTCACGCAGTAAAATCTGAGGCAGCAAACGCCGAAAGCACTAAAAAAGAGGAAAGCCAAGGTTTTGGTTTTTTTGAAGACGTACCCTCAGCTAGCAACATTAATACTGCACTAGATAAGCCCAGCGATAGCAACGCGCAAAATGTAAGCGAACGACCAAATTCAACAACTGTAACTAACGATGGTCAGGCCACAAAGAATGGCGCTGTGCCTACGCCAGCTAAAACAGCAGCAAAGTCTTCTGCAAAGAAAAGCGCAGCCCGTGAATCGGCCTCGATACGTGTAGATACCACTAAAATCGATGCCATGGTTAACTTAGTGGGCGAACTGGTTATCACCCAATCCATGCTGTCTATGATTGGGCAAGACGTTGAAGGTCAAGTGGGTGAGCGGCTACAGCTTGCTATTGATGAGCTACAGCGAAACACCCGGGAAATTCAAGAGTCGGTCATGTCTATGCGCATGCTGCCGCTAACCGCAACCTTTAATCGTTTCCCGCGTTTAGTCAGAGACTTAGCAGGCAAGTTGGGTAAGCAGGTAGAGCTGGTGCTTCAGGGCGGCAGCACAGAAATTGATAAAAGTTTAATTGAAAAGATTGTCGACCCCCTTACCCATCTCGTGCGCAATAGTATTGACCACGGTATAGAAATGCCCGACAAACGCGTCGCTGCTGGCAAGCCAGAGAAAGGCACGGTTATTCTAAGTGCCGAACAAAAAGGCGGTAGCATTATTATCAGCATTATCGATGATGGCGGCGGTCTTCATCGCGACAAGATTCTTGCTAAAGCGCGAAGTAATGGGCTTGCCGTATCTGATGATATGCCTGACTCAGAAGTGTGGCAGCTTATATTTCAACCTGGATTTTCAACAGCCGAAGCCATTACCGATGTCTCGGGAAGAGGGGTAGGTATGGATGTGGTGCGCCGCAATATCGAGTCTATTGGTGGACGTATCGATATTGAATCGAGCGCTGGTGAAGGCTCAGCTTTCTTCATTCACTTACCCCTTACGCTAGCTATTGTCGATGGCATGTGTGTGTCGGTGGGTAAGCAAATCTTCGTGATCCCACTTTTAAACATTATTGAATCCTTCCAGCCAACTAAGCAACAGCTGAAAACCTTGGGCAACGACACTGTACTTTATATTCGAGATCAATACTGGCCTTTGGTCCCTCTTTACGACTTCATGGAAGTGGAAGGCGCTGCACTTTCTCCCACTGAAGGCATTGTGGTGTTACTTGAAAGCAGTAAAAAACGCTTTGGTGTTTTGGTTGATGCGCTTGTTGGTCAGCAGCAGGTCGTCATTAAAAGTCTAGAGGAACACTACCGCAAAGTGGCTGGAATAGCGGGGGCAACCATTATGGGTGACGGTAAAGTCGCACTAATTATCGATGCAGACTCCATTGCTACAACTTATACCTCCAGTCAAATAGAGGAGTTACTTTCATGAGTGAAACTGCCTTGCATCAAGCGGTTACTGGCGGACAAGACAAAGAATACTTGAGTTTTGTGCTTGGCGATGAGCATTACGCTTTGGACATCACCACAGTAAAGGAAATTAGAGGGTACGAACAAGTTACCAAAATTGCGAATGCGCCAGCCTTCATAAAAGGCGTGATTAATTTGCGTGGTGACATCGTTCCTATCGTGGACTTGCGTATTAAGTTTAACGTAGGTGAGGCCACATATAACGACTTCACAATAGTGATAATGCTGAACATTCAAGAGCGTATTGTTGGCATCGTGGTAGATGGTGTATCCGATGTTATTCGCTTGTCTGAAGACCAAGTACTTCCGCCACCAGAGTTTGGCGTAGCTTTTGACAGCAGGTATCTACACGGCTTAGCTGATGTAGATGAAAACATGGTCATTCTGGTGAACATAGAAAGTTTAATTACCAGCGAAGAGCTGGGTTTAGTCGCACCTGAAAGCGTAAAAGACGACGCGTAGTTACAAGGTCCTTCACTAAACACAAACACCTGACATTGGGAACTATTAGTTATGGGCGTATTTAATTTTCTTAACGGCGAAGAGTTAAAAATAGCGAAGCACGACGCGCTATTGAAGTCGAATATTCTAAAGGCCAGTGCCTCAAACTTGTTGGTTATCGACAAGTCGGGGGTTATTCACTTTCACACTCCCGCATTCCTGCGTATGGCAAAAGCCTACCCCAAAGACTTTTCTGTCAACGAGGGCGAATCTACACTAGTTGGCAAGCACATAGATGACATCGCTATTGGTTCTAATACGTCAGAAAATCCGTCTTATTTGCTCACACATGCTAGAGGGGATGACAAGCTGCTTGTTGTCCTTGCTGACCATAGTTTTTGTGTAAGTTCAGCTGCAACTACAATAGACGAGAACGGTACTCAGCTTTTCGTCACACAGTGGCAGGACAATACTGAAAACAGACGTAATAAAGGTATGGTCGATGCCATTATGCGAAGCCAAGCGGTGATATCGTTTACTACAGACGGCGAAATTTTGTCTGCTAACGGTAACTTTTTATCCGCAATGGGTTATAGCGAAAGCGAGGTGGTGGGAAAGCACCATCGTATTTTCGTTGACAGTGATTACGCACTAAGCGACGAGTATAGAGTGTTTTGGCAGAAGCTAAAAAGCGGTGACGTTCATAGCGGTGAGTTTTGTAGAATAAACAAGCAAGGCGAAGAAGTGTGGATCCAAGCAACCTATAATCCCGTGTTTGATGAAAAGGGTGAGGTAGATTACATCATCAAGTTTGCCTCTGATATTACGGCGCAAAAACAAAAAAATGCGGATTACGAAGGGCAAATCACAGCCATTAATAAATCACAGGCCGTTATCGAGTTTGATCTTGAGGGGAACATTTTAAATGCCAATGAAAATTTCCTCGCCGCAATGGGTTATAGCCTGTTAGAAATTAAAGGGCAGCATCACAGTATGTTTGTCGACCCAAGCCATAAATTAAGCGCTGAATATGCCGCTTTTTGGCAAAGCTTAAAAGCCGGAGAGCACAGCGAAGGAGAATACAAACGCATTGCAAAGGGCGGCAAAGAAATATGGATACGCGCATCTTACAATCCCATCTTTGATAGTACCGGTAAGCCATTTAAAGTGGTTAAGTTTGCTACCGATGTAACCCAAGACAAATTAAAAAATGCGTATTTTGAAGGGCAAATTAACGCTATCAGTAAATCGCAGGCGGTCATTGAGTTTGATGTAGATGGCAACATCATTACCGCAAACGATAATTTCCTTAACACTATGGGTTACCGCCTAGACGAAATTAAAGGTAAACATCATCAACTATTTGTAGATGAAGAAACCCGGCAGTCAGAGTCGTACCAGCGTTTTTGGTCTGAACTTAAGGCAGGTAAGTTCTTTTCAGGAGAATTTAAGCGCATAAGCAAGTCAGGTAAAAGTGTTTGGATCCAAGCCTCTTATAACCCTATAGAAGACATGAATGGCAACCCGTTCAGAGTAGTTAAATACGCAACCAACATCACTGAAGACAAGTTGAAAAACGCTTATTTTGAGGGCCAGTTGAACGCCATTAGTAAGTCTCAGGCGGTTATTGAATTTGATCTTGAAGGCGTTATTTTAAACGCGAACAGTAATTTCTTAGCGGCGATGGGGTACACCCTTGATGAAGTAAAAGGAAAGCACCACAGTATTTTTGTAGATCCTGCTTTTAAAAACAGTCCAGAATACGCGGCATTCTGGGAGCAGCTGCGCCAAGGCGTTTATGCAAGCGGTGAATATAAGCGTTTCAATAAATCAGGAAAACCAGTTTATATCCAAGCCTCTTACAACCCAATTTTAGACCAAAACGGCAAGCCGTTTAGAGTAGTGAAGTACGCCACAGATGTAACAGGAAGAACGTTAGCTGTTGAAAGCATTAAGTCTATTATGGCTAGCCTTACAGACGGTGATTTGCTGAAAACAATAGAGGAGCCATTAGAAGGCGACTTTAAGGTGCTTGGCGAATCTATTAATCACTTTATTGGTGAACTGCGCGACACCATAGTGAAAATTCACACCGCTGTGGAAACCATCGATACGGCTTCAAATGAAATCGCCACTGGCAACGCTGATTTGTCTAGTCGTACCGAGCAGCAAGCGTCTAGCTTAGAAGAAACAGCCTCTGCCATGGAAGAGTTGACGGGCACAGTGAAGCTAAATGCAGAGAATGCCGATCAAGCAAAAGGCTTGGCCAGCCAGGCATCAGAAGTAGCATCAGAGGGCGGCAAGGTTATTGAACAAGTGGTGCATACCATGGGTGAAATCAACGACTCTGCTCAGCGCATATCAGATATCATTGGTGTTATCGACGGCATTGCTTTTCAAACCAATATTCTTGCGCTAAACGCAGCGGTTGAAGCAGCAAGAGCGGGCGAGCAAGGTCGTGGGTTTGCCGTCGTTGCTTCTGAAGTCAGAACGTTGGCACAGCGCTCTGCCGAAGCGGCAAAAGACATTAAGGCGCTAATCTCTGCGTCGGTTGATAAAATTGGCGATGGCAATGTATTGGTGAATAAGTCTGGCGAAACCATGGCTAATATCGTCACTGCAATTAAACGTGTTAACGACATTATGTCTGAAATTGCTGCGGCATCATCTGAGCAAGCCACCGGAATACAGGAAGTGAGTAATGCGGTAGTTCAAATGGACGAAATGACCCAGCAAAATGCTGCATTAGTTGAGCAGGCAGCGGCGGCTGCCGACAGCATGAGACAGCAGTCAGGCGAACTTGCGCAGCGGGTATCGGTTTTCAAAGTAGGAAATAATCGAAAGGCCGAGCAGGCCTCTGAGGTACGCTCTTTAAACGGCAGTCATGCAGTACCCAAAGAGCGCGAAGTGCCAAAGCAGCGAATTAAAGCGCTTAATCCAGCCGCACCGGATGCGTCGGACTGGGAGGCATTTTAGTGTATGTCAGCAATACACAGCACGGAAGCGCAAAGGGAATTTCCATATAGCCGAAGAGACTTTGAACGGGTTAAAAGCCTGCTATTTAAACAAGCTGGCATTAATTTAGCCGACTCTAAAGATGCAATGGTCTATAGCCGCTTAGCTAGGCGGCTACGCACGCTCAATATTCACAGTTTTAAAGAGTACCTGGCGTATGTAGAAAGCTGTAAAGATGAAATGGAACACTTCATTAATGCGCTCACTACCAACCTCACGGCATTTTTTAGAGAGCCCCATCATTTTGAAGCATTAGCTAATTACCTTCGAAGTCGCCCTCAAACGAAGCGAATTTGGTGTGCGGCAAGCAGCACGGGTGAAGAACCATACAGTATTGCAATGACGGTTGCGTCTGTGTATGGCACCTTTACGCCAAACATTCAAATACTCGCCACAGATATCGACAGTAAAGTATTGCAGAAAGCTCGCCAAGGTATTTATGCCCAAAACAGCATCAGCCAGCTTTCCCACGATTATAAAACCCAGTTCTTCTACAAAGGTAAAGGCACACAAGCCGGAAGGGTCAGGGTGGTGGATGAGTTAAGAAAAATGGTGCAGTTCGAATCACTAAATTTGATGTCGCCAAACTGGTTTGTAAATGCACCAATAGATGTGATTTTTTGCCGAAACGTCATGATTTACTTCGACCGGCCCACTCAGCGTAAAATATTAGCACGAATGGTGAAATTGATGAGTGCTGACGGCATGTATGTCGCAGGGCATTCCGAAAACTTCACCATGTACCCTGAACTTGTCGCTCCTATGGGGAAAACAATTTACCGACCGGTTGTTTAGAGGGATAAGCAGTATGAGTCAGGATGAAAACCCCATACGATATTTTGATAACCGGCTCCAGAAAGAAGCGGTTAAGATTCTGCCAGGGCAGTACTATGCGACGGCCTCAGACAAAGCACTCGTGACCATTCTCGGTTCTTGCGTAGCAGCATGTATTTTCGATAAAGAAAAGAAAATTGGCGGTATGAATCACTTTATGTTGCCCGACCTTAATTTGACTACCAATCTCGACACCTGCTTAGCTACAAAATATGGCGTGCACGCTATGAATATGCTTATAGATCAGCTTGTTCACTTGGGAGCTCGTCGTAATAAATTGGTAGCCAAAGCGTTCGGTGGTGGAAAGGTGTTACCTGGGTTTGTGCAGCAAGACATCGGGCGAGTCAACGCCGAGTTCGTTCTAGACTATTTAGATAATGCCAACATCCCACTCATAAGCAGCGACTTAATGTCTACCTATGCACGCAAAATTTATTATTTTCCCGCCGACGGCAATGTTTATATGAAGCGAATTCGAGAGTTCCATAATGCCACGCTCTATGAACGTGAGTCTGCGCATCGCGTACTACTCTCTGAGCAAGCCAAAGCCGGTGTCATTTCATTTTCGGAACAGTCACATGCCTATAAAAGTTCTCGTGGTTGATGACTCTGCGTTAATTCGTCAAATACTTTCAGAAATAGTGGCGCAAGCACCAGAGCTATCCTTGGTTGGTGCAGCTCCCGATGCTTACGTAGCTAAGCGAATGGTTCAAGAATTTAGGCCAGATGTTATTACCTTAGATATTGAAATGCCAAAGGTAGATGGCCTACGTTTTTTAGAAGTTATGATGAAAGCAATGCCGACCCCAGTGGTAATGATTTCTACGCTGACTGAGCGAGGGGCCGATGCTACTCTGCGCGCATTGGAATTAGGGGCCGTGGATTTTATAGCAAAGCCAAAATTAGGTGTTGCGCAAGGTATGGCGGAATACGCTGCGATCATCATTGAAAAGATAAAAGCTGCAGCTCACTCCAAGCTAGGTCATCCAACTGAAGCCCGTTGCACTAAGCATGCTTCTATGCGCTACACCGGCACCGAAAAACTCATTGGTATAGGAGCGTCTACTGGCGGAACCGAAGCGATAAAGGATGTCATCATGCATTTTCCTCGCAATGCACCTGCTACGGTAATTTCCCAGCATATGCCGCCGGGCTTCACTACTACCTATGCCAAACGGCTTGATAACCTATGTGAAATAACGGTAAGAGAGGCACAAGGTGGAGAGCGTCTATTGCCGGGATTTGCCTATTTAGCACCGGGTAATAAGCACCTGAAAGTAGAACGAAGTGGCGCAGACTATCGTTTATTGCTTGATGATGGGCCTAAAGTATCAGGGCACAAGCCTTCGGTTGATGTGATGTTCGACTCGCTCGCTGAGCATGCTGGTGGAAATGCGGTGGGGGTACTGCTCACAGGTATGGGGCGCGACGGCGCAAAGGGGTTGAAAAACATGCATACCAAAGGCTCTATCACTTTCTGCCAAGATGAGCAAACCTGTGTGGTGTATGGTATGCCCAAAACCGCAGTAGAAATGAAAGCTGCAAGTTTTATCAAGCCTCTAGAAGACATCTCCGACGCGATACTAGATACCCTTGAAGCCTTAGGTGCAGGAAGTCGGCTTTAAGTGCTTTTCGGGGGCCTCATAACATTAAAAAAATGTCACTAATGTCACCAAAGCAATAGTTTAACAAAAATATTCAAAAGTATAATTGTTGGGGGTCAAAATTAGACCATACTTAGACTGTGTTTTGTGCAGCCGTTTACACGGCAGCAACAGTGAAAGGTGGAATCGTGGTCGCTATTGCATCAAATTATTTAGATAACTTTTTCTCTAGCAAGAGTAACGCGTTTATTGTTGCGTTTTTAATGATGTTAGCGAGCTGGAGCTTGTCTTTTACATCCGTTGCGCATTTAGGCCTTGCTCTTAGTTCAGTCTGTGTCGTTTTTTTGTTATTCGTTTTACTCAAAATAACGACCAATTCGCAAGCTGGTACCACTCACAAACCAAATCAACCTGCTGTTAACCAATCTTGTGTAAACAATACCTCGGCAAGTAACGAGTCGGTGGAGGTTGCAGTGTCTGAAGCAAGCAGCATCCTTACCGTCACTTCTTCGAATATTGCAGACATTTTTTCAACTCAAAGCGATGCAGTGGCTACGTTGAGCGAATCGTTTATTTCACTTCAGGCGCTGCTTGGGCAGCAAGAAGCCAGTATCAACAATCTGCTTAAAGACGATGACAACGACGATTGTGCTTATGCCGATAAAATGCGCACGTTTGCTTCAGATACTGACTCCACACTAACGCAATTTATCGCGTCAACTACCCAAATGACAGACTCTACAAGGGCGTTAGAAACTCAAGTACAAACCATACAGCAGGCAATGCCGACCGTCATTGAAGCCTTAAGCGGAATTGATGATATATCCTCACAAACCAATTTGTTGGCACTTAATGCTGCCATTGAAGCAGCACGTGCTGGCGAGGCCGGCCGCGGATTTGCCGTTGTTGCTGATGAAGTTCGTGCGCTATCAACCCGTTCTACACAGTTTAGCGATGTAATAAAAACCCAAATAGAAAACATCAAATCGCTTATCGACAAACTAACGGAAACCGCTGAAGTTGTTGCGTCTCAGGATATTTCTCACGTGGTTAACGCAAAAGATGCGATTAGCGCACAGCTTAGAGGCATCATCAAAAAAGCAGAATCCGACATACAAGGCGCGAGCGAACTCGAGGCCATCAGACAACAGCTGGCAGACTCAACTGCTGCGGCCATTAGGGGGTTACAGTTTGGTGATATCAATGGACAAAACCTTACTTATACCCGAGAAATCATCGAGTTCGTTATAGAACAGCTGTCAACGCTTAGCCCTGAAAGTGCAAGCCGAGTGCGAGAAAACTTAGAAAACTACCAACACTCGCTGACAGAAAAAGGTCAAGCAGATCACAACCCAGTTTCTGCCACTTCCATGGATGCAGGCGACGTGGAACTTTTTTAGCAGCAAGATAAATATTCGTAAAGAAACGTAAGAGCAACTCTGACAATTCAAAGGTGATTGAATTATGAGCAAAAGCATACTGATTGTGGATGACTCTGTGTCTATTCGCCAGATGGTTGAAATGACACTTAAGTCAGCAAATTACAACGTAACAACGGCCCAAGACGGACAAGATGCGCTAGACAAGTGCCAGGGGACCCGTTTCGATTTCGTTCTTACCGATCAAAACATGCCTCGCATGGATGGTCTCACGCTGATCAAGTCTTTAAGAGGTCTGGCTAACTTTCGTTCGACGCCAATTGTCATGCTAACAACGGAAGCTGGTGACGATATGAAGGCGAAAGGAAAAGCAGCTGGCGCTACAGGATGGATGGTGAAGCCCTTCGATCCGAATAAGCTGCTAGATGTGATGAAACGAGTTTTAGGTTAGTTAAGCGTTGGTTTAAATAGGGCGAATGGGAGTCAATCATGACCATTGATGTAAACCAGTTTCACGGTGTGTTTTTTGATGAGAGTGATGAACACCTTCAAGACATGGAGCAGTTGCTCATGACCTTGGACGTGGATGCTCCCGACCCCGAAGAGTTAAACAGTATCTTTAGAGCGGCGCATTCCATAAAAGGTGGCAGCGGTATCTTTGGCTTCGACGCTTTAATGAATCTTACCCATGTCATGGAAAACCTTCTCGACAAAGCGCGTAACCAAGAAATTCAAGTTACGGCGGATATTGTTGATATTTTTCTACAAACCCTTGATGTACTCAAAGACACCTTATCTGCTTATAAAGAACAAACAGAACTCCCTCAAGAACAAATTGATGCCAGTATTAAAGTACTTGAAGACACGCTTGCAAGCGCATCAGGGCTGCCGGTGCAAGATGCTCAGGACTCTCCCGAACCAAACGCAGAAGATGAAGCCAACGACATTGAGGGTTTTGGTTTCTTTGATGAAGAAGAGACTGCAGCCCAAGAGGAAAGTGAAAATGGCGCGGACGATATAGAAGGTTTTGGGCTCTTCGACGATGAAGCAACTCCTACCAAAGTAAATACTGACGCAGAAGCAAACCGTGACACTAGCAACGTTGATGAAGGTTTCGGTTTCTTCGAACCAGAAAACCTTCCCGTAAAAACAGAGGCCCCCCAGTCTGCCCCACCTAAACAGCCCATTGTGAAGCCGGTAAAAACTAAGCCAAAGGCCGTAGCAAAAGAAGCCGCATCAATTCGCGTAGACACTACCAAAATTGATGCAATGGTTAACTTAGTTGGTGAACTCGTTATCACGCAATCCATGCTTTCTAACGTAGGCCAGGAGGTTGAAGGGCAAGTAGGTGAACGCTTGCAGCTTGCAATAGATGAGCTTCAGCGCAATACCCGTGAAATTCAAGAATCGGTGATGTCTATGCGTATGTTGCCGGTGAATATGACGTTTAATCGTTTCCCTCGCGTTGTGCGCGACCTATCGTCAAAACTGGGTAAAAAAGTCGACTTAGTTATTCAAGGTGGCAACACTGAGATCGATAAGAGCCTTATCGAAAAACTGGTCGACCCGCTCACTCACTTAGTCAGAAACAGTATTGACCACGGTATCGAAAGCCCTGAAAAGCGCCTTGAGGCGGGTAAATCGGAAAACGGTACGGTTATTTTAAGTGCAGAGCAGAAAGGTAGCAGCATTATCATCGGCATTATTGATGATGGAGCAGGCTTGAACAAAGCCCGCATTTTAGAGAAAGCCACCCAAAACGGACTGGCGGTTACGCCCGACATGCCAGACAGTGAAATTTGGCAGCTTATATTCCAAGCGGGTTTTTCTACCGCAGCTGAGGTTACCGATGTATCCGGCCGTGGCGTAGGTATGGATGTAGTTCGCAGAAACATAGAATCGATTGGCGGACGCATTGAAATAGAATCATCGCAGGGTGAGGGCTCAGCATTTTATATCCACTTACCCCTAACGCTTGCCATTGTAGATGGCATGTGTGTTTCGGTGGGCGACCAAATTTTTGTCATTCCGCTACTTAATGTTATCGAATCCTTTCAGCCCACCGCTTCTCAAGTAAAAACACTCGGCAATGATAAAGTGCTGTGGATTAGAGATCAGTATTGGCCGTTAGTGTCGCTTACACAGCTTATGCAGGTTGACGACGGTATTACTGAACCGACCAAGGGCATAGTGGTACTTCTTGAAAGTAGCAAGAAACGCTACGGCGTGCTGGTGGACTCTCTAGTGGGGCAGCAGCAGGTCGTGATTAAAAGCTTAGAACAACACTACAAAAAGGTCGCAGGGATTGCCGGCGCCACCATTATGGGGGATGGCAAAGTAGCCATGATTTTGGATGCCGACTCGGTAGCGGCAAATTGTTCCACTATTCCAAATGAAGAGGTTTCACTATGAGCGAAGCAGCCCTACAGCAAGCCGTAAGTGCGTCGAAAGAGAATGAATTCTTAAGTTTCGTGTTGGGCGAAGAACACTACGCCTTAGACATCACGACGGTGAAAGAAATTCGCGGCTATGAGCAAGTCACTAAGATAGCTAACGCACCAAGCTTTATTAAAGGTGTAATTAATCTGCGTGGCGACATTGTGCCTATTGTGGATCTGCGCATTAAGTTCAACGTGGGTGAAGCCACCTACAACGACTTTACTATCGTCATCATGCTAAACGTTCACGAGCGTATCGTTGGAATTGTCGTTGACGGGGTGTCTGATGTTATTCGTCTTTCCGAAGAAGACATGTTGCCGCCACCAGAATTCGGTGTGGCGTTTGATAGCAAATACCTTCACGGGTTGGCAGATGTCGAAGAACATATGGTTATTCTAGTGAATATTGAGAGCTTAATTACAAGTAATGAATTGGGCTTAGTTGAAACAAAAACACAAGTGGTTGAGGGTTGAAACAATGGGAATTATGACGTGGTTGGAAGACTTCACCAAAGCAACGGATGTAAATCAAGCATTGAGAAACAAGCAGGCGCTTGATGCAACCACTTGCTGCATCATGATGGCCGATGCCGATAGAAACATCATCTATGCTAACCAGTCTGTGAAAACACTGCTCAAAGAGAATGAAAAGAAATTACAGGCTGTTCTTCCCAGTTTTTCTGCTGATAATTTGGAAGGTCAGAACATCGACCAATTTCATCGGAACCCTTCACATCAGCGCAATATCCTTGCTGAATTAAAATCGACAATGACTTCTACAATTAGTATTGGCGATTTGAATTTTAAACTTACGCTGACCCCTCTATTCGACCAAGACAATAAGAATATAGGTACTATGGTTGAGTGGGTCGATCAGTCTGAGTTGCTCATTAAAAGCACCATGTTAAATGTATTGAACGAAGCGCAAGCGGTTATCGAGTTCAACGCTGATGGTGTTATTCAAAATGCCAACGATAACTTTCTGAATGCGCTTGGTTATAGTCTTAATGAAATCGTAGGCAATCATCACAAAATGTTCTGCGATAACCAGTACATCCGCACTGAAGAGTACGCTCAATTTTGGCGTGAACTAAAAGCGGGCAAGCCACAAAGCGGTGAGTTTTGTCGTTTTAATAAAATGGGTAAAGAGATTTGGATCCAAGCTACCTACAATCCGGTCTTCGATGGTGATGGTAAGGTAATACGCGTGGTGAAATTTGCCACTGACATTACTGCATCAAAATTACGTAATGCATATTTTGAAGGGCAAATTGAAGCAATCAACAAGGCTCAGGCGGTTATTGAATTTGACCTTGAAGGAAAAATTCTTAACGCCAACGAAAACTTCACCAACACAGTTGGCTATAGCTTAGATGAAATCGTCGGCAAACATCACAGCATGTTTGTTGATGAAGAGTATAAGCGCAGCGTTGAATACAGTCAGTTTTGGGAGCAGCTACGCCAAGGCGTGCTGTTTACTGATGAGTTTAAGCGCATAGGCAAAGGCGGCAAAGAAATTTGGATCCAGGCATCTTATAACCCCATCTTGGATCAAAACGGCAGACCCCATCGCGTTGTGAAGTACGCTATTGATATCACGGGTAGAAAGCAGGCTATAAGCGATATCAAAACCGCCATGAATGAATTGGTGCAGGGTAATTTAGATTGCCGTATTGAGCATGAGTTTGACGGTGAGTTTAAGGAGCTTGGCACATCTATCAACCGCTTTATAGATGACATGCGCCGTATTATAGGGTCTATCAGCGATGTGATGACCCGTTTGTCTGGTGGTGATTTAACAGCTGAACTTGATGAGCAGTTTGAAGGCGAATTCCAAGTATTGAGCGATGCTATAAATCAGTTCGTTGGCGAAATGTCTGGCACTATTGGCTCCATCTACCAAGCAGTAGAAACCATTAATACTGCTTCATCTGAAATAGCCACAGGCAACTCTGACCTTTCAAGTCGCACTGAACAGCAGGCATCAAGCCTAGAAGAAACAGCGTCGAGTATGGAAGAGCTTACCGGTACAGTAAAACTCAACGCTGAAAACGCGGAACAAGCTAACAGTTTAGCATCGCAAAGTTGTGAAATCGCGTCGCGCGGCGGCGAGTTAATTCGTCAGGTCGTCGACACCATGTCGTCAATTAACGAGTCGGCTCAAGAGATCTCAGACATCATTGGTGTTATTGACGGCATTGCATTTCAAACCAACATTCTTGCGCTAAATGCCGCTGTAGAAGCAGCAAGAGCGGGAGAACAGGGGCGCGGCTTTGCAGTTGTGGCGTCAGAAGTAAGAAGCCTGGCTCAACGCTCTGCTGAGGCGGCAAAAGAGATCAAAGAGCTTATATCAGACTCGGTGAACAAAATTGATGGGGGCAATAAACTCGTCAATCAGTCTGGCGAGACAATGGAAGAGGTGGTGACCTCTATCAAGCGGGTCAACGACATAATGTCGGAAATTGCGGCGGCGAGTTCTGAACAGGCTTCAGGCATTGAAGAGGTGAGTAAAGCGGTAGTACAAATGGATGAAATGACGCAGCAAAACGCCGCGCTGGTAGAAGAAGCGGCGGCGGCTGCAGAAAGCTTACAGCAGCAAGCGGGCAATTTATCCGAGCGTGTATCGACATTTAACATTGGTGACAGAGCCACTATCACTGAGGCACTTCCTCAAAAAGTACATCAAGTAGTGAAGGAAAAAAAAGTGGCTTCAGTGGCCACGTTAAATACAAATAAAAAGCTGGCTCCTAAAGTACCGAACAACGATGAGTGGGAGTCTTTCTAGTTAACTAAAGGCGAATTTTTAAAAAGAGAATTCGCCTTTTTGTTACTTGAAGTTTATTTCAGCGCTTCAACACGTAGCGCGACAAAAAATAGGTGATGCTATGGGTGTTTTTAATATATTTCACAATGAAGAGTTGGTGGCTGCGCAAAGTCTTTCACGCTTTCAAGAGCAAGCGTTAAGCGAAAGTAGTGCATGCTTAATGCTGGTAAATGCAGAAGGAACAATAACGTTCGCTAATAAGGCATTCAAACAGCTTGCAGCAGAATATGAAGCGCAGTTCTCACGCTCGCTTTCAAACATTAACCTTCAAAACTTGACCGGCACCTCGGTTGCACGTTTTTTCGAAAATAGCAGCGATTTAAGCCAGCGTTATAACACCTGTAATAGTAGCGACACCTTTCTACTGCCTGTAGGAGACTTACTTTTTACATTGAACCTGACCACGATAAAAAGCGTGGAAGGTGAAAAGCTTGGCACAATGGTGGAGTGGATAAACGACCAAGAATTACAGCACAAGTCGGGGTTACTCGATGGCTTAGATCGTTGCCAAGCCATTATTTCATTTTCGCCAGAAGGCATAGTTGAAGATGCCAACGACAACTTTCTTAAAGTAACAGGGTACATGAAAGAAGATATTGTCGGTAAACATCACCGTTTGTTTGTGTTGCCAGATTATGGTGTGTCTGAAGAATACAGCCGCTTTTGGGAAGGATTAAGAAATGGTGAACGCAGCAGTGGTGAGTACTGTCGTGTAGCGAAAAACGGTGACAAAATTTGGATCCAAGCCTCTTACAACCCTATTTACGACAAACTGGGAAATATTGTTCGCGTAGTTAAGTTCGCAACCGACATCACGGCGCAAAAGCGTAAAAACGTCGACTACGAGGGGCAAATAAACGCAATCGATAAATCGTTAGCGGTTATTGAGTTTAACCTAGACGGTATTATCCAACACGCCAACGAAAACTTTTGCGCTACAACAGGCTATGACTTGAGTGAAATTCAAGGCCAGCATCACAGCATGTTTGTTGAACCCAATTATAAAATGAGCCCCGAGTATTCGGCTTTCTGGCGTGACTTAAAAAAAGGTGAGTTTAAGTCAGGTGAGTTCAAACGGGTAAAAAAAGATGGCAGTGAGCTTTGGATCCAAGCGTCTTATAACCCTATCTTCGACGAGTTTGGCAAGCCAACAAAAGTGGTGAAATATGCATCTGACGTCACTGAACAAAAGCTGCAAAATGCATTCAACACAGGGCAGATAGATGCAATAAGTAAATCTCAAGCAGTTATCGAGTTTGACCCTAATGGCAACATTGTGAGCGCTAACGATAACTTTTTGGCCACGGTTGGGTATGCACTAGACGAGATCCAGGGTAAACATCACCGTATATTTGTTACCAAACAAGAGCGTGAATCTGAAGAATATCGTACGTTTTGGAAAAAGTTAGCTGAAGGGCAATTTTACTCAGGGGAATTTCATCGTATTGCTAAAGATGGGTCTGACGTATGGATCCAGGCAACCTATAACCCCATTTTAGATATGAGTGGTAATGTTGTAAAAGTGGTGAAATACGCCAGCAACATTACCGAACAAAAAGTAAAAAATGCCTATTTCGAGGGGCAGTTAGCCGCCATTGGTAAATCTCAGGCAGTTATAGAATTTAACATGGACGGCATTATTCAAGATGCCAATGAAAACTTCTTGAATACTGTGGGCTATACCCTTGAAGAAATTAAAGGTAAGCACCACAGCATGTTTGTCGACCCCGCATATCGCGCAAGCCCAGAATATGCTGCTTTTTGGGATGCATTACGTAGCGGCACTTATTCTTCTGGTGAGTACCGCAGGGTTGGCAAAAACAGCAAAGAAATTTTCATTCAAGCTACCTATAACCCCATTTTAGATCACAACGGTAAGCCTTTCCGTGTCGTCAAATTTGCTACGGATATTACCGGCCGCACTCAAGCTGTAGATGAAATTAAACACGTAATGACTAAGCTTACAGAGGGCGATCTCACTGTTAACATCGACCATGCATTAGATGGCGATTTTGCTGTCTTGGGTGAAGCAATAAACCAATTTATTAATGAAATGCGAGGTACGATCACCAGCATTAATGAAGCGGTAGAAACCATTAATGTTGCATCGGGGGAGATTGCGACTGGAAATGCAGACTTATCGAGCCGCACAGAGCAACAAGCGTCAAGCCTTGAAGAAACAGCGTCGAGCATGGAAGAGCTAACGGGCACCGTTAAGCTTAACGCTGAGAATGCCGAGCAAGCCAATGGCCTTGCTGCGCAGGCAAGTCAAATAGCCTCTCAGGGCGGAGAGGTTATCAGTGAAGTGGTTGATACCATGACGCAGATAAATGACTCTGCTCAGGAAATTTCAGACATTATAGGTGTTATCGACGGGATTGCTTTCCAAACCAACATTCTGGCGTTAAACGCTGCGGTGGAAGCTGCGCGAGCGGGCGAGCAAGGGCGTGGTTTTGCCGTTGTTGCCTCTGAAGTTCGTAACTTAGCGCAGCGTTCTGCAGAAGCCGCAAAAGACATCAAAGAGTTAATTTCTGACTCGGTCAGTAAAATTGCAAGCGGTAATCAGCTGGTAGTGAAATCCGGTGAGACTATGGCTGAAGTGGTGACCTCGATTAAACGAGTAAATGACATTATGTCAGAAATTGCCGCAGCGTCTGCCGAGCAAGCCGCTGGCATTGAAGAGGTGAGCAAAGCTGTAATTCAAATGGATGAAATGACTCAGCAAAATGCAGCGCTGGTGGAAGAAGCGGCGGCCGCTGCGGATAGCCTTAAGCAGCAGTCTTTGCAGCTAAATGAGCGGGTGTCTGTTTTTGAAGTTGGAAAGGGGCTGAGCAGTGACCAACAGCATGTTGCGGCACTGACTCACGGTGATTTTCGACAACCTCAGCGCCTACCGACAGCACAGGTGCAGCGAGGGTCTCAGGCTAAGGCCCTCACGCCTGCTATGCCTGACGAAGCAGAGTGGGAATCATTCTGATGACTACGGTTGTTTCAAGACAAGATAGCACGAGGGAGTTCGCCTTTGAAAAGGCGGACTTCAAAAACGTGCAGCAAATGTTGTTTAAAAAAGCAGGAATAAACTTATCTGACGCAAAAGAAGCGATGGTATACAGCAGGCTAGCGCGGCGAATTAGGGCAAGAAATCTGCGCAGTTTTAATGAATACCTTGCTTTAGTGAATAAGTCCGAGTCAGAGTTAGAGCAGTTTATCAATGCGCTAACCACAAACTTAACCTCTTTTTTTCGCGAGCCGCATCACTTTACTGCCCTGGCTGATTATCTTAGCCAGCATAACGTTACCACTATTTGGTGCGCAGCGAGCTCTACCGGCGAAGAACCCTATTCAATTGCGATGGTAGTGGCAGAAGCGTACGGAAGTTTTAAAACGCCGGTAAAAATTATTGCGTCCGACATAGACAGCAAAGTTCTGGCTAAAGCTAGGGCCGGTGTTTACCCCTTAGCGTCTATTGCGAAAATCCCCCAACATCGACAAAAGCAGTTTTTCCACAAAGGAAAAGGGGCTAATGAAGGCAAAGTTAAAGTGGTGGACGAATTGCGCAACATGGTGCAGTTCAAAAAGCTGAATCTCACCGATGCGAAGTGGGACGTAAAGGGGCCGCTTGACGTGATTTTTTGCCGAAATGTGATGATTTATTTTGACAAACCAACCCAGCTAAAAGTACTACAAAAAATGGTCGGCATGCTGAAGCCATCGGGATTATATATGGCCGGACATTCTGAAAATTTCAATATGTATACTAATCTTGTGAGACCGGTGGGGAAAACCATTTATCGCCCCGTCGATTAGGAGAGACAGTGGCGTCGACCAATTTTGAACTGCCTATAAGCTATTACGACAAGCGCTTTTCTAAAGAAGCAGTAAAGCTGTTACCCGGCCAGTTCTTTGTAACCTCACAAGATAAAGTGTTGGTCACGGTACTCGGTTCTTGCGTTGCGGCGTGTTTGTTCGACCCTACTGCGGGAATAGGCGGTATGAACCACTTTATGCTGCCAACTGTGAATAAATCGGCAAGTGAATTCGAACAAGTTCAGGGAATGGCAGCAAAGTATGGTGTGCACGCTATGGAAATTCTTATTAACGAGCTTGTTAAAGTAGGTGCAAAAAAGGAACGTCTTAAAGCAAAGGTTTTTGGAGGAGGGAAGGTAGTGCCCTCTTTCGTCCAAAATGATGTGGGTAAATTTAATGCTGAATTTGTAACCCAGTTCCTAGATACCGAGGGCATACCAATTTTAGCGAGCGACTTGTGTGATGTTTACGCTCGTAAAGTGTACTTTTTTCCAAGTGACGGCAGCGTATTGATGAAGCGCATTCACGAACTCAACAACGCAACAATTATTGAGCGAGAAAGCCAGCACCGCTGGGAGCTATCGAAGCAAGCGCCAAGCGGCAGTGTAGATTTATTTGAGGACTAGTTATGACAATAAAAGTGTTGGTAGTAGATGATTCAGCGCTTATCCGCCAAATACTCAGCGAAATAATCAAAAGTGAGCCAGACATGGCACTCGTCGGTGCCGCACCTGATGCGTTTGTAGCCAAAAAACTGGTGCTTGAGAAGTCTCCTGATGTCATAACACTGGATATTGAGATGCCGAAAGTGGATGGCTTACGCTTTCTTGAAGTGCTTATGAATGCCAGGCCCACCCCCGTGGTAATGATTTCAACACTGACAGAAAAAGGGGCCGACGCCACCTTAAGGTCGTTAGAGTTAGGGGCGATTGATTTTGTCGCCAAACCCAAAATTGGTGTAGCACAAGGCATGGCGGAATATCACGAGTTAATCGTTGATAAAATTCGAACGGCCGCCCGTTCAAAAGTAAAGAAAGCGTCGCCAGCTAAGGCTGCTTCTGTAAATAAGGTAAGCTACTCGGGTACAGAAAAACTCATTGCCATAGGCGCTTCGACTGGCGGTACCGAAGCAATAAAAGAGGTGCTGCGAACCTTTCCTGCTAACGCCCCTGCAACGGTGATCACTCAGCACATGCCGGCAGGGTTTACCTCTACCTATGCACGTCGGCTAGACTCTGTCTGTCAAATGCAGGTTAAAGAAGCGAAAGGCGGCGAGCGTTTGCTTCCAGGTCAGGCGTATCTAGCGCCGGGCGATAAGCATATGGAAATAGAGCGAAGCGGAGCAGACTATCGCATTCGTCTAAGTGATGGACCAAGAGTGTCAGGGCATAAGCCCTCGGTAGATGTATTGTTCAACTCTATGTGCAAAAGTGCAGGAAATAACGCAATAGGGGTCTTGCTGACAGGTATGGGAAGTGATGGTGCAAGCGGGTTATTAGAGATGCGCAACGCGGGTAGCGAGACTTTTTGCCAAAATGAGGATAGCTGTATAGTTTTTGGTATGCCAAAAGTAGCCATAGAAAAGGGCGCAGCTAAAAAAATACTGGCGCTGGATGAAATGGGCAAAGCGATATTAAATACGGTAGAGAAGATGGCGGCCGGAAGTCGACTTTAGCTTAAAAGTTATCTTCGTTTTTTGTAGACGCTAATGTCATATTTTTGTTAATAGATTGCTTGTCCGATACAGTGTTAGGTGGTTTAATACCTGCGCTTGTTAAATCGTGACAATGCCACAGATTGCTGTTGATGTGGCTGATAAAAAGGATGTAAAGATTAGCAAGTGGAAAGCCGTTAAAATAAAAAAGCCAAGCTTGGTGAATTATTAAAAGCATTTCATTGTTAAAGTATGAATGTTCAATGGCAATGAAATTAAGCTAGTTTCATTGCCACGTATAATTTTTCACACGCAAATAATAAAACGAGACTGCTATATTTTCCTGACTTTCCGGGGTAATAACCTACCCACTTTTTAAAATACAAATGTGTAAAAAATAATGAGTAGTTGGGGACTCTTATGAAACAGCAAACACTTTTTGTGCTTTCTACTTTAATGTTTTCGTCAGCAGCTTTTGCAAATGGTGGATTTGAACCAAACAAAAAAGCTTGTGTTAATGTTGGGAAAGAAATCACACGCGTCAGTGGTGAAATGGATTTAGCTAAATCGGGAATACAGAAGGTGTGGTTGAAGCGACAGCTTAATGCACTGGAAACAAAGCGCAATTCATGCAGCAGTATGGGGTTTAAAGCAAAGCAAACTGAATTAGTAAAACTCTAGCGTCTGTCGTCATTGAGAGTAAAGCCTTACCTTAAGTAAGGCTTTTTACAATTTGGCTGAAAGGTATTACTAGGTTTTCATAGCTATTACGTTCTTTAGCTCTCCAAGTGTTGATATATGATGGTCCGGTGAGAGACCCAGTGGGTACATCATTTTCCCTGGCCTTGCTACGAATGTTGTTTGCATTCCAGCCGCCTTAGCGCCGCTGACATCCCAGCCGTGCGCAGCTACCATCATCGCCTTTTGGTTTTCAATTCCTACTCGTTCGCAAGCCCAGTTATAAACCTCTGCGTGAGGCTTATAACTACTTATACTCTCTACACTTAATATGTGTGCAAAATAATGGTCAATATTTGCGTAAGCAAGTTGCGCATCTAACCCAGCTTTTGATGAATTCGACAAAGCAACAATGAGTACGTTGTTCTGCTGGAGCCAGCGTAAAGTAGGTCCGACATCGCTATGAGAGGGTAATGTTGTAATGTGCTTACTTATGGTTGAAAGCGCAGTTTCACGGCTTACAAATATTCCCTTAGCATGTGCAACCATTTGTAGAGTCGCTGCGCCAATTTGAATGAAATCGTGATACTGAGAAGACGCGACATCCACAAGGCTGTGATGAAGTAGGTTTGCGAACCATAGGTCGACCAATGTATCGTCTGCCTCTAAAACTTCAGCTAAGCCACGCTTAAGCGGCCCCATATCTAAAAGAGTTTCATTTATATCGAAAAACACAGCAGAAGGCCTTGTCATTACGAATCCTTTATCAGTTTCTTTGGTTAAAATGATACTAGTAGTTCATAACGCGTATTGCATGCGTGTTAAAGTCTATATCGATAGTTCTACAAAACTTTGATGATAGAAAGTAGATAGCAAGATGTTTAGGTTGATAAATGACCGAAAATTAAGCGTGGCGACAGTCTATATCAATTGACATTGTCATTTCGTCGAGAATATCACTTAAGCCAGAAATTTTTTCTGACGTTATGAACAGGCTCATAGTGGATTTTATGATGATAGGGTCGACCTCTGAGGCTCTATCAAAAGTGTTGTCGAGAGCTTGCTGAGCTCTTTCAAAGAACTGTCGAGCGCTGCGCTCTTCGATATTGTGAAGGCATAAAATAAATTGCTCTGTGCCATACCGGCCCAAAATATCATTGCCTCGTGTTAGGTTTTGAAGTGTTTCTGCAAGCTGTCTAAGAACATTATTTCCTTTAGAGGAACCTAGCTTGCGCGTAACATCCCGAAAATTACTGATATCGAAAATAGCAATAGCAATTGCTCTTCCTGGCTCCGGTGACTCTAGACGATTAATACGGTTGATAACGGTTTCGGCGTTGAGGAGTTGCGTGACTGGGTCAACGGATTTGCTTGCTAGGTGCTTTTTGCGCAATGCGAAAGAAGCAACTAATGACAATAAAACAAAAACAGAGATAGAGGCAACCAATGTGTTCCTTCTTCTATTTTCCGCCGACTGTATTTGATTTTCTAAGTCATTTATTCTGGAATGGAACATGGCTGTACTAACAATACGTGCCGAATCTTGTGTTTCTATACGGCGGCGCTCTACTTCTTCGGCATAAAGTTCGTGAGACTCTTTTATCTTATTTAGATCGCCAAGTGCAATATGCATGTTTACGTTAAAACTCAGATAATCTAAATTGCTCCGGAAATTAGCGGGAATGGCTGTGTCATTGAGATCTCGCATTTTTGAAAGATAGGCTTTAATGCACGCCAAATCACCGCTTTGAAGGCAAATTTCTGCTTCGTGCCAATCAACAAGTAGCTTTCCAAAAGAGCTTGAAACCGCATCGCTAGTTTTGACTAAGTCGGGTAATGTATAGTTGAGGTTTACGTAATCGCGAGTTTTTCTATAGTAAATAGACAAAGCATACTGATAATGAAATTCCGTCAGCGGTGTACTTAGTTCACTATTTAAACGACCAAATTCCAACAGTCTCTTGTACGCTTCATCATGCTGCCCACTGCTAAGTAAAGAAACAATAGCACTTATGAGTATGGCGGTTCGATTACTGCCTTTATAAACCTTTAATCCCATTTCGTGTGCTTTTAAAAATTGTTCTGCTGCAAGAGCATGTTGTTCTATGCCGCCATATAACAAGCCAATGTTGTTGTGGATATGGGCGAGTTCGGCAGGTTGCCCGTCTTTCGAATAGCGCTCGACAAAGGCAAACATTTTACCGAGCCTTTCGCCTGCGTCTGTTGTGCCAGAGCAATAGTTTATTAGTGCCATGGAAGCACTTGTATAGATGTCACCATAGTGACTAGGCGAGCTTAACGACTGAGCTTGTTCGTAATACTTGCATCTAGCGGGGCTCTCTTGAACGTCGTATGTAAAACCTATTTGATAAATAGCGGAAGCAAAAGCATAGGAGTCTTCATCTACTTCGGTTTGTGTAATTGTTTTTAAAAGTAACTCCTGTGCTTCTTGAAATTTACCGCTACAAATCATGTAGTGCGTTTTCGCTACAGTTAAGTCGAATAACTGTGTTTGAGAAAGCAATTCACTGGAAAGAGCACTTTCAAGCGCCTGATAATTAGCTGGATCTGGACAGTCGTAGGTGGGAGCGCGAGCATTTTCAATTACAACTGCAATGTCGTCGCTTGCAACGCTTTCGGTTGCCGCGATAAAGAGAAATGTGCAAAAGAAAAAATGTAAAAAGCGCTCTACAAACATGGGTAAACGAAAATACTTTTTTTATAATAATACTTATTCGCGATAGTAAGTGCTACTGGGCATTTGCTAAAACGCGAATATAAACGTCAATTCTTTCATGCCCACTTGTCAGTGTACAGATGACGTACCGAAGGTTACCAAAATACCCACACCAACTAAAGCAATAGCAGACCATGCAAATATGCTTTTTGATGGTTTCTCACCAAGCATCCATGCCACACCAATTGACATTAATGCGCTGGTAGCTATAAGTGTTTGAACAACAGCTGCTTTAGCGTAAGCGAAAGCAAACATTTGTAAATATATTGCAGCCGTGGTGCCAAGTAGTGTAGCTAAAATAAATGCAGGCCACACTTTAGTTTCTCTGGAAACAACAGGGAGGAATTTAGTGTTGGTGAAGGCAATCAAAGGAACGACAAAAAGCATACCGCCTGTAAGGCGTAAAAATGCAGCGCTGGCAGCATCTATTTCGCCCGAACCCAAAATGTCGCGACTCACAACGGCTCCTATAGCCTGGCAAAGTGCGGCGCCTACGCCGAATAAGTAACCACTTGTAGCGAATATATGTGTTGCACTGCGTTTACGCGCCTTTATGACCATATCCACCGAAAAAAGCACTACAGCCACGCCAACCCACTGCTGCCAGGTAATCCATTCGCCAATAAAGGCCATAGCAAAAAGTGCGGTAAATAAAGGTGCAAGGGTTTCGGCTACCAGTACCGCTTGGCTATCGCCAATGCTCTGTAGGGCTTTAAAGAAACAGGTGTCGCCAATGCCTATACCAATGAAGCCACTTAATAACAGCCACAGTATAATATTGGTAGTTAATCCAGATGGTTGAACGAAAAACAGTACCACCGCTAAAATGACGATGGAAATTAAACCCTTCCAGAAATTCATGGTAAGCGGTGAAAAAGCATTGCCGGTTACGCGAAATAAACGAGCGGCAATTGCCCAACATAGCGCAGTTCCCAGCGCAGCAAAAACACCCATTAAACACCTGAAATTGAATGTAATAAAAAAAGAGCGGCTATGCTAAAGCATGCAGGCATAAGGGTAAACTTAATTTATATTTGCGCTCGTGTTGAACCCATAATTAGTTAATGTTCGTAACAGTTAACCTAAAAATGTTTCTAACAATAAAAGTAGTACAAAGGTAAAACCATGAACTTAACGGGCATAAAAGGCGTGATATTTGATTTAGATGGTACGCTGGTAGAGTCAAGTTTAGATTTCACAAAGATACGTGCCGACATTGGTTGCCCACAACATGAAGATATTCTTGGTTTTGTTGATTCCATCGTCTGTGCTAATTCAAGAGCGCGTGCTCACAGTACTATTTTAAAGCACGAACTAGAAGACGCTCAAAATGCAAAATGGCTCGATATCGGTAAGGAAATGGTTAAAAAGGTACAAGCTAGCAACTTGCCAATGGCGATAGTAACTCGTAACTGTAGAGAGGCTACAGCATTAAAATTAGCAAACAACAATATACCTATCGATTATGTACTAACTCGTGAGGATGCCCCCGCAAAGCCAGACCCCACAGCGCTATTAATGGTCGCGAATACATGGCAGCTACAGCCGGAAGACTGCCTGTATGTGGGCGACTATATTTATGACCAGCAAGCCGCTGAAAACGCTGGGATGAAGTGGTTATTGGTTTAGATATCCAAGTCTTTTTCAGTTGGTCTTTTGGGTTTTATTGGGCCTAATGGGTGCAGTGAAGGCCAGATACAAGAAGTATCTATGGGATTAACACCTCCATATACTTTAGTATATTCTTCTTCTTTTAGTTCTTGCATGTTTGTTTTTTGTTCGATATTCATGGTTTTTCCTTTTTATTAGTGAGTTGCATTACCGCAGATAAAAAGTAAATGAATAACAAGGATGTTATCTATGCAAGATGGGTCATATCACAGATTCTTACCTAAAATTGTATCTTTTGTCTCAATTTTAATAATTATAACTTACAGCATTCTTCCTACATGTCATGCTGTCGGTATTAATCTAGAGGGAAAAACCATATTTGATGGGATACCTTCAGGCGTAATTCGAGACCTTACCATCAGTGAAGATGTTGTTTACATAGCAGCAGAGAATGGCGTGTTCGAATTAATCGGTAATCGAGCAAGGAAACTGAATTACAACACTTTTAATGACCGAACTGGGATCATCTCAGATTTAAAAATAGATGGTGATGACTTATGGATAGTTGAATACGGTGTAGGTGTCTTTAAGTACAACCTCAAAAAACGAGTTGCAGAGCAAGCTTTTTTAGGACGAAAGTGGTCTAACTTTGCATGGACTATTGGATTGAGTCCAACTCACCTTTTTGTATCAACTGTAAGTAATGTATTTGTTATTAGTAGGAAAAATTTAACTGATGAGTTTTCAATAAATGAGAAGCTTTCATCTTTTAAATTAAGTGATGTTTACTCAATAAACACAACAAATAAAAAGGCGCTAGTTGCCTCGCTGGAGGGGTATGTTGAAATATTCTTTGACTCCTTACTACTTCGCGAACATAAAATTTCAAAACTTTACCCTAAACTGAATGATGCGACTTATGTAAACGAAATCGATGGTACCTTGTATTTAGGAGGGAGCAATGGTCTCTATATTGTTAATGATGCATCTAAATTCTTAAAGATAGAAAAATCAGAACATGCTTATATCCAAGATGTATATAAATCTAGTGACGGTGAAATATGGGTATCAGATGGTAGTCTTCGTAAACTAGAAGGAGATAAATTAGTTGTACCAAGGTTTATGAATCCAATCTTGGCTTCAGATTCCATATCAAGTATCACGAAGATTTCTCGTGGGCCGCAAGATACAATGTTATTAGCATCTTCCCAGCTAGGATTAATTACACTTTCCTCGAATAATCATGCTACGAACTTTGTGAGCTTAAATGAAGAGCCACTTCGTACGCATATAACAAAAAGTATCAACATTGCGAACGAATCTCTTGTGGAGACCAAGAATAAACTTTTTAAAATAGACATGGATTCAGCCAGTTTAACGCCATGGGAGCATAGTGAGGTTATAAATAATTGTCTTTCCGATCGTGAGAAGTTAGCAGGGAAATTGTTGCTACGATACGGGAAAAACTTCTGCAGTAGTAAATCCACGCACTTAGTTATCAAAGATGAGACAACCTTTTTTGCATATTTGGATGATGGTACTGAAGCGAACTTTTACTTGATTGAAAATAATACGATGTCAGATAAATTGGCAGCACCAAAAGAGTTAACCGACACTATATTACTCTCCAATGGTGGTCTTGCCGCATATGATGTTTACGACAATGTTCATTTTCAATTAACAAAAAATACATGGCGAACGATACATGCATCTGACGCAAAATGGTTTGGTATTCAGTGTTTGTTAGAGATAAATATAGAGTATCTGGTTTGCACGTCGGGTTCTGGTTTGAAAGCTATCGATAAAAAAACAGGTGCGATTAGTAAGTCCAAAATTTTTCAGAATAATGAGGTTAGATTTATAAGGGGTGTACATCTATCGGGAGATACCCATTTATGGGTGGCGTCGAATATGGGCTTATTTGTAAAAGATATAGATAGTGGCACGTTGAGAAGGGTAGACAGTTCTTTTGGTATCTATGACTCTGACTTCGAGTACAAAAGCTTTATAAAAGTTGGCACCAGATTACTAATCAAAGGCGATAAATATTCGTATTTAATTAATGAAGAATTGTTTTTCGAAAAAATTTTTAATAAGAGAAAAGTTGCTCCAAAGACGATCTTGAATGAAATGAAATGGCGCGACAGTTCAGGTATTCACAAAAAGCCTTTGCCTCGTCTAACGAACTTCACGTTTTCAAATGACTTTGAAGAATTAACGCTAGAATTCATTTCAAATGAATTCTTAGATAGTGCTCATAGCATGCTTGAGTTTAAAATTGACGGGGAAGAACAATGGCATCCGCACAATAATGATTTTATAACTATATCATTAAGTGATCTTGCGCACGGGCCGCATTCGGTAGAAGTCAGGGCTGTCGTAGGAAACGTTGCTGGCCAAACAAACCGAGTTTCATTTTCCATAGCCCCTCCTTTTTGGTTGGCGCGAGAAGGATTCTTATTTTACCTATTTATTGTGTTTACCTTTTTAATTGGTTGGAGATTTAAAATTGGTATTTGGTTATTCTCGCAATTCCAATCTACAGCACTCTACCGGAATATCACGCGTTACGAGATAACTGACGGTCAGTCAAAGTTTGAAAAAATGCTTAGAAGTAAAGAGCGCTATATCAGTAATATCGCTCACGAGCTTAGAACCCCAATGCAAGTGATTAAGGGGTGTTTGGAAAAGTTATCTGACGACAAAAATCAAAGCAGTAAAGAATTCATCTCAATCACGAATAACATGATGCGAGTAGAGAAGTTGCTTAAGCAGTTGCGTGATGAAACGCCACAAGCAATAGAAGCAGCAGATTACTACAAGTTGTATACCGTTGGTGACATTAAGTTTATTGTAAACGCTCTTGAGCCGTTAGCTAGGCAAAAAAGGCAAACTATTGACTTTAAGGTCAATGGTAAAAAGCGCATATCACTGATCAGCGATAGCTTAGAAAAAATATTAAGCAACCTTATTTCAAACGCTGTTAAGTACACACCAGAACGAGGAAATATCCGTATAGTATGTTCTCTCGATAGTAAAATATTGAAAATCGTTGTTCAAGACGACGGTGACGGTATAGATAAGGAATTGCAAGAAAAGATTTTCGAGAGATTTACTCGAGGAAATACGCTTCAAGATGGCGATGGAATAGGCCTCGCTACAGTAAGAAACTTAGTCGAGTTGAACCAGGGGAATATCTCGTTAGAGAGCAAAAAGGGAGTTGGCAGTAAGTTTACTATTATCCTTCCAGTGGACGATATTGATTTCGTCAACTCACGGGCTACCAAGATGCCTCTTAGCCCGTTCGACTCAAGAGAAAAAACCATACTGATCGTAGATGGCAATAGAGAGTTCCGTACCTATCTCTTTGATTTACTGTCTGAAAACTTTAGATGTTTAGTTGCAAAAAATGGCAGACAAGCCTTAGAGGTGTTGCAACATTATTTAGTAGATTTAGTACTCACAGATCAGTTTATGCAAGAGATGGATGGTATATCACTGGCAAACAGCATGAGAAATAGCCAACGACTATCAGCTATTCCAATCTTAATGCTGGCCGCGACAACAGGAAATGAATTAGAAAAACGCGCTTTGGAGGCAAAAATTGACTATTTCATTTCCAAACCGGCCGCCAGCGAAGAAATTATAATGCGAATAGAGCACCTCATTTTCATGAGGGGTAAAAGCTTAAAAGAAGAAGGGGAACAAACAACAATCTTCGAATATGGCTGTCTCAGCATACCTGAGTTTCTAAATGAAAAAGACGTTGCATTTTATTTAAACTTTCTTGCTGTCTTAGAAAAAAACTACCAAGACGAAAGGTTTAACAGAGAACAAGCAGCGTCTCAATTAATGATGAGCGCAAGAAGTTTAAACAGAAGAATGTCTGAACTCTTTGATTATAACTTCAATGAGTTCCTTTCTCGTTTTCGTATTGAAAAGTCAATTCCTCTTCTAATGAAGGGAAGTACTACCCTAGATGCCGGTTTAGATGTCGGTTATGGAACGGGGGCTTATTTTTCTACGTCTTTTAAAAAGTTTATGGGTCTGCCTCCTAAAAAATTCATTGAACAGTACAAAACGCCAGAACGTTCCTCTTAATACTAAGCTAACAGGTAGTGGTGTAGCGTCATAATAGCGAATTGCCGCTGCGTTACTGTCTCAGTAAACGTGGTGAAAACGTTTAGCAGCATTTGATTAGCTCTGTTTCGGAGTAGTTGATATTGATTTCCTCTTAATTATGTAACAAGGCTTTGTTAATCGTTATCAAGTCAACACGCTTTTTAAAAAGCAAGCCGATAGATATCTTCAATCTCTTCAATACTCAATTGTTTGGGGTTATTGCGAAGAAGGCGAGTTACTTTACTTGCCTCTTCTGCTAGTTCAACTACACAAGATGGTGGAATATTGAAGTAGGAGAGTGAAGCGGGAATGCCTACATCGCGACACAGTTTTTCAATAGCAACTAATAATAGTTTAATAGCTTCTTCTTTTGAGTGGTGGCGCTCACATACCTTTAAAAGTTTAGCTACACAATAAAGTTTGTCTTGGCAGAACGGCGCATTTATTTTCAATACATGGGGTAGCATTACCGCGTTACTCATGCCATGTGACAGGTGAAACCGTCCCCCTAGTGGATAAGCTAAGGCATGTACTGCCCCCACGCCCGCGTTTCCAAACGCAAGACCGGCCATTAAACTGCCGGTGGCCATATCTTCACGTGCTGATAAGTTCTCACCATTATTATAAGCGTGAAGTAATGAATTAAAGATAAGCTTCAGTGCTTTTTCTGCCAGAGCATCGGTTATCGGACTAGCATTTACACTTATATAAGCTTCAAGCGCGTGAACGAATGCGTCTATACCGCTTGCTGCTGTAATGGACTGTGGGCATGTTTTTGTCATCTCAGGTGCAACAATAGCTACATCGGGTAATAGGCAGGGGCTAACAATGCCTTTTTTCATTTGTGCTATCGGGTCTGACAAGATAGCAATGTTGGTAACTTCTGAACCTGTACCAGCGGTAGTAGGGATAACAATAAGAGGCAAGCGACGTTTCGAAAGCGTATTTTCACCGAAGAGTTCACTGAGGGGGCCTGCATGATCGTAGGTAGCTGCAAGTACTTTTGCGCTATCAATAGCGCTACCTCCACCAAGAGCAATAATTCCGTCTACTTGCTTCTCTCTAAGTACCGCTAACTTATCTTCTATGATATTCACTTCAGGCTCTGGTGGAATGTCGTCAATAATAAGTAAAGGTGAATAGGGTAACAGAGTGAGTAGTTGGTCAAGCAAACCAGATGAAGAAACGCCTTTGTCAGTAACGATGGCACAGTCCTTTATGGATAATCTCGCCATTTCATCAGTGAGGGCTTTTATAGCCCCAAGACCGGTTATGAGTTTTCCAGCAGTTTTGAATTCTGAAACTTTCATATAAACACTCGTAAAGGCAATGAGAAATTCAAATAGTGATACTTAAACTTATAGTACACGGTGAGACTTTCCAATTATCTAACCTTATAGAATGCTAAAAGTGAGCGTGATTAGTGGTTTTTATGAACGTATTGCACATTGTTTATGCAAACGATCGAAAAATAAGGATTTTTTTAAAATACTTGTTGACGTGAGCGCTCATTTCCCTAAAATGCGCATCCGCTTCGGGGGAAAAGCAAAACAGCAAGCCTCCTGAAGTAAGTCTCTACTACCTTTATAGGCCAGTAAAGACGGGAGTTTAGAAGAAGCGCTTCAGAAAATAAACTTTCAAAAAGTGTTGACAACGAAAACTTCCAGCGTATAATGCGCACCTCACTCGAACAGGGTGAGTCACTAAGAAGCAAAGCTTCTAGTGAATTGCGACGAAGTCGCAACGTTCTTTAAAAATTTAGACAAGACAATCTGTGTGGGCCATCACTAAGTGCCTTTAGTGATGTGACTCACAAAGTGCTAACCCTTGATATAACGATTAACGTTGACCTGCAAAGCAGCCAACGGTAAACCGCGAAAATCAAGCAGGGTGCTTAGTGATGGGGTGACTGCGTACCTTTTGTATAATGGGTCAGCGACTTGGTTTAAACAACGTTTAAGTGCAGTAAACTGAAGGCTTGTAGCTCGGATGGTTGCAGCCCTGCCCTCGAATAAGAGCGGTGAGGTCACAACGCCGACCGCCTCGCAAAATAGGCTTGTAGCTCAGCTGGTTAGAGCGCACCCCTGATAAGGAATTTTAGGTAAATCCGGAATTCTAAGGCCGAGACACGAGACGAGCTCCCAAGGGAGTGAAGTTGTTGATGCCCTGCTTCCAGGAAAAGCTTCTAAACTTATGATTATATGAACCGTACCCCAAACCGACACAGGTGGTCAGGTAGAGAATACTAAGGCGCTTGAGAGAACTCGGGTGAAGGAACTCGGCAAAATTGTACCGTAACTTCGGGAGAAGGTACGCCTCTGTTTGTGAACACTTCGCGTGGTAAGCAAGTGGAGGCCGCAGTGACCAGGTGGCTGGGACTGTTTATTAAAAACACAGCACTCTGCAAACTCGTAAGAGGACGTATAGGGTGTGACACCTGCCCGGTGCCGGAAGGTTAATTGATGGGGTTAGTTTTCGGACGAAGCTCTTGATCGAAGCCCCGGTAAACGGCGGCCGTAACTATAACGGTCCTAAGGTAGCGAAATTCCTTGTCGGGTAAGTTCCGACCTGCACGAATGGTGTAACCATGGCCACGCTGTCTCCACCCGAGACTCAGTGAAATTGAAATCGCAGTGAAGATGCTGTGTACCCGCACCTAGACGGAAAGACCCCGTGAACCTTTACTACAGCTTGGCACTGAACATTGAACCTACATGTGTAGGATAGGTGGGAGGCTTTGAAGCACAGTCGCTAGATTGTGTGGAGCCGTCCTTGAAATACCACCCTTGTATGTTTGATGTTCTAACATTGGTCCCTAATCGGGATTGTGGACAGTGTCTGGTGGGTAGTTTGACTGGGGCGGTCTCCTCCCAAATAGTAACGGAGGAGCACGAAGGTTAGCTAATCACGGTCGGACATCGTGAGGTTAGTGCAATGGCATAAGCTAGCTTAACTGCGAGACAGACACGTCGAGCAGGTACGAAAGTAGGTCATAGTGATCCGGTGGTTCTGTATGGAAGGGCCATCGCTCAACGGATAAAAGGTACTCCGGGGATAACAGGCTGATACCGCCCAAGAGTTCATATCGACGGCGGTGTTTGGCACCTCGATGTCGGCTCATCACATCCTGGGGCTGAAGTCGGTCCCAAGGGTATGGCTGTTCGCCATTTAAAGTGGTACGCGAGCTGGGTTTAGAACGTCGTGAGACAGTTCGGTCCCTATCTGGTGTGGGCGTTGGATGATTGATGGGAGCTGCTCCTAGTACGAGAGGACCGGAGTGGACGAACCGCTGGTGTTCGGGTTGTCATGCCAATGGCATTGCCCGGTAGCTATGTTCGGAACGGATAACCGCTGAAAGCATCTAAGCGGGAAGCCGGCCCAAAGATGAGTCATCCCTGAACTTTAAGTTCTGGAAGGGTTGTTATAGACGATGACGTTGATAGGCAGGGTGTGGAAGCGTTGTAAGGCGTTAAGCTAACCTGTACTAATTGCCCGAGAGGCTTAACCATACAACGCCCAAGAAGCTTTAGGCTTTTGAGTGTTGTAGACAAGCTAAAGTAAGTAGAGTGAAAAGCAGTTACTCACGATTGAATTGATATCCAGTTTTCTAGATTGTTACCAGTTTTTCCTGGCAGCCATAGCGATACGGTACCACCTGACTCCATTCCGAACTCAGAAGTGAAACGTATTAGCGCCGATGGTAGTGTGGGGCTTCCCCATGTGAGAGTAGGACACTGCCAGGTCCCATTAAGAAAAACCCGCCTAACGGCGGGTTTTTTGCTTTCTGCGCCAAAAAAAATGCGGTCATAGTACTTTATTACGCTAACCATCAAACCATAGTAATTACCTTCTCCCCCAGCGCAACTAATCAAGAAATTTGGACTTTGCCCCCATTATTTTTGTGTTGTCAGTATTTATAGACATTCTTATTCGATAAAAGCCTTAATAGAATCGACTTACTTTTAGCAAAATGAAGGTTTTTTGGTAAACTCTGTCGAGTATTTTTCTAGTCGAAGTAAATAGGACGAACTAATGGCCGTATTCGGTACAGTATTCATGCCACAAATGGCACTTGCTACCTTTGTCAACGATAAGTGGACTGACACCGAATTTGTCAGTGCAGACAGTATTCAGCTTCACCCTGGTGCACACGTGCTTCACTATTCGAGTACATGCTTTGAAGGTTTAAAAGCATTTAAGCATGAAGATGGCAGCATCAATATATTTAGAATGGATAAGAATATTGAGCGCTTTGCTCAAAGTAGCCGCCTTTTAAATTTGCCTGAAATAGATAAAGCGCAAGTTGAAAAGATGATTATCGATATTGTTGCAAAGTATGCTTCTGAAGTTCCTGAGCCTCCTGGTTCTATGTACATTCGTCCTACCCACATTGGTACAGAGGCATCTATTGGCAAGGCAGCAGCACCGTCAGCAGATTCGATGCTATACGTATTATTGTCTCCAGTGGGTGATTACTTTGCGGGCGGAGCAAAGCCGCTTCGATTGTTACTAGACGAAACAGGGATGCGGTGCGCTCCACATATGGGAATGGTAAAAAGTGGCGGTAATTATGCCAGTGCATTACCACCTATTCTGAAAGCCCGCGCAGAAGTTCAGGCTGATCAAATACTGTTTTGTCCTAATGGTGACGTTCAAGAAACTGGAGCAGCAAACTTCTTACTTATTGACGGTGACGAGATCATTACAAAAGGGTTAGACTCTAGCTTCTTACACGGAGTAACCCGTGCAACCGTTCTTCAAATCGCTAAAGATCACGGCATGAAAGTAAGTGAGCGTGATATTACAGTTGAAGAGCTATTAGAACGCTCTGCAAAACCAAATACAGAAGCGGCGCTGTCTGGTACAGCGGCTGTGCTTACGCCGGTAGGTACTTTTATTCATAACGACAAAGAGTATCAGGTTGGAAGCGGCGAAGCTGGCCCGGTCACTATGAAACTTAGACAGGCGTTAAATGATATCCAATGGGGTAAAGCCGAAGATACCCACAACTGGCTAGTCAAAGTGCCAAACTAAACTAGTCATAATCAGATACCCATAAAAAAGCCTGCTTGAGCAGGCTTTTTAGTATTTAAAAGGTTTACGCTTATTTCGCTTGGCCTTGTTTAGCAACTGCATCCATCATTGCTTTAATTGCATCAGCATCGCCAAGATACTCTTTAGAGATTGGCTTAAGGTTTTCATCTAGTTCGTATACTAGTGGCACACCTGTAGGGATGTTAAGACCTAATACTTCTTCGTCTGACATACCATCTAGATACTTAACGAGGGCACGAAGACTGTTGCCGTGTGCGGCAATAATCACACGCTTGCCGGCTTGAATGTCTGGACGGATAACGTCGTGCCAGTATGGTAGTACACGCTCGATAGTTAGCTTCAAGCTCTCGCCACGTGGCAAGATAGCAGCATCTACATTGTTGTAACGCGGATCGTGACCTGGGAAGTGCTCGCTATCATCTTCAACGGCCGGAGGTGGGATGTCGAAGCTACGACGCCAGATTTTAACCTGATCTTCACCATGCTTAGCGGCAGTCTCTGCTTTGTCTAGACCTGTTAACGCACCGTAGTGACGCTCGTTCAGACGCCAGTGTCGCTCAACTGGAAGGTAGTGCTGACCCATCTCTTCAAGTGCAATGTTAAGTGTTTTGATTGCGCGAAGAAGCACAGACGTATAAGCCTGATCAAATGTAAATCCAGCATCTTTAAGAAGCTGACCTGCGGTCTTTGCTTGTGCTACACCAGTGTCGGTCAAGTCAACGTCGTGCCAGCCTGTGAAACGGTTTTCTAAGTTCCACTGACTTTCTCCATGACGAATAAGTACCAATTTATACATAGTTGGGTTACCTGCGGCGTTAGAGTGAAATAGTCTGAGATAATTCCAGAAATTGGACGTTCAGACGTATATTTAAAAATCTGTCATTATCATCCTTGATTGGCGTTTAAAAATCCAGTTTATGCTGGTACAAAATCGCAGGTAAGACGTGTATTTATCACTATTTTCTGATGAATTATCATATAAAACGTGCAAGGTCTGGGTGAGCAACTTTTATCCACTCTTGCATTGATGGCTCTTCAATGAAATTAAAGTCCTCAAAATCAAACCCCGGTGCAACGGTACAACCAACAAGAGAGTAATCACCCATAGTAGCGGCTGCTTGAAAATTCCCCGCTTTTACTACTTCGACATAATCATTGTTCTCGCCACCAATACGACGTTCCCACAATTGTTGCTTTTCAAGTTGAAACAGCTGAAGCGGAGCCCCTTCATAGTGATTCCAGACTTCATCATGTAATACGCGATGGAAACGACTGACTTGCCCCTTCAGTAGAAGAAAATAGATATGAGTAAGCGCTGGTCGATTGGCGTTATGAACATAGGACTTCGTCTCGTTCCCTGACTTGAAAATTTGACGATAGAACCCGCCCTCTGGATGAGGCTCGAGTTTGTACTTACTTACTAATGGATGCGTCATAGTTGTTTTATTATTCTTTTTCTAAAAAGTTTATGTTGGGTGCAACTACCATTTAACTAGTAACCCAATAACGTTGCTCTTCTGGCGTATTGGTTTGCTTACCGAAATTATCGCCCTACAAGCATATCGCTTGCGAGCATATAAGAGAATACAAATGTTATTTATTTGTAAATAAAAATGGTTAAATATAGATTCTAGTAACGCAATGCTAGGTTAACTCTTTCCATAAGATGCTGAGTAGCAATTAGGAAAACGCGTTTGTTAGTTACACGCCAACTCGCAAACAATCTTAGGTGAACTTTTTTTCATATTTACACCGTACAAATCAACGTTACAACATCAATAAAATTACGTTTTTATGTACCTCATAAAAACGTACTTACGTATATAAACAGGCAAAGAAGGATGAGAGCGTATGACATATAAGTCTTTTTCGAAGCTTGAGGTTAACGGCAAAAACTTCAAGGCAGTTAATTTTGACAGTATAGGTAGTAAATATGCGCTCGATAGGCTTCCCTTTTGCATCAAAATTTTATTGGAGAACCTGATTCGTCATGAAGACCAAGAGTTTGTAAACAGCGACGATATAGAGCAGGTCGCAAAGTGGGATACAGACAATCACGTTGACCACGAAGTGTCTTTCGTACCAGCACGAGTCATTCTCCAAGACTTTACGGGTGTGCCGGCTATTGTTGATTTAGCAGCTATGCGTGATGCGGTTAATCGTTTAGGTGGCGATGCTCAGGCAATTAATCCATTAAACCCAGTAGAGTTGGTTATTGACCACTCGGTAATGGTGGACCACTTTGCTGAAGAGAATGCACTTGAAAAGAATACCGACATTGAAATTCAGCGAAATAAAGAGCGGTATCAATTTCTAAAATGGGGGCAGTCTAGCTTTGACAATTTCAAAGTGGTTCCCCCTGGTCGCGGTATCGTGCATCAAGTTAACCTAGAGTATCTTGCTCGTTGCGCATTTACCAAGGAACAAGACGGGGAAACCTTGGTTTACCCAGACACCCTGGTGGGAACAGACTCGCACACCACTATGATTAATGGCCTTGGCGTTTTAGGCTGGGGCGTGGGCGGTATTGAAGCGGAAGCGGCGATGCTGGGACAGCCAGTAACCATGCTGCTGCCTAAGGTCGTTGGCTTCAGGCTTTCAGGTAAGTTGCCAGCTGGTGTAACTGCCACCGACATGGTGCTAACTATTACGCAACAATTACGCGAACATGGTGTAGTCGGAAAGTTTGTAGAATTCTATGGACCGGGTCTTAAGCATCTTACGACGGCGGACCGCGCAACTATAGCAAATATGGCACCTGAATATGGCGCTACTTGCGGTATTTTCCCTATTGATGATGTAGCGCTAGATTACCTGCGACTCACCGGTCGAGACGAAGATCAAATCGCCCTTGTGGAGGAATATGCAAAGTTCAGCCATCTATGGCATGACGATCACTCGAAAGATGCGCAATACCATGAAACCCTTGAACTAAACTTAGACGACGTTGTTCCTTCACTAGCTGGACCGAAACGCCCTCAGGATCGCATTGCCCTCGACAAAGCAGCCGAAGCATTTAAAGAATGGCATCGTTCGCAAATTGACGTAAAGGTTCTTGACGAAGAAACCGATCTCATCGCAGAAGCGGGGTTAGGCACAACAAACGAGGTAAACGAAGACCACGACTCATTCGTGGAGTTCAGAGGAAGTAAGTTCAACCTTGAAGATGGCGCTATTGTAATTGCTGCTATCACAAGTTGTACTAACACGTCGAATCCATCAGTGCTCGTAGGCGCAGGCTTGCTTGCGAAGAAAGCCGCGGAAAAAGGGCTAACTCGTAAGCCGTGGGTTAAAACTTCATTAGCACCTGGTTCTCAGGTTGTTACTCAGTATCTAGAAGATGCTGGTCTTATGGACCCGCTTGAAACACTAGGTTTCAATTTGGTTGGCTACGGCTGTACTACGTGTATTGGTAACTCCGGGCCGCTACCTGATGCGATTACTGACGCTATTAGAAAAGCGAAACTTACGGTTACCTCGGTGTTATCTGGTAACCGCAACTTTGAAGGGCGTATTCACCCTGATGTGGCTGCAAACTACCTTGCATCACCACCACTGGTTGTTGCATACGCGTTGGCTGGGAACATGAATGTAGATATCACGAAAGAGCCGTTGGGGCAGGCGAGTGATGGTTCTCCGGTATATCTAAAAGACATTTGGCCTACCGAAGACGAAATTCAGCAATATATAGCTGAAAACGTCACCGGTGATTTGTTTAAAGAAAAGTACGCAGATGTATTTAAAGGAAGCGGTGAGTGGAATGAACTCCAGGTAAGTAAAACATCGGTCTACGACTGGCCAGAATCAACCTATATTAAGCATCCACCTTTCTTTGAAGTAATGGGTAAAGAGCCAGAGGCGTTAACTGCAATTGAAAACGCACGATGCTTGGTTAAGGTGGGCGATTCGATTACTACTGACCATATTTCACCTGCGGGGGCCATCGCAGAAGATAGCCCAGCCGGAGAGTACCTGCAGGCCCAAGGGGTTGAGCCCAAAGACTTTAATTCTTATGGGTCTCGCCGTGGTAATCATGAGGTTATGATGAGAGGGACGTTTGCGAACGTGCGTCTTCAAAACCAACTAGCGCCTGGTACAAGAGGCAGTGCAACCACACACTTCCCAAGTGGTGATAGTATGTCTATTTTCCACGCTGCGATGCGCTACAAAGATGACGGCGTACCTGCCATCGTGATTGGCGGAAAAGAATACGGCACTGGTTCAAGCCGAGACTGGGCAGCAAAAGGACCTTCTCTTATGGGCGTGAAAGCGGTGTTAGCAGAGAGCTTCGAGCGTATTCATCGTTCAAACTTAATCGGTATGGGAATTTTACCACTTCAGTTCAAATCAGGTGACAGTGCAAGTTCTTTAGAGCTTAAAGGGAACGAGTCGTTCTCTATCAGTGCAGTTGAACGCGGGCAGACCGAGGTTGAAGTAAAAGCCGTGTCGGATGAAGGGAAAAAAACTACCTTTATGATGGACATCAGAATTGATACATCTAACGAGTTTACTTACTTCGAAAACGGAGGAATTCTTCACTACGTAATTCGAGAGTATTTAAAACGGTAAGCATTTATAAGATTAAGGCTGCGATTAGTTCGCAGCCTTTTTATTTATGGCACTCATCTGGGGCTCATTTACTCACCGCCAATAATTTGAACTTGTGCTATATCGGTATCGCCCTTGATTACTTTGAAAATAGCATCTTGAACCAGGGTTCTCATTCCATCCGTTGCCGCCTGTGCCTTCATTTCTGATACGCTTGCTTCTTTATAAACAAGCGATCGTAGTTCTGGCGTCATACCGAGCAACTCATGAACACCTGTTCTCCCTCGATAGCCGGTATTACCACAATCGTTACATCCCTTGCCTCTATAAAGCATCAGAGGCGTAGGTAGGTTTAATTCGTGTAAATATTCGCTACCGTACTGGCGTTCTATAAACGCCATGTCTTTTTCGCTCGCTGGGTACTGTTCTTTACAATTAGGACATAGCGTTCGAACAAGACGCTGTGCCAATATACCTACGCAGGCATCAGAAAAGTTCACTGGGTCGAGCCCAAGATCTAGCAAACGCGTAATGGTTTCGGGCGCAGAGTTAGTATGGAGGGTAGAAAGTACTAAGTGACCCGTAAGTGAAGCTTCTATACCTGCATGAGCAGTTTCCTTATCACGCATCTCACCAATAAGGATAATGTCAGGATCGGCACGAAGAAATGCGCGAAGTGCATTAGCGAATGTAAACCCAATTTTGGCGCTTACCTGAACTTGTTGTAGCCCCGCCTGTGTAATCTCGACGGGATCTTCAGCTGTCCAAATTTTCTTTTCGGGAGTATTTAAGTAACCTAAAATAGCGTGAAGTGTGGTGGTTTTACCCGAACCTGTAGGGCCTACTACTAGTAAAATGCCGTGAGGCTTTTTAATCATATGCTCCAATCGTTGCCTGTTCGAAGGCGCGAGATTCATTTTATCAATTGGCATTGCACCGCCCGATGCCAATATCCGCATAACGACACCTTCGCCAGCGACCGTTGGTATAGTCGCAACACGTACTTCCACTAACTGCCCGCCCATCCTAAAGGCAAGTTTTCCGTCCTGAGGCACGCGCTTTTCTGCAATATTTAAGTTCGACATTATCTTTATACGCGCTATAACTGCATTGTGATGCGAATTTGGCACTTGGTTCATGTCTCGGCATACGCCGTCAACTCGCATTCTCACTCGAGTAGGCGCATTTTTTTCTGGATCTATATGGATGTCCGATGCATTAAGACGTTTAGCATCGTGTAAAATACGGCTTACTAGTCGAACTACGGCTGGTGCATCATCAGATAACTCGTCAAACTGCTCGTCATTATCTTCTACAGAGGAGCCAATCTCATCGAGGATCTCACTCATTTCGCCTGGGCCCGCGTTAGACCCTTTTTCTCCCAAGTATTGTAAAATTATACTTGGAAGGCTGACCGCTATTTCATAGCTATCGATACCCATAGCACTCTCTATTTCCATCAAGAGTGCAGCGTTGTTAGGCTCAGCCATCAAAACGATAGGCTTTTCGTGTACATCGGCAAGAACCGCAACGTAGTTCCGTTTTAGGTAGCTTACGTTTAATTTACTTTCATTTTCAAACTGGTGATATTTTTCTGGTAGATAAGGGAAATAGGGAACCTGATAATGAACCGATAGCGAGTTTCCAATTTCTTCTTCAGAAATTTGGTGCTCTGTCATTAATACTTGAATTAGGCTACGTATATCGGACGTTGTTGATTGTAGGTCGACTAACGTTTGCTCGTCTAATAGGCTTTTGTGAACGAGTAAGTCAAACGGATTATTAGTACCGCCGAGTTCGAATCTGAATTTATCGCCTAATATAAGTGCCAGTGAATTGCACAGCTTAATGTCGTCATTATCAAACGGGCCGTTACTTTTGTTGATAATTTGAATAACACCCATTAAAACACCCGCGTTCATAATAGGAACGCACAAAATATTTCGTGTTTTAAAGTCACTGTCTTTATCGAATTTATCCGCAAAGCGAAGACGGGGGTGGATGCCTTTTAACTGTTTCGCATCATAAGGGTCATCTATCGTGATAGGGTTCTGTGAAAGCGCGACATAACCAGCTATTGACATCGGGCTGATAGGCACCTTGATTTCGAGTGTCTCTTTACCTGTTTTAAAACGCGCAACTAAATCTTGATGCTGACGTCGACGCTGAAAGATACTCATACGAGTCGCGTCGAATATACCTAAAATCATAGGCTCAATTACGCTGTAAGCGTCTAGCAACGTTGAGTGATTATTCAAAATGCGTCTTATCTGCGCAAAGGTCTGCTGATTGTTTACTGCTTCCATAGATACACTTTTATTTTATGTTAAAACCCATAGCCTTGGTTAACATGCGCGTTAACTTTGATATGTAACTGCACCGTAAGGTAAAAAGTATACAATAAAACCATGGTAAGCGCCTCAACACAAACATTACACTAAGTATTAAATGAAATTATGTGTATAAAAAGCAAACTGCCTCTTGCATTGCCTCCTGCTTTCTGTATAATTCGCGCCCACTGCCCAATTAGGGCATGTAATTTTTAGCCGCGACCTCACTGCTTTTAGGGTGGTTGCCGAAGTAACGGATTCATCATCACTGATTAGCCTGTTGCTGGCGTGCTAGAAAAAAGAACAGGGTTCCGATTGGGAACCATCGGTTTACGCACATCCTTTCTTTCCGGACAAAATGGAAGAGAAAGGGTGAATTTTTTTGTTCTTTCGATTGGAGCTTAATCGATGCCAAATCAAAGAATTCGCATTCGTTTGAAAGCGTTTGATCACAAGTTGATCGATCAGTCTACGGCTGAAATCGTTGAAACTGCGAAACGCACTGGTGCTCAGGTAAGTGGTCCTATTCCTCTACCTACTCGCAAAGAACGCTATACAGTTCTGATTTCTCCGCACGTTAACAAAGACGCGCGTGATCAATATGAAATCCGTACTCACAAGCGTTTGGTAGACATCATCGAGCCAACTGATAAAACAGTTGACGCGTTGATGCGTTTGGACTTGGCTGCTGGCGTTGATGTTCAAATCAGCCTGGGCTAATAAGAGAGGGTTATAACAATGGCGATTGGTCTAGTCGGTCGTAAAGTGGGTATGACTCGCATCTTCACTGAAGATGGTACGTCTATCCCTGTGACTGTTATTGAAGCGACCCCAAACCGCGTTACTCAGCTTCGTACTGAGGAAACTGACGGTTATCGCGCTCTTCAGGTTACTGCTGGAACTAAGAAAGCTAACCGCATCAACAAAGCTGAAGCAGGTCACTTTGCTAAAGCTGGTGTTGAAGCTGGACGCACTCTAGTAGAATTCCGCCTAGAAGAAAACGAAGGTGCCGATATTGAAGTAGGCAGTGAAATCACTGTTGAAATCTTTAACGACACTAAGAAAATTGATGTAACTGGTACATCAAAAGGTAAAGGTTTCCAAGGTGCTATCAAGCGCTGGAACTTCAGTTCTCAGCGTATGACACACGGTAACTCTTTGTCACACCGTGCGCCTGGTTCAATTGGTCAAAACCAATCACCAGGTAAAGTATTCAAAGGCAAGAAAATGGCTGGTCAGCTTGGTAACAAGCAAGTGACTACTCAGTCTTTGGAAGTTGTACGTGTTGACGTAGAGAACGGCCTTATCCTAGTTAAAGGTGCCGTACCTGGCGCAACTGGCAACGATGTAATCGTAAAGCCAGCTGTTAAAGCGTAACGTCTGGGGAGTGAACTGATGGAATTAACATTGAAAGACGCGCAAAGCGCTCTTGAAGTATCCGAAGCGACCTTTGGACGTGAATTCAACGAAGCCCTGGTACACCAGGTAGTTGTAGCTTACGGTGCAGGTGCTCGTCAGGGTACAAAAGCGCAGAAAACTCGCGCTGAAGTTCGTGGTGGCGGTAAGAAGCCATGGCGTCAAAAAGGTACTGGCCGCGCGCGTGCTGGTACAATCCGTAGCCCAATTTGGGTTGGCGGTGGCCGTGCTTTCGCAGCAAAGCCTCGTGACTTTGACCAAAAAGTTAACAAGAAAATGTATCGCGGTGCGATCAAGAGCATTCTGTCTGAACTAATCCGTCAAGACCGTTTGGTTGTTGTAGAGAAGTTCGGTGTTGACGCACCTAAGACTAAAGCTCTTATTTCTGCACTTAACGAATATGAACTAAATGACGTTCTAATCGTTACTCCTGAAGTTGATGAGAACTTGTTCCTAGCGGCGCGCAACTTGTACAAAGTTGACGTACGTGACGTAGCAGGCATCGACCCAGTGAGCTTGATTGCATTTGAAAAAGTGCTAATGACTGCTGATGCGGTTAAACAACTTGAGGAGGCGTTAGCATGAAAGAAGAACGTCTACTGAAGGTGCTAGTAGCACCTCACGTTTCAGAAAAGTCTACAATGGCTGCTGAAGCGAACAACACAGTTGTATTTAAAGTAGCTAAAGACGCGAACAAAGCTGAAATCAAAGCTGCAGTTGAAAAACTGTTTGAAGTTGAAGTTGAAGGTGTTCGTACTGTGAACGTTAAGGGTAAAACCAAGCGTCACGGCATGTCTTTCGGTAAGCGCAGCGACTGGAAAAAGGCCTACGTGGTTCTTAAAGAAGGTCAGGACATCGACTTTGTCGGTGGTGCTGAGTAAGAAGGGGATTAGAAATGCCATTATTGAAAGCTAAGCCAACTTCTGCCGGTCGTCGTCACGTTGTTCAGGTCGTAAATCCTGACCTGCACAAAGGTGCACCGTACGCACCTTTGCTTGAAAAGAACAGCAAATCTGGCGGTCGTAACAACAATGGTCGTATTACCACTCGTCACATTGGTGGTGGTCATAAGCAACACTACCGTGTAATCGACTTTAAACGCAACAAAGACAGCATTCCAGCTAAAGTTGAGCGTTTAGAATACGATCCAAACCGTTCTGCAAACATTGCACTAGTATTGTACGCAGACGGTGAACGTCGTTACATTCTGGCTCCTAAGGGTATGCAAGCGGGTGATGCAATCCAGTCTGGTTCGGATGCTCCGATCAAGTCTGGTAACACTCTACCTATGCGTAACATCCCTGTAGGTACTGTTGTACACGCAATTGAAATGAAGCCTGGCAAAGGTGCACAAATCGCACGTTCTGCTGGTGCTTATGCTCAGATCCTAGCACGTGACGGAAACTACGTTACCTTACGTCTACGCTCTGGCGAAATGCGTAAAGTTCTATCTGATTGCCGCGCCACTATCGGTGAAGTTGGCAATGCAGAGCACATGCTTCGTTCACTAGGTAAAGCTGGTGCTACACGCTGGCGTGGTGTTCGTCCTACCGTTCGTGGTGTTGCCATGAACCCGGTTGATCACCCACACGGTGGTGGTGAAGGTCGTACATCAGGCGGTCGTCACCCAGTAACTCCTTGGGGTGTTCCTACCAAAGGTAAGAAAACCCGAAGCAACAAGCGTACTGATAAGCTTATCGTACGTCGTCGAAACAAGTAATAGCGAGGATTCACCATGCCACGTTCTCTCAAGAAAGGTCCTTTTATTGACCTTCACTTGCTGAAGAAGGTAGAGGCTGCAGTGGAAAAGAACGAACGTAAACCAATCAAAACTTGGTCTCGTCGTTCTATGATCATCCCAGATATGATTGGGTTGACCATTGCGGTCCATAACGGTCGCCAACATGTACCTGTCATTATTAGTGACGAAATGGTCGGCCACAAGTTGGGCGAATTTGCGCCAACGCGTACTTACCGCGGCCATGTCGCGGATAAGAAAGCTAAACGTTAAGGGGTAGGAAGATGGAAGCATTAGCTAAACACCGTTTTGCCCGCACGTCGGCTCAAAAGGCACGCTTGGTTGCGGATCAAATTCGCGGAATGCACGTTGAGAAAGCTTTAGAGCTTCTTACGTACAGCCCGAAGAAAAGCGCAGCGCTAGTAAAGAAAGTATTGGAATCTGCGATTGCTAACGCAGAGCACAACGAAGGCGCAGACATCGACGAATTACGCGTGTCTAAAGTTTTCGTTGACGAAGGTCCAACTATGAAACGCATCAAGCCACGTGCTAAAGGCCGTGCTGATCGTATCTTCAAGCGCAGCAGTCACATCACTGTGGTTGTAGCGGATAACTAGGAGTAGATAATGGGACAGAAGGTACATCCTACAGGTATACGCCTGGGTATCAGCAAACCATGGACTTCTACCTGGTACGCTAATACTGCAGACTATGCAGACAACCTGTATAACGATCATCAGGTACGTCAGTATCTGACTAAGCAACTAAAGAACGCTTCACTTTCTAAGATCGTGATTGAGCGTCCTGCTAAGAGCATCCGTGTGACTATTCACACTGCTCGTCCAGGCGTTGTAATCGGTAAGAAAGGTGAAGACGTAGAGAAGTTGCGTAACTACGTATCTAAGCTAGCCGGCGTGCCAGCTCAGATCAACATCGCTGAAGTACGTAAGCCAGAGCTAGATGGCCAGCTAGTAGCTGACAGCATCTCTAGCCAGCTAGAGCGTCGTGTTATGTTCCGTCGTGCTATGAAGCGCGCAGTACAAAACGCAATGCGTCTAGGCGCGAAAGGTATCAAAGTTGAAGTTAGCGGCCGTTTGGGCGGTGCAGAGATTGCACGTTCTGAATGGTACCGTGAAGGTCGCGTTCCTCTGCACACTTTCCGTGCGGATATCGATTACGCAACCTCTGAAGCGTCAACTACTTACGGTATCATCGGCGTTAAAGTATGGATCTTCAAAGGTGAAGTTCTAGGTGGTCTACCTACAACTCAAGAGCAAGCACCAGCTGCTCAACCTAAGAAGAAAGGCCGCAACGCTAAGCGAGAGGGCTAATCATGTTACAACCAAAACGCATGAAGTTCCGTAAGATGCACAAAGGTCGCAACCGCGGCTTAGCAGCGGGTAATACTGTTGCCTTTGGTACTTACGGCCTTAAAGCAGTTGGTCGTGGTCGAATGACTGCGCGCCAAATCGAAGCAGCGCGTCGTGCTATGACTCGTCACGTTAAGCGTCAAGGTAAAATTTGGATTCGAGTTTTCCCTGACAAGCCAATTACTGAGAAGCCTCTAGAAGTGCGTCAAGGTAAAGGTAAAGGTAACGTTGAGTACTGGGTATGCCAAATTCAGCCTGGTCGTGTGCTATACGAGATGGAAGGTGTTCCTGAAAATCTTGCACGCGAAGCGTTTGAATTGGCAGCGGCTAAACTGCCATTTAAAACAACCTTTGTAACTCGGACGGTGATGTAATGAAAGCGACTGAACTGAAAGAAAAGAGCGTAGAAGAGCTGAACGCAGAGTTGATTAACCTGCTACGCGAACAGTTCAACCTACGCATGCAGCACACAACAGGTCAGCTTGAAAAAACTGATCAGTTGAGAAAAGTGCGTCGTAACATCGCGCGTGTTAAAACCATTCTGACTCAAAAGGCTGATGCGTAATGACTGAGCAAAAAATTCGTACAGTACAAGGTCGTGTGGTTAGCAACAAGATGGATAAGTCTATCACTGTTGTAGTTGAACGTTTTGTTAAGCACCCAATTTACGGGAAGTTCATCAAGCGCTCTACTAAGCTTCACGCCCACGACGAAAACAACGTATGCAATAAAGGTGACGTAGTAACAGTACGTGAATGTCGCCCGCTATCTAAGAGCAAATCTTGGATGCTAGTTGACGTTGTTGAGAAAGCTGGCGTTTAATCGCTAACTTTTTTCAAAGTCTAAAAAAAGCCGCTCTCGAGCGGCTTTTTTGTGCGCAATTGTTTATGCTCACTGGTAAACACTTTGATACAAATCAGCATAACTCGCTGTCATCTTATCGATACTAAACACCTCTCTAACATGCGCGCTGATCGCCTCTCCGTAGGTTTTTGCTACGTCAGGATGTTCAAGCAAGTATATGATAGATTCCCCAAGCCCTTGGATATCGCCGGGCGCTACCATTAAACCTGTTTCTTTATGTTTTATTATTTCAGGTATGCCCCCTACTGGGCATGAAATGATAGGACATTTGTTGATTCCAGCTTGAAGCAAGATGACGCCTAGACCTTCTGCATAAGCTGGGTGCACGAGCATGTCGATGTTAGGGAGAATTTTTGCAACGTTGTTTGTAAACTCGCAAAGTCTGACATTTTCTGCCAAATTATGCCGGTCAATTAGTGCTTGATAACTTTCTTTTAGTGCTCCCTGCCCAAAAAGAAGGCAGGTTACCTTGCTGTTCTTCTTCAATACTTCTCGCATGGCAAGAATGATGTCTGCTTGTCCTTTGCGAGAGATGTATTGTGCAAAATTGGCAATGACTTTATGACCTTTTGGAATAGCAAATTCACGACGAAACCACGTTTGATTTGCACAAACTCCGTATTCAACAGTATCCACTGCTGAAGGAATCACTTTTTGATGCTTTACGCCCTCGCAATGCATTGATACAACACCTGACACGCCTTTCGATATGCTCACAACACCCGTGTATTGTCGGTATTTATAGTACGCAAAGCGGCTTTCAAGGTTATCAACTCTACGGGTGCATATTGCAGGTATTTGATAAAGTTTAGCTGCCAACGCTCCAATAACATCAGCCCCACGTCTACTGTGAACATGTATTATATGGGGCGAAAGGCGTTTTATTTCTTTTAAAATACGCATCATCCCGAGAATATCCACCTCGCCACCGTACCGAATTGGATGAATGAGGCATCTAGTAAATTGCGCATCACGAATTTCGCTATCGTGTGTGCACAACAAATGCTGCTCGAAGTTGGTAGATTTATCGAGTCCTTTGATAAGGTATGTTACCTGTTTTGCGCCGCCATACAGATGTCTGCCAAGCTCTAAATGTAGAATGCGAGTTTTCAAACAACGTCCTTTGTGTTTAATTTCTGTTTATATACGGGCGAAGCTGATTTAAGACCTTTTCAGGGTGCAAGGCTTGCATGCAGTCGAAACGACCTTCACACGAAGGTTTCCGCTTACAAGGGGCACAATCAAAACTTTCATATAGTACGTGGGTATGTGGGTTGTCGGTGTAGGTGTAAGGTCGTGTTGACCCGAAAAGTGCAACTGTTGGCTTGAAGTAGGCCGTTGCTGCGTGTGTCAATCCAGTATCTACGCCGATAAAAATACTACAAAGTGAAACCATCTTAAATGATGTAACCAAACTGATTTTACCTGCCATTGAAGTTATATTGTCATCATTACCCGTCAATATCTCTGCGTAACTCACGTCCGCTGGTCCCCCTAAAACAACAATCGGCATTTTAGTAACTTGGCGTAATAGTTTGATAAGGGTTAACCAATGCTTTTCTGGCCAGTGTTTTTGAGGCCTTGTAGTAAAAGGTGCGAGCGCTATGAAAGGCTGGTTAAGGCTGAATTCGGTCGGCGATGGCAGCACATCTTGGCTAACTGGAATTGTCATCTTATATAGCGGGGGAGTGCAATTAGGTGAGCTGGTTGTTATAGCGTGAATAGTTTTAGCTAATTGTCGGTATTCGCTGCAAATTTGATTGGATTTCGGTTTTTCAACAACGTGTGTTAATAATTTTTGGCTGCGCTCTTTACTCTTAAATCCAATACGTTTTGGCGCACCACTTATGAATGTAAAAACAGCACTTTTTAGTAGCCCTTGAGCTTCAATTGCAACGTCGAATTTTTGTGCTTTTAGCTGTTTTCTAAAAGCGAAAATAGCTTTGAAAAGAGGCCAGTATTTCTTGCTCTTGAGAAGCTGCTGCCACTCACTTTTTGGCCAAGTGATAACTTTGTCAACGTTAGGGTTGTATTTAACAATTTCTGTGTATGGTTTTTCAACTAACCAAGTTAGTTCAGTGGTAACGCCAATTTGAGAGTAACTTGCTTTGATGCTAGACGGCAAACCAGAAGCCATTACAATATCGCCAATGGCGCTAAGTCTTATAAAAAGAATTCGTTGAACGTGATGCGGCATTTAATTACGCTTCTATTGCTACAGTCATATGAGCTTGCAATAAATAGCAACACATTTTCACGACAGTTTGATGACGAGATTAGCATTACCTTTGACGTCATTATAGGTAAAGAATACTGAGGATTATTTATGCTTGCTGCCGAACGAAACGGCTACAAACCCTCCATTGCTGAGGATATATGCCGTTGGGCCTACTCGTTTGTGCTTGTGCTCATCATCCCGATTGCTTTTTTAATGTTGATGTTGAGAGGGAAGACGAAAAACAAAGCCTACAATAGGCGAAGGTTCGAACGCTTCGGCTTTGTCGCTCATGCGCCGGCTAGTGACGGTTACTTATTTCATTGTGTTTCAGTAGGAGAGGTTGTCGCAGCTTCTTGTTTAATAAAGCGCCTTATGCGTGACGAACCAGGCTGTCAGATAACGGTTACGACAACTACACCAACGGGTTCGGCTCGTGTCCGCGCAATATTTGGCGATAGCGTACATCATTTTTACTTACCTTATGATTTACATATGGCCATGGCTGGAATGTTGAAAAGAGTAAAGCCAAAAGCGGTACTTATCACCGAAGTGGAGCTTTGGCCTAACCTCATTCACGCTTGTTGGAAACGAAAAATACCTGTTATGGTGATAAATGCTCGAATGACGGATAGGTCGGCAAAACGATATAAGAAAATATCTAAGCTTTTTCGTCCTATGCTAAGCAAGCTTTCACATGTCTGCGCACAAGGAGAACGTGACTTTAACAATTATCAAAGTCTTGGTGTAAGTGAAGAGAAGCTGACATTAACCAATAATATCAAATTCGACCAAGTAGCTGTTACCCAATCATCAACTACCTCATTTATGAGTCTCAACAATGCAGAATACCCAGTGTTGGTAGCAGGTAGCACGCATGAATCAGAGGAAGCTGAGATTTTAAAAGCTACAACGGAGCTATGGAAGCGCTTTGCAACCTTGAAAGTGGTGATTGTACCTCGTCATCCAGAAAGGTTTAACGCAGTAGCGAAGCTGATAGAAAAGACTGCGCACCCATTTGTTCGTAGCTCTACTCACGCTAAAGTACCAGACGATACGAACATCATATTGCTAGATGAAATGGGAAAGTTAAACGATGCTTATGCAGTTGCTTCTTTCGCGTTTGTTGGTGGTTCGATTGCCAATAAGGGGGGGCATAATGCCTTAGAGCCAGCCAGTTTTTCTGTTCCTGTAATGATGGGCCCTTATACATATAACAACCCTGTTATATGTGACTATTTGAAAGCGAGCAAGGCACTAACTATTGTGAGAGACAGTGCAGATATCGTTAAACTGGTTAGTCGGTGGATAGAGCAACCAGCGCTTTGCCTCCAAGAAGGTAGAGCCGGCAGGAAAGTGCTCGATGACAACAGTGGTGCGCTAGAAGAAACAATGTCGTGCATTCGTAAGTATGTTGTTTAACTTTATGTTTTTGAACAAAAAACAAACCCAAAAACAGTGCAGCTCCCGCACCAAAATTGGGTGAAAGAAGATAATTAACGACAGTTATTTCAGCGTACGCTTGTAAGTTGTTGTAACCTTTAGGTTTAATGAAACTGGTTCGTTCTTTGCTACTAATTAGATGACAGCGTAGTCGAGGCAGAATAACAATCAAATATGCTCCGTCAAAGAGCGCCTAACTATGCCGTTTTCCAGGGCGAAGCCTCCTGTCACCAGGCAGGAGGCTTTCTTCTATCAGTTTTCCTTATCCTCAACGTCTGGCTTAGATTCTGGTTCTATCAAACTGATGATACGCCAACTGGCTTTGGGCTCAATACTATTGCCATTAATAAACGTATAGCTTTTACCTTCTGATGTTATTGCAATAAGCGGAGTTGCACGCTCACCATATTGTTTTACATATTGCTCGTAAGTGAATTCATCGGAAAGACGAGTTGTTTTTATTGTTGCGCCTCGAGCAATAGCCGATGCCAGATATCCATAGGTGACGCCTTCATCGAACAGGGTAAGCTTTTTAGCGTACTGCTCACTGACTTGATGGCTAGGTCGAGTTGCCTGCTCATTATTGGTGAGTGCCCAAACTTTATCTTTACCCATGGTATATTCGAAATGATACGCGATGAGTGGGTTAAGCTGCTTGTATGGAGACATGATTAAAACCGTACCGAAAGTATTGATATCAAGGTGTCTCGCGGCGTGATCTGACATAGGGTTGCCAAAATATACGGGGATATCCATCATTCGTGCTTCACGTATTGCGTCCCAGTTTGTGTCAGCAATAGTGACATCAAGCTTTTGATTCATCATTTCGCACGCCAACGCGCGATTAAATTTACTGCCACCAAAAATCAAATAACCTGTAGGGGCAGGGGCACGAACCTTTAATAGTGTTGCCACAGTGCGAGATGTCAGGCTTTGAACGACAACCGTTGCTATGATTACCATAAACACAATTGGCACGATAATGCCCGCTCCTTCGTAACCAATTTCCTCTAATTTCAAGGAGAATAATGCTGAGACCGCGGCCGCAACAATACCTCGGGGGGCAATCCAACTTAAAAGTGCAAGTTCATTGAGCTTGAGACCAGTTCCAACAGAAGACGCCAGAACTGAGAGGGGCCTTGCAACGAACATTATTGCGGCAAGAACCACAAGCGACCCCCAACCCACATCTATCACCGATTGAAGGTTTAGCCGAGTTGCTAGAAGAATGAATAAACCAGAAATCAGAAGTACGCTGAGTGTTTCTTTAAACTCTAGGATGTCTTCAACATCAACGTCTTTCATGTTAGCCATTACCATGCCCGTTATAGTCACTGCTAACAGCCCCGATTCATGAGCGACATAATTTGATGCGGCGAATACACCAAGAATTACCGTCAAAACAGCGGTATTTAAAAGGTAATGTGGGATCCACTCTTTGCGAACTGATAGCCCTAGCAGATATCCTGAGCCTAGCCCTAGTACAGACCCTATACCTATCGTTTTACCGAAGGCGATAAGCGTGTGCGTAATAGCTGTTTCTTGAGAAGCGACAATAAATTCAAAAACCAATACAGCGAGTAAAGCGCCAATCGGGTCGATAACTATGCCTTCCCAGCGCAGTATATTCGACAAATTTGTTTTGGGTCTAACGGTCCTAAGCATGGGCACAATCACGGTGGGGCCCGTAACGGTGACTAATGCACCAAATAAAAAAGAAAGTTGCCATGTGAGGTCTAAGCTGTAGTGCGCCGCCGTTGCTGCAACTATCCACGTGACCACCACACCAATGGAGCACAGGTTTCTCACCATATTACCGTGACCCGCAATGTCACTGAATTTTAAGGTTAAGGAGCCTTCAAATAAGATAATCGCGACAGATAACGAGACGACAGGAAATAACAAGTCGCCAAACAATGCATCTGCATTTAACAAACCGAACACTGGCCCAACGACAATACCCGTTATTAGAAGAGGAAGTATTGCAGGCAGTCTAACTTTGTACGCTAAGTATTGGCATGTTATCGACAGTAATCCTACTGCAACTAGTGAAATAAGTGGGTCTGACAAGGGGTAATCCTTTCCAAGTTTATGTTTATCAATCGTATATCAGCATAACTGTTTGCGACATAGCGATTTTAAACAAAAAATACGTGTCGACTTCCATTTTAGACCAACGATGAGAATACGCTTGCTGTTATTTGGACTAATAGGCAATAGAATAAATATAATATTCTTATTACACTCAACGCAGGTAAATTAGGGAGAGCTAAAGTTGAATTTTGTTTGTAAATGCGGGGCCATATTATTTTCGCTTTTTGCTCTCTGTGCGTGTGCAGTCCGCTATCCTAATACGTCTGCCGGGTTAAATGTTGAAAGCACAACCGAGTTGCCAGAGGCCCTCTCTGAAACGTCAGGTTTATTTTGTGAAAAAGAAACGCTTTTGTCACTGAATGACTCCGGTAATGATCCCGTCATTTTTACATTAGATTATAAAGGGAATATCGTAAACCAGTCAGGCCTTGGCGTAGATAATAAAGATTGGGAAGCGATTACGGCTGATGAGACTTTTTATTACATTGCAGATGTAGGTAATAACAAAGGTCGACGTGAGCAAGTCGAGATTTATCAAGTTTCAAAACACAGTCCAGAGCAACACGCTACTATTACTCTTAGGTATGCGGGCAATGATTCAAGTAACAACATTCCTTATGCGCACGATTATGACTCAGAGGCAATGGTAAAAGTTAGCGATGATTTATTACTCTTTTCAAAGAGTTGGAGAACAGGTATTACGCATGTTTACCATGTAAACGAGGCCCAGCCCGAACAAATGTTAAGTCCTATTGGCCTCATTAAGGGATTGCCTGGCGTGGTGACTGGCGTCGATTTTGATAAGACGCGCAATCTCTTTGTATTGGTTGGTTATAAATCTGATCCTTTCGGAAATTTCGCAACGTTTATGGCTCAAGTATCACTTAGCTACGAAGTTATAAACGTATGGCCATTAGAAAACTTTAAGCAGGTTGAAGGCGTATGTGTTGACAGCATAGGTGACTACTGGTTTTCGGAAGAAGCCACCGAAGGGCGGGCTGCTTCGTTGTCACGCGCTGTTATTACCCAATAATAAATTCGCCCGGTTACGTTCAGCACTACAAATGATGATATAGCTATATGTGATGATGCTTGCATCACTCTTGTTTTTTTCAATCCGTATTGCTTTTGCAATTTTAGTAAAATGGCTAATACCCTAATCTGAATTTGACTGACTATACTGACCATGAGGACAGAGTGTAAATATACTTTGTCATTATATGGGGCAGCGCTAATGCGACATTTGAACATAGCCATTACTGCGATTTTTATTTACTCGCTTTGTTTACCCTTGACGGTAAGAGCGTCAGCTGTAGAGCGCGCAGAAAAGTGGTTAAATCAGTACGCTGAACGCGGAGATGTTTTTTCACTGTCGCTAATAAAAAATAAAATAAAGTTCGAGGGGTGTAAGCAAAAACAGTATCAACTAGCATTAAGCCACAAGATAACCAATGAGCTTAATATTGATGCGGTTGTGTATTATAACAAAGGGCTTCTAGATTTTGGTGTATTGACCCAGCGCGTGAGAAGTCATGAGTTTGAAGTAGTCGGCTGGTGGAATAAAAAAGGGTATCGAATTGGGTTGAGCCATAAAGTTCGCCCTCGTCATACAATGACCCTCCCTTTATCAGACACTGTGTATCTACCTACATCGACCACCGCCGGCGTTTATATCGAACTGCCGCTAGCCAATGATAATCACCTACTGACGCTCGGAGCAATGCAAGAGTCATGGGATGGTAATAGTGCTTCAATTAACTTGCCGTGGCGTTCCAGCAAAGACAATCAGATAACGCTCACCTACGCCATCACTTATTAGCAACGGCGTAGCCTACGTTTCGGTTAAGATATCATAGTTTAAAGCGGCTCACTTCGGTTTCAAGCTCATTGGCTAACTTATCAAGTCTGTCGCTTACACTTACCAGTACTTGAGTGGCGTTTAACGTTTCTTCGCTTGAAGTGCTTATATCGTTAATGTTTCGGCTAATATCCTCTACTACGGTAGCCTGCTCTTCGGTTGCCGTTGCAACGTGCGTGTTAACATCGTTAATATGAGAAATTTCCTCTGCAATTTCCTGCAGAAGTTTATCTATTTCACTCGTTGCATCGACCACATCATGCGTTTTGTTTCTGCTGGATTCCATTTGTGATACTGCAGACTTTGAATCTTGCTGAAATTTATCAATTTTCACCTGAATTTCGTCGGTGGCTTGGGCTGCTCGTTGAGCGAGTGTTCTTACCTCATCAGCAACAACTGAAAAGCCTCTTCCATGATCTCCTGCGCGAGCAGCCTCAATAGCGGCGTTTAACGCAAGCAAGTTAGTTTGTTCGGATATGCCGCGAATTGTATCTAGTATGCCGCCAATAGCCGCTGTGTGTTCGTCAAGCGATTGAATGACAGTAGATACGGCTTGTATTTGCCCGGATAAGTCGTGAATAGCCTTCACAGCATGCTGCGTGACTTCGCGGCCATGACTCGAATTATTCGTGGCCAGGTTGGCATTTTGCGCGGCAAGCGTTGCTGATTTTGCCACTTCATTCACAGTACTTCCCATTTCTGTTAACGCTGCCGCAGCTTGAAGTGTTTTATCTCGTTGACTCTTGGTTGACAATTCTGTTTGATGAGACTGCTTCGCGACATCTTCTGCTGAAGCTTTGAGGGCATAGCTTGTTTTTGCAACTTTCGAGATGGTTCCGTGAAGATGGTCAATGAAATTGTTGAACCCTTCCACTAATCGCGCAATCTCTCTCTGTTCTGGTACAGTGATGCGCGAGCTTAAATCGCCCTGGCCTTGGCCAAGTTGTTGAAAAACGTCAGCTAATGATTCTAATGGTTTTGTGAGCGTACCCGCGAGCCAAATACCAATAAGAGCAAATGCTAAAGCAATGCCGATTGCCCATAGAATAATTTGTCTACTGCCGGCGTTTAACGTTGCGTAAAGCTCATGTTCTGGGACTTGTGCAATCACGTACCATCCAGCTTTTTTCACATAGGTGCTTGCAAAAAGCTGTGTGTCATGACCTGAGTGGCTTGTTGCCATCGCAAAGCCTTGTTCAGTGAGAAGCTTACTTGCGGCTTTCGCATCGCTTAACGAAGACAATGTGGATTTGCCCAGTAGACTGGTATCTGGATGGGCTATGATAGTGCCGTTACCATCTACTAAAAAAACGAACCCTGTTTGTGCTATTTTCACGGCATTCACAATATCGAGTAATTCGTCAACAGACTTTGCGACTCCAGACATCCCCCTGCCACTTATTTGCTGATAATTTGCGAACAGACGATACCCTTGTCCTGGTTCATTATAGAGGCTCAGTGATATGGGTTGGCCACTGTTCTTATACGCAAAAAACCAACCATCAAATTCATCGTTTTTTAATTGGCGTAAGAAACCGTCTTGGTTCCAATATTTATAAGTCTTTCGGTCTACAAAAGATGCAACGGTTAAGTTATTAAATGCAACAATGTTGCTTAAGTAATTTACGAGTCTCGTTTCACCAGATTTGTCCGCTCCAGATTCGGACCATGCGAGAATATCTGGATTAGAAGCGATACTGTGTGCAACCGTCAGCATAACGCTCGCTTCTTTATCCACACGGTTGCCAATTTGCTTAAGTAGTGAAGGAAGTTGAGTGGATTCCATGTTCTCTTTCATAAGATCACGGGCAATCCACTGGCTAACTGAGCCAACCAAAATTGCAGCGGCGAGGACTGCAACAATAAGAGAAATAATAAGTTTTTGTTTTATACTGAAAGTCATGACTTTCGACCACGTTAGTTAATGCTGATGAAAAAATATGTATGACGAGGCACTCAGGCTCAGCAACGTCTTGAAGTACTAATCCTTCGCATTGATATATTTTTATTATTGCATGCGCGGACTTTGTTATCGGCTAATCAATGAGAAAGTTTATTGTTTCCATTGGTTTAGCCAAACACTTTTGATTGTGCGGCAAAATTGACCAAGGGGTCAATGAAAATAATGACCAAAGGCAAAGAAGTGTTGATAGCTTTTTAGTGATTAAGCGAGTCACTGCCAAAGCAGTAACCCGCATGAGAAAGCCAGGATTGGCTACATTATAGGTTCAACAGTGACGGGAAAGCCTCGGTCGCGCATAAGTGCTTCCACATTTGCATCACGACCACGGAACTTGCGATAGGCTTCTGCCGGATCCATTGCGTTACGCACGGCAAATAAATATTTAACTAACCTGTCGCCGACTTCTTTGTCATAAAAACCGCCGGGTGCTTCCATAAAGGCTTCAGCAGCGTCAGCTGTTAAAACCTCTGCCCACATGTAGCCATAGTAAGCTGCAGCGTAGCCCTCGCTTGAAAAAACATGGCCGAAATGCGGCGAACGGTGTCGCATGACTATTTCCTTTGGCATGCCCAGTTTATTTAACTCTTCACGCTCAAACGTATCAGGCTCAATTTTGCTAGGGTCTGTCGTATGGTATTTCAGATCCATAATGGCGGAAGCCATATACTCTGTCGTAGCAAAGCCTTCATTAAACGTTGCTGCTTTCTTTATTTTCTCAACAAGTTCTGCGGGAATTGGCTCACCCGTTTCGTGATGTACCAGATAGTTGTTGATAACTTCATCGGTCGTTAACCAACGTTCTAACAACTGAGACTGAAACTCTGTGTAATCTCGAACACCAGAGTGAGAGGAAGGGTATTTAACATCTGACGCTAAAAAGTGAAGGGCATGACCAAACTCATGGAAATAAGTTTCAGCATCATCCCAAGAAATAAGCGTAGCCTCTCCGTCAGCGCCCTTAACAAAGTTAGAGTTGTTAGAGGACAACACAGTTTTCTTGCCGTCAAATGTAGTATAAGAGCGATAAGTGGTTGCCCATGCGCCAGAACGTTTGCCTTGACGAGCGAAAGGATCTAAATACCAGAGGCCTATGTGCTCTCCACTGTCTTTGTCGGTGACTTCCCATACTTTCACATCTTCATGAAAAACGGGAACCTCACCCTCTTTTACCGGAGAAAAGTTAAAGTTGAATACGCGACCTGCTACGTAAAACATGGCTTCGCGCAATTTGTCGAGCTGAAGGTATTGCTTTACTTCATTAGAGTCTAAATCGTACTTAGCCTTACGTACTTTTTCTGCGTAAAAACGATAGTCCCAAGGCTCAATGGTGATACCGGCATCTTCTTTATCAGCGATAGCCTGCATATCAGCAACTTCTTCTTCAACACGTGCAATGGCAGCAGGCCACACCTTCATCATTAAATCCATGGCATTTTCTGGGTTTTTAGCCATGCGATCTTCCAAGCGCCACTGAGCATAATTATCATAACCCAATAATGCGACGCGCTCGTCTCTAAGCGTTAAAATTCGTTTGATTATGTCGTTATTATCGAAGCTATCACCGTTGTCACCTCGGTTGTAATAGGTTCTCCATACTTTCTCACGCAGCTCTCGATTAGTGGAATAAGTTAAAAAGGGGTCCATCGATGAGCGAGTATTGGTTATTGCATATTTGCCTTGTTCGCCACGAGATTCAGCGGCAGCTTTTGCTGCCTTTACAAAGGAGTCTGGCAGGCCTTCAAGTTGCGCTTCAGTGATATAGGTAACGTAATTTTCTTCATCAGCAAGAATGTTCGTTGAAAATTTGGTTTGAAGCGTTGCCAACTCTTCATTAATTTCAGCGTATCGTTTTTTTGCTTCACCATCTAAAGTCGCACCGTTACGAGCAAAATTGTTATACGTCATCCAGGTAATGCGTTGTTCTTCAGGCGTTAAAGTCGAAAGGGCTTCAGATTCGTAAACGGCTTTAACTCGTTCAAAAAGCTTTTCGTTCTGAGTAATTTGAGTAAAGAAAGCAGACAGCTTCGGCGACATCTCTGCTTGGATTTCGCGAAACTCTGGACTAGATTTGTTTGCGCTGTAGATTCCGTAATACGTGAATACGCGGTTAAGTTCAGCTCCCGCTCGCTCCATTTCAACGATAACGTTATCGAATGTCGGTGGCGCTTCATTGTTTGCAATAGCCTCTATTTCTGCTAGGTTCAATTGCATCGCCTGCTCTAGCGCTGGTTTTAGATCTTCAAGCTTCATCTTATCAAACGCCGGCACGCCGCCGTAAGGGCCTTTAAATTCCTGAAGTAGCACATTGTTGAATTGAGCCTGCTGAGAGGCTTCTGTGTTTTGAGCATCTTTATCGGTAGCCTCAGTTGTTTTAGGATCCGAACATGCGCCTAGTGCAATAATAACCGCCATGGCGGTAAGTGAAGATTTAAATTTTCCCATGTGTATTCCTGTCATTTTGTTATTTATTTTTCAGCAATAATCTTAAGGTAATGCAAATACAAGTTAAATGCTCTTTAACGTAATTCCGCGCAATATAACGGCTTAATACCCGTTCGCATAGATGATCGCCCATCCAGAGCTCTCTGAAAGGAAGGATTATTTTTGCAAACTGATATTACGATAAGTTGCAGCGGTATAACGTGGGGGCTTGCTGCTACTGAAGCACTATTTGCGCTATCCAACTTATGGTATTACTTGAAGCTCAAGCGGAACTTGAAAGTAACGGTTGTTTAACTTTCCATATTGAATCTAGCCGAAGATTATGATTTTATGATGTTTTTTACTTTGAAAGTGGGATCTATCAAGGACGAACTATGCGAAATAAACAAAAGGACAGATTGCCCCTTTTAATTTTTCCGGTGCTACTTCTGCTACTTTTCGTTATTAACTTAACTGCTGACAGCCGATTGTCAACCGTTACAGCGATAGCTAGCGTGGCTGTTTTAATAGGCTTTATTGCTTATGTGCGAAGTGAGCGTTACAGCAGACGTTTTCCGATAGAGCGCTTAATAACAAAAGAAGATAAGTTGATTGTTTTTGACCAGCTTTACGGCAGTAAGCAACCACCACTTAAATTACCAGTCGAAGGTATTTATGCCCTTAATTTTTCATACCACTACCTAGGCGTTATTGTCGATAAAAACGGTAAGGGCTACGATTTTTACTATCCACATAAGGCGTCAGTTATAGAAGAAAGGCTCAAACGAGTTATCGGCAATGACACTTTTGACAAAATAAAGATTAACACCTAAAAACGGTACGGAATATACGAAACCCAAAGCTAGCGCAGTGCGTTTGGGTTTCGGGGGCTTGCTAATGAGCTTTAGTCACCGTCATTAAGCAAATACCACGGTTTTATTTCTGTGAATGATCACGCGGTCTTCTAAATGATAGCGCACGCCATGAGCTAGTGCCGTTACTTCACAATCTTTACCCTTACGCACCATATCAGCTGCACTGTCGCTGTGACTGATACGTTTAACACTCTGCTCAATAATAGGGCCTTCATCTAAATCTTTAGTAACGTAGTGACAGGTTGCGCCGATTAACTTTACGCCGCGATCATAGGCTTGCTGGTATGGCTTAGCACCGGCAAAGCTCGGCAAAAAGCTGTGGTGAATGTTAATGGCTTTACCTTGCAACTCTTGGCAAAGCATATCAGGTAAAATCTGCATAAAGCGGGCAAGCACGGTCAAATCAATTTTGTATTCTTGAAGTAAAGTCGTGATTTGCGCAAAAGCGGCTTCTTTCCCTAACGCTTTAAAGTCTACCCAATGAAAAGGGACTTTGTACCAGTCTGCAAACTGTTTCATTTGCGGGTGGTTACCAATAATAACTGGAATATCGCAGTGTAGTTCGCCTGTGTGCCAGCGGTGAAGCAGGTCAACTAAACAGTGAGACTCAAGGCTGGCAAGCAGAGCGACGCGCTGTTTTTTGCTGGAGTCGCTCAGCTTCCAGTTCATCTGATATTCGTTAGCAAGCGGGGTGAATTCTTTCACAAAGCTTTGATGATCTAGTTTTAGCGAGTCGGTGCTAATTTCATGGCGCATGAAAAAGCGGCCAGTTTGTAAGTCAGTGTGATGGCTTGCTTCAACGATGGTAGCGTTATGGTCAGCCAAAAATTGTGACACGCTGGCAACGAGCCCAATTTGGTCTGGGCAGTCTATTACTAATCTAAATGTTTGTTGCATTTGGGCAGTTTGAATAAAAAAACAGGCTTTCTTTTTACCTGTGCCATCAGGCGTTGTAAAGGCGGCGCGCTACTTTAAACCAGCTTAAATTGCTATAACTCATAATCACACGCGGTCTTAAACTAAAAAGGTGTGAGTCAAATGAACATCAGTTTACCCAAGTTAGCACGGTATTGCGTTTGCCTTTACTCGTCGGTTATTCCTCGGCGCAGCTTTTCTCTCACCGACATATTGTGTTTTAACGGCCAAGACTGGCGGATAGGGTAGACTACCCCTTGCGGTGTCGAGACAGACTCAAAAAGGTGAAATGCCGAAACGTGAATGTCTACATTGGGGTTATAAAGAGGTAGAGGCAGGCTCGACGTGGCCTTTCTAACAAGCGTAACGTGAGGCTTGTATTCTCTGCTTTCTACCTCTATTGCCGCTTTGCGGGCTGCTTTTCGTGACAGTTTAGCGAGTTCACCTAGCGCCTTTGGCGCATCTGTCGGCGAAGCGAAGAGTATTTTAGGGCCGCTCCATAATCCCGTTGCATCGAGCGTTAAAGAAAAGGGTTCGCTCACAAGCTGATCGAGTTCATACACCAGTGCCTCGTGCTGACGGTGATTTATCTCGCCTAAAAAGCTAAGTGTAATATGGAAGTTTGCCGCTGGCACTGCGTATGGTTGCGCAGGCCCTTGGCTACTGGTGTGATCGTAGCGCTTATTGGACGACTTTCGAGAACGAATAGGCTCGCTTTTTACCCATTGACGGGGCATAACTTCAGGCAGCGCCTGCTGGCGCCAGCTATCTAGAGCAAGTTTTTCTGTGGCGCTAAGATCTAATCCAATAAAGCTTCGCATAGCTTTCCTCCTTCAAATTTGCCCTTTCGTCTGTACATCACGTTGATGTCCATACGAGCCTAAGTTTACCATGGCGCTAACTACGAATTCCAAAACAAGACGCAAGTGTTGAGCTATTTACCAAATTTAAAAAAATAGCAGTGATGTTCAGGTGCATTGCTCAAATCAGGTACACTATATCCATCAACTTATAACACCTTTATGCCCTTTATGTTACAGCCGTTTTCTCATTTGCCCGCTTATGAACTCGTTACGCCGCTCGAAGAAGCTGTAGTCGCAAGCAACGTCATCATAGGCGCGCCTCCAGGCGCGGGAAAGTCAACCGTGCTGCCTTTGTCTCTGCTGAAATCATCGCTCAAAGGAAAAATATTGCTTATGCAGCCGCGGCGCGTGGTGGTGAGAAATCTTGCAGACTACTTGGCTAGGCAATTGAATGAGAATGTGGGAGAAACGATTGGCTATCGCATTAAGGGGGAGTCGAAAACATCGTCTGCCACTCGGCTTGAGATCATAACCGAAGGGGTGCTGAGTCGTATGATTCAGCAAGACCCTGAGCTTGACGGTGTAGCCGCTATTGTCTTCGATGAATTTCACGAACGCAGTATTCACAGTGACTTCGGCTTAGCACTTGCGCTTGAAGTCCAGTCCGGGCTTCGCGATGACTTACGACTAGTTGTAATGTCGGCTACCTTGGATGTAACACCCCTTCAAACGTTGCTCAACGCGCATAGCGTATTGCCAGTGGTGAACTTGAATACCGAAGGGCGCATGTTTCCCGTTGATATCCGCTATACACAAGATATGCAGGCGTACGAGTTAGTACCCAAAACCTGCAATATTATAAAGCAGGCAGTAGGCGAACACGACGGCGATATGTTGGTTTTCCTTCCTGGGCGAGGAAGCATCAATGCTGTTGCCAAAGAGATAAAAGATTTAGCAGAGAGCATGGAAATAGCCGTTCACATGCTCCATGGTGCGCTAAGCAAATCAGCGCAGCAAGCCGCTATTGCACCAGACCCGCAAGGCAGACGAAAAATCATATTATCTACCAATATTGCTGAAACGAGTCTTACCATTGAGGGCGTGACGGTGGTTATTGATAGCTTATGGGAAAACAGTGCTCAGTATCACCCGTCCAGTGACATTACAGCGCTTACCCAGCAGCGTATTTCGCAAGCATCCGCTATTCAAAGGGCGGGGCGAGCGGGGCGGGTAATGGCCGGAACCTGCTATCGTTTGTGTAGCAAAAGCAGCTTCGAGCGTTTGGCCAAACACAATGCGGCTCAAATTGAAAAGGAAGACTTAAGTAGCTTTTTGCTTGATACCTTAGCCTGGGGCAGTAGCCCAGATACCTTGGCATTATTGACGAAGCCTACACAAGCGCAGCAACAGGTTGCACAACAAAAGCTTCAGCGGGTTAATGCTATCTCACAATCCAGTATTACTCCCTATGGAAGAGCGCTGGCCCAGTTACCCTGTCAGCCCCATTTAGCCCACTTATTGCTGACCGTTAAACAAGGAATTGATGGACTTAGTGCCGATAAAAACGACGCGCTTCGCTTTGCGGCACCGTTTGTTGTGGCTCTTAGCGAAGGTAATATCAGCGTGGGTGGCACCACTAACGTAATAGATGCGCTGCTTCTCGCCAATAGCATCACGCGCAGTCAGCTTATACAACAAGCTGCCCGTTATGCGCGCTACGTACAAAACAATGATGGAAAAGCACAGCGGAACCCTGATATTAACGAACTAGATGAGCAAGCCCTTGGGCTTTGTATCGCCATCGCATTTCCTTTGCAGGTGGGCTACAGGCGCAGTGCGCCAGATAAATCAGCAGAGAGCTCGAATACAACAAAGGGTAAGCCTAAGACCAGTATAGTCGAATACAAACTGGCAAGTGGCAAAGGTGCAGAGCTCACTGCTGCTGGTAGTGCGTCCATTTTTAATGAGAGTGAAAATGGCGATGGACCATGGCTGGCAGTGCTCGACGGGCAGCTGATAAAAAGCACGGTGGCAATACGCTTGGCACAGTCAGTGCCTGAAAGCTGGTTGCGTTTAGCCTTTCCTGACGCGTTCAAAGAAAAGCGTAGCGTTATTCTTAACAGCGATACTGGAGTAATGGAAGCTAGAGTTAGTACGGGCTTTTATGAGATAACGTTAAATAGCACACCAGTTTCAGGACAGGAAAAAAGTCGTGAAAAAGCATTCTGGGATGATGTGTTATGCAACGCATGGTTCGCCTATCTTGACGCACTTCCTCTATCAAGTTGGCCACTTTCTGAGACAGACTGGCAATGGTGGCGAAGAGTGGTAATGGCTGGGAAGCTCAATTTGCCACAAGACAAAGCCTTCGATGAACCCGACCCGTGGCCGTTGTCATTGAGCGACCTTGTAAATAAGGCCAAAGACAGTTTAGCGCCTGTCTTGAAAAACTGTAAAAACATCAAAAACCTTAAGCAGTTACCATGGAAAACAGCCTTGAATAATGGTTTGTCTTGGCCTCAGCAAGATGCGTTAGCCACCCTATTGCCCACTCACGTAACGATACCAACGGGCAGAGAGGCGAGCTTGGATTATCGTGACAATGGCGATGTGGTGCTGTCGGTTAAAATGCCAGAGTTGTATTCGCAAAGCATGCCATTAACGATAGCAAACGGGCGAGTTACGGTTGTTTGCGAGCTACTGTCGCCAGCAGGTAGACCGTTACAAACCACCAGTGATTTAGCGACCTTTTGGCAAGGGAGTTATAAGGAAATACAAAAAGAAATGAAGGGGCGCTATCCAAAGCACTTTTGGCCAGATGACCCCGCAAATGCAGCGCCGACCAGCAAAACAAAAAAACATATGTAGTTCGCCTGCAGATACGCTGTCTTCGAATATAATATGTTTAGTTTTTACAACAGTAGCCGTTTTCTAAAAACTACGCTAAGTTGGTGAAGAAACCTTACATTTTTATCTGGGTTAACTTACGCCATGAAATTATCTTACATCATTACTGCTATTTGTTTACTCGTCACTTCAATTAACGCGCAAGCACATGATTTCTGGTTGGAGCCTGCTGTTTATCGCTCCCAAAATCCGAGCTCGATAGCATTGCAATTTAAAGTGGGTCATAAAGAAGATACGTCACATTGGAATCTTGCTTGGGATCGGATAGTAGCGCTACGCACTTATTCTTCTGACGGTGTGACGGATATGGCCGCTAGCGTTGTACCTAAAACCTCAATGCTTCCGGGCATGGCGAAAACGGCAACGCTCTCACCGGGCTCCCATATCATTGGGCTTGAAAGCTATCACGCTACTAGCGTGTTGAAAGCAAAAAAGTTTAATCAATATGCAAAAGAAGAAGGCTTAATCGACATATTGTCGTATCGTGAGTCCAGAGGACAGAACGATATCGCTGGGAAAGAGTTGTACTCTAGAAAGGCGAAAACCATTGTACAAGTTGGTGATGTGGTAACGAGCAACGCATTAAAACCCATTGGCCATACGTTAGAAATAGTGCCGCTTGAGCATCCGTATAAACTTACCAGTGACACACTATCTATACAGGTACTATTTAAAGGAAAACCCTTAAGCAACGCACTTATAGATGCATTGTCGCTGGTCGATCATAACGCTAGAGAGCAAGCGATAACAACAGACAGTGAGGGCAAGGCAACGTTTAAGTTTGACGTTCAAGGGCCAGTAATCCTTACCACTGTATGGGGAGTGCCACTATCAAGTAGCGCAGAAGCAGATTTTGAAACCTATTTTGCAAGCCTAACGTTTGAGTACTTCAGCAACCAATAAGGTGAGAGGTTTTTGCCTTATTGGTTACTGAAAATGCCAAATGATTAATGCGCCCCTGAAAGGGCGCTGTTTCAATCAAGATTAAGAGTTAGCTTTGCTTGCCAGGTCAATATTAAGTGCAGCCATCACTTCAAGGCCCGGGAAGCCATCTGCAATCATGTTGTTACTAATTTGGTAGTTGCGAATACCTTCGCGGGTGGCTGGACCAATGATACCGTCGGGATTGCCTACATCAAAGCCCAATTCATTCAGCTTGCTTTGAAGGGCAATAATATCTTTGCGACTGTACGCGGGCAGGTCAGGCAATGTGGCTGTAATACCTGATGCACCAGCAATGCGGTCGGCTAATACACCCACGGCGATGGCGTAAAACTCAGAGTTATTCCAGCGCATAATAACGCGGAAGTTTTTGTAGGCGATAAAAGCAGGGCCGTTATGTCCTGCAGGCACTATCACATAGGCTGACGTATCGCCTTCTCCCAATTCAGCGCCATTTGCTTTTTTCAAGCCTTGGGCGTTCCATTCGCTAAGCGACTTTCTATTTTTATAGCCAGACTCTTGATAGTCGAAGCTTTCAGGAAGTTGCACTTCACGCCCCCAGCGGAAGCTACGTTCCCAGCCAAGGCTGGCAAGGAAGTTAGCCGCAGAAGATAGCGCATCTTCTTCGCTAGCCCACAAGTTAATTTGCCCGTCGCCGTCTCCATCAATAGCGTAATGGGTATACGCTGAAGGCATAAACTGAGTATGACCCATTGCACCGGCCCATGATCCAATCATGTCTTCTTTTTGCAGCTTCTCTCGTTCCATCAGCTTTACCGCTACCAGAAATTCTTGAGTAAAGTAGGTGCTTCTTCGTTTATCACAAGCCAACGTGGCTAATGAGTCGAGAACCGGCATTTTGCCTTTGTACGAACCAAAGTTTGTTTCTAACCCCCAGAACGCAAGAAGATAATGAGGAGGTACGCCGTACTTATCGTTCAGCCTATGCAAAAGCTGTTCATGCTTTGCATACATTTCCTTACCTTTGTTTGTGCGCCAATCAGTAACGCGTTTGCTGAAATAACCTGGGAAGGTTTGTACAAATTCGGGTTGACTTCGGTCTAGTTCAATTACGCGGTCTTGATGCACGAGATGTGGAAATACGTCATCGATAACTTGTTGGCTAACGCCCTCTTGCTTAGCTTTATCGGCGAGGCTGGCGGTGCAGCTAGCGAACTGGTCATTAGCAAACGCCGGGCTTATCGACGCACTCGCCATAAGCAGTGTAAGAGACGTGCGAAGTGACAATCGAAAAGATGAGACGTAAGACTTGGCCTCTACGAGCGAACGGTTAGAGAAAAAAGAAAACTTGAGTGGAGCTAAGCGCATAGTACGGTTCCTGTGTTACTTGCAAGCATGCTATCGCATTGTGACCTTCAAACGCGAGTAAAATTCATTGTTGTCGTCCATTGTGCAAGCAGCCTAAGGCGTGTAAACAGTGTTTGAATTAGTAGTGTGCCTATTTGGAAACAGTTGTTGAGTGGCTGCCCGAATGGTAATGTTAACAGGATTAAAACTAACGTTTTTTAAATCCATATCGCACTACGTGCGATTTCATCTTCAATGATCTGCATGGCGCTTACACGTGGCAAAAAGGCAAACAAAAGATAAATCCTCTTCTAAAAGCAAAGCACCTCGAAACGATAAAAGTCCGAGCAAGCGCTCGTGGTTTTTCAAACTGTTTTGGCGAGTGACGTTAATTGGCTTGGTCGTGCTTGGGGCGTATGCGTTTTACCTCGACGCACAAATCAAACACGCATTCTCTGGAAACAAGTGGGAGGTGCCGGCGCAGATCTTTGCCCGTCCGTTGGAAATTAGTAAAGGCGAAGAAATTACGCCTCAAGAAGTCATCGATGAACTTAATCTGCTGGGTTACCGCAAAGTAACCTTTGCCGACAGTAGTGGTGAATACAGTTATCAAAATAGAGTACTAACAGTGCAGCGTCGCGCGTTTCAGTTTCCTGAAGGTGCAGAACCTTTGCGCCATTTGGTGATAACGTGGGAAGGGGCGCGCATTGGTGAAATTTACGATAAGTCCCAAAGTCGACCTTTTGGTTCAGTAAAACTTGAACCTTGGTTAGTAACGCGTATGACAAGCGGATCGCAAGAAGACCGTATGCTGGTGACGTTAGACACCATTCCAGAAATGTTACCTAAAGCACTAACGCTGGTTGAAGACCGCAATTTCTATAACCACCATGGTGTGGCGCCGCTTTCAATACTTCGAGCCCTTATGGCGAATATTGCTGCCGGTCGTACCGTTCAAGGTGGCAGTACGCTAACGCAGCAGCTGGTTAAAAATATGTTTTTAACCCGTGAGCGTTCAATAGTGCGTAAAGCAAAAGAAGCGTTAATGGCAGTGATCATTGATGCCCGTTATAGCAAATCAGAAATTATTGAAGCGTACTTAAACGAGGTGTTCTTAGGCCAAAACGGCGATATGGCCGTGCACGGCTTCGGGCTTGCCAGTTATTTCTATTTTGACCGACCGGCGAACGAGCTAAGTACGCCCGAGATAGCCACGCTGGTTGCTATTATCAAAGGCCCATCTTATTACAACCCACGCAGATATGCCGAGCGCACGAAAGAGCGTCGTGACCTGGTGCTGCGAATGTTGTTTGATGAAAATGAAATTAGCCGTCAAGACTACGAACGGTTTGTGAATATGCCGTTAGGGCTTGCCAGTGGTGCAAGTTTAGCAAGCGGTAAACACCCTGCATTTATGGAGCAGGTGCGTAAAGAACTTAATGAAATTCTGGCAGAACCCAGCTTAAGAGACTCAGGGGTAAAAGTGTTTACCACACTAGACATTGTGGCTCAACGCCGCGCTGAAAGCGCATTGTCGGGTACGTTAGACGGTTTGCAAAAAGACAGAAAAGTGCCTTTACAGGGCGCTATGGTAGTCACCGACAGCGCCAGTGGTGAAGTTCGCGCTATCGTCGGCGGAAGGGACTTTGCATTCAAGGGCTTTAATCGTGCGCTAGACGCAAAACGTCCAATTGGCTCGTTGATTAAACCTGCGGTTTACTTAACCGCATTAGAGGATCCAACACAATTTAACTTGGCTACGCCGCTTCAAGATGAACCCATCACCCTTGAAAGTCGAAATGGAAAAACGTGGTCGCCGCAAAACTACGACAAAGAATTCAGAGGTCAGGTGCCTTTACTTCAAGGGCTTGTCGAGTCGCTAAATGTGCCAACGGTTAATTTAGGCATGCAAATAGGGCTGGATGCGTTGGCCGACACGATTGAGCGACTAGGGGTAACGACACCGGTTGACAAAGTGCCTTCGCTAACCCTTGGTGCTTTTGAGTTGACCCCTTTTAGTACCAATCAAATGTATCAGACATTATCAAACGATGGACGTTATATTCCTCTTCACACGGTGACTTCTGTCGTAACGGCTGATAATGCTCTATTGTGGAAAAAGGCCGAGTTTTTTTCACAGCGTACCGATGAAGCCGCAACCTATCTGCTTAACTATGCGTTGTATAAAGTCACCACCGAAGGAACAGCAAAGCGTATAGGTTGGAATTTTGGCAATGTAAATATGGCCGGCAAAACGGGCACCACAGACGATTATCGCGACAGTTGGTTTAGTGGCTTCGATAGAAACAATGTGGTTACAGTTTGGGTTGGTAACGATGATAATCAACCGGTAAATTTAACTGGTGCAGGTGGTGCCTTGCCCGTCTTCATTAACTACATGAAATCTCAGTCGCCTAAATCGTTATCAAGGCGTTTCCCCAAAGGTCTAGGCATTGCACATTTTAACGCAAAAACTGGGGAAGTGGTTGTGGCCGGGTGTGCGGGCAGCTTGAGCGTGCCTGCTATCTTAGATGTACTTCCTCCGCCTCAGCAAGACTGTTCCGGGCGGCCAGTAAGAGAAAATAAAGATAAGAAAAGCTGGTGGGAACGGATATTTGGATAAAAAAACTCCAGAGAGAAGATAGAAAGTGCAATCACTTGGCTTGAAATCGCAGAACGGGCATTCCACTATATTTTCTATCTTCCTCTGGAGAAAAGCTGCCAGGGAAAGGCTAATTCTTAAGTTGCTTATTTCGGCTTCAAACCATACCGGAAGGGCCAATATGCTTGAACGAAATTGGTTTAATTCTGTCTACGCTTTGTGCGTTTTCAGTGCCCTTTTTGAGAAAATGTCGGGCAGTTGAAAAGAGTAATGCACTGACAATAAAAGCGATAAACGGCCCGAGTACTACCATTAAAAATGTACTGACAGTCAACATTGCAGTCTCCTTATGCGTCGTTGTTATCGGTGTCTAGCGTTTCAAGTGGGGTAATTGTTATATCTGCAATCAACGTATCACCCTCTTGCAATTCAGTTTCGAATGTATGGCTCGCGGTCAAAACGTCATGGGTCGCGTCGAGCATTAAATTTTGTTTTACTTCGTGTACAGCTTGCTTCACTTGATAGTCGTTATACTCTTCAACGCTGATGCTGCTGTTTTCATCGGCAAAGGCTGATGCGCTCATTAGAGCAGCGGTTAACGTTAGTGCAGTGACAATATTGCGACGGAATAACATAGTAATCTCCTAAAATATAAAAGTTAGACACTGCACTTAAAACCTACTGCACGGCAGATATCGTATTGCTGAGAGTTCAAAAGTGTCGTTAAAAGAGTGAGTTCATTTCGAAACTCAAGATACATGGTGACGAATGGTTAACAGCACATCACTCATTTAACTAATCAATTTGTTCTTCTTAATTCTACTATTGCGAGGGATGTGCCATTTTTTATTTTGCAATTAAGTTGTTGAATTAAAATAACTTTATTTTTTTGAGTGTTTTTTAAATGTCGCTAATGAAATTTGGAAGGCTAAAAAATGGCGATTTTAGCAACTAGGTTGGTCAAATTGGCTAATGCCAATTCGCATAGGTAGTTGCCCACTCAGAAGGCGCTGGCAAGTTTCCTAGCACAGCGTGGGAATGCAGGATTGGCTGTCCCTTTTCAAATTCTCAGAATGAAGCTAGGAAGTTTGCCAGACCTTGCTGTTGGGCGAGTTTAAAATGTCCGTACTCTATGTTGTAGCACCTTAACGCAGAACCACTATACCTGCGGTAACACGCCGCAATTACGAACATTTTAACGCTCGCTCAGTAGGTACTGATCTATGCGAAATGGTATCAGCGTGTTTGCGCCTAGTGTTTTTTAAATTTACCGTATGTCGTTACGGCTAGCGCAAGCAACGTTCCGGCAACGATGCCTACTATGCCGTCTGCGATGATTGACATTAGAAGTGTGATGTTCGGCGCGAGCGCAGTAAACCACTCACTAACGTAATGAAGTGCATCAATACTGTGTGTAAGTATACCTCCGCCCACTAAAAACATCGCAACAGTACCCACAATAGCGAGTGTTTTCATCATAGCGGGTGCTGCTATCAACAGCGTACGACCAATGAGTCGTTGCGTTGTATTCATTGAACCTGTTAACGATTTGCGCAGCATATAAAGGCCAAGATCGTCCATTTTCACCAGTGCCGCTACCAGCCCATATACGCCTAGCGTGATCGCTAAGCTTAATGCAACCAGTACACCGATCTGAGTAGTCAGTGGTGCATCACTTACGGTTCCTAAAGCAATAACGATGATTTCTGCAGACAGTATAAAGTCCGTTCTTATCGCACCTTTTATTTTTTCTTTTTCAAAAGCGACCATATCGACATCTTGGTGGGCAAGCGCGTCTATTCTGGCTTCTCGCTCTTCGATATCATCATCGTGAGGTAAATACTTATGTAAGAGTTTTTCTGCTCCTTCAAAACATAGATAGAGCCCACCCAATACCAAAAGCACAGTAATGAGCGAAGGGACAAATGCACTGATTGCTAACGCGGCAGGCATCAAGATAGCTTTGTTAAATAAAGATCCCTTTGCAACGGCCCACACCACCGGAAGTTCTCTCTCGGCTTTTACGCCTTGAACTTGGTCGGCATTCACAGCAAGGTCATCGCCTAACACCCCTGCCGTTTTTTGTGCTGCTACCTTCGACATTGTTGCAATGTCATCCATTAACGTTGCAATATCATCTAGTAGGGCTAGTAAGTTAGCTGCGGCCACAGTGATTTTCCTTGTATCTATTTTTATTAAGTATGCTGTTTTTGTGTTTCACAAACATTGTTAATCGACAATCGATTAGTAATGGCGGTATACAAAGAATACGCGCAGCATCTTGTCTTTGGCAACTTATGAATAATATGACATTAGAGAAATAGGATAAATCAGTGTGATTACCGACAGAGAAACAGTAGAAGCAACGGAATTACCCTCGCTTTCAGTTCGTTCCTATGCCAGAGAAGCGCGCAGTCACACACACCCTTTTTACCAGTTGGTTTTGCCTATAAACGGTCATATCGAAATAGCGCAAGATTATTTTACAGGCAGTGTTGGTGTGGGAGAGGGGGTGTGCATTGCGCCGCTTGAAGTACATAATTTTAGTGCAAACGAAAATGCAAAGTTTGTGGTTGCTGATTTACTTTCAGTACCTACGCAGTTGCAAGATAAACGGTCGCCTATTTTTCAGGTTAATGCTGCGCTTCAGGCTTTTTTGAGTTTTGCTGAAGTGCAGTTAACGAATTACGCTTTTGACGGACAAGAGGAAATGGCGACGTTATTTCAGGTGCTATTGGCAAAAAGCAAAGTAGGAGCGGGTACAGATAAACGAATCACCCGGGTGTTAAGCCATATACATTGTGATTTAGGGGCGTCGCATTCGCAGCAGTCTCTTTCAGAGGTTGCCTGTATGGGAACCACACAATTCAAAGTACGTTTTAAAGAGGCCACCGGGCTTAGTTTGCGCGACTACCTTGCAAAAGTAAGAATGGAGAAGGCCAAAGCCCTGTTAAGAAACACTGATGCACCCATGTTGAGTATCGCTCAGCTAACAGGCTACGACGATGTATCCGCCTTCAGCAGGCGGTTCAAAGCATACTTCGGACAGTCTCCTAAGTTTTTTAAAAGAAAGTAACTGCGTTTACGTTTTTATCAGATATGCGACAAATCATTCATAGAGACGCCTAATTTCGCTCTCTCTGTTCAGGGACTTTTTTTACTCTGGAATCTATAAAACGTTTGTGGTCGTCCATTTTGGTGCATTTTAGGGTACCTTTGGCAAAACTACTCAAAATCGCCAAGGTTTTATTAATGGAACTACTACAGTTTACGCGTTTTGATGGGCGTTTATTTTCGGTAGCTTGTATTTGCTGTGTGCTTGGCCCATAAAGCACCGGACTATTTTTACGCTCCTGAAAATCGCTTGCTGCTTGCTTAGCATCTTGGGCTATTCTATCGCTGTGATATTTGTCAAGGTATTGTGCGGTGCCGTCTTTTACGGACAAATTCAATTTTCCGGCGCGCCGATTTGCATCTTTTGAAAGCGTAAGCGTTGGCGGCGTTATAGTTGGCTTATTTTCTATGGGTACTTGCGGTATTTCGGGCCCACTATCTTTTTGCTGCTTGGCTACAGGGTTTTCAGATGTTTTATTTTTACTATCAGGTATTTCAGTGGTTTGCGTGACATCTAACTTCAGCCTAATTTCTTGCTTTTCTGTGGAAACATCGACTGTCTTGATGTCTTGAGGTTCAGCTTGGGCAGCAGGGCGCAGCGCAGGAGGATAATATAGCCTGGCGCTAATCTCGGGCGTTTGCTTTAAAACACTCACTCGCGCTTTTTTATCATCGATACTCAACTGAGAGAGAATGACCACTACGATGACAACGAAGATATGTGCGCAACCCGAAATTAATAGCGGTCGCCACGCCATTTTTTTTGCAAGGGCATGATGTTCAATGCTGCGCTGTGGCGCAAAAAAGGAAGGCGTGATAGACGTCATAGTAAACAACAGACCATGGGTACTGTTGAATAGTTCCATCCTAATTTCATCGTACTTTTTAGTTACCTTACCTCAATACTTCATCTGGCTGCTTCATTGTTGGGCATTTTTATCGCTATGCACCATTAGCGTGCAATATTTTTGTGCATGGTCTCCCTGTTTGTGACTATATCTATGATTTTTAATGAAAATTATTTATGGCATGGCTCTTGGTTTATCTTCAGATAGTTGGAAACACGACCATAAATCACAGAATAACCAAAACAATCTGGGAGCATCTCATGAAACTAGTCACAGCAATCATCAAGCCGTTCAAGCTAGATGATGTCCGTGAAGCCATTTCAGAAATCGGTATCGACGGTTTGACCGTGACCGAAGTAAAAGGCTTTGGACGTCAAAAAGGACACACTGAACTTTACCGCGGAGCGGAATATCAGGTGGATTTTCTACCTAAAGTCAAACTGGAAATTGCTGTTCAGGATGATCAAGTAGAACGCCTGGTAGAAGCCATCGTTGGCGCTGCCAAAACAGGCAAAATTGGAGACGGCAAAGTGTTTGTTTACGACCTTGAACATGCCGTTCGTATTCGAACTGGTGAGTCGGATAGCGACGCGCTGTAAGCCACAACGATATTTTTGCGGAGAAAACCATAATGGAAATCACTTTTGAACTTGGGTATGCGCTAGATACCTTTTATTTTCTAATCTGCGGTGCATTGGTTATGTGGATGGCTGCAGGTTTTGCAATGCTTGAAGCAGGTCTTGTTCGAGCGAAAAACACCACAGAAATTCTAACTAAAAACGTGGCGCTATTCGCTATCGCTTGTACCATGTACATGATTTGCGGTTACGGCATTATGTACGGTGGCGGCGACTGGGGTCCTTTCCTAAGCGGTATCATGGCTGATGGCGCGACAGGTGTCGCTGAAGAGCCAGCAACGTATGCACCTTCTGCTGACTTCTTCTTCCAGGTAGTCTTCGTTGCAACAGCAATGTCTATTGTATCTGGTGCGGTAGCTGAGCGTATGAAGCTGTGGGCATTCCTAGCGTTCGCAGTTGTTATGACGGGCTTTATCTATCCAATGGAAGGTGCTTGGACATGGGGCGGCGAAGCAGTATTCGGTATGTATACGCTTGGCGACCTTGGTTTCTCTGACTTTGCAGGTTCAGGTATTGTTCACATGGCTGGTGCAGCTGCAGCCCTTGCTGGTGTACTTGTACTAGGTGCTCGTAAAGGTAAATACACCGCTGACGGTAAAGTAAATGCGATTCCAGGTGCCAACCTACCGCTTGCAACCTTAGGTACATTTATCTTATGGATGGGTTGGTTTGGCTTTAACGGTGGTTCAGTACTGGCTACTGCAACGGTTGAAAGTGCAAACTCGGTTGCTATCGTATTTATGAACACGAACGCTGCGGCGGCTGGTGGTGCTATTGCTGCACTTATCGTAGCACGTATTCTATTCGGCAAAGCTGACCTTACAATGGTACTTAACGGTGCGCTAGCTGGTCTTGTGGCAATCACAGCCGAGCCTTCTACACCAACGCCTCTACAAGCCACTTTATTTGGCGGACTTGGCGGTATCCTAGTTGTACTTAGCATCGTTGCACTTGATAAAGTAAAAATCGATGACCCAGTGGGCGCTATCTCGGTTCACGGCGTAGTAGGTCTTCTTGGTCTAATCCTTGTACCTTTCACAAACGATGGTTCAAGTATTTCTGGTCAGCTAATTGGTGCAGCGACTATCTTTGTATGGGTATTCGTAGTGAGCCTAGTTGTATGGCTAGTAATCAAAGCGGTAATGGGTGTACGTGTGAGCGAAGAGGAAGAATTCGACGGCGTAGACATGAGCGAATGTGGTCTGGAAGCATACCCAGACTTTACAAGCAGCCGTTCGTAAAAGAGTCTCGATTAGGCAAACTAAACAATATTAATAATGCCTTATTACTTCGTTTAAGCCCTGCACCTGCAGGGCTTTTTTCGTTGTCGCGGTATATTCGTTGAGTGAGCTATCTATGCGCGCTTGCCGTAAAGCGCTAGACTAGGTGCATAGACACTGTACAAATTACTATTAAACGTAATTATCTTCGCTTTGCCACTAGCGCTATTAAAAGCAGCGAGGAAGCGTAAATAACAACGGAAAATTGCTATGGCGATCCATTTAAAACTACCACTACTCGTGCTCATTTTTTTAACGACGTCGGTATGTGCTTACGACCGCATTACTGGCCAGCCATTCGCCAGCCGATCTGAAGTTATCGCACAAAACGGGATGGCAGCGACAAGTCAGCCCTTAGCTACTCAGGTGGCGCTCGATATATTAAAGAAAGGAGGCAGTGCTGTTGACGCCGCCATAGCGGCAAATGCAATGCTAGGCCTTGTTGAGCCCACAGGTTGCGGTATAGGCGGAGATTTGTTTGCAATTGTATGGGATGCAAAAGAAAAAAAGTTAGCAGGTTTAAATGCGTCGGGTCGCTCGCCTCGCCAACTTACCAAAGATGTTTTTGCAAAGCGTGGCCATAATAAAATTCCTAAGTTTGGGCCGTTACCAGTTTCTGTTCCTGGCGCGGTAGACGGATGGTTCGAGCTTCACAGCAAGTACGGCAAGCTACCGATGGCAACGTTGTTGACACCCGCTATCGAGTACGCACGAGAAGGTTTTCCCGTTTCTGAATTAATTGCCTATTATTGGGAAAAAAATGTTGAGCGAATAGGGCATTACCCCGGGTTTTCTGACACATTTCTAGTTAATGGGAAAGCGCCTAAAAAGGGGGATGTTTTTAAAAACCCTGGCTTAGCAGTTACTTATGAAAAAATTGCTACGGGTGGACGAGACGCGTTTTACAAAGGCGATATTGCTCGTACTATCGATGTGTATATGAAGGAGCAAGGCGGCTTTCTTTCATATCAGGATCTGGCTTCTCATCAGTCAGAATGGATAGCGCCGGTTTCTGCTAATTACCGAGGCTATGATGTTTGGGAGTTGCCCCCCAATGGTCAGGGCATTGCAGCATTACAGATCCTAAATATCTTAGAGCAATATGATATTGAGGGTATGGGCTTTAATTCATCGGAATACGTTCACACGTTTGTAGAGGCGAAAAAACTTGCGTTTGAGGATAGGGCTAAGTTTTACGCAGACCCCGACTTTAATGAAATACCAGTGAACTGGCTCATTTCAAAAGCCTATGCACAACAACGACAAAAGCTTATTAATGCCGAGAAGGCAGCAACGCGAGTGGATGCCGGCATTTACGAGGGCGACACTATCTATCTTACTGTGGCAGACAAAGACGGAAACATGGTATCTCTTATCCAGAGTAACTATCGTGGAATGGGTTCTGGAATGACGCCACCTGGCCTAGGCTTTATTCTTCAAAATCGCGGTGAAATGTTTACATTAGAAGAGGGCCATTTTAATGAATATCGTCCGGGAAAGCGTCCATTCCACACAATAATTCCGGCTTTCGTCACAAGAAATGGAGAGCCAGTGATGAGTTTTGGAGTAATGGGAGGGGGTACGCAGCCTCAAATGCACGCCCAAATTATCGTTAATATTCTTGATTTTGGTATGAATCTGCAAGAAGCGGGTGATGCACCTCGCATTTTACACAGTGGCTCAAGCAGTCCGACCGGTGAGCTCATGTTAGACGGCGGTTATGTCAGTTTAGAATCGGGCTTTGATGAAGCTGTTCAGCGTGAACTAATGGAAAAAGGCCATACGCTAAGAAGGGTCGTGGGCGCGTTTGGTGGTTATCAAGCTATAGCGTGGGATGCACAAAAAGAAGTGTACTTGGGCGCATCTGAAAGCCGAAAAGATGGACAAGCTGCTGGCTATTGAGCACACTGTAACGTGGTATATGATTTAAACACAATGTTGTACGGTCGTTCGAATACAAAAATAGAAAAAGAGCAGCAATGACACAACCACAAAAAGGCCTTTGTGCTGAGCCAAACCTACATGCTCAGTATTTATTGCTAAATGTTGTCGACGATGATAGCGAAGCGGTCAGGGCCAAACTATCTCGCGTTTTGAATGTTTTTGAGCATTTTGAGAATGAGCATTATGAAGCAATGGTTACCGGTTTGGTTGCTATTGGTACTGGGTATTGGTCGGAGATTTATCCAGGATTGATTCCTATTGAACTTGCGCCATTTCCTGACATGCAATGTGAAGACCGAAGCGCGCCAACCATGCCCTATGACCTGTTTATTCAAATTCGCGCAGACCGCCTTGATATATGTCACGCCGTAGGTATTGAGGTAATGAACCTGCTAAGGCTGCATGTAGAGCTTGTGGAGCAGATTCGAGGGTTTCGTTACCTTGATGGTCGAGATCTCAATGGATATATCTATGGCGCCGATAACCCTCGGGGAATGAAACGTCGGCAGGTTGCAATAATTAGTGATGATGATCCAGACTTCAGCGGTGGCAGCTACGTCCATGTGCAACGTTACAGGCATGACCTTCGTCGTTGGCATAGCTTGTCGACTCGTCAACAAGAGCAGGTAATGGGCACCACGCAGGAACATAATTTAACAAGCAGTGAGCAATCAGAATCGTCCCACTGTGTAAGAGCAAGCAGTGCTGCGTTAGATAGCGATGAACCACGCCTTATTAAACAAGGTATGCCCTACGGCGATATGGCATCACAGGGGCTATTTTTTGTCAGTTGTAGTGCAAGTGCACGCCCTTTTAAGCAAATGCTACACAGTCAGATTTATGGAAATGGCGAAGGAGACTACGACCGATGGTTAGATTTTACTAGCGCAGAAACGGGAGCGGCTTTTTTTGCCCCGTCGATAAACTTCATACATCAACAGGCTAAGCAATCCTCGTAGCGTTTAACTATTGGAGTACTAAGGCGCCATCCCAGTCGTCCGAAAGTTCTAAGTTTCTGTATATGCTGCAAACATCAATGTGGTGATGAGCTAGCGAATCGTCGGGGTTTATCTCTAATGCTGCATTGAAGAACGCAATAGCTTCGTCCCACTCTTGATTAATTCTACAGGCTAATCCAGCCGCTATTTTTGCTTGCACAGCAAGCTTCAACGACTGCTCATCCTGCGGCAGGTGACTAAGTACTTCGTAAATTTCGATAGGAGCTTGCCTTCCTTTTACCTTTACCCAGTCAAGTAAGCGCGTGTTAATTTCACAACTATCGCCGATGGTTTGAAGTACTTGCGCGCTAACAACAATGTCGGCTTCGTACTTTGTTGTCAGTGCTTCAAGTCTTGATGCAATATTAACACTATCACCGATAACCGTTGTGTCCATGCGATCTTCTGAACCGACGGTGCCCATAATCACTGGGCCAAAATGTATGCCTATGCCAATATTCACAGCTGTATAGTTGCTATTTTTTCTATGGCCGTTGTAAATATTCAGCGCTTTTCTAAGGTCTAATGCAGCATTGATAGCATCTATTGCTTTTTGCTGAGCGCTGCCGCCTGGGTGATCGAAAAGTGCCATAATAGCATCACCCATGAACTTATCGATAAAGCCGCGGTTTTGATGAATGGGGTCGTTCATACGGGTAAAGTACGAATTCAAAAAATTCATCAGTTCGTGAGGGGTAATTCTTTCAGAAAAGCCTGTAAAGCCCCTAATATCACAGAACATGATGGCTACTTCGTTTTCCGACGCATAGCCTAAACCCAAATCATCCACATTGGCTGTTGCCATGTGTTCAACAAATTGCTTTGGAACAAATTTTTGAAAAGTACGCGTTAAGCGCAGCGCTTCATCAGCCGCTGCCTGAAAACGAGACTCGCTCTCATTTTGCGAGTTAAGAATATTTTCGTTGAAAGAGCGGTGACGAGCTTCGAACTGTTTTACGCGACGGGCATACCGACGGCTTCTCTTAACAAGCAGTACTGTGATAAATACACAGTACAAAAAGAAAAGGCAAAAAATGCCAACGATCCACTCCATTGCAAACATAACGCTATATAACTTCTGTATTAATGGGCATTTAATTATGCCTCTAGACGATTAGAAACCACACATGGATACGGCGCCGCTAACTTCCCTGGACCCCAAAATGCTTTTCGTATACTTTATATACTAGATTAAGCAATTTTCGCGTGTAATACCAGCCCGCGAGAATGGGGACCAAAAGTCGATAGGTCTGAGCAAAAGCTCACATGGAAACCTATCGCAACACTTCTAGAAAAACACCTACTTAAGCGTGCTGAACACTTTATCTACCGCGTCAAGCGTCTTTCCAATAACAGCCTCATCGTGGGCTTTAGATACAAAGCCTGCCTCGTACGATGCCGGCGCAAGATACACCCCGTGATCAAGCATACCATGATAGAATTTGTTAAATTGCGCTATATTGCAGTTGATGGCTTGCTTATAGTTTGTCACCTTTTCTACATCAGTGAAGAATATGCCAAACATACTGCCTGCAACGTTTGTGGTTAAGCTAATGCCATGCTTATCCGCAAGTGATTGAAATCCGTCTACCAATGCTTGCGTATTTTCAAATATTGAATCATAAAGGCCAGGCTGTTCAATTTGTTGCATAGCAGCTAGACCTGCTGCCATGGCTACAGGGTTACCAGATAGCGTACCGGCTTGATAAATAGGGCCCGTTGGAGCGATATGCGTGATAATATCACGGCGTCCACCGAAACAACCTACCGGCATTCCGCCACCGATAACTTTGCCTAAACAGGTTAAGTCTGGTTTTACATTGAAACGTTCTTGAGCGCCACCGCGAGAAACTCTAAAACCTGTCATTACTTCATCGAAGATAAGCACGCTACCGTATTGGTCACATATTTCGCGTAAACCTTCAAGAAAACCTTCCACAGGAGGAATACAGTTCATATTGCCAGCAACAGGCTCGACAATAATACAAGCGATATCGTCGCCGTGAGCGCTAAAGACTTCTTTTACACTGTCAATATTGTTGTATTCTACCGTAAGAGTATGCTCTGCCACGTTACTTGGTACACCAGGAGAGCTTGGAACGCCTAGCGTAAGCGCTCCAGAACCTGCTTTTACAAGAAGCGAGTCGGCGTGTCCGTGGTAACAACCTTCAAACTTAACTATTTTATTGCGACTTGTATAGCCTCTAGCTAGCCTAATCGCTGACATGGTGGCCTCGGTGCCCGAATTAACCATGCGCACCATTTCCATTGAGGGCACAAGTTGACTCACTTTTTCCGCCATGATGACTTCGGCTTCTGTGGGCGCGCCAAATGATAATCCGTTGTAAGACGCTTCTATCACTGCTTCGCGAATTTGCGGGTTATTGTGCCCTAGTACCATCGGGCCCCATGATTGAATGTAGTCTATGTACTGCTTGCCATCGGCATCCCACATATATGCGCCATCCGCTTTCGTAATAAAGCGAGGGGTACCACCAACAGCTTTGAATGCGCGTACCGGTGAGTTCACTCCACCTGGAATGGTTTTTTGTGCGCGTGTAAATAGGGCTTCAGATTTTTGCATGTAATTACTTACTCTTATTGCTGTACCAAACCACGTCCTTTTCATACTTGGTGATTAGGTTTTCTACACCAAGTGTTAACGCGAATAGTGCCATTCTTACAAGAACACCGTTGTCGGTTTGTCTGAAGATGGCGAGGTTTGGATTAAGATTTAGATCGTTATCAAGTTCATTTGCCTCTATACGGGAATCTCTAGGCAGGGGATGCATAATAACGGTCTTTGATTGAAAATGTTTGGTGTAAATAGACTGGTTTAGTCTGAATTTTCCACGATATTTGTCTGCTTCTTCCTGTGAAGGGAATCGCTCTTCTTGAATGCGCGTTTGATAGCAAATATCAGCATCCATATTGCCTTCAAGTGTTTCCGTTATCGTTAATTGATGGCCAGCGTTCTCAATAGCATCAATGATAGGTTGAGGCATTGCGAGCTCTTTTGGCGATATTAGCGTGAAACGCACATTGTTAAACAAGCAAAGAAGTCGTGATAGAGAGTGTACTGTACGTCCGTACCGTAGGTCGCCAATCATGGCAATGTGCAAGCCGTCAATGCCATTGCCGTTGAACTCGAGCTCTCTTTTTATAGTAAATAGGTCCAGAAGGGCTTGGGTGGGGTGTTCGTTCGCACCATCTCCGCCGTTAATAACGGGGACACGACTCCCTTCAGCGAACTCTGCGACAGACCCTGCCGAAGGATGGCGCATAGCGATAATATCCGAATAGCCGCTCAACACTCGCGCTGTATCATAAAGCGATTCACCTTTAGCCAGTGCTGAGCTCGACATCCCTGTTGTTTCTCTCACTTCCCCGCCTAACAAATTGAAAGCAGTGCCGAAGCTTACTCGTGTGCGCGTACTTGGCTCGAAAAAAAGGTTCCCCAGTATCGCACCATCTAACACGGTGGTTCGTTTTTGACGTTTGGCATAAGGTTGCATAGAAACCGCAACAGAGAACACTCTTTCGATGGCCTCGCGATCGAATTGATTAACCGAAAGAATATGGTTACCAGTAAAATCTGTCATGCGATTCTCATTCATCAAAGAAAACGCCAATAGTGTATATTACCGGCTTAAATAAGTCATTATCTGAGCTGGGAATGACAGCGTTTTAATGGTTCATGTTGAACGTTGGCAACCAGCATAATAAACAGGGCTCAAGAGCAGGTTGCCACGCGAAAGTAAAGCGGTTCTGTTAGGCATTTTGCCCTAGCGACTTAAAGTGAGAAAACAAAAGAAGCGTTTTGTTCACCACTCTTTTTACATGCTCGTCTATTTCTTCATCATTCATGGGGGATTGAATACCACAAAGCATCATGGTGTGGTGTTCACTTTTTAACAGCGAGCAAAAGTCTATAGCCAATTCATGTGCTATTTGTGCTGACAAAGCGCCCTCGCCAAATTGCGCGATAAGTTCACTTAATGTGGCTTGAGACGCTTGTGGTCCCGCTTGATAAAAAAGCGTTGCAACATGGGAATTGGTAACCGCCTCAGCAATAATCACACGAAAAATTGCAATGCTCTGCGGATCTTGAAGTAGGCGAATAAATTGAGAGCCAACTTGGCACAAACAGTCGTATAACGAATGCGAAGTAGAATTTGAAAGCCGCATTGAATCGCGTTGATACATGCTGCATTTAGACGATATGGCGGCTTTGAACAGAGCGTCTTTACTCTCGAAATGCGAATAAACCGTTTGTTTCGACACGCCAGACGCTTTAGCAACAGCATCCATAGAGGTGTTGGCGAATCCAGTTTGTAGAAATAATTGAGAAGCCGTGTGGAGTATGAGTTTATATTTCTCTTCGCTCTTTGGTCGGCCTTGTTTTTTTGTTTTCACTACATTCTCACATTTTTTTAAAGATAATTAATTATCAAACTGGACGGTCTAGTATTATTAAATTAGCATAACGCAATACACTCGCAATTATAACCCTGTTATTTTTGAAAAAGGATCTGATATGACCAGGCAAAGCAACGCTCCTCAAGAAGGCAAAACTTCGTTATTAATTGCCATTGTTGGTTTTGTCGCCGTACTTGTTGTTCTGCTTATTACGGCGGGGTTAGGAAATGCTACACAATCACCAGAAGCTCGGCTCCCGGTTAATGTATCGACGAGTGTCATTGCTCTACAGAAAGGTTTCAAAACGCCAATTAGCATTTATGGCTTAATTGAATCGCCTAAAACAACGTCATTGTCTTTTGATATTGCCGGTCGTGTGAACGAAATCTTCGTTGAAGAAGGTGAGCGGGTGAACGAAGGACAAATACTAGCGCATCTTGATATCGAGCGTCTTCGAGCCAAAAAGCAAGAATTAGAAGCGAGTTTGTCGAGAGCTGACGCTGATTTGGCGTTGGCAAAAGTAAATAGCGAACGCACGATATCACTTGTGCAAAGAAAGCTGGAATCCTCTCAACGGCTTGATGAAACTGAAGCGGCGTTAAACATAGCGAAAGCGCAGCGAAGCCAAATTCAAGCATCACTTCATTCTATGGATGTTGAGATATCGAAGGCTACCTTAAAAGCACCTTTTGACGGTGTTGTTACACGACGTTTTGTCGATGAGGGCAGTGTTACTAACTCGGGTGTACCTGTATTGGGTGTTACCGGCGTGGACGCATTTCACGCACGGTTTGCGGTACCCGCTGACGTTATAGAACAATTTTCAATGGGACAGGTCGTTGACGTCCAAGTGGGCCAGCGTCGAATTCAAGGCACAGTCACGCAAAGGTTGCCAATCAGGAATGTCCAGACACGTACCATAGACATACTTGTTACGTTAAAAAATAACGAAGGCGTTAGACCCGGCGATATGGGTTTACTTACAGGCGAACGCGTTCACAATGAAGCTGGAGCCTGGCTGCCAGTAAATGCGCTGAGTAATGGTCTGCGTGGGCTGTGGCGCGTTTTTGTCATTGCAAATAATCAGCAGCCGAAGCTCGAGGCACGCGTTGTCGAAGTGATTTACACAGATGGTAAAGATGCGTTTGTTCGCGGCGCAATAAAAAATGGAGAAACCTTTGTTAACGAAGGGACGCACAAGCTAGCGCCAGGGCAAGTGGTTTCGCTTTCCTCTCAAAGAGAAAGCGGAGCAATGTAATGAAGCCTTTTAACGTTAATACTGATAAATCATACCCCTGGTACACGTTGTTTTACCGACGAGGTCATTTACTGATATTAAGTATTTTAATTTTAATAACAGCTGGCTTGTCGGCGCTAGGCGCTTTACCACGTATAGAAGATCCCCGAATTGATACCCGCAACGCAATGATTATCACGCCTTATCCCGGTGCTTCAGCAGAGCGAGTTGAGGCGTTGGTGAGCGACGTAATAGAAGATAGACTGCGGGAGATTTTTGAAATAAAAGAGGTGAAATCTACTTCGCGAGCAGGCATTTCTGTCATTCTTATCGAAACACAAGATTGGGTTGATAATACCAGCAACGAAGAGTTGTTCAGTGAAATCCGCGATGCAATAGGCGCTGCCTCTGCGTCATTCCCTCCGGGGGCAATGGCGCCTATTTTTGACGAAAAGCGTGGCGCAACAGCATTTACTTTACTTCTGTCACTTAGCGCTAATCACCCAGACACAACGCCCATAACGCTGACAGGTCGCTTAGCACAAGAGCTTACCGATAGACTGCGCAATGTAAGTGGAACGGAATTAGTAAGGAATTATGGTGCGCCAAAAGAAGAAATAAGCGTCAATATAGACCCCACTAAACTTGCATCCACGGGGCTTACTCTTCAACAAGTAAGCGCTTTGATAAGAGAAGCCGATCCTAAATTGCCTGCAGGAACGCTTAATACACAACAAAGCAACCTACGCTTTACCGTAGGCGAGGGACTTGATGGCGTTAATATGATTGCCTCAATTCCTTTGGTGAACTCGCAAGGACGTTATTTGCGAGTAGAAGATATTGCAAGTGTGAAACGGAGCTACACAACGCCAAGAAGTGAAATTGGCTATGTAAATGGAGAAGAATCTATTTTTATCGCAGCGCGTATGCAACCCTCATTGCGGTCAGATGTCTGGACGAAGAACGCGCTCGATGTTGTAGCACAATTTAATCAGGATTTTAGTGGTTCTATCACAGCAACGGTGGTGTTTGAGCAAAACGAATATACGGCTTCGAGACTCTCTGATCTCTCCATTAACTTATTAATGGGGTGTGCGGTGGTCATGTTTGTCATATTGCTTTTCATGGGGTTCAGGGCAGCATGGATAGTGGGAATAGCCCTGCCTTTGTGTGCTGCGTTTGCATTGTTTTCGCTAAGTTTTTACAACGAGCAAATTCATCAGATGTCTATTTTTGGAATGATCATCGGGATAGGGTTGCTCATAGACAACGCAATTGTGATAACCGATGAAATACGAATTAATTTACAAGACCCAGACTTAACCCGCGTCGGTGCAATGGCAAAAAGCGTATCCCATTTATTTGCGCCTTTGCTGGCGTCTACGTTAACAACGATTCTGGGGTTTATGCCTATTTTTCTGCTTGATGGAAATATCGGAGATTTTGTTGGGCCTATCGCAATTAGTGTTGTAATGGCGCTTATCGGCTCATTGTTCATATCGTTAACTATTATTGCTGCATTAGCAGCCCGATTTTTACCTAAAAACGTAGGCGAAAAAGGCCAAGAAACGCCTAAATCTTGGTTTTTGGTAGGGCTTCAAGCCCCTCAGCTCACAGAGGTCTTTAAACGTCAATTAGGACGATGGATTAAACAACCTCTATTGGTCTTACCCGCTGTGACCATTTTATGTTTGTCCGGGTTCGCATTGTCGCAAACACTGGCTAATGTGTTCTTTCCAAGCGCCGACCGCGACCAGTTTGAAGTTTATTTGTGGGCCAAAGAGGGCAGTAGTATTGAAAATACTGCTGCTTACGTAAAGCGCGTTGACCAACATATTCGAGATGAGGAAGGCGTGAAACAGGTCACATGGCTCGTGGGTGGGTCAGCACCTTCTGTGTATTACAATCAAATAATGACGCGTGATAATACGCCCTACTTTGCTAACGCCGTTGTGACGACAACATCGGTCGACGATGCAGCGAAACTAGTTGGAGAATTGCAGCGTAGTTTGGATGAATTGTACCCGCAAATTCAGATAGTTGTGCGAGCTTTTGGGCAAGGTCCTCCGATAGCTGCGCCTATTGAAGTAGAAGTTTTTGGTCCCGACCTAAATGTACTGAATGACTTAGGTGATCAGGTGCGTATGCTGATGTCTGAGGTAAATGGCATTTCACAGGCCACTGCCAGTATTTCTATGGGGGAGCCTGAGCTAAAGATTAATGCCGATAGCGATAATTTATCGTATTTAGGGCTGACGCTGTCAGAACTAGCAAATCAGATGCAGAGCAATTTTTCAGGCGTTACAGGTGGCTCGGTTTTAGAAAGCACAGAAGAGATCCCTGTAAGAGTAAGACTTGACAGTCAGTATAGACAAAACACCTATGGGGTAGACGCAATGCCGATACCCGTAGCAGGAGACAACGCAATTTCATGGTCGTCATTAGCCGCAGTGGCGACGTTAAAATTGCAGCCTGCAATTAGCAGCATTACGCGGGTAAATGGTGAAAGACTTAATCGAATTCAGGCTTTCCTTTTGCCAGGAGTGCCGGCGATAGACGCGAATATAGCCTTACGAGAGTTATTAGAAAGTAGACTTTTATTGCCTCAAGGGTACCGCATTCATTTGGCAGGTGATGCAGATGAGCAACAGCAAGCGCTAGGAAAGTTAGGTACCTATGCTCCCGTGTTATTAGTATTGATGCTAACGACGCTTATTTTAACTTTTACTAGTTTGCGTATGGCCGGTGTTATCGCAATGGTAGCGGTCTTATCAGTTGGTTTGGGAATGCTCAGTTTGTGGATCTCTGGTTTACCAGTAGGCTTTAACCCACTACTAGGCTGTGCAGGTCTTATTGGTGTGGCTATTAATGGGTCAATTGTTGTAATAGCTGCCATTAACGCAAACCCTGAGGCTAAACAAGGTAATACAAAAGCCATTGTTGATGAAACGATGAGCTGTAGCCGCCATATATTATCCACCACGTTCACAACGGTCGGTGGGTTAATACCTTTGTTACTCTTCAGTGAAGGAAGCTTCTGGCCACCACTTGCCGTTGTTCTTGCCGGTGGCGTGGGCTTCTCTGTTATATTATCTTTAGTTTTTACACCGACAATAGTGGCGGCGTTTCAGCGCTATCGATATAAAACTGCATCGTAGTTTCAAGCAGCGCAAATTCGCATTACACCAATAGAGTCAGGTGTTTTAAAAGGAAGGTATTGCGCTGTAAACTATCTTATATAATAAACCGTATAAAAGAGTAGCAAATATGCGAAGTAAACATCCGTTACTGCGATGGTGGAATACGGAGTGCGAGAGGTGTAGGCGTATACGACTTTACATCGTGTGGGCAATTATCATGGTACTGGTTTATTTTTATGTCTGGTTCTGAAGTAGAGCAAATTTTTATTCGAGCCTCCTCGAAAAGCAACGGTATAACGAGTGTTGTATTTGGCGTTATCGGTCTTTGTATTTCTGTGCTTTGGTTGGCGTTTCTTCCCGATTGGTTGTTCTTAGCAGGAATTTTCCTTACCAGCGCCGCATTGGTTTGCTTGCTTATCGGTTATTTTAAAATTCGAGAGCCGGAATATAGCTTAGAGATAGCAAAAGACTTCATCACCTATCGCCATAGGCTGGGAAGTTGGCGCATTCATTGGGATAATTTGCAGCGAGCAGATTGTCCGCGTGTACGTCATGGTATGGAGCATATTCCCCTGGAAACAATAGGCTTTAAAATTAAAAGTTATACCGACTTTTTAAATACCATATCGCCCCGTTTGGCCACGCATCTTCTCATGGAGCAGCGTCCACTTTTAATGCAAAATATCGGCGAAAATTGTGCTTCAGGAAGTTGTTACGAGCAGTCTATGTTCGACGACAAACCGTTTGTTATGGATGATGGAACTGTCATAAAAGGCGTGAAAGCGATGCTTGCACACAGAATGGTAGAGTTGCGTAATCGTCTAGGCTTAGACATTTTTATATCAAGTTCTGAGCTAGACCGAGACGCAACCGAATTTGCTGCACTTATTTCTCAATGCCAACAGGCAAGGCAACGTACCATCTAAACAGCGCCATAGCTGAAGTTAACGATGCTAAAAAGAGGGCGTGTTCTCATCGAGCACACGGTTAGCCTCGCACAGCAGTGCAGGTAAATGTTCAGCCACCAGATTGTGTTGCCCCAGTTTGAGCGCACTTTCTGTTTCATTGGCCAAGTGTTGCAAGCATGGCAGGCCAGTATAACAACACGCGCCATGTAGTTTATGCACTTCACTTTTTAAGCGAACAAAGTCTTTCTTCTCCCAGAGCTCTGCTAACGTATTTATAACCTCAGGCAGCAAGGCTAAAAAACTGTCGAACAGTTCTTGCGCGGTTTCTTCGTTCTGGTTAGCCCTTTTTAGTGCAAGTTGCCAATCGACAGAGGGAAATTCTATTTCGCTTGGTTCAATGTCGTGACACCAAGATTTAATGAGATCGATAAGAAGCTCTATTTCAATAGGCTTAGGCAAGTAATCGTCCATGCCTGAAGCGAGCAGTCGCTCTTGTTCCTCTTTAAATGCGTGTGCCGTTACTGCAACAATAGGCGTTCCCATATTCAGTGCCGATTTTCTTATTTCGCGTGTCGCCTGTAATCCGTCCATTCCTGGCATTTGAACATCCATTAGGATCAGGTCGAATTCTTCGGTTTGGCACTGGTTAACCGCGTCTTGCCCACTGAGCGTCGTTATTAGCTCGATAGGCGAATGGTCAAGCCAAGTGTGTAAAAGCTTGAGGTTCATCTCCATATCATCTACTGCAAGAACTTTGGCCCTTGGAAGGTTATCAATCTTCTCGTGCATGGGGTTTCGCACAGGAGCGCTTTGATGATGGACCAAACTATCGAGTTTTGTCAGTGTCATGGGCATTCGTACTTGCGCATCAAAATGCTGGGTAAGACGCGGGTACTGTGTAAATGGCTCAGGGCCCGAATACCAAAGGATCCTCTTATCTGCTGAGAAGTGCACAAAACGGCGTAAGAATGCGTCTCTAAACGATATTTTTGTAACTGGTACGGTGGCCATAAAGAAATCGTATTGGCCCTGTAATGTGGAGAGGTAATCGATTGATTCAACAGAGGTTACGTTTGCACCTAGTGCTACAAGGATACCGGCACTAGCTCTTCGGGTAACGGGAACAGGATCAAATAGAACGACAGATTTGTTTTGCCATTTCTCATCCGTACTCAGTGAGTATTTCTGGCTTAGCTGGTTCATGCGTAATGTAACAGTAAACGTGGAGCCTTGTCCCAGAGTACTTTTTAAGTGAAGGTCGCCGTTCATGAGTCTTACCAATTCTCGGCTGATAACCAGTCCTAGCCCTGTTCCTTGGTAGCTTCTATTAAGCGCATCTTCTACTTGCGAGAAAGCATTAAAAAGCTTTTTACGGTCTTGTCGACTGATACCTATACCCGTGTCTTCAACGGTAATCATCAGCTCATAAATCCCGTGCTGCAAAGCACGCCCTTCCACTGCGAACGTGATAGTGCCACTTGATGTGAACTTAAGTGCATTACTTAACAGGTTATTGAGCACCTGCTTGATGCGAAATACGTCACCAATAAGTTTCTCGGGAAGCGGTTTCAAATCAAAGACAAACTCGATGCGCTTACTATGGGATGATTTTGCCATTAGGGTGACCATTTCTTCCAAGAGCTTATTTGGAGAGAAAGGCTGGTTATTAATACGTAACTTACCCGCTTCAATTTTTGAAAAATCTAATACGTCATTTACGATGGTAAGCAGGTTGTCGGCTGCTGTATTTACTATCCGAACCTGCTCTAGCTGATCGGTGGGTAAAGGTGCGTTGTTTAACTCTTTGCTGAATCCTAAGATCGCATTTAATGGCGTTCGAATTTCGTGGCTCATGTTTGCTAAAAATTGAGACTTAACTGCACTCGCTTTTAGTGCGTCTTTTCTAGCAATATCAAGACGAGCATTTTGTTCTTCGATTAGCTCCATATTATTGCGTAGGTCGTCCGTTGCTTGTTCAACCTCTCTTTCCAACTGGCCCCTGCTTTTTTCCATTAATGCAAATGAAAACAAGCCAGCCTCAATGAATACACCCACTTGAAAGCAATAGGTTGTAAAGTCATTTGATGGGAGGATGCCAATCAAGCTGAGCATGCCGACTACGGCTCCTAAGGCAAGCATGCCCCAAGCGAATATAAAATAGCGTGCTGGCTTGAACTGATTAACAAAAGCTTCAAATCCGGCGTAAATATAACTGAGAATAGCAACAAGACCTACGCCGTATACAAGATTGTTTTTCCAAATTGAAGGTAACACATTGATAAAACAAATCAGGCCAGTGGCAGCTTGGCAAATCAGCAGCAGTTTGATGATAGGGTGGGCTGTTGGCGAATTTTTCTTAGTATTTAGAAATGTAAGGGTAAAGATACCCGACGTTACACCTATAATGACAAAGATGAGTTCACTATGCGTGACTAACCACAGTGGTATTCCGCTTGTAAAGGCTAGGTGAGTATGGCCTCCCCAAACAAACTGCCACAGCACAACCGCAAGAATATAGCCAACATACGCTAAAAGACTGTTTTCACGAACGCCGAAATAAAGGGCGAGGTTGTAAACAGCAAGAATGAGTAGTCCACCATAAAAAAGTCCCCACACTAGGCTGTCTACCTGAAAAGCGCTGCTATGAGAGGGGGCAGATTGCACTTTAAGCGGCGCAATTAAGCTAGAAGAATGGCTCTCAATTCTTACATAAAGGTCGAAGGGTACACTATCTTGAAGATCCACATTGAATGTGGGTACTCTGAATCGTTGCTCTTTCTGGGCTTTGCCTTGATGACTTTGTGTTATGACTTTTCCATTTTGAACGAGGTAGAAGTCAACGCTGTCCAGCTGGCTAAAATTGATTGTAAAAACCCAATTGCTCTCACTCGATACATTGGCCACTGATGTGAGAAGCCATAAACCGTTCTCACGGAAACCAAAATTAGGATTTTCGTGAGGGTGCATGAGAAAGTCACTGCGCCTTCTAGCCACATCACCAATCGTTAGTTGATAGTCATTTTCGAGTAAGTAATAAAGTGAATCAGAGAGATCAAGCGTAACTTTTTCATCGTATAGCTGCTCAATGTGCTGGCTATTTGCGGTTAACGAGACGGCAAATGTTGAAATGCAGATGATGAAAATAAAAACTCGACTGATAAACATATATAAAGGTAATGATACTGTTTTTGACATTAAACCATTCTCGACATTGAATGACAAAAGATTACCTCTAAGCTGTATTGCACACTATTGTGCTTTCCCCCACAATAAGGATTAACGCAGAGTAACTTAAATTCAGCAGCGCAAAAGAATCGTGTTTTGATGCTGGCATTGAGTCACGCGCGCATTGGTATTAATAACAAAATGAAAAATTATCATGAGTGACGAGATCATCATTAACCGCGATGGGGTGGAGCAATTACCCCTTCGACGTTTCACCGAAGATGCTTATTTAAACTATTCCATGTACGTGATCATGGATAGGGCATTGCCGCATATAGCTGACGGACTAAAGCCGGTTCAGCGGCGAATCATCTATGCAATGTCAGACTTGGGGCTAAGTGCTAATGCCAAATATAAAAAGTCAGCGAGAACTGTTGGTGACGTACTAGGTAAGTTCCACCCGCATGGTGATTCAGCGTGCTACGAGGCAATGGTGCTGATGGCACAACCGTTTTCCTATCGATATCCTTTGGTAGACGGTCAGGGCAACTGGGGCGCGCCTGATGATCCTAAATCATTTGCTGCTATGCGTTACACCGAAGCGAAATTATCTCGCTTTGCAGAGGTGCTTTTAAATGAACTTGGCCAAGGCACCGTGGATTGGGTACCTAACTTCGACGGCACATTAGAAGAGCCAAGCGTATTACCAGCGCGTTTACCACACATTTTACTTAACGGCGTAACGGGGATTGCTGTAGGGATGGCTACTGACATTCCCCCCCATAATGTTCGCGAGTTAGCCAATGCATGCGCTTTACTACTCGACAACAGTAAAGCCGAACTGAGCGATGTATTAGCGCACGTGAACGGCCCGGATTACCCAACCGAGGCAGAGATTATTACGCCTAAAGCTGACATCCAAAAGTTATATGAAACTGGGCGAGGCTCAATAAAGATGCGTGCGGTATATCTCGAAGAGAATGGCGACGTGGTTATTACAGCGTTACCACATCAAGCATCAGGTGCCAAAATCCTTGAACAAATTGCCTCTCAAATGCAGGCGAAAAAGCTACCAATGGTCAGCGATCTGCGCGACGAATCAGATCACGAAAACCCCACGCGGTTAGTCATAACCCCTCGCTCTAATCGTGTTGATGTTGCTCAATTAATGCAGCACTTATTTGCTACAACAGATCTAGAGAAAAACTATCGTGTAAACCTAAACATGATTGGTTTGGATGGGCGCCCACAGGTCAAAGACTTACGTACTATTCTAGCTGAATGGCTGCAATACAGAAAAGATACGGTTACACGTCGATTGCAGTATCGTTTAGACAAAGTGTTGGCGCGTCTACACATCTTAGAAGGCTTGCTTATCGCCTTTTTAAACATAGATGAAGTGATAGAAATTATTCGCACGTATGATAAGCCCAAGCCAGAATTGATGGCGCGATTTGGCCTTACTGATATACAGGCTGAGGCGATCTTAGAACTCAAGCTCCGCCATTTAGCAAAGCTAGAAGAAATGAAGATAAAAGGCGAGCAAGATGAACTCGCTGAAGAACGTGACAAGCTTCAACAGCTATTGGGTTCTGATAGACGCCTTAAAACACTAATTAAAAAAGAAATTTTGGCAGATGCAGAGAAGTATGGAGATGATCGACGCTCTCCGATCGTTGAGCGTGGTGAGGCAAAAGCGCTGTCAGAGAAGGAATTAGTGCCTGCTGAGTCAGTCACCGTTGTACTGTCTGAAAAAGGCTGGGCACGCTGTGCCAAAGGCCATGATATTGATGCCGAAGGGTTGAGCTATAAAGCAGGAGATGGGTATTTATCGAGTGCAGAAGGTAAAAGCAACCTGCCGGCCGTTTTCATGGACTCATCGGGGCGTACATTTTCCTGTGATGCACATGCATTACCTTCCGCTAGAAGTCAGGGGGAGCCACTAACCGGCCGGTTCAGCTTGGTGGGAGGTGAGTCTTTTGAGCATGTGATCATGGCGCAAGAAGAGAGCAAATTCTTGGTAGGCTCAGATGCTGGTTATGGTTTCGTCGGTACCTTCAAAGACATGGTCAGTAAAAATAAAGCCGGCAAAGCGTATCTATCTCTACCAAGGGCTGCGAAAGTGCTCAAGCCTACTCAAGTAGCGAACCCAGACTCAGACTGGTGCTTAAGTATTTCTAACGAGGGCCGTATGTTGATGTTTCCGTTACGCGACTTGCCAAGTCTTGGTAAAGGTAAGGGGAATAAACTGATAAACATTCCATCGGCAAAAGCCCAGTCTCGAGAAGAGTATGTAAAAGTCCTCACGGTTGTTCCCGATGGAGCATCAATCAAGGTCTCTGCGGGTAAACGCAGCATGACATTGAGTGCTGATGATTTAACACATTACCAAGGTGAAAGAGGACGTCGCGGCAACAAACTACCTAGAGGGTTACAGCGCGTTGATAGCGTGGAGCTAGTGATGTCTGATAACCAGAATGAGGCAGAAAATTCGGCATAAAGTTTAAGTTGTTCTTAAGATTAGGTGAACTACACTGAGGTTAAGGGTAGAAGAGGATTTGACATGTTAGGCATTGTTTTTACATCGTTGATAGATATGCTTGAAGAGAAGGTGTCTCCTGAGTTTGCCGATGACGTCATTATGGAGGCTCAGTTGGAAAATGACGGTGCCTACACTGCCGTTGGGTATTACCCGTTTGAAGAGATGCAGCGTTTGGTGAACGTGCTGGTAGAAAAAACAGGTAAATCAGCAAACACCTTGCTTTACGACTTCGGTTATTACTTGTTTGGCAAACTTGGTTCTGTTCACGGCGATGTACTTGCAAACACAAATAGTATGTTTGACATGCTTGAACATCTCGATGGAGATATTCACGTTCAAGTCAAAAAACTCTACCCTGACGCAGATTTGCCTCGGTTTAAGGTGCTGTCTAAAACCGATAAATGTATGCGGCTGCAATACTATTCTGAAAGAGAGCTCTATGCGCTAGCAGAGGGACTTATGGACGCTGCGGCCGAATACTACGACTGCAAACTCGAGCGTGAAACCCATCAACTGGACACGCCTTATACCTATGAATTCAGTATTTCTTTGGTAAATTAGCGCTGAGCACGATGGCAGAGCAGTTGAGCGAACATAGTAAAAAAATCGCAATACTAGAAAGGCGTTTAAAGCGAGAGCGAAATGCGCGTGAAAGCGCTGAAAAGCTGCTTACTGAGAAATCAGCTAGTTTGTATGCGCAACTCAAAACTACGCAAAGCGCACAAAAAGATCTTGAGCTTGCTCTGTGGGCGTCTCAAGAGTCGTTTTGGAACTGGCACGCCAATACCGATATTATTGAAATCCGTTCGTTTTCACTCCATTCTGAGAGTGTTTCAACTTGGAAAAGTACTATTATTAAGTTGATGGAGCGTGTTCATGAGGATGACCTTGACGGACTTCAGTTTCACTGGAGCATGGCACTTCATGGTAACCGCGATCGTATTGAATTTTCGTTTCGTATAAAACTCGATGATGGCTACCAATGGATACGCCTTAGAGGTCGGGTGTTAACGCGTGGTAAAGCTGGAGAAGCACTCAATATCGTTGGTACAACCAAAGATATCACTCGACAGCGCAAAGCTGAGCAGTCTTTTCACCTAATGGCATCAGCGTTTGCCAGTTCCCGTGAACCCATGTTAGTACTTTCCCCCGACTTCGAAATTACAGAGTGCAACGATGCGTTTCTAACGCTCATCGAGTGCAGAATTAAAGAGCAATGTATAGGGCGAGATTTTAACCATATTTTTGATGGCGAAGGCGTTGATAAAAAGCTGTTGTTGGAAAATAAGCAGCTACGCGTTGAGGACAAGGTTAAAACACAATCTGGCGATATTAAGTCTGTTGATATATCTGTCGCGCTGTTCGAAAGTCAGCATCAGACATCTACTTATTTAATCGCAACTATGCGTGACATCAGCGACAGAAAGCGCAGCGAAGCCAAGCTGCGTCAGCTAGCACTTCACGATAGCCTTACGGGTTTGTCAAACAGGAATGCACTGCGAGAAATAATCAGCAGCTATGTCAATGAAAATAAGCCATTTATAGTAGTGTTTGTTGATCTTGATGGATTTAAAGCAATTAACGATAACGCGGGGCATGAGCGCGGCGATATTGAACTTCAGCGCGCAGCTGCTTTACTAACCGGTATTTTTGGTTCCATAGGCAATGTTGGTCGATGGGGGGGCGATGAATTTATCGCGATTTTGCCAAACCAGAGCAGCGACGAGGTTTTAGATAAATCGGATAGACTTATTTCGTTGATAGAAGAAGACGCCGTTTATGTAAAAGGAAGTGAGTTGCGCCTTTCTGCAAGTATTGGCGTTGCAATATACCCCGAACATAGTAACGACATTGAGAGTGTCATTCAATGTGCTGATGCCGCTATGTACCGTGCAAAAGAGCTGGGGAAAGGCCAGACATATCTTTACGAGCCAGGCTTATATGAGAGTATGACGCAGCAAGTCAGCATGGTTAATGACTTGCGGCGGACCGTTGAAAACCATTTGCTTGACTTTTACATCCAAGGAAAATACGACCTTAACGGTGAATTGAAAGGGGGTGAAGTACTTTGTCGGTGGATTTCAGGCCTCCATGGCGTTGTTTCACCCGCGGTATTTATTCCCATTGCTGAAGAATACAAGCTCGATAGCACTATTGGACTGCAGGCCCTAGAGTCGGCCTGTGACTACATTTCAATAATGGAATCACATCAAGGTGAAGCTATCCCACTATCGGTCAATATCAGCGCAAACCAAATGCTCGACCCACACTTCCCAGAACAGGCACTCGCTATTTGTTTAAACAACCACGTGTCGCCCGAATACATTGAACTAGAACTTACTGAGTCTGTTTTCATACGCGATGAAAAAGCAGCGCTTAGAGCACTGACTGCATTAAGAGAGAGTGGCTTCAAGCTGTCGCTAGATGATTTCGGGAGCGGTTTTTCTTCACTGAGCTATCTGCGTAGTTTTCAATTTGAAGTAGTTAAGGTAGATAAAAGCTTGGTACAGGGGATCCACCAGGACAGCAAGGCAAATTCACTTTTCAATGGTTTAATCGCCATGTTACGAAGCCTCGAAATAGATATTGTTGTTGAAGGCGTAGAGTTTGAGTCTTACCTACCATTCATGGAGCAGGCAGATGTTCAATTGATGCAGGGTTTTTACTTCGACAAACCTATGCCTTATGACCAATTTATAGCTCGCCATACGAGTGAGCCCAATCGCTAGGTGATGACCTGTGAGGGCGGTTATAAGCCGCTTCATTCATTGTGCATTAAAAAGCCCGAGGTCAATACGCTCGGGCTCATTCTAAATGGAAGAAAATACTGATTATTTAACGTTGGTGCTTTCAAATATTTTGTCTGCCGAGGCAGCTACAAAACCTTGGTAGCGTTTACCATTTGGCATATTGTAGCGCTGCGCAAATTCATAAAAGCAACTAGGTATAGATACCGTTTCATCGGCGAATGCCACGTCTGCACGGTCTGCCATTGTTGCAGATTGCGCTAAAAATACATCTGCGCCACCTTTAATTTCACCACCTGATGTGTTTAACACAAAACCCGCTTCTTTTAGAAGTGCGTTAACGTCTTCAAGTTCATTGGTTCGGGTGAGGTGATTGACACTTACCGTAAAATGGTTCGCGCGAAACCCCCATGCAGCCATCCAAGCAGCGTACTCGGATTCGTTAAGCAAGGTGTCGTACTCTGCTTTAGTTACGTTCCAGTGCTTGCCTGAATAAAGGAAATTGTCGGCTTCGACAACTTCAGCCGGCATTTGCTCGACCATTTTTTTAATGATCGTTTGAGCCGTCGTCGACAACTCGTTTACACGTAATTCGCTTATAAATACCTTCGGCTTAGTGTCGTCTGGGTGTTCAAAGTGTTTGGCTGTAAGCTTCTTTGCCTCAAAGTCATAGTCACCCTTCTCTTCGTAGCCTAGTGCTAGAAAATGGGCAGCAAGTTTGTTGAGGCGAGTTTTATCAAGTGCGAACGTTCTGAATGCTACATGGTCATTGACGATATCGTTCGTGTTTTCTTCACCTGCTAATAACGCATGAATTTTGTGCGCAGAAGGTGTAATAGTCACGTAATCGTCCCACATGTTGCTGAACAACGTGTCTATGTTGCTGTGCATAATAGTAGGATCCTTTCTGTCGTCGACTCCCTGAAGGAGTTAGTTTTTGGTGGGCTATCGAAATGGCCAGTAGAACGAGTTCCACTGGCCATACACGTATTACATAATTAAGCCGGGACTCAACTTCCCAGGCATTGTGACTTTATCTAGCTCAACTGATGCTACAGGGTATGCACAATAGTCTGCTGCGTAGAATGCACTTGCACGATGGTTACCGCTATCACCAACGCCGCCAAATGGCGCTGCACTGCTAGCTCCCGTAATTGGACGGTTCCAGTTAACGATACCTGCACGGATACGCGCGAAGAAATAGCGATAGTCTTCTTCGTTGTCTCCTAACAATCCCGCAGACAAGCCGAAGCTAGTGTTGTTTGCTTCATCGATGGCCGCGTCAAAATCGGTATAGCGAATAACCTTGAGCAGTGGGCCAAAGTGTTCCTCATCGGGTAATGAAGACAGCATGTCGGTAACATCAATGATACCTGGTGTCGCGAACCCTTTATTCTTGTCTTTTTGCTCAAGACGGACCAGCACCTTACCACCAAGATTTTCAAGCTCTTGTTGCGCTTTAACCATAAGTGCTGCTGCGTTGCTAGAAATCATTGCACCCATAAATGGCTGGGCTTCAGCGTCATAATCTCCTACGCTGATATTTCTAGTGACTTCAATAAGTCGCGCAAGTATGGCGTCGCCTTTTTGGTCGTTAGGTAAAAACAAACGTCGCGCACAGGTGCAGCGTTGCCCTGAGGTAATAAACGCAGACTGCACAATGTCGTGAACAGCAGCATCTACGTCGGCAACATCTTTTACTATCAACGGGTTATTACCGCCCATTTCAAGTGCTAGGATCTTGCCAGGGTGTCCTGCAAATTGCTCATGCAAAATTTTGCCTGTCCGCGAGCTACCGGTAAAGAAAAGCCCATCGATGTCAGCATGTGATGCTAACGCTTTACCTGTTTCAACTTCGCCCTGAACAAGATTTAAAACACCTTTTGGTAGGCCTGCAGCTTCCCATAGTTTTACCATTTCTTGAGCAACCATTGGGGTTAAATCGCTGGGCTTGAAAACAACAGTGTTACCTGCGATAAGTGCCGGAACGATGTGTCCATTCGGTAAGTGACCAGGAAAATTATAAGGTCCAAATACTGCGACCACACCATGAGGCTTATGACGAATAAAGGCCTTACCAACTGGCATTGGGTTTTCAACGTTACCTGTACGTTCAAAATACGCCTTTTCCGAGATGCCAATTTTACCCATCATGGCGCCAACCTCTGTGGCTGTTTCCCATTCTGGCTTTCCGGTTTCTTTGGCCATTACCTTGGCAAGGTGTTCTTTTGTTTCTTCTAATTTAACGCCGTAAACCTTAATGATATCAAGGCGCTCTTCCACGCTTTTCATACTCCATGAGGTAAGCGCTTTGCGAGCTGCATCAACAGCAACATCAATTTGCGCGCCCGTCGCAGATTTACCTTCCCATATAATTTCATTCTTTGCAGGGTCAATTGACTTAAGAGCATGCCCCTGTCCGGCAACCCATTCACCGTTTATAAAATGTGTATGTAGCATAGTGGGTGTCCTTAATTAGTCTCTAAAAGTAACGGGTGAGAAGCGTACTTGCTCACCTTCTTTTACATTAAGTGCTGCTGCCGCTTGTCGCGACAACACGGCAACGTTTTGTTCTTCGCTTACCGTCATTTCCGTCGCTACTGCACGAAAATCTGAAATTGATGTGTTGATGATATAATGCGTCTGGCCTAGTGATGCAGCGCTGTCGTCAATTACTACAGGCAGTTTTAAGCTTGCTTGCGCGGTGCGAATGTGGCTCAAATTAGCTTCAACTGTCGGGCCAGCGTCAAAAATGTCTACATATCCGCGACATGAAAACCCTTCCTCTTCTAACAACTGCAAAGCAGGACGAGTTTTATCGTGTACTTCACCGATTACTGCCTGAGCTTCTTTACTCAATAAATTTACATAAATAGGGTATTTAGGCATCAGTTCGGCAATAAATACTTTATTACCAATTCCTGTTAAATAGTCCGCAGTTGGGAAGTCCATCGAGAAAAAGTGTGTTTCCAACCACTCCCAGAAAGGAGAACGCCCTTCTTCATCACTAACGCCACGCATTTCAGCTATAACCGTTTCAGAAAACCGCTCACGATGTTCCATCATGAAAAGAAAGCGCACTTTCGAGAGAAAGCGACCGTTGATGCCGCCCCGTGCTTGCTCACGAAGAAAAAGAGTGCAGATTTCAGTAACACCCGTGTAGTCGTTGCAAAAAGTCAAAATATCCACAGTATTGTGAATATTCAGTTCACGAGAGGCGTGAACCACCTTGCTAAGGTGATAATGGTAAAAAGCGTCGTCAATTCCGACCGCAGCTTCTATTCCTGTAGTCCCTACCACTGCGCCAGTAGTAGTGTCTTCCATAACAAATAAGTACGACTCATCGCCAGGTTCGGTAACATTCGTTTTGTTGAATGCAGCTTCAGCTCGATCAATTTTACGTTGCAGTAGCTCGTCATTGACGGGCAATGACGTGAAGCCAATGCCCGATTCGACTGCTATTTCTTTTAACGCACTATAATCGGCTTTTGTGATAGGGCGAATGATATTCATGTGAGGCTACTCGTTGTGTAGTTATTCGGCGTTTACAACGGCAGCAACGGCACGTTCAAAACGGGCCAGACCTTCTCTGATATCTTCATCAGGAATAACCAGCGACGGTGCAAAACGAATTACATTCATGCCGGCTACTAAGCACATAAGATGCTCGTTAGTTGCCGCCATCATAAAGTCGCGAGCGCGACCCTGGTATTTCTCGTTAAGTGCGCAACCAAGCAGCATGCCTTGACCGCGAACCTCGTCAAAAACGTTGTACTTTTCGTTAATCGCACCTAGTAATTCACGGAAAAGCGCTTCCTTCTTAAGGACACCTTCCATAACTTCTGGCTGATTCACAATATCAAGTGCTTTCTCAGCCACCGCACACGCGAGCGGGTTTCCGCCGTAAGTACTACCGTGCGTTCCCGCTTTTAAGTGCGCCGCGATTTCAGTAGTTGTTAGCATTGCACCAATTGGAAAGCCGCCTCCGAGTGACTTCGCTGTGGTAAGGATGTCAGGAGTAACACCTAAGCCCATGTATGCGTATAGGTGCCCCGTGCGTCCAACACCTGATTGCACTTCATCAAAAATTAAAAGCGCGTTATGTTTATCGCACAGTTCACGAACACCTTTTACAAAATCTGCATCAGGTGGAATGATCCCGCCTTCACCTTGAAGCGGTTCCATCATTACCGCACACGTTTTGTCAGATATCATTGCTTCAAATGCCGCAAGGTCATTGTAATCACAGTGCGACACGGCGCCTGGTTTCGGCCCGAAACCGTCAGAATAAGCGGCTTGACCACCGACTGTAACGGTGAAAAACGTACGCCCGTGAAAACCTTTATTAAAGGCTATAATTTGGTTCTTGTCTTCGCCATGCTTGTCCAGTGCCCAACGACGCGCAAGCTTCAAAGCTGCTTCGTTTGCTTCTGCCCCTGAGTTTGCGAAATACACCTTGTCTGCAAATGTCGCATCGGCTAATTTTTTAGCTAAGCGAAGGGCTGGCTCATTTGTAAAAACATTACTCAAATGCCACAACTTACTGCCTTGCTCATTAAGAGCTTTCACAAGTTCTGGATGGCAATGACCCAGCACATTTACTGCAATACCGCCTGCAAAATCGATGTACTCAGCACCGTCTTGGTCCCAAACGCGAGAACCTTCACCTCGAACAGGTACCATTCCCGCTGGGTTATAGTTCGGAACCATTACATCATCAAATGTAGCGCGAGTTACGTTCATCTTTGTTACCTCTGCGTTGGGGCGCCAGACACCAATTGTGTCATAATTTCTGTTCCGCTAGACCTAGCAAAAAACGTGTTTGCTACAGCGACATTGGCGCGTAAAAACTAATCGTATGTGACACGTATTATGCCATTTTATTTAACATTTGTCTTGTGTGAGAAAGGCTGAAGCCCTTTATTTATAAGGACTGTGGCTTAATTTGCAGGAAAAGTGAATAACTATTAAACGCTGAGCTATAACGTTTTGCGATAAACCATAAATTAAGCAAAATGTGAGCGCTCAAGTGCTATTGTTAGTTTTTTTAACACGCTCTACAGGTGCGAAATGCAAGTCACTTCACCCGCTGTTTAGGCTCTACGACTTGCATGATTATCCAATAAAAATTTAACGTTCTGCGTCGTTTTTTACGAGGGGCAGGTTAAAAATATCAATGGTTTTAAGCCTTTCTAGAGCGCCCGTGGGGTATTTCTGCTCAGCTAAAATAGGTTTAACGTCTATGATTTCGACAAGCTTTTGCTGGTGGAGCATACGAACCTGAGTATAGGTTCTTGCTTGATGCAAAAGCTTACAAAGTGTGCCTATTTTTGCGGGTATTTTATCGGCACAAGTGCGCATGGACAGCGCGATACGAAGTCGCTTTAGCTGCATATGTTCAAAAAGGTCTGCAGTGATTGAATCGGCAAATTCTTGCTGTAACGCAATAAGATGATTAGCCGATGGCGTTATTTTCAGCAAAGCTTCATGTCGCTTTTGCTCTCCATCTTTTTGGCATTCTTTAAGTAAATGAAGCTGGATTTTATCGAAAAGCTTGAAGTAAAGGCGGGTTACCACGCATCTGCCTAGATTGCTTAATAGAGCTAAGGTAAAAGCTTCATTTTTATTGAGGCCATTTAAGGTAGCAAGATGTTTTGCTGTTACCGCAACACCTGTTGAATAGGGAAGCAGTTTTTGTTTTATCAATGGGTATGGATCGGTAACTTGTGGTATTGAACGCTTAACAATGATAGAGGGAATAAGCATACGCATGTTCTCAACACCTAAAAAACTTAGTGCAGTGCGTAGTGTTTCGACAACGATAATCCTCCCTCGAGAGTCTTTGCGACGAAATGCAGGGCTATTAACTATTGCGATAAGCTCATCGTAAAGCCACGGTAGAGATGCGACAATAGGTTCAAGTTTAGACACCGAGCACGCCTTAACTGAAAGCGCATCTAATAGTGTACCGATGTTTTCGTTCAAGTTGAGAACATCAGAGAAAATTTCTGGGGTATCACCTAAATGCTCTACGAGTTCACCCATTAAAATTTCGTGTAGTTGGTGATTCACCGTTTCTAAATAGGATGCTTCGCTTTTTTGCTGTAAACGTTTGTTTTCTATCGCTACTTTTTCTACATGCAAAAGCGTGCGTCGAGCATCGCCTTGCTCTGATTGCTCGAAGCTAATCTGGCCAGCCCGACGCTTTCCCAACATAGCGAGTACGCGATCTGGCGAGATAAGAAGATTCTCAAATCGATCATCGAATGTTGGCGGTGTAGATACACCCATTGTCATATTGAGTTTGCTCCTGCGTAAATCAGTGCTGCTGTTAACCTTATAGCTTAGCATTGCGTGCCTTTTTTAATCTGAAGTTGTAACACTTTCAAGTCCGCTAGCGCTCTTTTTGGCGTTAGCGATTAGCACTATAAGTTGTAAAGCACCCCGTGGATAAAACGGAGTGGCGCGTGTGCCGATCTTGATTCTAAAAATCTATCGGCCGGTTGCTGCATTCCTTGAACGCACGATAACGTCTTTCCATATTATCTACTAACGCCGTGTAAAAACGATTCCAGCACGTCGTGACCATACTCAGTGAGCAACGATTCAGGATGATATTGAACGCCCCAAATCGGGTACTTTTTGTGAGATATAGCCATAATTTCTCGCACGCCCTGTTCTGTTGTGCACCAAGCATCAACCGCAAGTGTGTCGGGAAGGGAATCAGGCTCTAGTACAAGAGAATGGTATCGCGTGACGTTAAAAGTGGTAGGCAGTTCACGAAATAGCCCTGTGTTGAGATGCTGAATTCGTGAAACTTTTCCGTGCTTGATTTCTTGTGCGTTTACTACTTGCGCGCCAAAAACCTGTCCTATTGCTTGATGTCCCAAACACACCCCAAGAATAGGTAGCTTACCTGCAAAATGACGGATTGCAGCAAGGCTTATACCTGCTTGGTCTGGTGTGCACGGGCCTGGTGATATGACCAAATGTGTTGGCGACAAGCTTTCGATAGTAGCTAAATCAATGGCATTATTTCTAACAACCTCAACGTTAACCTCAAGTTCCGTAAAGTACCGAGCAAGATTGTGAGTGAATGAATCATAGTTATCAATTAACAGCAGCACAGCAACTTGGTTCCTCGGTTCCCTATCTTTGAGCGTTTCGGGTAAATATATCTACTTAAGGTTTTGGAATAAAACCAACGGCACGATAAGCTTTTGCCAGCGTTTGCGCTGCGCGCGCAGAGGCTTTCTCTGCGCCTTGACGCATTACTTGATCAAGATAAGCGCGGTCGTTTCTAAACTCAGCATAACGCTGTTGTATTGGCTCCAATAGCGCTACAACGGCATCGGCAACATCTCCTTTGAGATGACCGTACATCTTGTCAACGTACTCAGGCTCGAGCTCTTTCACAGATTTTCCGGTAGATAAGGAGAGAAGTGTAAGCAGGTTAGACACGCCTGGTTTCTCTGCTGGGTTATAATAGATGTTTGCCTGCTCATCGGAGTCAGTTACTGCACGCTTAATCTTTTTCGCTAGCTTTTTAGGATCTTCCAGTAATCCAATAAAGTTGTTTGGATTTACATCAGATTTTGACATTTTTTTCTCGGGCTCTTGGAGGCTCATGATGCGCGCGCCAAAGTCAGGAATATAAGGTTCGGGTAAGCGAAAAACATCGCCGTATAGGTTATTTACTCGTGTAGCGATATCACGCGTAAGTTCTAGGTGTTGCTTTTGGTCTTCACCAACAGGTACTTTATCGGCCTGATACAACAAAATGTCCGCTGCTTGTAAAACAGGATAACTATACAAGCCAACATTGATATTGTTTTCGTTCTTAGCTGACTTGTCTTTAAACTGGGTCATCCTGTTGAGTTCGCCCATTTGTGCGTAACAGTTGAGTACCCACGACAATTGCGCATGCTCAGGAACGTGAGATTGAAGAAATAGTGTACTTTTTTGCGGGTCGATACCACACGCGAGATAAAGCGCGAGTCCATCTAAGCACGCTTCGGCTAATGCGGTTGGATCTTGTCGCACCGTAATCGCGTGCAAATCTACAATCATATATAAACAGTCATGATCTTCCTGCATGGAAACCCACTGTTTAAGCGCACCCATATAGTTGCCAAGGGTAAGTTGTCCAGAAGGCTGACAGCCACTTAATACAACGGGTTTGTTACTCATTTTGATTTACCTGTAATTCAATTTTAAAAAAAATATCGATTATGCTTGAGAAATTGATGCTAATTCAGCGCGCATTTGTTGAATCACTTCAGCGTAATCGTCTTTAGAGAATATCGCAGACCCAGCGACAAACATATCTGCGCCTGCCTGCGCGATATCGCGAATATTATCCACTTTAACGCCACCGTCAATTTCTATCCTAATATCAAAGCCACTTTCAGCAACGCGTTGTTTAACTGCTCTGACTTTGTCGAGTGTCGAAGGAATAAAAGCTTGGCCTCCAAACCCTGGATTTACCGACATAATAAGTATGTGATGTAGCTTGTCCATTACATGGTCAAGATAGTGAAGCGGTGTGGCTGGGTTAAAAACTAAGCCTGGCTTGCAGCCGGAATCGATAATCAATTGTAAAGAGCGATCGATGTGTTCAGATGCTTCTGGGTGAAAGCTGATGAAACTCGCGCCTGCCTTTGCGAACTTTTCAATAAGGTCGTCTACCGGTTTTACCATTAAGTGAACATCAATGGGCGCTTTTACGCCGTAGTTCCGCAGTGCCTCACATATCATGGGACCGAAAGTAAGGTTAGGAACATAATGGTTATCCATTACGTCAAAATGAACAATGTCGGCACCTGCTTTTAACACGTTTTCGACATCTTCACCTAAACGTGCAAAGTCTGCAGACAGTATTGATGGTGCTATCAGAAACGGTTTCATTTCAAATTCCTCAAATGGTATTTAGCATTGCTACACAAGGGCAATGCACGAAGAGTGCGAAAGTTTACCCAAATATGAGAATGTTTACTATGCAAAGGGACAATCAACAGGCTCTTAACTCTACAACCCTCTTTTTCCTTGCCCCATAATGGTGAGTGCGCGTCAACATGGTGCATTTTTATGCTAAAAAACTGATTATAAATTTGTGTGGTTGTGGGCTTTATAAAATTAAAGCCTTTATTTTTCAGTATTTTAATTTTAATTTCTGCATATTTTTTACTGAACCATATATGGGCATCATCTTTGCGTTGTCTAGCTCAAAAATAAAAACAGACAGAAAAACGAATTATAACAAGTTTGAATTTTGACTGGAGAACACACATGAAAACATCTACAAAAAGAACTTTACTTGCCGCTGCTATATCTTCAGCGTGTTTGCTGACTGCTATGCCAACTTATGCAGAAGGTTCGTTTAGTGCCAACGCGAGTGCTACTAGCAACTACATTTGGCGTGGTTTGACACAGACAGAAAACGAAGCAGCAGTACAAGGTGGTATCGATTATTCACACGAGAGTGGTTTTTATGCAGGTACTTGGGCATCAAACGTAAACTATGGCGCAGGTGACCCTTACTCATACGAGCATGATATGTACTTCGGCTTTGCTGGAGAGGCGGACGGCATCTCTTATGACTTCGGTTACCTTTACTACAACTACGATGATGCAGCAAACTTCGATTTTGCAGAAGTATACGGTTCAGTAGGTATGGGCGGTTTAAGTTTAACGGTTTATTTACTAGCTCATACCGAGGCCGATGAAGGCGACGAACAGGACTTTGGTTTTGCCCAAGCATCTTACACGTCACTAGATTATAGCTTTGAAGTGCTAAACGGTACCGAACTTGGTCTACATGTTGGCTATCACGAAGGCGACTTTGCTGAAGCATTTAACGGTGTAGAAGGTTATGTTGACTACGGTATCTCAATTGCTAAAGATGGCTTTAGTTTCGCAATCACGGGCACCGACCTAGACGACGCGGGAGATGACGACGCGTTTGACAATGACGCAATTAAATTTACAGTGGCTTATTCAGTAGATTTTGAGCTTTAAGTTATTGAAATAACGATTTAAATTATGAGACGTTTAATCGCCATCTCATGATTTAATGACGAAAAGGCCATCCGTTTCTGACGCGTTTACTTCGTGGAGGAAAGTTGGCCTTTTTTCTTTATTTACAACAATATATGTTAAATAAATATCACTTGTGACAAGCGCTGAAACAATTTTCTTGTCTGGTAAGATGTTTTGTTTATAATAAGGTTAAAAATTAAACGAGAAAAGGGCATTCAAGATGAAAGTGATTCCACTTTTAGCCGTTATTGTTGCGGTAATAACAGGTAGTTTCGCCATATCATCACACTCTGAATCTCGTTCGTCAGTTTGTGAATTCCAGCCGGTTGCTGAGTTTAATCCAAAATTACCAGCTAGCCACATTCAAAACCAATGCGCTCGTTATCATGACGGCGTCACCGAAGTGAGTTGGTTTTCATGGTTTGCCGGTAAATCCTCTTCTTTTCAATTCCATTTCTTAGATTTACTCGAGTTGCTCCACAATGACGAGGGCAACAGGGATTTCGGCACATCGCCTAACGACGCTTAGGGTACGCAATGCAACCCGGCACGGGCTTTTGGTCAGTATTGCGCAGCGTAATTGCTAGTCTTTTTGGCGTGCAAAGCCATAAAAATTATGAGCGAGACTTTACCAAGGGAAGTTTCATCAGTTTTGCGGTTATCGGAGTGATTTTAGTTGCCACGTTTGTAATTTTGCTGTTTTCTTTTGTGAAGTGGTACGTTACGGCTGCTGGTTAGACGAAGGAACAACGGACGTAAACTGTAGTGTATTGCGCGTGCGCTTTCGTTTTTTTGGCAGTACCTTAGCTGGAGGGAAATAAGCCAATATCTCTGATGCAGGTTGTCTTTTAGCGCCGTTTTGGCTGATAGAGCGCTTTACTGAAAGCATACTAAAATCCGCACCCTTATAAAGTGTTCGGGTAAGTGGTAAATCGTGGTTAGATATAAGCACAGGTATGCCACGTTTTTTTGAAGTAATCGCGGCTAACTCAGCGAGCCGCTCCTGAGAGTCTTGACCAAAGCTCTTCGAGGCATAGCTGGTAAATGCTGCTGTTTTGCTAATGGGCGCGTATGGGGGATCACAATAAATCACGTTACCACGTCGAGCTCTAGTAAAGACTTGCTCAAAGGGCAGGCATGTAAAGGTCGCCTTCTGTGACTTTTCAGAAAAAATAAACATCTCATTTTCAGGGAAATATGGCTTTTTATATCGTCCGAACGGTACATTAAATCGTCCTTGCAGGCTATATCTGCAAAGCCCGTTGTAGCCATGACGATTTAAATATAAAAATAGAATCGCCCTGTAATACTCATCTTTTGTTTGGTTGAATTCTTCCCGCAGTGCGTAATACATCGCTTCTTGATTCCGTTCAGCACAAAAAAACGCTCTTGCGTCATTAATCAATGCATCTGGTTGAGCTTTCAAGAAGTTATATAGATTTATAAGATCAGGATTAATATCGTTTAACAGATAGCGTTTATACTGTGTGTTTAAAAAAACAGAACCTGCACCAACGAAAGGCTCAATAAGTTTGTTGGCCTGAGGTAATCTGGCTTGAATATGTTCAACCAAGCTGTATTTGCCACCGGCCCACTTCAAAAATGCCCGGTTTTTCTTTTGCATCATGCTTAAACGTTACTACCTACTGGGAATGAAGACGGTGGTTACTCCTAACGTCGCCATTCTAGGCACTGCTGGGGAAGGGGTACCTTGAAGTTAACGATACAATTCAAAGCGTCACCACACTAAACGTAGATTGTAACTTTCATCGGTAAGCTGAACAACCAACAAGTGAAGTTAGATAATAAAATTGTACAGAGAGACTCACTATTTACGCGTATTGTGTCTTGAGCGTATTGATTTTTACTATGCTCTTTGTTCCGCTCAGCTTCTTTAAATTACTAAACCACGCTTAGGGCCTTTTAGCTTTCAAGCCTACTTAGTTCTGCGATAATTTGTTTGCCACTCTTAATGAATACGGCACTTTTGCCAGGAAAGTCTGGTAAAGATTTAATCGCAGCTCGTGCGTCAGCGCTACTTTTGAAGGTCTGATTGTACACAACGACATACCATTGCCCACCATAGCGCTCAGTTTCATATATACGCGTTGAAAGCGTTAAGTTATGGTCATTCAAGTATTGGGTGAGTACCGCTTTATTTTTCATGGCGATTAATTGAATTGTAAACTCTTGCGCATTAATCCAATTTTGTTCAGTAGAAGGCGGCGGGACGCTTTCATTTTCGCTGTCAAACGTATCAACGTTATTTGTTTTTTCGGTATTGCTCTGAGCTAAAGAGTTAACCTCTGAATCTAAAAGTGGCTTTTGCGCTATAGGTTGAGTTTCGCTATTTACGTTGTTAGCTGGTAAAGCAGATATAGCTGATTGCCAGTCCGTCACTAATGCACCTGATGTATTATTCTGTGTCGATTCGTCTTGCACTGCGATGCTGGTGTCGTCAGACTGAACTATTGATGTAGACGGTTCCTTATAATCTTGGACAATTTCTATGTTGCTGAGTAGCGAGCGTTGTCGTGACTGATTTTCCGGCAAACCCTCAGTGTCATTAGCCACGCTTTCATAGGCAGAGCCCGGAACCAGCAAATCTTCAGAAGGCGTTGCGTTGGTTACCTCTAAAGGTTGGAATAAAGGCGATAGCCTATCGCCATATTGCCAGTAAATAAGACCAGCAAAGGTAGAGATAAAAACGAGTGCTACCAAGACATACAACGATCTGCTTTTTAGTAAGTTTCTTGATGAAGTCCCACTGTTTAGCTTTCTTTTATCAAGATGTGCTTGAAATGCTTCTCGGCGAGACGCGATCATTTTATCTAAGTCGGACTGGATGACTGGCGCAGCATTCATTACAGACTGACTGCTTATAATAAGTGGGGTTTCTGTATTTTTGGCCGGTAGCCACTGCTTGGCGTTTTCGGCCCAAGCGGTGTTAGCAAAAAGCAAAACATTGAGGTGCTGTTTATTTCCCGCGAACCGACTTTGAAGAACAAGATCCCATAGTTCCTGCAGGATGATATCTGGCAAGTTGTGCGCTTGTGTTATAGCAATAAGAATTGGCCCGTTGTGGTTGTTCAGTTCACTGAGCAGTTCGTTTAAAGGACGAACGAAGCTTCCGACCACTTGTCCGAGCAACTGTCTGCAAAGCTGGCGACGGTAGTCTGACAGATCCATCTCATCTTGCGCTGCTACATAGGCAATTTCGGTGTCATCATGCTGCTGAAAAACGAACGCTTCGAGTGTTTTTTGTTGTTCAGCTATTGAATCTCCACTGACAAAAATCAGTTGAGAAGAATAATTTACCAGATATTCTAAACGTTCATGCAGTTCGTTGCGCACTATAGCCGCCCTATTTACCAGCCTCAGAGAAGATAAAATTAGCCTACCGGTTGAATTGGCTAACGGTCATCATCTATTTTCTGTTGATTTTGCTCTACAGATGAAGCATTAAGCGGGTAAAAAACTCAGGAGAGTATGTGCGTCAGTATGTCGTCAGTTACTTCTTTAGTAACGACAGCGCTTCCAATACCCTGTGGAATAACAAAGCGAATACTGCCTGCTTCCACCTTTTTGTCTCGCTTCATATGCTTAACATAATCGTCTTTGCTCATCGAAGATGGCCCTTCGATAGGTAAGTCAAATGCTTCACATAGCTGAGTAACACGACGGGTTTCCGACGCTGATTGCCACGCTAGTGCTTCTGCTACTTTACAAGCAATTATAGTACCAGCTGCAACAGCTTCACCATGTAGCCAATTGCCATATCCCTGCTCGGCTTCAATGGCATGGCCAAATGTATGACCGAGATTTAGAATTGCGCGCAAACCGCCTTCACGTTCATCCTTCGCTACTACTTCGGCTTTAATTTCACAGCATCGAAAGATTGTTTGAGACAGAACGTGCTCATCTAAAGACTTCAATGCGGTTACGTTTCGTTCAAGCCATGTGAAAAACGTCTCGTCATAAATAACGCCATATTTGATGACTTCTGCCATCCCAGCAGCGAATTCGCGAGAAGGAAGCGAAGAGAGCGACTTGGTATCTATTGCCACATACACAGGCTGATAGAAAGCGCCTATCATATTCTTGCCAAGCGGGTGGTTTACAGCCGTTTTTCCACCTACAGATGAGTCCACTTGAGATAGTAGTGTGGTAGGCACCTGAATGAATGGTACACCGCGTTGATATGTTGATGCGACAAATCCTGTTAGGTCTCCAATGACGCCTCCACCCAAAGCAATGAGTGTTGTATCTCGTGCAGCGTTTAGCTCCAACAATCGCGTCATTACAACTTCAAATTGTTCAAGATTTTTGTACTGTTCGCCATCAGGTAGGATGATTGACTCAACGTGAACGTTACCACAAGCCGCAATGGCTGTTTCTAGGTAAAGTGGAGCAACGGTTTCGTTTGTGACTATAACCGCAAGCGGCCCCTTGATATAGGGCTTGAAAAGGCCAGCTTGCGACAGCAAGCCAGGTTCGATATCAATAGGGTAGCTACGGTCTCCAAGATCCACGGTTAAGGTTGACATGGGCGCAGCTACTCCTGTTGATTGATGGATTTATAAACCGATTTTACTGATTATTTGACTTGCCACTGCTCTTGCAGATTGGTCGTCTGTGTCAACAACATAGTCAGCAACTTCTTCGTAAAGAGGATTGCGCATTTCAGCAAGCTCTCTAAGTACTTTTTCCGGGTCTTCATTTTGCAGTAAAGGACGGCGTTTATCGCGTTGTGTACGAGCCACTTGCTTGTCGATCGTTGTTTGCAAATAAACCACGATACCTCGTGCAGATAGACGATTACGTACAGCCTTAGTTACAATCGAGCCACCACCTGTTGCAAGCACAATTCCCTGTTTATCGGTCAGGTCATTAATGACTTGCTCTTCGCGTTTACGGAAACCATCTTCCCCTTCCAGATCAAAGATCCAGGCGATATCAGCTCCTGTGCGGCGCTCTATTTCCTGATCAGAGTCAAAAAAGTCTAAGTGAAGTTCGTCTGCCAGATGTCTACCGATGGTACTTTTGCCAGCACCCATTGGGCCAACTAAAAAGATATTACGTTTTTCAGCCATATTTGCTTATATCACAACTTAATCATGTTAGGGGCAGTGCACTGTTGCCTTACCAGCCTACCCATTGACTCGTGCCTATTTAGTGTCCAATAAGCACCACTCCTTTAACCTCGCTAAAATTTCGAGGCGGGGATTATCTCAGTTTCATATAAGGCGTTGCAAGTCTTGTAACCAACAAATAGCCGATCCCTTCAAATTTAGTTACAAAATTATCAGCAAGAATAAAAAAAACGCGCATAAATGCGCGTTTTTTGTCAGTTTTAAAAACCAATTAAAGTTTTTCTGTCACTATCTTAGGCGTAACGAATATAAGTAGTTCTCTTTTTTCCTGTAGTTGAGACGTGTTTCTAAACAACGCGCCTACCACTGGAAGGTCTCCAAATAATGGTACTTTAGATACACCATCAGAACTCGTTTGTTGGAATATGCCTCCCAATACGATAGTTGCCCCGTTTTCAACCAGAACTTGCGTTTTGATCTCTTGGGTATCAATCGCAACGGCTTCACCTGTTGATGTGCTTACAGTTTCACCCCGCGTATCCTGCGTAACGATTAAGTCTAAAATTATGCGGTTATCAGGCGTTATGTGTGGCGTCACTTTCAGTGAAAGAACGGCTTTTTTGAACGTAACAGCAGTAGCACCACTTGATGCTGCTTGTACGAAAGGAATTTCCGTACCTTGTTCAATGTAAGCTTCGTGTTGGTTGGCCACAGTAATACGTGGACTGGCAATAATTTCACCTTTGTTCTCTGCTTCAAGCGCGGATAATTCTAAATCTAAAATGGTACCGTCAATCAAGCTAGCAAGTTGAAATCCAATGGTACCGGCTGCGCCAGATACCGGTAGGTTTACATTTAAGCGCTGGTCGATTGGTGGCACTACCCCACCGGCAATGGTGTTCGCTCCTTCAATTGTACCTGAAACACCGTTGTCATTTTGGCGGTCACTAAAGCCCCAACGAATACCAAGTTGCTCGTCAACATTGTCAAGGACAGTTACCATACGACTTTCAATAAGGACTTGTTTGACAGGGATATCAAGCACCTTAATCATTTTACGCGCTTCGTCTATCGACGCCAGTGTGTCTCGTATGATTAACGTATTTGTTCTCTCATCTACGGTTACACCGCCTCGGTCAGACAAGATACCGCCTTCAGGTGATTTTAGAATAGCGGCAAGTGACGAAGCCTTGGCATAATTAACCGCAATATCAACAGTTTGAAGGGGAGCTAACTCAGAAACTTGCTGTTGTGATTGTAAAGCTTGAGCCTCACGCGCTGATAATTCTTCAGCGGGTGCAATCAGCAAAATATTACCTTCTAGTCGCTTATCGAGGCCTTTGACCCTAAGGATCATATCAAGCGCTTGGTCCCAAGGTACGCCGGTTAGGCTAATCGTTACGTTGCCTGACACTGTATCTGTGGTCACTAGGTTAAAGCCGTTTACCTGTGCGATTAGCTGAAGTACCTGTCGTACAGGTACGTCTTGAAAGTCTAATGCAATAGGTTCACCGGTGTAGCGTTTTTCATTTTCGATAGACTCTTGCTGTTGCTCAGTCATAGGTTTTACTTGTAAGCGCAAAACATTATCTACAATGGATTTTTCTACTACGACTCTACCTGAGTAATTTACTTCTACTCGTGCATCCGTCTTTTTCTGAAAGGTCTCTATTGTTGAGACAACCGTTCCAAAATTAGCAACATTAAGTTCGACGAGTTGGTCCTCTGCTAACTGCGTGTCCTCAATCGTGGCGACAAGCTTTCCCTGAGACTCGATCATCTGGACTTTCGGAGGCGCTCCTTCAAAAGTAATGAGTGTTACGGCTGTGTCTTTGCCAGCGAGCGTGAAATCGATATTCGTAATGGTCGACATGATAGGCTGCATCACTGCACTTTTCTCTGGATCGACCAACGTAGCTTCCTGCTCTTGTGCCTTCAATGGTGATGCCATGACGGCAACAGACAAGACGGTGGTAGCGGCAGCAAGCCAATACCATTTTGGCACTTTACGATTCAGAGATTTGTTAAATATGTATCGTTCAGCCATGTTTACTCTCCCGCCTTAGATGCTGTATTCATTGTTGTTGTTTTCCTTTGCCAGCAGCCTGCACCATCTGGTAATAATTGCCTTATAGTAATTGAATCTGTATTAACCTGCGTAATAGTTCCATAAAACACGCCAATTCTGCTCCCTGTTTTGGCCTTGTGTAAAATCCCGTCGTTGCTTTGAATCAACGCCCACTTTTGGCCTTTAATTTCTATATTACCCATCAATTCTAACGCATCTAATCCATAAGCCTCTAATGGCTCTTTTGCTCTTTCAAAATTTGGCTCAGAGCAATTCTCTATCCGAGGCTTTTTCAAAGGCGCTGCTGCACCTTCAGGAAATTTAAACGGGCTTTTAATATTGCTCGCAGTATACGCAAAAGGAGGCTGAGCTTTAAACTCTTCGTATGGCTCGATTTGCGGCTGCGCACGACTTTTTACATCCTGCGTGTAAGCTTGTAAATCATCTAGCTGCGGTGTGCAACCAGCTACTACGATAAGTGAGATTAGAGAAAGTGACTGACGTATCATTAGTTACCCTCCGTTAGAATAGAGGTATTTTCAGAACGATACGTTTTCGCTTGTAGCCTAAGCGATAACTCTCCGTTTGAACGCTCAATTTCGAAGTCATGGAGTGTAACGATTCGAGGCAAAGCCGCGATTTTAGAAGTAAACTCACCAAAGCTGTGATAGCCCCCACTTACTTCCATCTGAATAGGTAGTTCAGTGTAGAACTCTTTGGGAATTTCTTTTTCCCAATTGAGTAGCCTGAATGTTAATCCCGCTGAAGTCCCTACGTAGGTGATATCGTCTAGCAGGCCTGGCGTTTCATTGCTTGTAGGCAAGCTTCTTAACATCGATGAAAAGTCTTTCTTAATTTGCTCGAGTTGCTCTTCATAGGCTTTAAGGTTTGCTGCAATTCGATACTTTGCCTCAAACTGCAATTTAAGATCGCCTTCCTTCTTTTGAACAGATTCAAGTACCGGTAGTTTCGGATTAACTAAGCTGTAGTAACTCAACGCGCCCACAACAATTGATACAAAAATAGCCACAACAATACGAATTTCGTTTGGCCAAATTGCAATCTGTTCGAAGTCTAATTCATTTAATTCTTTTAGTTTTGTTACATCAAATTTCATAGCGCCTAGACTCCATTACCAGGCTCATTAACAGGAGCAATATTGGGGTTGATAGAAAACGTCAGTGTGAAGCTACTAATTGCTATTGCGTTCGTGTTATCCGATTTTATTGTAGATAACTCAGCGGCGACAAACGTATCAGAATCTTCCAGCGCACGCATAAAGTCGGACAGTCTGTTATTAGAGTCGCTCGTACCGTCAATGCTAATGCGGTTGCCTGTTCGACGCATACTTTCGAATGTTACTCCTGCTGGAACGATAGACGCCAGTCTATCAAAAACGATCGGTGCTACGTTTCTATTGGCCTGAAGTTGTTCTATCAATGACATCCGTTGTTCGAGAGCATTCTTACTCTCTTTAATCTTTTTGATTTCGCCAATTTCAGCATCTAACGCTGCAATCTGCTCTTCAAGGAACTTATTACGTGAGTTTTGGTTTTCAATTTGCTGAGTAAAAGCCTGCGCAATAAACCAAAATACAAGTCCTACAATCACAGCTAGAGCAACTAAGCCCAATAGGTACTGTTTCTTCTGATGTTGACGTTGTTGTTCACGCCAAGGTAAGAGATTTATATGTGCCATGGTATAAAACTCCTGCTTGCTAACCCTGCGGCTATTGTTAGCTGCGGCGCAATCTTATTTAGCTTAGCTACGTCAAGCTTAGGGTTGATTGACATTCCTCTAAACGGATTGAAACTGGTGACGTTCAACCCTAAGTCCTGGTTAAGAATATCAACGAGGGGGGCAATGTTTGCAGCACCACCACTTAGCAATATCTCGGTAGGGCGGTCGGCGTGTGTTGTACTCATGTACATCTGTAATGCTCTATTAATGCTTTGCTGGAGATTAGAGGCAAACATTGGAAGCGTATCTTCCACCCAATTACCTGGCAGCGTCCCTTCCATTAACTGACGTTCAGCAGTCTCACGCTCTATCATGTGAATGGCACTGATATCGCTGACCAGATTATTCAGTCCGAAAGAATGTTCTTTGGTGTAAATGGTATCGCCATTTTTTACAACACAAATCTGAAGCAGCGACGCACCAACGTTGATACAACAAACTGGCTTATCTTTGTCGCTATTTGAATGGAAAAAGTCAATGGAATTACCTAACGCATAGTTTTCCATGTCAACGATTTTGGGTTCAAAATTCGCCTCCCTTGTTAATAGCAAGCGACTATCGACAAGATCTTTATGTGCTGCTGTGAGCAACACGTTCATTTTGCCTGTATGCGTTTTGCTGGGGCCCAACTTTTCGAAGTCTAAATACACTTCTTCAATTGGATAAGGGATCAAGCTATCCGCTTCTATTTCAATCTGACTTTCCAGATCGTAGTCGTTTGGCTCGGGATCCATATATACTATTTTGCTTATTACTGAAGTCCCTGCTACAGCAATGTTTGCAAGCTTTGTTTTCGTTTTCAGTGCTTTGCGTATTTTTTTCAAAGCGACACTAATTGACTCGTAGTCTTTGATGTCACGCTCTGAAAATGCAATCTTACTAATCGGTTCACAGGCATACCCCTGAAGTACGAACCCATCCTTAGTTTGCTCTAGCCACACCGCTTTTATTTGACGCGTGCCTATATCTAAGCCCACAATGGGCGGCAGCTTTTTCTTAAACAGCGATTTCATTTGCTATTGTCCAGTTTCAAAGGTAGTTGCTCTAAAGTACAATGTTACTGTAATACGTTTATGCGTATGGTTCTATAGATAACACATACGTATAAAAAATGAGATAAATCATACGTATAAATTTTACATCAAATCAACAATTTTCTTGGTATTTGCTACAGTGAAGTACATCAAACCACTCATTTTACTTGTTTTTCTATCGGGACTTATCGGTAGTGCGGCATTGGTAGGTATTTATTTTTATATAAAACCAGATCTTCCAAGCGTTACTGTTCTTAAAGATGTGCGCCTGCAAACACCTATGCAAATTTACACCAGCGATGGCAAGCTCATCTCGCAATATGGTGTAAAACGACGCATTCCAGTCCAGCTTGATGATGTACCACAAGCGCTCATTGATGCAATACTTGCTACCGAAGATAGTCGCTTTTATGAGCATAACGGTATTGACCCAATAGGTATAGCCCGCGCTGCGGTAAGTCTAATTTTAACTGGAGAAAAACGTCAGGGGGCAAGTACGCTTACTATGCAGCTCGCCCGAGGTTTCTTTTTAACACGCGAAAAAACTTACGTTAGAAAAATAAAAGAGATTTTTATTGCGCTTCATATGGAGCAGGAGCTGAGTAAGCAGGAAATTCTAGAACTTTATCTTAATAAAATTGAGCTAGGGCATCGAGCTTTTGGATTTGGCGCAGCGTCTCAGGTTTATTACGGTAAATCACTGAATGAATTGAATTTAGCGCAAATTGCAACCATTGCCGGGTTACCCAAGGCACCATCGGTGTTGAATCCTATCAGTGGACCAGAGAGATCGGTCGAACGTCGGCGCGTGGTCCTGCTTCGTATGCTGGATGAAAAATACATTACAAAAGCACAGTTTGACGAAGCAGCCAGCGCGCCCGTTACCGCCAGAAAACACGGCGCCGAAATTGAAGTCGATGCACCTTACTTGGCAGATACTATTTATAACGAGATGGTAGAAATTTATGGTAAGGAAGAAGCTGAGACGGGAGGGTATCAAGTCTACGCTACTGCGTCTTCACAGTTGCAACTAGCCGCGCAGCAAGCGGTAGTGAGAAATCTTCACGATTATGATGAGCGTCACGGCTACAAAGGGCCACTGGGATATTTATGGAATATACCCGTGGTCGATAAAAAGGCGGACGCTTCTGCAGCGCCTAAGTTAACACTAGACACCAACGGTCGCGAACAGCGAGATGATTGGGATAGTGCATCAATACAAAGTATATTACGCGAAATCCCACACATTAAACCGCTGTTACCCTCGGTTGTGATGAAGGTAAACGAAAAGTCGATAAATGTATTATCAGTAGATGGGATAACGCGTGAAATAGATTGGGATGGCCTCGATTGGGCGCGTTCGTATATTACCGATTTTCGTCAAGGCAACGACCCAAAGACAGCGTCAGATATAACGCAAGAGGGGGCCGTTGTATATATTCGCGAGCAGGAAGGTGCTTGGCGACTATCACAACTTCCAGAAGTAAGTGGCGCTTTAATTGCCGTTAACCCCAAAAATGGTGCAGTAGAGGCCGTAGTGGGTGGATACAGTTTTTACCAAAGTCAGTTCAATCGAGCTACGCAAGCTAAAAGGCAAGTGGGGTCAAATATTAAACCTTTCGTTTACTCCGCAGCGCTAGACAGTGGTTACACCCTAGCCTCAATCATTAACGATGCCCCAATTAATCAATGGAATGCTGCTACTGGTGTGGCATGGAGACCGCAAAATTCACCGGCTGAATACGACGGTCCAATTCGAATGCGTAAAGCGCTTGGTAAATCAAAAAACGTGGTATCGGTTCGCTTGCTTCGCGGTGTAGGCCTTAGAGAAACGGCTGATTATTTAACCCGTTTTGGATTTAACGAAGACGACATTCCGCTAGATGAAACCGTTTCCCTCGGTTCGAGTTCTCATACGCCGCTTGAAGTGGCCAGAGGTATGTCGGTCATCGCCAACGGTGGCTATCTTGTAAATCCTCACTTTATCAGCAAGGTGCTTGATGAAAACGGCGATGAACTTTGGAAAGCAAACCCTGTTTGGGCTTGTAATCGTTGTGAAAATAATGGCGATCCGGAAATATACCCTGAAGACGAAGAAGCAGATATCGAAGCGTTACTTGCCGCAGAACTGAATCAAGACATTTTACTTGGCGATGTTGGCGACAATAATGAAAGCGCAGAAAAGGTGATAGCACCGCAGGTCATTACTGCACAAAATGCTTTTCTTGTGTCAGAAATGATGCGCACCGCTGTAAGAGCTAACGGGAATTGGAACAATAAAACCTATTGGTTAGGAACGGGCTGGCGTGCCAGAAATATTCTTCAACGAACCGATATTGCAGGCAAAACTGGTACAACTAATGACTCAAGAGATACCTGGTTCAGTGGATTCCATAAGGATATCGTGACTACAGTATGGGTTGGTTTTGACAATATGAGCAGGCAGCTTGGCCGCGCAACGCGAAACCAGAATTTAATAAATAAGGATCCAGAGAAGTTTAACTGGATAGGTAATGCGCTAATTGGTACTGAAGACGGCGCTAAAGCTGCAGGTCCAGCATGGATCAGATTTATGCAATTTGCCTTGAAAGACAAACCTCATTCACCTATGCCCGTTCCGGAAAATATAGTGCGGGTTCGCATTGATCGTACCAGTGGAAAGTTGACCAGACGAACAGACCATACGACACTATTTGAATACTTCCTGCAAGGAACCGAGCCAACGACTTATGTACGAGACGACGAAATAGTTGACCCGGCCGTGCAGGAGACAACGACGGCGCCAGAGCCAGAAGAAATATTCTAATTAAAAAGGTACATCAAAGATGTGCCGCTTCAGGCTTTCGGCGATGTATTTGCCTGAACATATTATCGGAAAACCAATGTCAGAAGATTCACAGCGATATCTTTATATTCCTCATGCCGGCCCTTCATTGCTGGAAACGCCCTTGCTAAATAAAGGTAGTGCTTTCACTGCCAGAGAGCGCGCCGCGTTTAACTTGACGGGTTTAGTGCCGCCTAGGTACGAGACCATTGAAGAGCAAGTCGAGCGCGCTTATATGCAATACAGCAGCTTTGATGAAGCCCTAAATAAGCATATCTATCTGCGCGCCATTCAAGACAACAACGAAACCTTGTTCTACCGTCTTATTCAAAAGCATATTGATGAAATGATGCCTATCATCTACACCCCTACGGTAGGTGATGCATGTGAGCAGTTTTCTGATATCTATCGCAGTTCCCGTGGTTTGTTTGTGTCGTATGAAGAACGTCACCAGCTTGACGATATCGTTCGCAATGCAACGAAGCGCAAAGTGAAAGTGATTGTTGTGACTGACGGTGAACGCATTTTAGGTTTGGGCGACCAAGGTATTGGCGGAATGGGTATTCCTATCGGTAAACTTTCGCTATATACCGCATGTGGCGGTATCAGCCCAGCCTACACGCTACCCGTTATGTTAGACGTAGGTACTAACAACGAGAAGTTACTAAACGACCCAATGTACATGGGCGCGCGCCATCCACGTATTGAACAGGACGAATACGATGAATTCGTCGATATGTTTATTAACGCAGTAAAGCGTCGCTGGCCTGATGTCATGATTCAGTTTGAAGATTTTGCGCAGCCAAACGCTATGCCGCTATTAAACCGCTACCGTGACAATGTGTGCTGTTTTAATGACGATATACAAGGCACCGCTGCTGTAACCCTTGGGACTATTTTAGCGGCGTGTAAAACTAAACAGCAAAAGCTACGCGACATGAAAGTTGTGTTTGTAGGTGCAGGATCTGCAGGCTGTGGTATTGCTGAAATGCTTATCCAACAAATGGTGTTTGAGGGTCTAACTGACGAACAAGCGCGTAAGCAAGTGTTTATGATTGACCGGTTTGGTTTGGTAACTGAGGGCATGGAAGGATTGCGCGACTTCCAGCAAAAGCTTCAACAGAAAAATGTAGACCTGAGTGATTGGACGTTCAGTGGAGATTACGCGTCGCTGTTAGATGTGATGCATTGTGCACAGCCAGACGTGCTTATTGGTGTTTCAGGCCAGCCAGGTTTGTTCACCGAACAAGTTATTCGAGCTATGAAGCAAGGCTGTGAGTTGCCCATTATATTCCCGTTAAGTAATCCTTCGCGCCAAGTTGAAGCCCGTCCAGAGCAAGTGATTGAGTGGACGGAAGGTAAGGTAATTATTGCCACAGGTAGCCCGTTCAAACCTGTAGAATACGATGGCAAAATATTTCCAATCGCACAATGCAACAACTCTTACATCTTCCCTGGTATTGGTCTTGGTGTAGTTGCATCAAAAGCCAAGCTAATCAGTGATGAAATGTTGATGGCTGCAAGCAATGCACTGGCCTCAGCGTCGCCATTAGTCAACACTGGACAAGGTTCATTGTTGCCACCACTGTCTGCTATTGCTGAAATTAGCCGAGAAATCGCTTTTGAAGTGGGTAGAGTTGCTATGGAGCAAGGGCTAGCCCTTGAGATGTCTGACGACGCACTGCGCGCCAGCATTGAGCGTAACTTCTGGAAAGCGGAGTATCGCCCTTACAAGCGAGTAAGCATCTAGTATCATTTAACGTTATAAAAAGCAGGCTTAGCCTGCTTTTTTGTACTTGTGAACAATGCTTTTACCATGACCTGCAACGCAAAAGCCAAAAGTAAGCAATCGTCTAACTGCTCGTAATTCATCCATTTCGCGACCGCACTCCAAACAAATGTAAAATGGTGTTGCCTATGCGCAACATTTCCTGTGTTTAGCTCACATATTT